>CAZNMY010000052.1:0-38770 GCA_964574325.1 uncultured Devosia sp. | reverse complement strand
GACAAGGTTCGCTGCGCACGCTCGCCGGCTGCTTCGGTTTTTCCGGCGACGACGTCGAGAAGAAGTGCCGCGTGCTGTCGGGCGGCGAGAAGGCGCGGCTCGTGATGGCCAAGATGCTCTACGATCCGCCGAACTTCCTCGTGCTCGACGAGCCCACGAACCATCTCGACATGGCGACCAAGGAAATGCTCATCAAGGCGCTCGCCGATTACGAAGGCACCATGCTGTTCGTTTCGCACGACCGCCACTTTCTGGCAGCCCTCTCCAATCGCGTGCTCGAGCTCACCCCCGAGGGCATCCACCAATACGGCGGCGGCTACGTCGAATACGTCGAACGCACCGGCTACGAAGCCCCGGGCTTGCAATGAACTGCTGCGAGTCGTGGATGGCCCGCCTTCGCGGACCATGACGGGAGGTGTCGTATGTCCGTCAGATCCAAAACAAGCGCCGTCATGGCCGCGCAGGCGGCCATCCACGACACCTATGAAGCGCGCGCACCCAGTTCCAGCGGCTGCTCGCCGAGCAGATCCCCGAGCACCACGTCCTCGACGAGATCGAGCGGCAGACGATGCTCGCGCGCGAGATCCGCCACGTCTTCCAGAATCTTCCCCGCGTCCTGCAACTTCTTCAGCCGCTTGAACTGATCCTCGCGCGAAATCCCCATGCTCGCCCCGATCAGCTCGAGGAAATTCACCACCTCGAACGGCCAGTCGCGCTCGTGGCTGCACAGCTCGCGATGGCACACGTGATAGACGCCCGCGAGCGCATCGACCTTCAGCGCGGCCGCAGCTTCCAGAACTTCGCGGTGCAGATCGCGCTTGTAGGCCGGCAGCGAGTTGAGCTGGTTGCACATGTAGCCGACGCTCGGCTGCTGCGCGTCGACGAGTTCCAAGCCCGGCACCGCGCGCAACAGCTTCTCGGCACTCTCCGTCACGCCCGCGACGCCCGGATGCTCGTGCAGCGCGACGCGCTTTTCCACGCGCCGCGTCAGATGCGGACGGAGCTGCTCCAGCCGCTCGGCGAGAAACACGACGAACGGCGCCATCTCGAAACCGAACTTCTGCGGCTCGGCAGCCTTCCGCCCCGGCAGAACCACCTCGCTGAACTGGATGTGGCACGTCGGGCACCACGCCAGCACGTGTTGCGGACGCGCGGCCGCGAACCGATCTGTCGTTCGATACGACACGTTCTCCGACACCGTGAGATCGGCTGAACGAAGCTGAATGATGCCGCAGCACATCTGCGGCCCGCCCATCACTTTGTAGCGGATGCCGAGCCGGTCCATGATGTCGAAGCACAGCAACGCGATGTGTGGCGTGCGGCGTAGATTACAGCCCGTATAGAACACGACGTCCGCCTGTTCCTCGTCCACCGCATCGTCGCCGAACCGCGCGAGTACGTCCGCCGGCATCTGCAGGCGCGACAGCACGCGCACCGATTTGCTCATCTTGCGGAACGCCACCGCCCCGGTGTTGCGTTGCTCGTCCGCGCTCTTCTGCTTGGCGACCGCGAGCCGCGCGAGCGTCAGCATGAAACGTGGATTGACGCTTTCGGGGCACGCCGGAATGCAGAAGCCGCTGCCCGAGCAGACTAGCGCCCACTTCTCGGCGGCCGCCGAGCCCATCTCGCCCGCGATCAGCGCGCGCACCGCGCTAGTAACCGCGCGCGCGTCGTTTCCGTCGAGCTCCGCCGGCCCGGTCATCGGACAGATATCGAAACACTTGCCGCAGGCGGTACAACTGTCGAGCACATCCCGCGCGCGGCTTTGCAAGGCATCTGCAAACGTCGGTATCGTCATCGCGCGGTCCTCCGGACTGAGGCGAAGCAGTGCCACGCTGGCCCGGCGGGGTCAAATCCCGACGCTTCCGGTCCAGAACGCAGGAGGGGCAGAGAACACAGTCTTGTCATTGACGCGGCCGCTGGCCTGACGGACCATCGCGCAAAGCTCGATCACGACGAATTGAACGGAGCAGCAGTCACATGGCCACTTCCCCGCGACAGATGAACCTGGGCCTCTTCGTCCGCCCCTGCGGCCATCACATCGCCTCCTGGCGCTATCCCACCACGCACGCCGATGCCGGCGCCAATTTCGAACGCTTCATCGAGATGGCGAAGACGGCCGAGCGCGGCTGCTTCGACATGCTGTTCTCCGCCGACTCGAACTCTGCCTGGACCGCCGAGGGCGAAGGCATGAACCGGCAGCATTACGTCGCCTGGATCGAGCCTTTCACGCTGCTCTCCGCACTCTCCGCCCATACGAAGAACATCGGCCTCGTCTGCACCGCGAGCACGTCGTTCGACCAGCCGTTCCTGATCGCCCGCCGCTTTGCGTCTCTCGATCTCGTTTCCGGCGGCCGCGGCGGCTGGAACGTCGTCACGTCGGGCAACGAGACCGAGGCGCTGAACTTCAGCCAGCTCGCTCATCTGCCGAAGGTGGAGCGCTACAAGCGCGCCAAGGAGTTCGTGGCCGTCGTCAGGGCGCTGTGGGACAGTTGGGACGCGGACGCGTTCACGCGGGATCGCGAGTCCGGCGTATTCTTCGAATGGAACAAGATGCACGTGCTCGATCACAAGGGCACGCATTTCCAGGTGCGCGGTCCCCTCAACGTGCCGCGCTCGCCGCAGGGCCAGCCCGTCATCGTCCAGGCCGGCGCGTCGGAGGACGGCAAGGAACTCGCCGCTGAAACCGCCGAGGTGATCTTCGCCGCGAGCAACCAGCTCGCCGTCTCGCAGGCCTTCTACGACGACGTGAAGGGTCGCATGGCCAAGTACGGCCGCAGCCACGACGACCTCAAGATCCTGCCGGGGCTGTCGGTCACCGTCGCACCGACGCGCCGCGAAGCGCAGGACAAGCACGACGAGCTGCAGTCGCTGATCCATCCGCAGGTCGGCCTCGGCCTTCTGTCGCGCCGCATCGGCTTCGACCTCACGAGCCATCCCGTCGACGAGCCGTTGCCCGAGCTGCCGCCGAACCCGAAGATCGGTTCGCGCTCGGACATGATGATCGAACTTGCGCGCCGCGAGAAGCTGACGCTGCGCCAGCTCTACGAGCATTTCGCCGCCGCACGCGGCCATCATTCCCTGATGGGCACGCCCGCTGACGTCGCCGACGGGATGCAGGAATGGTTCGAAGCCAGGGGCTGCGACGGTTTCAACATCCTCTGCCCGACGTTCCCCGATGGCCTGAACGACTTCGTCGATCTCGTGGTGCCCGAGCTGCAGCGCCGCGGCCTGTTCCGCAAGCGGTACGAAGGCAAGACGCTGCGCGAAACTCTTGGCTTGAAGGTCCCCCGCAGCCGCTACGAGACGCGCTCGCAAGCCGCCGAGTGATCGCGTTGACATTTGTCCTCCCTCGCCTCTGCCTTCCCGGAATCCGCGTTTCAGCGCGGCTATCCGGGATCTTGACCCGACTATGTTGTGCACCGGCGTGATCGTGTCGAAGGCCGCATCCGACAATATCGGGGCAGGACCCCGGCTCTCGGCTCACGCCTCGGCCGGGGACGCATGACGGGGGCTGAGTAAGTCGGGAGACACGTCGGACTCGAAATCATTCGGCGTCGATCAACGCGTGAACGCCGATTTCCTGCCTGCAATCGAATGGCAATCTCGTGCGCACCACCCTATGCTGCCCCACCAACCAAACGCTCAGGGAGAGACGTCCATGACGAAGAAACGCGATGGCGCAATGGGGACGAGTGCACTCTCGCGCCGGATGGCGCTGAAGGCTGCCGCAGCGGGCGCGGGTCTCGCCACCCTGGCCGCGACAGGCACGCGCAGCGCGATGGCGCAATCGAAAAGCCGCACATTCGTCCTGATCCACGGCGCATGGCACGGCGGCTGGTGCTGGGGACCGGTCGCCGACATCCTGCGCGCGAAGGGCCACAAGGTCTACGCACCCTCGCTCACCGGCCTCGCCGACCGCTCGCATCTGCTCTCGACATCGATCACGCTCGACACCCACATCGCCGACATCGTCAACCTGTTCCAGTGGGAGGACATCAAGGATGCCGTCCTCGTCGGCCACTCTTACGGCGGCTGGCCGATCTCCGGCGCGGTCGAGAAGGTGCTGCCTCAGGTGTCCTCGATCGTGTTTGTCGACGCCTTCGTGCCTGACAACGGTCAAAGGGTCATGGACCTCAACTCCGAACAGTTCCGCAAGGCACTGCAGGATGCGCTCGCCAAGGGCGAGGCCGGCCGTCCCATACCGAAGGCCGAGGCGTTCAAGGTCATCGATCCCAAAAACATCGCCTGGGTTCAGGCCAAGATGACGAAGCAGCCGACCAATGTGAGCACGCAGCCGATCGTGCTGACGGGCGCCCGTGATCGCGTCGCGAAGAAGACTTATATCCGTGCAGCCGAATTCGCCCAGCCGAACTTCGACAAGTATCTGGCCGCTGCCAAAGCTGATAAATCTTGGCGCACGTTCGAGTTCCCGGCCAAGGAAGCCGGCCACGACATCATGGTAGATGCGCCGCAACGGCTCGCGGAAATCCTGATGGAAGTCGCATAGCGCGCTCGACTCGGCGGACGAACCCGTAGGTTGGGTCGAGCCCTGCGAGACCCAACATTTCCACGGCATCCGGGAAAAACGTCGGGCAGCCCCCGGGTCGCGTTACACGCGTCCGGGGTCGACCCGACCTACGTGCAGAGCGCGCTACTCGCCCGGAAAGCCCCACATCTCCTTGAAGCACTTCGACAGCTTCTTCTGGCGCGCGATCAGGGAACCCTTGTTCCAGTTGCCCCAGCCGATCGGCAGCATGTCGGCGAACGGCAGGATGGCGCCATCGTCGGCGATATGCTGCGCCAGCAGCGTCTTCTTGTCCTGCCAGGAGTTGTCGCCGAGTTGCTCCACGATGTCGTCGGGCACGACGAACAGGTTTCCGATCATTTTCCAGTGCGCGTCGACCTCGCCGGTGAACAGCTTTGCCCAGTTGCTGTCGGGGGCTGCACTCTTCGGCAGGATATGCTCGATCGCGTTGTGCGATGCCAGCATGTCCTCGCCCGCGAGAATGACGCCCGCCTGCCGCGACTTCTTTTCCTTGAGCAGAGTGGCGTGGACGTGGGCGCGAACGAGGACGATCTTGGCCAACCTGATGTTGTCGTCGCCCAGTGAGAAGTGAAGGCGGTTGCCGATGCTCTTCAGTTCGGCGTCGTCGAACCTCAGCACATTCGCCGGCGAATCCTTCGCGCCTTCGAGCCTGATGATGATGTCGCTGTAGCGCCGCTCGTCGCTCTTGGGCGGTTCGCCGAGGATCGCAAGGCCGTATGCGTATCGATCCAGCGCCTTGAGGAACTCGAGAACCTTGGGTGGCTCGCGGCGGTGCGAGGCCATCACTTTCAGCGCCGGGGCAATCCAGCTCTTGCGCGGCAGCCAGTTGAGATAGCGCAGGCAAGCGTTGATCTCCTGTCCGAGCTTTCCGCTGTCGAAGCTCTTGTGCAGGATGTTGTGATAGGCCTTCGCGGTCGGCTCGAGAATGTCGGCGAGGAATTTCTCGGCCCCATGCGTTTCGATGAGACCGCGTAGCGTGGTCTCGATCCGGCCGCCGTTGCCGTGGATGTCGTGCAGGAAGCTCGTCAGATACTTACGGTTCTCGGCCTCGCCGTCGAAATCGGTGTCGAGCAGATCCTTGACGGCGTCCCATCGGGCCGCCAGCGCTTCCTGTTCGGCCAGCGGCACCTTCGACACGAGGTGCGCCTTGAGCCTGTCGGTCCGCAGTAGGGACTTGCCGCGCGCATTGATGCGGATGAAGGTCTCCGCGGCCGTCCGCGCGTCACGCATCAGCACACGCGCGACATGGCAGTGATCGAGCACCAGCAGCGCAAGATTTGCGCGGCGCTCCTCGGTCGCCATCGGACCGGCGTCGAGAAGATCGACGAACGCTTGCCGGATTTCCGCAAGATTGCGCTGATCCGGTTTCAACGCGTCGGTTTCGAGGGGCACCCGTGTCGAGCCCGGCTCCAGCACGCACGATCGATAGAACTCCGCCAGGCCCGTGCGCAGTTCGATCCGCCCCTCGACCGCGTCATTGAGCGGGCGACCTGCCAGCACGAGACCTGCTACGCGTCGAGCGAGTGACGCATCCTCGATCCGGTCACGCAGGCAGCACAGCAGGGTGGCAAGCGTCGTCAGTCGCTGCTGGCCATCGACGATATCGACCGTCCGCCGGTCCTTTCCAGCGGCCTCGGCCTGAACGTGGGCGAGCACGATTTGTCCCAGCAGTTGGGGCACGGGCGCTTCGTCGGGCGCCCCCAATCCTTTCGAGAGATCGTGCCAGAGATCTTCTGCTTGCCCGGCCCCCCACGAGAGGTCGCGCTGATAGAAGCTCGGGATTCGGAACACATCGGCCTCGGCGAGCAAGGTGCCGATCGTGATCGCCCCCTCGATGTAGCTCGCAGCCTGACGGCTAGAGGAATCCGTTCCGACAGTATCCAGCATTTCGAATCTCCGGAGAATCCAGCACCGGAGGAATAGTCTCACTTCGAGTCGCAGATAAGTGCTGAAGGGCTCGAACCAGACGCCATCCACATCAATAAAAGATCACCAGTATTCCAGCCGCGGTTATGCAGAACCCGAACACCAGAAGACCCGCACTGCGCACGAACTCGCTCATTTCCGCCTCCCGTGGCCGACGAACTCGGCCGCGCAGAGACAGGTATAGAGATCGCGGGCTTAACCACGCCTGAGTCGCGCGTTCACCCGGGCTTCATGCGAGCCCGCATGCGTTCGATCACCGCCGGCTGCCGCCTTCGTCCTCGTCCTCGTCGTTGCGCGGACGCTGATGGGTGGCGGACGCCGCGATGCTGTCGTCGCCGTCTTCGTCGACGTCGGCACGCCCCGGGATGGCATAGCCGCCGCGCAGCCATCGCGACAGGTCGACATCGGCGCATCGGCGCGAGCAGAACGGCCTGTAGGCGAGTTCGGAGGGGGCCGTGCAGATCGGGCACTTGCCCCCGGGGCTCTGGACGGGCTTGGGGCCGTCGCCGTGTGGCTTGCTGGATGCCATGATGTCTCACACAATGCTGTCGGCGGAGAGATCGGCCTCCGCATGCTCCCGCATCATCGCCGCGTGGCGCGACGATACGGTTCCTCAACGCTACTCAAAGCGGTTCCAGATCTGCAGATTTGATCCAGTTGAAATGAAGCGGGAACCCCTCGGCCGCAAGCATGCCGACGACCTCGGTCAGCGGCAGACCGACGATCGAGGTATAGGACCCGACGATCTTCTGCGCGAAGCAGCCAGCGAGGCCCTGGATCGCATATCCGCCTGCCTTGTCGCGCCATTCACGCGAGGCGATGTAGGCCTCGATCTCGTCGGCGGAGAGCCGCTTGAAGCGGACCCGCGTCTCGACGATCTTGGTTTTCACCTTGTCGTCCGGCGTGATCAGGCAGACGCCGGTCAGCACGCGATGCGAGCGGCCCGACAGCAGCTGCAGGCAGGCAACGGCCTCTTCGACGAGCTTCGGCTTCGTCAGGATGCGCCGGCCCACCGCGACGACGGTATCGGCGGCCAGCACGTAGGCGTCGGCAACCTCCTTGTCGTTCGCGAGCTGATCGCGCGCGGCTTCGGCTTTGGCTCGCGACAGTCGGTTCACCAGCGTGCGGGGCATTTCGCCTTTGTGCGGCGTTTCGTCGATCGATGCCGGGCGCAACGCGTCGGGATCGATGCCGGCCTGCGCGAGCAGCGTCAGGCGCCGTGGAGAAGCCGAGGCGAGCACGAGTTTCGGACGGGTCCCGGCTTTCTTGGAGGCTTCCCGCGCCAGTGTCCGCCGCAAGGACTGCCGCTGGGGTGCTGCGACATTACTGAGAGCGGTGAGCAGTCCGGACTTCTGTGAGGTCATGCGGCGTCATCTCGACCTGGCCAGTGGCGCCGGTCCGCATGCCATCTGGATGGTTGCGCATGCGCCCGGCGGTAGGGGCTGATGTCTCGTGTCCGTTCTCGGGTTTCACCCGGAACGCTGTAGTCGCCGACGTCACCCGGGCGCGGACCTGATATGGCGCGACGGGATGAGGCGCGGCAACGGCCGGGACAATGCTCTGGCCCCTTGGTTAATGCAAGCGCCATTGGACATCGCCCGCCCGCCCCTCGTGACCCCCGAATCCGTTGCGAGGACCAAGGCTCGAAGCCCGCATGAGCCCGGCAACTCGACTGACCGGGGCCGCTCGATACGGATCACCCGGCGGCCTCGGACACGGTCGTTGCCAATCGGGTCCAGGTCCCCCTTCGGGCGTTGACGAATCACACCCCTGCATGGTCCCTTCGCGAGGTACGCAAGTACGCCGCGCGGTCTGCCCCCGCCGCGGAAACGCCGCATGAGGGCTCATCACCTCGTGCACAGCAGAGGACGTTTGCAAGGCTGGTTCTACAACCGACTGCAGGCCGCCCTCCGCACACATGCCATACGCGAAAGCCACATGTGGAAAGCGTTATGGCCTACGAAGTCTCCCCTTCGATCCAGAACTGCGGCTCGGCCGGTGTCAAAACACCACCGAGCCGCAGGCCGCCGATCTTGAGCGCGCGGCCCGTCTTGTCGTCCGTCTCGATCGCGACGCCGCACACCGTCGCCTGGCCCATCGCCGGCTCGAAGCGCTCCCGATGAATGCGGGTGACGAAGCGGCTGACGGGCTCTCCCGGATTCATGCCCAGCACCGAATGATAGTCGCCGCACATGCCGACATCCGACATATAGGCCGTTCCGCCTGGCAACACCCGCTCGTCCGAGGTCGGCGCGTGCGTGTGCGTTCCCACCACCGCCGTCACGCGCCCGTCGAGGAAGAACGCCATCGACTGCTTTTCGCTGGTCGCCTCGGCATGCAAGTCGACGAAGATCGCGTCGGCATCGCGCCCGAGCTTGCAGGCCGTCACCTCGTTGTCGATGGCGCGGAACGGGCAGTCCATCTCGGTCATGAACACGCGCCCCAGCGCGTTGATGACCAGCACTTCCGCGCCGTTGCGGGCCTGGAACAGCCCGGCGCCGCGCCCCGGCGTACCCTTCGGCAGGTTGAGCGGACGGATCAGTCGCGGCTGCCGCTCGATGAACACGAGTGCGTCTTTCTGGTCGAACGCGTGATTGCCGAGCGTCACCGCGTCCGCGCCCGCGTCGACCAGCTCTTCCATGATGGCTTCGGTGATTCCGAAGCCGCCCGCCGAATTCTCCGCATTGATGATCAGGAAGTCGAGCTTGTAGCGCTGCCTCAGTGACGGCAGTACGTCGAGAACGGCTTTTCGACCGGCTCGGCCCACGATGTCGCCGAGGAAGAGGATTCGCATTATGCTTTGCACCTTCGATGTGGCCGGGCAGATCGTTCTGCGAGCGAGACCGGCACCAAAGGCCGGAGACGGGGCGTGGTCAAGCCCCGCCGACGCCACTCCCGGCGGAACCCAGGAAAGCAGCGCCTTATGATCACGCTCCACGGCTTCGGACCCGCGTTCGGACTGCCCGACCCGAGCCCCTTCGTCGTCAAGACCGAGGTGCTGCTGAAGATGGCCGGCGAGTCCTATGAGAAGCGCCGCGCCGATCCGCGCAAAGGACCCCGCGGAAAAATCCCCTGGATCGACGACAACGGCCGCAGCGTGCCGGACAGCAACCTGATCCGCTTCCACCTGGAATCGTCGCGCGGCATCGATTTCGAGAAGGGCCTCACCGACCCGCAGAAAGGCGCAGCCTGGGCGATCGAGAAGATGCTCGAGGAGCAGGTCTATTGGTTGGTCGCAATGGAACGCTGGCGCGATCCGGTGAACTTCGCCAAGGGGCCTCGCATGTTTTTCGAGCCCGCCCCCGCACTGATCCGGCCGTTGATCATCCGCATGGTTGGCCGCCAGTTGGAGAAGACGCTGCATGGCCAGGGCATCGGCCGCTATACCCTGGAGGAGCGAACAGAGTTGGCCGCGCGGGCCGCCCGAGCCGTGTCGCTTTACCTGGGCGAGAAGCCCTGGCTATGTGGCGACCAGCCGTGCGGCGCCGACGCTACAGCCTACGCGTTCGTGGCGAGCGCAATGTGTCCGCACTTCGAAGGGCCGGTTCGACGCGCGTTCCAACAGCAGGCGAACCTTGCAGCCTACGTCGAACGCGGGAATGCGCGCTGGTTCCCGGAATTCGGCTCCTGATTATCCAGACGCCAGCCGCAAATGGCGGTTCTCGGTCTCGCGCGCGTCATGGCCGCGAAGGCGGCCATCCACGCCGCCCAGCGATTATTCATGTGCAGCGCTGAACAGAGAGCTGATCACAGCGTCACAAGCAACTTCACAACAACAAGCCGCGTCACAAAAAGAATAGAGCCCCGGGCCGCAGTGGCGCAGCGGGGCTCATTCATTGCACTCGCATTCTTGTCCGGCCCTTTGATGGCCCGACTTGTTTTCAAGGCGAATTAGATCGCCTGATGCATCGATCATAATGTTTGTCGGCGACCTCTGGCCTGTTCCACTCGCACGAATTCTCCAGCTTTCCGCTGGAAACACTCCGGGATGGCTTCAGAGGACGTGGACCCGCTGCCTCTCTCTTGCGAGAGTCGTCGTCACGAAGCGGCAAAGGGCCCGTCAACTCTAGCAGGTGGCGTCATGCTCTCTCCATTCTTGTTGAAGGGAAAGGGAAGCGTAAGAGGTGGACGATCGTTCCTCACAACCCCGCGGTACTCTCGGAGTGCCGGTGATGGCGTCGACCCGGGTCGTGCGACGCAAACGCGAAACAGTCCGGAGTGACGATCGTCTTGAGTTGAATTGTTGTGGCAAAAGCGCCTCGCGTCAAGAAGGATTGAGCGAACTTCGGTGTTTGTAACAATATGTGATGACGCATTTGCGAAACAAACGATTGCAATCACGTGCAGCGGGAATTCGCGCCGCAGAATTCCCAATGGCGAACTCGACGTTTCAAATGCATTACGGATAACCCGGGAATGTTCCGAACGAGCCGAAGCCCCATTGCGCGCGCCACGTATCCGCGGGCCAGACTTTCGGGCGCTGCGGCCGGTCCTCGTGCCAGGGCCGCGGCTCGAAATAGCCGAGCGCTTCGTCGTACATGACATCGAGGTCACAATACATCTCGACGCGGATGTCGTCGTGGTTGCGGTGGTAGGCGGCCAGGTTGTGCCCGACGATGTGCCGGATCGGCCCCCATACCAACTGGATCTTGTTCTTCGCGAGGTAGTCGCAGGCGCGATTGATCGCCGGAGAATCCTTCATCTCGAACGCGATGTGGTGCAGGCGCTCTTCCTTGTAGCGCGCGAAATTCACCGTGTGATGGTCCGGCCCGCAGCGCAGGAAGGAGAAGTGATCGCCGATCCAATCCGAGACGCGGAAACCCAGTACGTCGCAATAGAACGTCGTCAGCTTCTGCGGATCGTTCACGCGGTACGCGATGTGTCCGAACTTGTGCGGCGCGATCACCATGTCGCGGCCGTCGTCCGCCTGCAGCTTGTACTCCGCGTAGACTTCGGTGGGCGTTCCCTTGGGATCGATGAACGTCAGAGCTTGTGCGACGCCCGGCGAGATGTCCTTGGCCATGTCGCATTTGACGCCGTGTTCGGAAAGGTTGCGCGCCAGTTCGCCGAGGTCGCTGCCCGGCGCCACCTGGAACGACAACCGCTTCAACTGGCCGGGAGGCCCCTTCTCCAGCGCGATCGCCTCGTGCCCGAACTTGGTCGACAGGAACACCCGGTCGCGGGTCCGATCCGTCACCACGAAGCCCATGATATGCGACCAGTACTCGACTTCCCGCTCGATGTTCTCGGTCGTGAACGTCGCGTGCCCCAGGCGGCGGACTTGGATCATGGAAGGCTCCGTCTATCGGGGTCAGACCCTGCGGGTCTGACCCCCTGCACAATGTTGATGTCGATACAGCAGGCAATCTGCGTTCCTTGATGGGGTCAGACCCGTAGGGTCTGACCCCAATTCACGGTGGGGAGAGGGCGCTCACGTCACTTCCAGATCACCCGCACATCGACGGCCACTGCCCCCTGGCCGCCAGCGCGCACGATCAGCGGGTTGATCTCGATGTCGTGCATGACGGCGCGGTGGTCGAGGAAGAACTTCGCCAGCCCCACGATGGCTTTCTCCATCGCTTTTCGATCGGCCGCCGGCTTCCCGCGATAGCCCGAAAGCAGTTTCGCAAGCTTCAGCTTGTCGATCATCCGTGAGGCGTCTTTCGAAGTGACGGGCAGCATCGCGAGTTCGGCGTCGGCCAGCAGTTCCACCAGGATGCCACCCGAGCCGATCAGCAGCATCGGCCCGTACAAGGCGTCGTTGCGAGCGCCCGCGATCGCCTCCACGCCCGATACCATCTCCTGCACCAGGAACCCGTCGATGCGGGCATCCGGATAGGCCGCTTTCGCCGATTTCGCGAGCCCGTCGGCCGCGGCCAGCACGGCGTCCTTGCCGGCGAGACCGAGCACCACGCCGCCGGCTTCCGTCTTGTGCAGGATGTCGGCCGATTGGATCTTCAGCGCCACCGGAAATCCGATTTTCGCCGCTGCCTCCGCGGCTGCATCAGGCGTCTTGGCGATCTGCGATTTCGGCAGCGGAATTCCGTAGTCGGCGAGCGTTGCTTCGAGCGTCTCCGGCGTCAGTTTGCTCGCCTTTTCGGCCGCAGGCTTTGCCGGCAGCTTGCCCTGCCGCTCGGCGTGGAACCACAGCGCCTTCATCGCGCGGACGGTCGGCTCGAGCCCCAGCAGGAACGGCATGTCGAGCCCCTGCTGCTGCTGTATCGCTTCCGGCGGACTTTGATGGATCATGCGACCGAAAGCCAGGATCGGCTTCGTGGTCTCGGCCAGCAGCTTGTTGAAGGCCGTCATGTCGCCGTAGCCGCTCTTCTGTTTCGGCAGCGTCGTCGAGAAGCCGACGATGTCGACGTTCGGATCGTCGTGGACGATGCGGCACCAGTTGGCGGCGGCCTCGTTGGTCGATGGAATGCCGACGTCGAGCGGGTTTTTCGGCGAGATGCCGTCCTGGATCACGGGCTTCAAGGCAGCGCTGGTCTCCGGCGCGAAGGCCGGCAGCACCGCGTTCTCGCTCTCCATGTAGTCGTAGAGAAGATCGACCGTACCGCCCGAGGTCGTCACGAAACCGATACGCGGCCCCTTCGGCCGCCGCGTCGTCTGGAATGCCAGCGTCGTCTCGACCATGTCGTCCATGTTCTGGCAGTTGACGATGCCGTAGCGGTCGCACATGGCGAGATACGCCGCGTAATCGCCCGCGATGGCGCCGGTGTGCGACAGCGCGGCTTCCTGCCCGGCGTGGCTCTTTCCCGTCTTGATCGCGATGATCGGCTTGCCGAGGCTGAGCGCCTTGCCGGCCGCCGCCATGAACGCTTCCGGCCGGCGGATGCCCTCGATGAACATCACGATCTGCCGCGTTTCCGGATCGTCGACCACATAGTTGAGGAAGTCTTCGAGCCCGATGTCCGGCTCGTTGCCCGTCGAGATGCCATAGGAGAACCGCAAGCCGCGATCGGCCGCCACCTGCATGAAGAATTGCAGGTTGCCGCCCGATTGGAAGACGAGGCCGACGGGCCCGGCTGGAACATTGCACAGATCGCCGTTGGGATACGCGAACAGCTTCTCGCGGTAGCTGAAATAGCCCATGCAGTTGGGACCGGAGATCCTCAGCTTGGAGCGTGCGAGGAACTCTTTCAGCCAAGCGCCGCGCTTCCTGGACTCGGCCTCCTCGCCGTCGCCCATCGCGCCCGAGTAGATCGTCGCGGTCGTGACGCCGGCCGCTTCTGCGTCCTCGAGCACACCGGCCACGCCCGCGGCCGGCACGATCACCGTCGCATGCTCCACGGTCTCCGGCAGGTCGCGCAGGCTCGGATAGGCACGCTCGCCGTAGATCTCCTTCTGGCGCGGATTGATGAGGTAGATCCGGCCTTGATAGCCGTGCGTCTTCAGGTTCTGATAGATCTGCGAGGGCCAGCGCCCGCGCTCCGACGCCCCGACGATCGCCAGCGACTTGGCCGACAGCACCGTCCGCGGCGAACGAAACAGCGTTTCATCGCGCTCCGGCGTCGAACCCGTGGTTTTGCCTTTAGCCATTTCCACCCCGCGTGAGCGCATCGTGCCGACGTCTATCGCGCCGTGCTTCGGCTACAGCAAAGCGAACCACCGGGCCATTGTCCAGCGCGGAGATGGCGCAGGCGTCGTCCGCCATGACATCGTTCGGTCTCGCTCGATGAAGTGGCCGAGGCATCAAATCACCGACGTCCTGGTCCGCGACGGCGGACCATCCACGGCAGGGTGCAAGGTGCGGGTGTCGTCGACCAGAACATCGCTCGGTCTCGCTCGATGGAGTGGACGAGGCATCAAATCACCGACGTCATGGTCCGCGACGGCGGACCATCCACGGCAGGGTGCAAACTTGCGACGATGGCTGCTGACCGCCTCGCTTTGGCATCGAGATCCGCACAACCGCGTCGACCCGATGGAGACGTGGACGCAATCCAACGTCGTCTCCGTTCACGAATCCTTCGCGCCGACGTCCTACGCCGCGCCCTCCGCAGCCTCGTACGCTTCCGTCGCGACGAGCCAGGCTTCCTCGGCCGCACCGAGATCCCTGGCGAGCTGCCCGCGCTCCATCGACAGCTTCTGCGCGCGCGCCGGATCTTTCGTATAGAGCGCGGGATCGGCGAGTGCGGCATCGCGCTTGGCGATCTCGGCCGATAGCTGCTCCATCTTCTTCTCGGCCGCCTGCACGGACTTCTTGAGTGGCGCCAGCTCGGCCCGCTTGTCGGCAGCCGCCCGCCGCGCGTCCTGCCGTGTGGGCGTGTTGGCATCGATCCGCGACGTATCCCGAACCCGCGACCGCCCCGACGAGCGCTCCGACAGAAGCAGCTCGCGATAGCTGTCCATGTCGCCGTCGTAGGGATTGACGCCGCCGTTGCGCACGATCCACAGCCGGTCGGCGGAAGCCTCCACCAGATGCCGGTCGTGGCTGATCAGGATCACCGCGCCCTCGTAGTCGTTGAGCGCGTGGATCAGCGCCTCGCGGCTGTCGACGTCGAGATGGTTCGTCGGCTCGTCGAGGATCAGCAGATGCGGCCCGGTGAACGTCGTCAGCATCATCAGCAGGCGCGCTTTCTCGCCGCCCGACAGGTTCTCGCACTTGGTGTCGGCCTTGTCGTAGGAGAAGCCGTAGACGCCGAGCCGCGTCCGCCGCTGCGCCTCCGTCGCGTCCGGCAGCAGCTCCGTCATGTAGCCGTAGGGCGTCCGCTGCGACACGAGATCGTCGAGCTGATGCTGTGCGAAGAACCCCACCTGCATCTTCGACGCCGACCGCATCGTCCCGGCCATCAGCGCCAAGCGTCCAGCGATCAACTTGGCGAACGTGGACTTGCCGTTGCCGTTCTGGCCGAGCAGCGCGATACGGTCGTCATGATCGATCCTGAGGTCGAGCCCGCGCAGGATCGGCTGGCCCTCCGCGTAGCCGACGCTGCCGCCCTCGATGCGGATCAGCGGGCTCGCGAGTTCTTTAGCCGGGCTCGTCAGCCGGAACGGCACCACCCGGTCTTCCGTCGCCTCCGCGATCGGCTGCATCTTGGCGAGCGCCTTGACGCGGCTCTGCGCTTGCGTCGCCTTGCTGGCCTTCGCCTTGAACCGGAGAATGAACGCTTCGAGATGCTTGCGCTGGTCGTCCTGCTTTTTCTTCAGCTTGAGATCGAGATCGTTCTTCGCCCGGCGCTGGGCCTCGAAGTCGTCGTAGCCGCCGGTGTAGAGCTGCAGCCGTCCGCGATCGAGATGCAGGATCGCGCCGACGGCCCGGTTGAGCAGGTCGCGATCGTGGCTCACCATCAGCACGGTGTGGGGATAGGCCCTGAGATGGCTTTCGAGCCACAGCGTGCCTTCGAGATCGAGATAGTTGGTCGGCTCGTCGAGCAGCAGCAGGTCGGGCTCGAGAAACAGCACCGCGCCGAGCGCCACGCGCATCCGCCACCCGCCCGAGAAGTCCCTGCAAGGTCGCCGTTGCGCCGCGTCGTCGAAACCGAGGCCCGCGAGGATCTGCGCCGCGCGTGCCGGTGCTGAATGGGCGTCCATGTCGGCGAGGCGGACGTGGATGTCCGCGATCCGGCCCGGGTCCGTCGCCGTCTCCGCCTCGGCCAGCAGGCTCGCGCGCTCGGTATCGGTCGAGAGAACCCAGTCGATCAGGCTGTCGTCACCGCCGGGAGCTTCCTGCGTAACGTAACCGATGCGCTGGCCGCGCGGCCGCTGGATCGCGCCGAGATCGGGCGCGATCTCACCGGAGATCAGGCGCAGCAGCGTGGTCTTGCCGGCGCCGTTGCGGCCGACGAGGCCCACCTTGTGGCCATCCGGTATGCCAACGGTCGCCCCTTCCAGAATGGGGCGACCCTCGATCCGGTACGAAAGGTCGTTGATGTGAAGCATGGCCGCGAGATAGCCCGTGTCGCGTCCGATGTCACGGGCAGCGAGCGCTGCGGCACGGACACTCTGGTTGTCGAACGATAGCTTGCCTGAAGGGATGTGGAACAATATAACATTCCTATCCTTGAATTGCCGCGAGACCCTGCCTGGGAAGTCGGCCCGGGGGCCTCGGCCGCGAGCGCAAAGCAGGTTCCATGTCGAAATTGTTTCGAGTTTTCATCGCTTTGCTTGGTGCGGCCGGCGTGCTCGCGAAGCCCTTGGCCGCACAACCCGCTGGCCTGAACGTCGTGGTGACGTCCAAACCCATCCACGCGCTCGTCGCCGACGTGATGAAGGGGGTGGGCACACCCAAGCTGCTGGTCGATGGCGCCTCCTCGCCGCACACCTTCTCGATGCGTCCCTCCGACGCCCAGAAGCTCAGCCGTGCCAATGTGTTCTTTCGCGTTTCCGAGGCGCTGGAGCCGTTCACGGCCAAGGTCGTCCGCGCCCTGCCCCGTAAGGTCCAGACTGTGACTTTGGCGGAGGCCCCAGGCGTCACGCTGTTGCAGCGGCGTTCGGGCGGCCCGTTCGAGGCCCACAAGCACAGTCACTCTCACGCCAAACACGCTCACGGGGGACACAAGCACGGCAAAGAGCCCGACGACAACTACGATGCACACGTCTGGCTCGATCCGGCGAACGCCAAGGCGATGGCCCGCGCGATCGCATCGACCCTCGCCGTACTCAGCCCCAGCGAGGCCGCCCGCTTCAACGCCAACGCTGACGCCCTCGTCTCCCGCCTGGATGACTTGTCGGCGTCACTCGAGCGGGAGCTGGCCCCCGTCGCCGCGCGTCCGTTCGTCGTGCTGCACGATGCCTATCAGTACTTCGAGAAGAGCTTCGGCCTGACGGCGATCGGCTCGATCCTGGTCGATCCCGACGAGCAGCCGAGCGCCAAACGCATTTCCGAGCTGCGCCGCAAGGTCGGCCAGTTGTCTGCCGTGTGCGCCTTTGCCGAGCCCGGCCAGCAACCCCGGATCGTCGCCAGCGTGACTGAAGGCACGCCTACCCGCACCGCCGTTCTCGACCCCGAAGGCATAATGCTGGAACCCGGCCCCGACCTCTATTTCACCCTGATGCGCGGCCTCGCCACCACGATGAAGAGCTGCCTCGCCGCGCCGGCGTGAACGCGGGCGTCCGAACTCTTCCGGGTGCATGACGATCCACCCCGAGGTCAGACCCTGCGGGTCTGACCTCGACTTCAAAACATCGTGTCATCCTCGGGGGCGAGGTCCGTCAGGACCGGAGCCCGCGTTCCCGAGGACCCATGGTGCAGCCGGCAATGGCCGTCGCTATATCGACCATCAGTGCCACCGTCGAAATGGGTCCTCGGGACGAGCCTGCGGCCCGCCCGAGGATGACACGCTGGGGGATAGCGCTCGGATCGCGATCGGGGTCAGACCCTGCGGGTCTGACCCCAACCACTCCCCACTCCCCACTTGTCCCCATGCCTGGCTTCATATCCGCGGCGGTTCGCTGTAACGTCCGCAGCCGATACCCCGATCCCCAGCCCCCCAACACCCAGTCCCCACACATGCCCCCGCACATCGTTCCGCATATCGCCGGTCTCCCATCCGTCACGCCGTTCGTCGGCCCGGAGGCGCTGGAGCGCCAGCGCGGTGTGACGTTCCGCGCCCGTATCGGCGCCAACGAGAGCGTGTTCGGCCCCTCGCCGAAGGTCGTCGAGGCGATCGGCAAGGCTGCATCGATGAGCTGGATGTACGGCGATCCCGAGCAGCACGACCTGAAGGCTGCCATCGCGGCCCACCATGGCGCCAGGATCGAGAACGTCGCCGTCGACAGCGGCATCGACGCGCTGTTCGGCATCGTGGTGCGGCTTTGCGTGGAACCCGGCGAGACGGTGGTCACGTCACTCGGCGGCTACCCCACCTTCATCTTTCATTGCGACGGCCTCGGCGCCCGCCTCGTTCGCGTTCCCTACAAGGACGACCGCGAGGATTGGCCGGGCCTGCTCGAAGCGGCCAAGCGCGAAAATGCGCGGCTCCTCTACTTCGCCAACCCCGACAACCCCATGGGCTCGTGGTGGGGCGCATCGGACGTGCAGAAACTGATCGACGGCACGCCCGACGGCTGTCTGCTCGTTCTGGATGAGGCGTACTCCGACACCGCGCCGGCAGACGCGATCCCACCGCTCGATCTGTCCAACCCGAGCGTCCTGCGCTTCCGCACGTTCTCGAAGGCCTACGGCATGGCGGGCGTCCGCGTCGGCTACTGCCTCGGCCACCCCGATGTCGTCGGGCACTTCGACAAGATCCGGAACCACTTCGACGTCACGCGCATGAGCCAGGCCGGCGCCATCGCAGCGCTTGCCGATCAGGCTTACCTGCAGGACGTCGTGGGCCGGATCGCGCGGGCACGCACCCGCATCGGCGAGATCGCAGCAGCCAACGGGCTGAAGGTGCTGCCTTCCGCGACCAACTTCGTCGCCGTCGATTGCGGCCGTGATGGGAACTACGCCCGCAAGGTGTTGTCCGAGCTTGTCGGACGCGGCGTCTTCGTTCGCATGCCCGGCGTCGCGCCCCTCGATCGCTGCATCCGCGTCAGCGCCGGCACCGACGCCGACCTCGCTCTGTTCGCCGAGATGCTGCCCCAGGCCCTGAAAGCGGCGGCCGGCTGAATGGACAGCCGGTTTGCCGACCGCCTCCAACGCGGTATAGGACGCGCCCACACGTTTTGCCCCCATTCAACCGCCAACCGACCACGGAGCCTTTCCGCATGCTGAAGAAGCCCGCCCAGACCGCCACGCCCGTCCACGACATCCTTCGCGACCGCTGGAGCCCGCGCGCCTATGTGCCGACCCCCGTCTCCAGGACGGACCTCACCGCGATCCTCGAAGCCGGACGCTGGGCTGCATCCTGCAACAACGGCCAGCCCTGGCGCTTCATCGTCGCCACCAGCGACGACGCAGCCGAGCATGCGACCGGTCTCACCGGTTTCAACGCGCGCAACCAGCGCTGGGCCAAGAACGCCCCCGTCTACGTGTTCGCCTGTGCCCGCAAGGCATTCGAGGCCAACGGCAACCCCAACCCGCACGCCTGGTACGACACCGGCGCGGCCGTCGCGCAGATGACGATCGAGGCAGAGGCCCGCGGGCTCAAGGTGCACCAGTGCGCCGGCATCGAGAAGGACACGATCCGCTCGACCTACGGCGTGCCGGAGGAATTCGACATCATTTCCGGCTTCACCATCGGCCGCCAGGGCGACGCCGATGCGCTGCCCGAGGAACTCCCCGGCCGCGAGAAGGAACCGCGCCAGAGGAAGCCGCTGGCCGAGATTGCATTCTCCGGCAAGTTCGGCACGCCCGCGAAGCTCGGCTGAAGACCCATGGCATAGCGCGGAAGTGCGCCGGCGCGAGCGGTGCGGTGTCGGGTGTATCGTACCTCGCCGCCCGCCTCACGCCGAGCGCGTGATCCGCCACCTTCCGCACACGCACGAGCACCGCCATACGAAAGACTATTCGATGCTGCTGGCGGCCTTGATCTGTTACGTCGTCCTGCAATTCGCCATCGGCGTCTGGGTCTCGCGCCGCATTACGAATGATACGGACTACATCCTCGCCGGCCGTTCGCTCGGACCGACCCTCGTGGCGTTTTCCGTATTCGCGACGTGGTTCGGTGCCGAGGCGATCGTCGCCACGACCGGCGAGGTCTACAAGAACGGACTCAGCGGCGCGCTCGTCGATCCCTTCGCCTACGCATCCGCCCTCGTGCTGGCAGGGCTGATCTTCGCGGCGACCCTCTGGCGCAACGGCCTTACGACGTTCGCTGACCTGTTCGAGCGCCGTTATTCCCCGGCGATCGGCAAGCTCGTCGTCATCGTCCTGCTGCCCGGCTCGATCTTCTGGGCGGCAGCGCAGATCCGTGCATTCGGCCAGGTATTGGGCTCGGCGTCCGGCATGAGCCTGTGGATGGCGATCGCGGTCGCAGCCGTTCTCGTCGGCGCATACACGACGATCGGCGGCCTGCTCGCGGATTCGGTGACCGACTTCCTCCAAGGCCTCGTCGTGATCTTCGGTCTGATGGTTCTCTCGGTGGTCGTCGCCGGTCATGTGGGAGGCATTTCCGGTGCGATGGTCCAGAGCGACCCGGAGCGACTACGACTGTTCGCCAGTATCGCCGATGGCCCCCTGGAAAAGCTCGAGCACGTCGTCATCGCCGTCTGCGGCTCGATGGTCGCGGTCGAGTTGATCTCGCGTTATCTCGGCGCGCGCTCGGCCGAAGTCGCCCGCGCCGGCACCATCGCCGGTGGCATCCTCTATTGTGTGGTCGGCCTCGCGCCGGTGTTCCTGGGGCTCAGCGCTGCGGCGTTGTCGGCCCGCGATCCCGCGCTCAAGGACTTGCTGGGCGATGCCGAGCAGGTCGTGGCGACGCTGGCCCGCTACTACATGCCGACGTTCGGCTACGTGATCTTCGCCGGTGCGATCATCTCGGCGATTCTGTCGAACGTGCACTCCTCGCTGCATGCGCCGGCCGCCCAGGTCGCACACAACATCGTGTTGCGAATGAAGCCGGATCTCGATGGGCGCGGCAGGCTCAATTCCGTCCGCGCGACCGTGATGGTGCTGTCGGTTGTCGCCTTCCTGCTGGCGCTGACCTCGGATCGTATCAAGGAGCTGGTCGAGATCGCCTCGGCCTTCGGCAGCGCGGGCGTGATCGTTACCGCACTGTTTGCCGTTTTCACCCGCATCGGTGGCCCCGCGAGCGCCGCCGCCGCCATCGTCGTCGGGGTGACGGTCTGGGCGCTGGGCCGCTTCGGTCTGTCGTGGAAAGCACCCTACATCACGGCTATCGCCTGCTCGGCCGCCGTCTATGTGGCGCTCGCCTGGTGGCGCGATGAACTCGACGTCGACCCGCCGGCCCGCTGATCCGCCACCGGCGGCCTACTGGCAGAAGTTCCCGCGCGGACGGTCGGCCATGTCGAGATGGAAATGGTTCTTGTGCGCGTTGTTCGCCTCCGGCCCGAGCACGGTCCCGAAGTACTTGCAGGCCGACGCGTGGATCTCTTTCAGGAAGTGCTGCCGCGATGCCGGGTCGCCGGCAACGGGCTTGGGCGGTTCCGGTTGCTTGGGCCCGCCGAGCCGCGATGGCGCATAGCCGAGGGCCGATCCGCCGATCGGATAGCTGCTGCCGGGATCGGATACGATCACGCCGGGAATGCTGGGGATGGCGATCACTCCGCCGGACGGCGGCGACTGCGGCGGCGTTCTTTGAGGAGCCGGCGCCCGCTCGGATTCCGGCTTGGCCGCGATCGCACGCTGATCGCGAGCCGTAGGCCCCCAGTGGGCGAGAACGGACGTCGAATCTCTAGCCGTTGCGAATCCGGCGATGTCGATCGCGTTGGCTTTGCCGTGCTCCGACAGGCGTGACTTGGAGCGTCCATAGGCGTTCCGGCACGAGTAGGAACTCATCGTCTCGATCTTCACGATCGGTCCGCCGAGCTGGGTACGCGCCTGAGGCTGCACCTCACGCTTGAGCCAGCGGTCGAGTGAGGCGATCATTTCACAGGTGAGCAGCACGGGCGGCGAAAGCTCGACGGCAGGCGACCGGCCTACGCTCGTCACCTTGAACAGCACCGGTGAGCCGCATTCGCCCTCCTTGATCGGGTCCTCCGGCTGCATCGCGACGTTGACCCCCTTCAGTGTCGCTTTGCACTGAGCCTTCGCCTGCTCGATCTCATCCTTGGACCACGTGTGCGGGCTGGCGGCATCTGCGCTCGCTTGCACTCCCGACTGCGTCGCAGCCGTGCCCGCGCCGACGACGACCGGCCAGGTCCTGCGGCCGGCAGACGCGGCCGAAGCATCGGAGGCGGTGGAGCCGTTTGCCGCAGCAGCGGAGCTGGCGGCCGGCGAGGCGGGACTGATGGTCGGCGGCGACGCCTGTTGTTGTGGCGGAACCTGTTGGCCGGCGGTCGACGGAGCCTCACGTGGCTGGGACGCTCGCCTCTCCTCGCGCAGCTTCGGCGGCACCTCGCGTCGCACGGGCGCGCGGTATTCGATCTTCACGCCCATTGCCGGCTTTTGGGATTGCGGTGCAGTACCCTTCCGCGCTGGTTGCGCGGCGGCCAGAGCTGCCGCATCCTTGTCGGCCAGGGCCTCGGCCGCTTTTGCCGCAGCAGATTTGGCCTGACCGGAGCCGGAATTTGATGCCGACGCCCCGGTTTGAGCGGATGCCTGGCTTGCACTCGACAAAACCGCTATGGCGGCTGCCACCGATATCGACATCGAACGGTTGCCCATGGCAGACGAGAACCTCTTGCGACCTGCGTCCAAGGAGCGTCGTACCGGGGGCAGTCCGAACCAACGCGAATCAATTTCGATCAGCTTGCGGCCTATTTTAAGAAAGTTGCGCAGAAAAAGCAAGTTGGATCGGCCTCTTGAGGGCGCTTCGGTGCGCTGGGGAACCCATGGAACGGGATGTGATGTCGAAGACGGATTCAACGGGCACCTCGCAACTTCCGGCTGCCGGCGCAGGGCCGGGTGTTCGCTTCGAACGCGACCGCGCTGCAGTGACGGTGACGCTCGATCGGGCTGCCAAACTGAATGCAATCGATTCCGTCATGAAGACGGCGATTGCAAATGAAATCCCCAGGATTGCACGTGATCCACAGGTGTACGCTGTTTTGCTCAGAGCCGCACCGGGACGGATGTTTTCGGCCGGCGGCGATATACGTGAATTCTACGATCTCTCACAGACCGCGCCGGCACGTGCTGCGGAGGAGACTGCGCGCGAATACCAGTTGATCTGGTTGCTCGACTGTTTCTCGAAACCGACCATCGCCATGATCGACGGCCCCGTGATGGGCACCGGCGTCGGCATCGTCCACACCTCCACCCATCGCGTAGCCGGCCCCGGCTATCGGTTCCAGATGCCCGAGACGCTGATCGGATTCTTTCCCGATTGCGGCGTGTGCTGGCATCTCGCCCGCCTGCCTCACGAGATCGGCACCTGGCTCGGCATGACGGGCCTTGCGATCGGCCGGGAGGATGCCTATTGGCTCGATCTGCTGACCCATTGCGTCGAGGCCGACCGGTTCGATGCGATCGCCTCTGCCATCGCGAACGCCGATCCGATCGACGATGTCCTCGCGGCCCACCACATCGACCCCGGCCCGGCCCCGCTGAAGGTCTTGGCGCCGGTCATCGAGCATTGCTTCTCGGCCGGCAGCACAGCGGAGATCATCGCAAGGCTGGGCGCGAGCACGGTCGAGCGCGCGTGGTGTGCCCAGACGATCGAGACGCTGCGGACGCGTTCGCCGATGGCGCTCGAGGTGACGCTGCGCCACCTTCGTCGCGCCCGCCATCTCGATTTGCGCAAGACGCTGATCGTCGACTATCGGCTGGCCGTGAGGCTGGTCGCCTCCCACGATTTCCAGGAGGGCGTCCGGGCGCGCATCGTCGATAGATCCGGTGAGCCGCGCTGGCAGCCGTCGGCTTCCACCGACATCGGCAGCGAACGGGTCGAGCATTTCTTCGATCTGCTGCCTTCCGGCGAAATGAGCCTTCCCACACGGCAAGAGATGTTGGGCATGAGAATGTAGGTTCGTTCTCGATATATTGCCGGATGTGCTGATTTGAAACAATTCAATTGATTGAAGTAAAGGTTCTCAAAGCATAAAAGGCACCCCGGGGAACTATTCTTTTACTATATGTATTAGGGCAACTTTCAGCAATCTCTGGCTATATTTGGTGCAACCCTGGGAAACAGGGAGCCGGCGTAGACCGGCAGCGTCAAACCCAGTCAGAGACAGGCTAGAACAATGAGTGTTGCAATGGACCTCGCGCGCCGGCGCGCGCCGGCGCCGGCCCAGCAGGCCACACAAGTCGCGGGTGATGATTTCCGCGGTGAGTACCTCCAGGCGCTCCGCCTCATCGAGCGGCTTCACCGCCTCCTGCTCGACGTCATCAAGGACGAGTTCGACCGCCAGGGCGGCGCCGACCTCAACTCGGTGCAGGCGCTGCTCCTGTACAATATCGGCGACAGCGAGTTGACCGCGGGTGAATTGAAGACGCGGGGCTACTACCTCGGCTCCAACGTCTCCTACAACCTGAAGAAGCTCGTCGACATGGGCTACATCCACTACAAGCGCTCGGAGACCGACCGGCGCAGCGTTCGGGTGAGCTTGACCGACAAGGGCAAATCCGCCTGCGACGTGCTGAACAAGCTCTACCAGCGCCAGCTCGGCTCGCTCGAGGCCGTCGGCGAGGTCGCTCAGAGCGACATCGCAGGCCTCAACGGCGCCCTGGTCCGCCTCGAGCGGTTCTGGTCGGATCAGATCCGCTACCGCCTGTAATCGATCCGCACGTTCGGGATGCGGATCGAGCGATCGGCGCCATATCCCACCTGCGATGAGAGCCCTGAGAGGACCGGCGGTTGGCCGGGACTTTCGAGGCTCTTTTCGTATGGGCCGAACCGCGAGGCCCCCGGTGGCATCCCTTGGCGGCACTATGTTGCCCCCCGGCATCATGTGATTCGCAAGCCGACCAGGCGAGCCCGAATTCGCTTGGCGCGAGCCTCTGATCGGCAGATTTTCCCGGTCTTCGTGTGAGCCGATCCGGGACGGTTCTGAGGGTTTCGTTAACCTCGGAGCAACGCGCAACGGCTAGGCATGGTGGTTGGCCATAGTGGGCGCGTGACGCCTGACCGGAAGATCGGGGAATTCGAATGTCAGATGAGCGCAACGGATTCGCGGCTCGCACTCCCGGCGTCATGACGCGCCGTAGCTTCTGCACGGCCGCTGCCATGTCCGTCGCCGCACCCGCCGTCGCGCAGGAGTGGAACCCTTTCCGCGATACGACTGCGTCTGTCGGCTCGGGGGGCCAGACCTACGACCGCGCGTTCATCCGCGAATGGGAAGCGCACCCGCCCCGGGGCTACGCCACGATCGCTCCCGGCAACATCGCAGCGACCAAGGTCGCGATCGCGCGCTATACCGACATCGTCGCCGGCGGCGGTTGGCCCGTCGTTCCCGACACCCAGATGCAGTCGGGCTCCAACGGCCCCGCTGTCGAGACCTTGCGCCAGCGCTTGACCATGTCCGGCGACCTCAAGGACCAGTCGAGTTTTCGCGGCCACTTCGACGGCTTCGTCGAGAAGGCGGTAAAGCGCTTCCAGGCCTCGAACGGCCTCAGCCCCACCGGCATCGTCGACAAGCGCACGATCGTCGCGCTCAACATTCCCGCGGCGTCCCGCCTGAAGCAGCTTCAGGCGAACATGCCGCGGCTGCAGGAGTTGGTGCGCGGCGCGCCGAAGAAGTACGTCTTCGTCAACATCCCCGCTCAGCAGATCGAGGCCGTGGACAACGGCGCCGTGATCTCGCGCCATGCCGGCGTGGTCGGCAAGATCGATCGTCAGACGCCGGTGCTCAAATCCACCATCCACGAGCTGAACTTCAATCCCGTCTGGCACGTGCCGCCGACGACGATCGAGAAGGACCTCTTCCCCCGCGGCCGCGAGATGCAGAAGCAGGGCCAGAGCGTTCTGGTGAAGTTCGGCATCGACGCCTACGACGGCGCCGGCCGCAAGCTCGATCCGATGAAGGTCGACTGGAATTCGCCGGCCACGCGCGGTCTCACGTTCAAGCAGCAGCCCGGCAAGGACAACCAGCTCGGCTTCGTGAAGATCAACTTCCACAATCAGCATTCGGTCTATCTTCACGACACGCCGTCGGATTCGCTGTTCAGCCGCAACTTCCGCGCGGCAAGCTCCGGCTGCATCCGCGTCGGCGGCATCGAGCAGCTGGCGACCTGGCTCCTCGCCGAGAACGGCGACTGGACCCTCGAGCGTGTCAACGACATGAAGAAGACCGGCGCCCGCACCGACGTCCGCCTGCGCCGCCCGGTCCCGCTCTACCTCGCCTACATCTCCGCCTGGGCGACCGAAGACGGCGTCATCCAGTTCCGCCGCGACCTCTACCAGAAAGACGGCCTCGGCGCCGTCGCGAGCGCGTATTGAGGCGGAGGCACTGACTGGCAAGGTGAACGTTGTCCTTGGGCCGCATTGTTGAAACTGGTCGATGAGGGGTATTAGTTTAGATCCCTGTGCTCGACGGCCTCGATGGGGTAATGAGATGCTCGATCATCTTTATGCGAAAGGTATGCGCTACTATTGGATGAGGTACCGGTCGCTTCAGGTGCCTCATTGGTCGGAGATAAAGGTAGCCAACAACTCAAGGACTATAACTTCGCTTTTCATGTTCACGACACTTATCCCCGTAATAATTAAGCTATTTCCGCACGATAAGAAAATTTGCCTGGGTTTTTCTCGCGGCGAGTTTTGCGTTCCTTTTGATCTACCATTTTCAGCTGTGGCACTCTTTGCTGCGGGTGTTTTCGCTTTGTTGTCGACTGTCGTCTACGCCAATCGTTGTCCGGCCTGGGTTAAGGAGTTTCAAAACATCAAAGATTTCAGTGCGACTGGGATGGATGGGACTGAATTATTCGAGCAAGCAAATAGGTTTTTTGATATTGAGTATGCAGTAGCTGCAGTGCCACGATTTATGCTCTACTGTCGCCTGATGCAGTATGGTCGTATCATTTCAGATGTTCAGATTGATTTTGATGATGTGTATTTCGAATTCGTTGAGAGCGTGGACTCTCAGAGCGCTCACCCCGAGTTGGTCAGATTTACGCGGAGCGAGTTCGCGAGGAATTACGAGTATGTGTCGAAGTTTTTGGATGCCCGCGTCTCCGGAGGTTCGGGGGAATTCTTGAGCCCTCGCGAGTATGCTACAAAGTGACGCCGTCTCACCCCCACCCACATTCCCGGGGATACTCCCGCGCCGCGGGTTGGCGCGGCCTCGCCTGACAGGCTACTCACACGACGTGGGAATCTCTCTTCCCGTTGCTCTCACGTGAGAACCCCGTCATGTCTCGCACCACTTCGGCCGCAGCCCAATCTGCAGCAAAGAACAGCCGGGTGAAGCTCGTGCCCAAACACCAATCCGGCATCCTGCCCGCCCAGGCGATCCGCGCACTCATCGACGAGGGCGTGTTGAACATCGCCGCCCCGCTCGTCGACAAGCAGCTCCAGCCCGCCAGCATCGACCTGCGCCTGGGCGACGTCGCCTACCGCGTCCGCGCAAGCTTCCTCGCCGGCCCCGGCACCACGGTCGAGAGCAAGCTCGCCGCCCTGTCGTTGCATGAGATCCCCCTCGCGAACGGCGCGGTGCTCGAAACCGGCTGCGTCTACGTCGTCCCGCTGCTCGAATCGGTGAACCTGCCTGCCCACCTTTCCGCCGCCGCCAACCCGAAAAGCTCCACCGGCCGCCTCGACGTGTTCACCCGCGTCATCGCGGACGGCGTCGGCGCGTTCGATCAGGTCCCCGCCGGCTACACGGGCCCGCTCTACGCCGAGATCTGCCCGCAGACCTTCCCCGTCCTCGTGCGCAAGGGCAGCCGCCTGTCGCAGCTCCGCTTCCGCTCCGGCGAGATCACCCACGACGACGACGCGCTGCGCGAGCTCCATCGCACGCAACAGCTCGTCTCGGGCGCGCATGTCGACATCTCCGGCGGCATCGCGGTCTCGATCGACCTCTCCGGCCAGCCCGACGGCCTCGTCGGCTACCGCGCCAAGCACCACACCGGCCTCGTCGATGTCGACGCGGTCGGTGCCTGCCCGATGCTCGACTACTGGGAGCCGATCCGCGCGCACGCCAGCGGCCGCCTGATCCTCGACCCCGACGAATTCTACATCCTGGCCTCGAAGGAGGCGGTCCACGTGCCGCCCACCCACGCCGCGGAAATGGTGCCGTTCAATCCGCTCGTCGGCGAGTTCCGCGTGCACTATGCAGGCTTCTTCGATCCGGGCTTCGGCCACGACGCAGCCGGCGGCCACGGCTCTCGCGCGGTGCTCGAAGTCCGCAGCCACAAGGTGCCGTTCGTCCTCGAAGACGGCCAGATCATCGGCCGCCTGATCTACGAGCCCCTCACCGAACTCCCCGAGAAGCTTTACGGCCGCGACCTCGGCTCCCACTACCAGGCCCAGGGCCTGAAGCTCTCGAAGCATTTCACATGAAGGCCAGATCAACCGGCCAATCAGCATAGCTTGCCCGCTGTTGCCGGATCATCGGCTGCGCGGGGGCACGACATCCTTGAAGGCGTCGAACCCTTTCCAAGCCGGCTCCTTGTGCGGTTCGCCCTCCTTGGGCAGATAATCGGACGGCCGGCCGTTCCCCAGGTCGGGAATATAGCGCGGGCAGTTTGGGAAGATGTGTTCGGGGACTACGCGAACGATGAGTTGCGCCCCCTCGAAGTCGGTCAGCATCGCATCGGCGAAATGCAGGCTGGCCCTACCGTTCACTCTGAGCCGCTGCTGTTTTTCACCCATCGATATGAACAGCAGCCCGACCTGAGGGTTGACCCTGATGTTGCCGAGGCTCTTGAACATGCCGTTGCCATCGTAGTCGGGAAACACCAGGAGATCGGGCGCGGCAATTTTCACGAACCCCGGAACTCCGCCTTTGAACGAGCAGTCGGGGCGTCCTTCGGAATCTGCTGTTGCCAGGAAGAAAAAGCCGGCAGCTTCGATGAAAGCCTTGTCGTCGTCTTTGAAGCGGTCGCGCCACAAGCGTTCAGCGAGGCGGTCCGCCAAGCGTGTAGAACCGAAATGCTCCTGGAGTTCACGATTGCCAGTGTGATACATCGGCATGGCGCTGCCTCTTCAGTCGAGCAATCCCACCTTTTCCAGCGTTTGGCATCAATACCATCATCCTAGCTTGGTGAGGCACAGGAGCAACAGGTTTATTCCGCGATGCGCGGGTGGTCTCCAGGTGTTTGCCTCGCCGCCGCATTGCGCTCGGCCACGCCAGGCCCTAGATCAACAGCCATGACGACCCAGATGCCAGCCCAGACGATCACCCAGCGGCTCGCCAATCCGACGCGCTTCATGGCGCTTTCGGCGACGCTCCTGCCGTGGCTGTGGGGCGCGGCTACGATCCTGATCGCCTACGGCCTGTTTCTCGCCTTCTTCCGCGCGCCGCCCGACTACCAGCAGGGCGAGACGGTCAAGATCATGTTCATCCACGTTCCCGCCGCGTGGCTGGCGATGGGCGGATATCTCCTGGTCGCGATATCGAGCTTCGGCCTGCTCGTCTTCCGCCATCCCCTCGCCGACGTGTCCGCCAAGGCGGCAGCCCCGTTGGGCGCGACCTTCACAGCGCTGGCACTGATCACCGGATCGCTTTGGGGCAAGCCGATGTGGGGCACGTACTGGGTGTGGGACGCGCGCCTGACATCGGTGCTGATCCTGTTCTTCCTCTACCTCGGCCTCATGGCGCTGCGCTCCTCGATCGAGGAGGAGACGCTGGCGGCCAAGCTGACCGCGATCCTCGCCCTCGTCGGCGTCGCGATCCTCCCCGTGATCAAATTCTCGGTCGACTGGTGGAACACCCTGCATCAGCCAGCGAGCGTCGTCCGGCTCGGCGGGGCGGCGATCCATCCGTCGATCCTGGTGCCGCTGCTGGTGATGGCGGCGGGCTTCACCGTGCTGTTCGTCGCCATGCACATGAAGGCGATGCGCAACGAGATCATGCGCCGCCGCATCAAGTCGATGACCATGGCCGAGATCGAGCGCCACAGCATGGCCGCTTCGGTTTCTACCCCCGCACCTGGCAGGGCCACCTGAAGGAGACGCGATGTCGCTAGGGCCACACGCCGTATTCATCTGGCTGTCCTATCTGGCGGTGGCGCTCGCCGTGGCGGCCCTGGTCGGCTGGCTGTTCTGGGATGGCCGCCGTCACGAGCGCCGCCTCGCCGATCTCGAAGCGCGCGGCGTGCGCCGCCGCTCATCTGGCGCCAGTGCCGAGCCGGACGCAGGCTGAACCAAGATGACCACATCTACCGACGCGACCCCGCCCGCACGCCGCGGCATGATCCTGCTTCCGGTCGTCATCTTCGCCGGCATCGCCGCGATGTTCGCTCTTGCTCTGGGATCTGGCGATCCCTCGAAGCTGCCGTCTGCCTTGATCGGCAAGCCCGCACCCGAGATGACGCTGCCGGAGTTGACCGGATTGCGCGAGGGCGGCGTGCAGGTGCCGGGCTTCTCGACCGCCGATCTGAAGCGCGGCGAGCCGACCGTCATCAACTTCTTCGCCTCCTGGTGCGCGCCGTGCGTGCAGGAGCACCCGCTGCTGGTCGAGCTCAAGACACACGCCAACGTCCGCATCTTCGGCGTCAACTACAAGGACCCCGATCCCGGCGGGCGCCGCTTCATCGGCCGCTACGGCAACCCTTATGCGGCGGTCGGCGTCGATGCGACCGGCCGCGCCGCGATCGAGTGGGGCGTCTACGGCATGCCCGAGACGTTCGTCGTCGACGGCCAGGGCCGCGTGACCATGAAGCACGTCGGCCCGCTCACGGCCCTCATCGTCAAGCAGCGCCTCCTGCCCGCGATCGAAGCTGCCCGCAAAAAAGCGCCGTGATCCCCCGAACACGCGCGTAGGGCGGATTAGCGTGGCCGCTCCTTCTCAATTCCGTCACGCGCCCGAACCCACGCGTAGTCCGCCGCGTCGGCGCGTACCCCGGCGGAATCCGCTACGCTATTCCGCCCTACGGCCGACGCCCTACTCCGCCGAACCCGGCACGCGATGCGCCAGCATGATCAGCGCGAGGTGCGTGTAGTAGCCGATGATGCCGGCGAGTTCGACGGTCGTCTGTCGCCCGAACTGGTCGAGCGCGGCCTTGTACGTCGTCTCGGAAACGTCGCGCCGCTCGAGCAACTCGGTAGCAAAGCGATGCACGATATCGGCTGCCACGTCCTCGAACACCGGACGCCGGCCCTCGCCGAGCGCTGCGATCTCCTGCTCCGGCACCCCCGCCTTGCGCGCTTCCGCGCTGTGCACGGTGAATTCGTACTCGCAGTTCCAGTAGCGCGCGACGGTGAGGATCACGAGTTCCGACAACCGCGGCGACAATCCCGTGCGGAACCGGCAGAACGCGCCGAGATCGCCGGTCAGCTTGCACAGCTCGGGGCTTCCCAGCAGCACCTGAAACGGCGCCGGCACCGCGCCCTTGCGGGGCTTCGCGATGCCGTCCCAGATCTCCCGGTGCTCCGGCTTCAAGGTCTCGCGCTTCAAGGGATCGTAGCGTGCGGTCATGGGATCTCCGTTCGACAACCATCTTTCTTCCGGCCCGCAGGGCCGAAGGCGCGAATGCGCCTCGGCGCCAGTGCGCCGTAATTTCAGGTAATAGCCGCGAGCCGCGTATCGAGCGACAGCACCAGGCACCAGTGCGGCTCGAAGTCCGCGCCGAGCGGCCACACGTTGTCCTTGTAGTCGGCGAGCAAAGCGTCCTCGTAGCGCTTGAACCACGCCTTGCGACACAGCACGAACTTCGTCGCAGCCACGATCGTCTCGCGGTCGATGATGGCCAGTACGCACATTTCCGGGTGCCGCTCGAGATACTCCTGCACCGCGACCATCAGCGTCGGATACCCCGGGTGCAGCATGTCGTCGAGCACCAGAATGCCGGCCGGATCCATGACCGTGGTCGCTAGTTCGAGATCGCCTGCGAGCACCTTGCGCGAATGCTCGCCGTCGATGTGGATGAAGCGCGGCCGTTTCCCTCCGAGCTTGGCGAGCAGCTCGTCGGGCTTCATCACCCGGCTGTCCGCCTTCCAGATGATCCGCCGGTCCTTCGGCACGCCGTGTTTGTCGCAATTGGCGGCGAAACGGTCCTGCACTTCCGGATTGGGCCAGTCGAACAGGTCGATGCCGAGCGCCACCTCGCCGGGCGCGAGTGACTTGGCCAGCGCGATGAAGAACCGGCCCTCGAACGGTCCGATCTCGACCACCGGCCCCTTTACGCCCGCTGCCGTCTGGATGCGCAGCAGCCCGCAGCAGATGCCGGCCGCGAACTGCGAGGACATGCCGACGACGCCAGGATAGCCGCCGACGATATAGGCGTCGGTCTCGGGCAGGCCGGACTTCGCTTTCAAGGCATCCATGAGACGCTTCCCGGTCTGCTGCAAGGTCGTGACAGCACCTCGTAGAGGGGACCTTGAAATCGCGCAACCGGCGCGTGCCGATCCGAGCCGGCCGACTTCCTGTGCTGCTGCTCTACCCGCGCCCGCCCATCAGGCTCTCGACTGCCGCTTTCGACGCACGGCCAGGGTGAGCGCAACAGCGTTCACCATGGCCGTGCTTGGCACTGTCGTTCGCCCGCGAGAACGCTATTATGCCAAAACGCCATCATAATCCGTGTGTTCGGATGAATTTTCCATGATATTTCGCGGTGGAACGTATGGCTGAGCGATCCTATTTGATGGTGCTGCCCGTCGTCGCCTATCGCGTCGATGACGGCCGTTTCGCGACCGAAGGCGCGTTCGCTGAGCACCTGCGCCTCCTGCGTGCCAGGCTCGGTGCGGATGTCTCGCAGCTGGTCATGGCCGCACCGACCATGAGCGCCGAAGATTACGCCCGCATGGGCAGCCAACTCGCGGTGATCGACGAGGCCGCCGAGGGAATCCGCTTCGCACCGATGTTTCCCAATACGCTGGGCCGCTTCGCGTATCTGCGGCGGCTTCCCGGCATCCTGCGCCGACTTTACGTGGAGGTGCGCGGAGCAGCCATCGTCCATGCCGGGCCGTCGACGCTCTACCGGCCATTCGAACTGGCAGCGCTGCTGATGGCGGCAGCGCTCGGCCGGAAGACCGTCAGCGTCACCGATATCGACGAGCGCCGCAGTGCCGAAATGAATTACAAGGCCGGCACCTGGACCGCCCGGCAATACCGGGTCACGAGCTGGTTGCACAACCCCTACCAGCATCTCCAGCAGGCACTTCTGGTGCGCATCTGCTCGCTGGTCCTGCTCAAGGGACGCAAGCTGGCGAGCGACTATGGCGGCGGGCGCCCGCATGTCCGGAATTTTCTCGATTCAGCCTATTCCGCCCGGCATATCATACCGGCCGACCGGCTCGGCAAGAAGCTGGCCGGCCTCGCGGATCCGAACACCCCCATCGAGATCGCCTATGTCGGCCGCCTGGTAGGCTACAAGGGTGTCGACCACATGCTGCGCGCGCTCGCCCACGCAAGGCGGGCAGGACTCGCGAACTTCCACTTCCATGTTCTCGGCAGCGGCGAGGCCCAGTCACGCCTCGAGCAGATGACGGGAGAGCTGGACCTCGGCGAGAATGTGACGTTCCACGGTCATGTCCCGTTCGGCGAGCCGCTGTTCGCCGCGATGCTCGATTATCACATTCTGCTGGCCACCCCCCTGAGCGAGGACACGCCGCGGAGCGCGCTCGATGCGATGGCGAGCGGCCAGGCCGTGCTCGCCTACGACACCTACTATTACCGCGAGTTGAACGAGGCCGGCGGAGGCGTGGAGGTCGTGCCGTGGCTCGATCACGAGGCCCTGGGACGGCGCACCATCGAGTTGTGCGCCGATCGTGGCCGCATCGCTGACCTGATCGCCAAAGGTGCCGAATTCGCCACGACGAACACCCAGGAGATCTGGCTCGACCGCCGCATGCAGTGGACGCGGGAGCTATTGCAGCCGCACCAGGACCCCTCGCATCGGCAAGGTGCAAGTTCGGCGCCGTTCATCCCCGGCCCGTAGGGCCGAGGGCGCGACCGCGCCCCGGCGCCAGTGCGCCGTACTACTCATAGATATAAGTCACCAGGAATATCCGGTCGCTCACTTTCGAGCCACGTGGGGGCCGTGGAAACGACGAATGGCTCGCCGCGAAGAGTACGCTCTGATCGACGAGCGGATAGCCGGAGCCGTTCACCAGCCGCATCTCCGCGACCTGTCCCGTCTCCGTCAGCAGGAACTTGATGGTGACGCGACTCTTCAGTCCCCACGGACTCGGCATCGTCTGGCGGAGCGCGCGGATAACGCCGCGGCCGAACTCGTCGTTCTCGCCCGAACGCGTGATGTCGATGGGCCGCGCGAATGACGACGAATTGCCCTGGAACTCGATCGGCGCATCGAGCACCGGCCGTGGCGCATTGGGATCGGTGGGCTGTGCGGGAGCGTTCTTCGCCGGCGGCGCATTGCGACGAGCCGGATCGGGGGCGAACAGCTCCGTCATCTCCTTCATAAGTGCCGCGGTCTCGGTCGGCTTCTGCGCCGTGGCCCGCTCCGCCGGTGGCGCTTCCGAGGGCTGCGGATCGGGGTCCGTCGTGCCGCGGATGTCCGGCAGCGACCGCGCCTCCTCGGCGACCGGCACCGAAGGTGGCGCTGTCTTCACCGGCTCGGCTTTCGCCTGCTGCGGCGGTTGCTTAGCTTGCGGCGGCGCTGCCTTCGCCGGCTCGGGCGGAGGTGGCTGCTGTTGTGGCTCGGCCGGGCTCGGCGGTGCCGGCGGCGGCTCGGGCGGCGGTGCTAATGCGCCCGGCATCGCCGCTTCCTGCACGACCTCGACGCTCATGGCATTGGGTGCGCCGTCGGCCTCGCCCATGCGCCGTGACGACGCCGTGAGGTAGCCGCCGACCAGCGGCACGAACATCGAGGCGTGCAGAGTGAACGCCAGCGCCAACCCGATCCAGAACGTCCGGCTATAGCCCTGCACCTGATCGAACACGAGCCGAACCGGCGCGTGCAGATCGAGGCCGGCCTGAGCTTGAACGCCCGCCGCTTCGGCAGCCTCCGACTTTTCGCTCTCGATGGTGCTCGTCGCGGTCACGTTTCAGCCGATGGTGCGGGTCGATGACGGTATCTGCGTGCGCCTTGCATACCACTCCGGCAGCGAATCCCCGCCTCGTCATGTGGACAACTACGGTGGCAAAGCCCGTACGGTTCGCTGCAAGATAGTGGCAGCGGCGCGCGATTGCTGTGGCTTCCGTGCTGCACTCCCGCATGCAGTCGCGTAAGATCCCCCTCAACTCGCTGCAACACCGCCTTTCGATCCCGGAACAGTCCCCATGAAGCCGCGCATCTACCTGCTGCACGCCTATCGCTACTCGGTGGCACCTTGCGAGGAGGCGTTCGCTCGGCTGTGGCCGGAGGCCGAGGCGATCCGACTGCTCGACGAAGGGCTCTATGCCGATGCCGGTGCCGACGGCACCTTGCCCGACAACGTCGTGCCGCGCTTGAACAGCCTGTTCCGCCATTGCGTCCTGTCGGGCGCAAAGGGCATCGTCTTCACCGGCTCGACGTTCGGTCCGGCCGTCGAGGCGGCCAAACCCGGCATCGACGTGCCGCTTCTCAAGGCCGATGAGGCGATGTCCGATCTCGCCGTCCGCTCAGGCAAGCGCATCCTCATGCTGGCGACCGCGAAACGCGCGATCCCGGTCATCCGCCGCAATCTCGAAAACGCTGCTCGCGCGGCAGGCGTGTCGCCGGAGTTCGGCGAGGTCTGGGTCGAGCACGCCCAGGCCGCGAACAACGCCGGACGCGCTGCCGACCATGACGGGCTCGTAGCCGATGCGGTCGAGAAGAATGCGGCCGGCTGGGACGTGATCGTCCTCGGCCAGATGTCCATGGCCCCGGCGCGCGCCAAGCTGCCGTCCGATCTCGCCGCCCGCGTTTTCACGAGCCCCGACGCCAGCGCTCTCAGGATGAAGCAGTTGCTGGCGTAGGCCGGGCTTCGCAGCGCTCGCTGTGATCCGCGACTACTCCCGCAGGCAGTCCACCAGCACCCACACTGCGACCGCACCCGACGCGATCAGCAGCCCCACATTCAAAGCGGGCGGCAAAACGAAGCTCTTGCTGACCAGGAAGATCGCATCGTTCACCAAGGCCAGAACGGCCAGCGGCACCACCGCGGCGACGGCCCACCAAGCCGAACGTCCGCGGGCTCGCAACCGCTTGCCGCCGAGCGCGATCAGAGCCGAGACGAAGAGCGCGCCGAGCGCCAGCCAGATCACATTCAGTGCGAAGCCAGCGTTGATTCCGCGCGGCGCCAGCACTTCCGCCAACCAGGGCAGCGCAGCTTCCGAGCCGCGGATGCCGAGCCAGAAAAGTGCCGAGGACAGCACGACGCCGAGGATGAAGGCCCCGCGTCCGAAATGTCCACTCGTTCCGGGCATCATGTCCAAGCTTTCATCGGTGGAGCCTGGTGGCCTGTCGCGCCTGAATCGCTGCGCCAGCCGCAACCGTAGACGATTTAGGCGCGACGCCAAACGAGCGATCAATCCCGCAGCAGTTCGTTGATGGCCGTCTTCGACCGCGTCTGCGCATCCACTGTTTTCACGATAACCGCACAATAGAGCGCCGGCCCGCCCGACGCGCCCGGCGCAGAGCCCGGCACGACCACCGAATAGGGCGGCACGCGGCCGATGTGCACCGTGCCGGAGGCGCGGTCGATGATTCGCGTCGATGCGCCCAGGAACACGCCCATCGACAGCACGCTGCCCTCGCCGACGATCACGCCTTCCGCGACCTCCGAGCGTGCGCCGATGAAGCAGTTGTCCTCGATCACGACCGGGCTTGCCTGCAAGGGCTCGAGTACGCCGCCGATGCCCGCGCCGCCCGAGATGTGGCAGTTCTTGCCGATCTGCGCGCAACTGCCGACGGTGGCCCAGGTATCGACCATGGTGCCGCTGTCGACGTAGGCGCCGATGTTGACGAACGACGGCATCAGCACGACACCCGGCGCGATGAACGAGCCGCGGCGCACGACGGCGCCTGGAACCGCGCGGAACCCTGCCGCCTTGTACTCCGCATCGCCCCAGTTGGAATACTTGAGCGCGACCTTGTCCCATCCGACCGAGTATCCGGTGCTGTCGGACACGGTGTGGTTCCAGTTGTCGTTGAGCCGGAACGACAGCAGCACCGCTTTCTTCAGCCACTCGTTGACCAGCCACTTGCCCGACTGCTTCTCACACACCCGCAACGTGCCCTTGTCGAGCCCGGAAAGCGCAGTGTCGACGGCGGTCCGCTCCGGCCCCTTGGTCTGGGCATTGATCTTGTCGCGGGCTTCCCACGCGGCTTCGACGGCGGCTTTGAGGTCGGCGGGGGACATGGGCTCTCCTGGTGCTCGCAAGATGAACTCGCGCGATGAGCGGGCAAGATCGGTATCGGTTGCGTATTTGCGCGCCCGAAACTTTCAAGTCAATGCACACGGAGGCGCCAGCGGAGGAACCTGCAATCGGGCTCGTCCGGTGCACGAGCGATCCGCGCGATGCCGCACGCCTATCGGGTCGCGTCGCGCGCGGATTCGACCTCGGCGCCGGTTTCCAGCCGGCGCTTGACGACGGCCGGCACGCCGGCCGCGATCGACATCGGCGGCAGATCCTTGGTCACCACGCTGCCGGCCGCGACGATCGTTCCCCGCCCGATCCGTACTCCGGGCATCACCAGGACGCCGGTCGCCAGCCACACGTCGTCTTCCAGGATGATGTCGCCGATCTGGTCTTCCGTGTCGGGCAGATGCTTCGCCCGCGCGACCGGATCGACCGGATGGCCGGGATAGCCGACCAGCGAGCAGTTGGACGCCATGAACACGTTGTTGCCGATCACCACCCGGGTGCCGACGAAGATGCCGTTCTGCCAGCCGATCACGCAATTGTCGCCGACGACGAGGCGCGGGGTCGCCCTGCCGCCCGTGCGGCCCGTCAGCGTTGTCTTGCCGGATATGTTGCAATCGGTTCCGACTTCGATTTTCAGATCGCCCAACACCAGCGGAATTCCGCCGGTGACAGCCAGTCCCGGCGCGTAGCCCTCGAGCCTCGATTGGAACAGCGGCGTGTACCAGACGACGCGCAGGAAGCCGTTCAGGCCGCCCCGGACCATCCGGTCGAGCAGGTAGAGCGGCCGGTGGATGGCATTGACTTGCGGCACGCGCATGCGGCGCACCGCCATGCCCAGCCCGTAGATCATCCGCGCGGCTGGCGTCTCGCGCGCCTTCACCCAGGACCGGAAGCCGGCTCGACGAGCGGCAGGGGGATTGTCGGGTGTCGGCGTCATGCTTTGATCTATCTGCATTTTTCGGCCCGCGTCGGCCCCTGGCAGAAGCGCTCGCCCCATCCGTTTGTCTACGGCCGAACGGGTGCCCCGGCAAGTCGCGGGGTCCGTTCGCGTGCCCCGATAGTAAATGCGCACCGGCTCTTGCGACCGCAGACGCTCCGGGCCGCCGATCGCCCTTTGGCTGGCGCCCCCCGCCCGTTCGTGCTATCGCGCTGCACAAATCCAGCCATCCCCGACATATTTGGACGTCGCACGCGGCCTGAAGTGTGCGCCAGCAAGAGAGTCCCATGGAACTGCGCAATATCGCGATCATCGCACACGTCGACCACGGCAAGACCACGCTGGTCGATGGGCTGCTCAAGCAGTCCGGCGCCTTCCGGGAGAACCAGAAGGTCGAATCCCAGGCGATGGACAGCAACGATCTGGAGCGCGAGCGGGGCATCACGATCCTCGCCAAGTGCACCTCGATCGAGTGGAAAGGCACCCGCATCAACATCGTCGACACGCCG
>CAZNMY010000051.1:0-39113 GCA_964574325.1 uncultured Devosia sp. | reverse complement strand
GCCGGAATGATGGCGCGGCCGCGCGCGATCTCGTCGCGCACGAACTCCGGCGTGATGTGCTCGGGGATCGACGCGCCGAAGCTCTCGCCATCGGCGATCGCGGCCTTGGCGCGCTCCAGCGCCTTGGTACGGCCGAGGTTTTCACGATGCGCGACGTAGCGCATTTCCTTGGTGATGATGCCGGCGCGCGCGAACTCGTACTGGGTGACCATCTGGCCGTCGAGGGCACGATAGGGGCGGGTCTTGTTGGGGAAATCGCGCGCGAGGGCGGCACCGCGCACGTTGCCGTTGTCCTCCGGCTTGATCTCGCGACCGTCGTATTGCTCGACGCCGCCGCGCTCCTTCACCCAGGCGTCGCGCAGGCGCGGGAGGCCCTTCTCGACGTCGATCCTGGCGTTGATGTCGGTGTAAGGGCCGGATGGGTCGTAGACGCGGAACGGCGGCTCGTTCGCTTCCTTCTGTAGCGCGATCTCGCGGAACGGTACGCGCACGTCGGGGAAGCCCGCCGGGGCGTCGTATACCTTCGTGGAGGCGCTGATCGGGCCTGTCGTCACCTTCGGCACGGCCATGTCGGCAGGGCGGGTCATCTTGTTCATGCGGCGTCTCCTCAGAAGGTTCGGTTCGAGTTGTAGAGGATGATGATGTCGACGGCGGGCAAACCTGTTGCAGCCATCAGTCCAGCGTCGAGCGGGGCGGCGCCTCGCAGTGCTGCACCAGGATCGCGTAGAGCGAGCCCGAATTCAGGTCGTCCGTCGCGAGCGTCTCGCAGAAACCGGCGGCCCGCGCCTGCTCCCTCAATGTCCGGGTCAGGACCTTCGAGTAGAGAACCGCCAGCGCGGTCTTCGGCAGACCGGCCCGCCGCATCCGGCCGAGCAGCTCCACGCCGGTTTGCCCCCTGCCAAGCTTGTTGTTCAGGAGCACGAGATCGAACCCGCCGTCGTGGGAAAGGCAGATGTCCATCGCGGCCTCGACGCTGCGGGCCGTGGATATGTCGAGGTCGTCTCCGCCCATGCCCCGCAGCGTCGCCGCGATCCAGTCGAGCCCGGTGGCATCGTCGTCGACGACGAGCACGCGCTTGTCCTCGAGGTAGTCGGACGGGTCGTAGCGGGCGGCTCGAAGCGCCCCCTGGATGAGGTCGTCCACGGCCTTGGATCGTTTGGCAGCTGGCATGGTCTGGTGTTCCGTCCCTTCGCCGGCATAACCCGGATCAGGTTCTAAGGGTGGCTCGCGCGGTGTGGTGAACGCGATCTCAGCCGGCTTCCGCCAGCGCCCCTCGGTACTGTCATGAGCCCGCAATGTGCGACGAAACGCTCCAGGATGCAAGGCGTCGATGATCGTCCGCGGAGCCAGCGACGTGCCGCACCGGGAAGATTAACTCCAATCGGATACGATCTTCCGGTTCCCCAGGTCCCGCGGTGCCTCGCGAGATCCCCGTTCGCATGGTCCGGCCCCTTCATGACCAGACTCAAGTTTCCGAATTCGATGTTCCTCGGCCTGGGCCTGTTCGTCATCGCAGGAGCGCTGGCGTGGGCGGGTGACATCTGGACGACGGAGCTTTGCGTCGCCGGGTGGGGCCGGCAGGCCGAGGGGGTGATCACCGAAAAGCGGATCATCCGGGGTAAGAGCGTTTCATACAGGGTCGATTACACTTTCCCGTATGTTTCGGGGCCGACCGCTGCTGCGGAAGCGGTGTCCAGCAGAGAAATCGTCTCGAGATCCACGTTCGATCGGGTCGTGGAGGGCGGCCGAGTTGCCGTCACCTATTGCGCGTGGAGCAAGGCCCGCCACTTCGTCGATCGCGATAAACAGCATCATAATATCTTCGCGGCGTTGCTGATGGCTTGCATGTTCTCGATCGGTCTGGGTTTCTCGATTTGGCGCGCGAGGCGCGATGAGGAACTCGATAGACGGAGTGTGGAGGTCGTCGATCGCGATTGGGCCGATCCCCTCGCGAACCACGTACCTGGAAGTCGCAGGTAGCTGCACCGCCATTGCACCTCACCGCGAGTAGGGCCACACTTCACGCGGTCACAACCCCGCATCCCGTGGAGCCCCGTATGGCCGACACCAAGCCGAGCGTTCCCTTTTCGCACACCCGCAAGGTCTCCCGTCTCCCGCCCCTGCCGGAGAAGGTCGATCCGATCATGGAGAAGCGGTTTGCCGATCAGCGCGCGCGCGGCGCCGATCCGATCAATCTTCACCTCGCGCAGGGCCACGCCCCCGTGCTGTCGGCCGCCAAGGGCGAGTTCACCTGGAAACTCCGCAACGAGACCAAGCTCGGCCGCAAGCTGCTGGAACTCGTCATCGTTCGCGTCGCCTCGTTCCACATGAACTGCGCCTACGAGATGTTCCACCATCTGCCGATGATCGCGCAGGCCGGCTATTCCGAAGCGCAGATCGCGGCTGTGCGCGGCGACTGGCGGAAGGACAAGGCGCTGTTCGAGGCCAGGGAGCAGGCGCTGCTCGCGTTCGTCGACGGGCTCTGCGACAAGGGCAACGTCAGCGACGCCGCCTACGCCGAGATGGCCGCTCATTTCACGCCGCAGGAGATCGTCGAGACCTGCTACGCCGCGACGTCGTATTATGCCAACGCGATGTTCGTGAAGGCCGTGCAGCTGGAGCTCGATCCTCCCGGGCGGCATACCGCCATGGGCAAGTTCTGAACCGGCCGCGGACCGATCGAATGCAGGTTTCGACACCCCATCGGAACGGGAAGGCAGCCGCGGTTTGCGCAGCGATGCTCGTCGCTGTCGGCGCGGCCACCGGTGCTGGCGCGCAGGATGCCGGCAAGGGGCGCGCGCTCGCCCAGAGCCTGTGCGCCAATTGCCATATGCAGCCCGGTCAGGGCGAGAAGCATGGACCTATGGGTTTGCCGAGTTTCGCAGCCATCGCCAACCGGCCCGGGCAGAATCAGGAGACCATCGTCAAGTGGCTCCGCTCGCGCCCGCCGATGATGCCGGACCACCACCTCACATGGGACGAGGCCGACGCGCTGGCCGAGTTCATCATGACGTTGAAAAACCGGCCCTGAGTGTGCCGGACGCCAGACAGTTGGCGAGGCCAGCGGTGGTCCACCGCGGGCCTTGCCTCCTCGTCTGGCGGCTCGATGCACTCGAGTTCACTCGGAAGCGATGCGTGTCAGAACTTGTAGTTGATGCCGAGCTTTACGGCGTGCAGGTCGGCAGTGTTTTCGCGAACGAGAACGTCTCCCGTCGTGACGCCACCGATCACCAGACGGTTCACCTTGTCGGTACCGAAGTCGACGAAGTTGTACTCGGCCCGCACCGACCAGTTCCGCGTCACCCGGTATTCGGCGCCGAGACCCAACAGGTAGCCGTCGCGCGTCTCGCCACCTTCGGTCACAGTAATGACGGCGCCTGATCCCGGTGCCGCGTTGGTACCGGTCCTCGTCCAGGCAGATGCGCCGAAATCGGCCCAGGCCCAGCCGGCCTTGCCGTAGAGCAGCCAGCTCCCCGACGCGAAGCCCACGCGACCGGCAACAGTGGACATCCACCCGATCGTCGATTCACTCGTCGTGACGCGGTTCGTGATGAGCGTGCCGCGCGTATCGTCCCGGCCGGTCAGCGAGGACGCAGAAAAATCCGCCTCGAGCCCGAGCACCATCGAACCGGACTGATAATTGTAGCCGGCCTGCGCGCCACCCAGGGAGCCATTGAGCTCACTCGAGCCGAGCTTGTCGCCGGTCGCGAATGTGCCGGTGGGGGTGATGGCAGTGGAAGAATTGGAACCCAGCCCAAGGCCACCGTGAATGCCGAGATAGAAACCGCTCCAGTTCCCTGCGGTCTGTGCGGATGCCGCTGACGTCATTCCGATCAATGCCAACAAAACTACCGTCGAACGCTTCATGACAGAACTCCATGACCCTTACTGGTGCTAGACCAACTACCCCGTCGCATCTGTACGGAAGAGCTAAAGGTCATGGAGCCGATTGTCTGTCGCCGGATCGCCACGAATGTAGCGTTATCCAGAGAAAATCGCGCAATATAGTGACATACTATTCGACGTGGACCATCTGCATTCGTGCACGCGAGACCGCAGACGGAGCACTGATCGAGGCGACTATTCCGCCGTCCAGCCGCCATCGATGGAATAGTTGGAGCCCGTGATCGGAGCCGCCGCTTCGCTCGCGAGATAGACAGCCAGGGCGGCGACCTGATCGACAGTCACGAACTGCCGTGTGGGCTGGCGTGACAGCACCTTCTTCTTCGCGTCAGCCTCGGTGATGCCCTCCGACTTCGCCAGATCCGGGATCTGCTTTTCGACCAGCGGCGTCCACACGAACCCCGGCGAGATCGCGTTGCACGTCACGCCCAGCTCGGCCAATTCCAGCGCCACCGTCTTGGTGAGACCGGCGATGCCGTGCTTGGCCGACACGTAGGCGGCTTTGTAGGGCGATGCCGTCAGCGAATGCGCCGAGGCGATGTTCAGGATGCGGCCGTACTTCCTGGCTTTCATGCCGGGCACCGCCGCGCGGATCGTATGGAACGCCGAGGTGAGATTGATCGCGATGATCGCGTCCCATTTCTCGATCGGAAACTCTTCGATCGGCGCAACGTGCTGGATGCCGGCGTTGTTGACGAGGATATCGAGGCCACCGAAATCCTTTTCGGCCTTCGCGATCATCGCCGCGATCTCGTCGCCCCGGAGCATGTTGGCGCCGTCGTAAACGACCCGCGTGCCGAACGCCTTCACCCGCGCGACGGCCGCCTCGATGTCCGCCTGCGCGCCGAGCCCGTTCAACACGACGTCGGCGCCCTCCCGCGCCATCGCCTCGGCGATACCCAGACCGATACCGGACGTGGAGCCCGTGATCAGCGCCTTCTTGCCTTTGAGCAGCATGGGGTGTCCTTGAAGATGCGGGACGAAGCGATTTGTGCAGTGCACACGACGTGCTTAAACCCACTCAGTTCCAGATGTCCAGGCCACACCCGAGCAGCGTATCTCCCCTCGACCAACGATTGTCAGCCGGCCGGCCTGCCTGCCAGCCGGCCTGCCTGAGTGTCCGTAGCTGGCAATGGCCGACGCGCAGCGATTCCGGCGAGCGATGCAATTGCCCCGAACGAGGAGTGGCGAGCGTGCACCTCTCCTTCTCCCCGTCCTTCCGGGGAGAAGGTCGGGGCTTGCCCTCGGGCACTGACCCGAGGGTGAGGGGCGGCCGCGGGCACAACCCATCGGCCAGACGACTTCCGCTGTTCCCCCGAGTCCCATTTTGTTCCATCGACACCCGTTCGACAGTGAAGGGCCAAGTGCTGCCGACTTGAAGCCCGGATGATCAGACCGCGGGTGCTTTCGGTGCACATCAGTTCGATGTCGCTCGTCGCAAAAATCGCTGCGGTGCGGCTCAGTCGTCGGTGAGAGCCTTGAGCCCTGTCGCGCCGTGCGCGGTCAATAACCGGATCGGTCATTTTGCCCCGTGCACCGCCGTGGAGGTCGCGAGCTTCGCCAATCAATTTAAGGGACACTGAATGCGAGCCTCAAAGCACGGTCAGTTCATGATCATGTGCAAGGTTTTGGTGTCGTGGTCGAGCGCCCCCAGCACTACAGCCGCGCTTCGATCTGTTTGCGCCAACACAGAGCAGTCGTGCGCGACAAAGCGCGGCGTCTCGCCGTTGGCTTGAGCGTTCCAGGCTCTTTCTTTTCTCTGTAGCGCGACGCAGAGCACACGCCCGTTCCGCATTCTTGAAGCTTCCGCCTCCGACAAATTAGTCCACCGCACGCGCCTTTCGCCAGCGTAGGTTGGCACGGGTAGGCCTTGCCATCGGGGGTTTTCAGGCGAAATGATTTCCAATGGCAAGCCATCATAGCGAGGCGCTCCCTGTTCCCAGGTGCGCTGCGTGTCGAGGCGGCCGGCAAAAGCTTTAAACTGCGGCTCGGTGAAACGCACGATGGCCGCAATCCTGGGCGCGGTGCTCCTTGACTTGCTGAACCTCTGAATGTCGGCGAACTTCGCATCGGCCGGTAGCTCGAAAAACTCGCGCAGGACATCGGCACGGGCGTTCAAGTCGCGGTGGTCCTGCCAGTAGATGAAGCCGATGATGCCAAACACTAGCAGTGCGAATGCGAACCATTGCGCCGATGACAGGAGTGACACTGGAAGTCTTTGCCACCATTGCCGATCGCCAGTTGCTGAAGGGGCGGCCAGGCTGACGCCGCCAAGACGGTTCCAGCCCCGCAAAATCAACGCAATAATTGGCACGGCCGGAATCGAGAGGAACATGGCGAAGATCAGGGCCCATCCAAAGCCTTCCTGGCTCCCCAAACCATCGAAGGCGAGCAGCAGAAAGCCGTACCAAATGATCGAGCTGTTGCGGACGGTGCGCCAATCAGCGCGCACGATGAACCGCGCGAGGGCAATCGGAACGCCGAACGCAACACACAAGTAGACGAAAATGCCTGGCAGCTGATCCATTGATGCCCTCGCAAGCCGGTCGAGCGTCAGCGTATCAAATGGGCGTTAACGTCCAGGCAACTTGCCTGCTATAGCCCGAGTGCAGCCGCAGGCAAGAACCAGCTCGAAGGCATCAGAAAGTTCACGAAATTGCGATACCCAGGTGAGACCCGAGCAACATCCGAAACGCCCATGCCGTTACGATCACCCTTCACCGCAGACTGGCCGCGCCATGCCGTGGCGGCGCATGTTCTGTTCTGGAGCGTTTCAACCTTGTTCATTGTCAGCTGTCTTGGAGGCTTTGCAGGATTGATCGGCGCCCAACGCATCCTCTGGTTGTTCTGGTCAGCGGTCGGCTCCGCCTTTCTTCTGGGTTTGGCCGCTACATGCTCAGGAAAATTATACGTTGGAAATCAAGTCTTCGCCCGAACGCCAACGACAGGTTGGGCGGCTAGGGCAATGGGCATAGTCGTTTGTGCAATGGCAGCATTCCTGATGCTCCTTGCCTACGGGCTCACCCACATGCGAGGCCTTTGAGCGCCCAAAACAAACCTTTCGTCGACCGCAGTTGGTCGTCACGGTGCTTTGTACAAGTGCAACACGAGTGTTGCACACAGGCACGAGGGCTGCTGTGGGTCATCCACTGAGATCAAATTGCCTCGTCGGGCTCGGTCGGTCAACGGCAGAAGGCAGAAGGTCAACGTGATCAGCGTGTCGTCTGCAGCCGCCCCCTGGGTCAGTGGCCGAGGGCATGCCCAAACCTCTCCCCGTGAAGTACGGGGAGAGGGGATTCACGCAGCGCTCGATGCAGCATGGTGGCCCGCTGCCGAAGTCTCCGACGCTGGAGAACGTAGCGGGCCTTGGGCGGGGATCGGACATTCTCTGCGGCGGCTCGCGTCGATCGATCCGGTTGAACCCACCTACACCAGCGCGAGCACCCTGGCGGGTCCACCCGAGGCGCCTTTCACTTTCGGGGCGCCGACGACCAGCGTCGCGCCCGCGGGCGGCACACCGCCGAGGCCAGCCACGTTTTCCAGGCCCCAGCGCCCCGCCGGCAGCCAGGTCGTATGGGTCTTGAAGTCCTTCGACGCACCATGGTCGAGCGACAACGTGTCGACCGCCAGCCCCGCGATGCCCCGGCGTTCAAGCAGCATGGCCGCCGTCTCGGGATGGAAACCGGGGAAGTGGAACGCGCCCTTGTCGTCCCGGCCAGCGAAGCGCGGTGTTCCCAGATGCGCCTCCCAGCCCGAATAGAGCGCCACGCAGCCCCCGCGCGGCAGCCGGCCGTGGCGCCTCTCCCATACGGCGATATCGGCAGGGCTGAGTTGATAGTCGGCGGTGGCCCGCGCTTTCGCCGACACGTCGATGACGGCAAGCGGCACGACGAGTTGATCGAGCGGGATTTCGGCTGGCCCCGCGCCCGATGCCGAGAAGTGGATCGGCGCATCGATGTGCGTGCCGGCATGCTCCAGCACGGTCCATTCGTTGACGTTGAAGCCGTCGGACTTGAACTCCTTGATTTTCTTGAGGCCGATCCCCGGTACGCCGAAGAACGTCGGGAACTCCGGGGTGAGCGCATGGGTGAGGTCGACGGCGCGCTGGAAACGAGGGAAGGGCCGCGCCTGGGCATCGCCGGGCAGGGTCGCCGCCGCTCCTACCGCCGCAGCAGCCGCTGCCACCCCCTTGAACACGCCGCGCCGTGAAACCGCATGATGCACATGCTCGATGCAACCGGGAGCACACATGTCCAACCCTCCTCGTTGAGCGTGCCGGGAGACGAAACCTTCTCGCAGCGGCTCGTGCATGGTAGGGCGGCGTCGCATCCGTATCAAACCGCCCTGAGCCAACCCGCCCGAGCCGACGTGCGCACCCACCTGTTCGACTTCGACTTGCCCGAGCATCTGATCGCGCTGGAGCCGGCCTCCCCGCGCGACGCCGCGCGCCTGCTCGTCGTCGATGGCGCGGCCCCCGATGACGCGAGCGCGCTCCGCGATGCCCACGTGCGCGACCTGCCCTCGCTGCTGCGGCGTGGCGACGTTCTCGTGCTCAACGACACGCGCGTGATCCCGGCTGCCCTCGAAGGCACCCGCATCCGTGGTGATCTCCAGGCGCGCGTGACGTTCAACCTGATCAAGCGCCTCGACGACAGTCACTGGCGCGCGTTCGCCCGGCCGGCGAAGCGGCTCGAACCGGGCGATCTCGTCCGCTTCACGGATGCGGGCCGGGTCTGTCTCGCGGGCGAACTGACCGCACGCGTCGCCGAACGCGGCGATGCCGGCGAAGTCACCCTCGCGTTCGACCTGTCCGGCGCGTTCCTCGACGAAGCCATCGCCAGCGTCGGCGAGGTGCCGCTGCCGCCCTACATCGCGTTGAAGCGCGGGCCACGCGCGAGCGACCGCGATACCTACCAGACGATCTATGCGGCGAAAGACGGGGCGGTGGCGGCCCCCACGGCCGGGCTGCATTTCACGCCGGAGTTGTTCGCCCGTCTCGATGAGGCCGGCATCGAGCGCGCGTTCGTCACCTTGCACGTGGGGGCTGGCACCTTCCTGCCGGTGAAGGCGGACGATACCGGCGACCACAAGATGCACAGCGAATGGGCCGACATCGACGCAGCGACCGCGCATCGCCTGAACGAAGCGCGCCGCCGGGGCGGCCGGATCGTCGCTGCCGGCACGACCGCGCTGCGCGTCCTCGAAAGTGCCGCCGCTGCCACCGGCACCCTCGCCGCTTTCCGTGGCGAGACCGCGATCTTCATCACGCCGGGCTATCGTTTCCGAGCGGTCGATCTGCTGCTGACGAACTTCCACCTGCCGCGGTCGACGCTGTTCATGCTGGTCTCCGCCTTCAGCGGCCTCGAGCGAATGCAAACGGCCTACGCCCACGCGATCGCCCAGCGTTATCGCTTCTATTCCTACGGCGACGCGTGCCTGCTCTCGCCTGAAGAGCACGCTCGGCAAGCCGCGCGTTGATCGTGTAGCATCGCGTGCCCACGGACGACCGATCAGCGAAAGTCGAAAGCCTTGGCCGAAAAGACAGCCCCGCCCAGCCGACCCGAGATCATCGTCGCACATGCGTCGGACGTGCACGTCGACATGACGTTCAACGCGCAACTGTTCGACGGCGACAGCGCCGGGCCGCTGCGCGCCGTGCTCGAAGCCGCGAAGAAGGCGCGCGCCGACGTGGTGCTGCTGGCAGGCGACACATTCGATCACCACCGGCTTCCCGACGAGGTGCTCGTCCACACGGCCGCCACGATCCGGGCATTCGACATGCCGATCGTGATCCTGCCGGGCAATCACGACCCGGCAGTGGAAGAAGCCGTGTTCCATCACCCGGCGTTCGCGAAGCTCGATCACCTCGCCATTCTCGGCATCACCCATCCCGAAGCCGTCCACTTCGGCCATCTCGGCCTGGAGATCTGGGGCCGCGCCCATCGCGACTACGGCGACATGGATCCGTTGGCGCAGGTGCGTGAACGCTCGACACCGTGGCAGATCGCGATGGCGCACGGCCACTATGAGCCGCTGCCCGACCGCTCGACGCGGCTGCGTCCGTCATGGCTCATCGGCGATGACGAGCTGGCGGCAACGCGGGCGGACTACGTCGCGCTCGGCCACTGGAACCGCCGTGTCGAGGTCGGCAGCGGCAAGGTCCGCGCGTGGTATTCGGGCTCGCCGGACTATGCGCGTTCGATCAACGTCGTGACACTCGGCGGCAGTGGCAGCGTCGATGTCCGACGCGTGCCCCTCGACCTCCCCGAAGGCTTCGGCGACGGCATGCTCGAAGGCCAGGAGCATTGAGGTTCGGAACGCTGAACGGACTGTTCAACAGCCCGGCCTCCGCGAAGTAAGGCATTCTGAGTGCCGTAGGGTGGTCGTTGGAAGACGAGTCACCACAGCTGTCCACATCATCAAGAAAATGAGATTTTCAAGTCGAAGAGAAGACGTCGGGGTAATCAGCTGGCCGGACGATACCCTACAGGCCGATCATCGCCCTGAAAGAGGGCAACGTCAGCAGTACGGTGCAGGCGAGCCAGATGCCGAGCGAAGCCGGGGTGCTGGTGGTCGCACTCTTGATCCGCTCGTAGATGGCAGCAGGCACGCCGGCGATCAGCAGCGTCATCAGCGAAATGAAGATCGACGTGACGTAGAGCGTGACGAGCGGCGTCGCCAGGATCGTGCCGGCGAGGAACGGGCGCAGGAGGATCGCGACGGGATCGAAGAAGGGCGAGAAGTGCATCCCGTTGAGCAGCGACGCCCCCGCGGCCGCGACGAGCAGCACGTCACGCTGCATCTGCTGTTCACGATCGGCGAGATCGGCAGGCGCGAGCGTGTCGGGCGGCATGACGGTTTGCTGAGCGGCCGGATCGGAATTGCCCGGCTTTTGCGTCCGCTCCGGCTTCCCGGGCTTATCGGATTTCATGTCGGAACTCATCGGCTCACACTCCAACCGAGGGCTTCATGCCGGCCGCGACGCAGGTGAGGAACCAGAACATCCGCAGCGCCATCAGCCAGACGATCGAGAACACGAGCACGAGCCCGTTGGGCACGATCGCCGGCGTGATCGCACGCACCAGTCGCAACACCGGATCGGTCACGGACGAGAACACCCTGAGGATCACGGCATCAGGGTTCCTGGCGAAGAACAGCGTCAGCAGATAGCGCCCGATCAGCGTGTAGATCAGGGCGGCCATCACCAGATTGGGAATATGGAAGTACCAGAATTCGAAGAAACTCTGTGTGGGGGTCATAACGCCAGCCGTTGTTCTGCCGTGGATCCGGCGGAGATCGAAGTCGCCCTGCCGCAGTTGGACTTGCCGCAGAGGGAGAAGCCGTCCGCAGTCATTCGACAAGGTCGTGCTGCAGAGTTGTGTTGCAGAAAAAAGGGGCAGGGCACAAGGCCCCGCCCCTCCTGGCTATCGATTGAGCATCGGGATGACGCTGGCGGGGTCAGTGACCGCCGACCATCCCCGCGCCCTTCTCCTGCATGATCAGATCACCAGCCGGACGGCGGGTCGCATCGACCATGTCCTGCACCTTCTTGGAGGGCGCAGGCGTCAGCAGCGAGACGATCCAGATCGACACGAAGCCGACGGGCAGACCGAACAGAGCCGCGGAAATGTTCCGCACGCCCCACCAGCTGGCGATGCTCTGAGCGTGGGTGTCGAGCGCGGCATATGCCGCGACCTTGCCCGCTTCAGGAGCAGCCGCGAAAGCCGCCTTGAGCTCGGCATAACGCTTCAGCGCCGCCGGAGTTGCCGTTCCGAGCCAACCCCACATCTCATGGAACGAGACCGCGAAGTAGCGGGTGCCCACGAGATAGTAGAGGCAGACGCCGAAGCCCAGGATCATGCCGACGATGCAGCCGGCCGTATTCGCGCGCTTCCACCAGACACCCAGAACGAGCGCCGGGAAGATGCCCGCAGCCGCCAGCGAGAACGCCCAGGCGACCATCGAAAGGATGTCGGCTGGCCGCGTCGAAGCGACATAAGCTGCCGCGACGGCGACCACGAGCAGGAGGATACGAGACACGACCAGACGGCGAGCCGTCGGCGCGTTCGGATCGATCAGCTTGTAGTAGATGTCGTGGCTGAGTGCGTTGGCGATGGCGAGCAGGAGACCGTCGGCGGTCGACAGCGCGGCGGCGAGACCGCCGGCAGCGACGAGACCTGCGATCACGTAGGGCATGCCCGCGATCTCCGGGGTGGAGAGCACGATCACGTCCGTATTGATGTTGAGGTCCTGCAGACGGAGCATGCCGCCCTGGCCGGCGATTTTACCGCACGCCGCGATGACGTTCTGAGCCGTGCTCGCGTCGACGCCGCAGATCTTCACGAGACCGATCTTGCCGTACGTGTAGATCCACTGCGGCAGGTCCGCCAACTGGGTTCCCCGCTCGATCATCGAGTACACCTCGAGCTTCGAGAACGCCGCATAGGCCGGCGCCGAGAAGTAGAGGAGGAAGATGAAGAACAGCGACCAGGCAACAGACGAGCGGGCTTCACGAACCGACGGCGTCGTGAAGTAGCGCATCAGGATGTGCGGCAGCGAGGCGGTGCCGACCATCAGGCAGAAGATCAGCGCGAAGTAGTTGAGCGGATCGTAGGTGGTGAAAGGCTTGATGTGCGGCTTCAGGGTCGCCGCATTGGCGAGGCCCTTCGTCACCATGCTCTGCTCGAGCTGGGTGATCTGGTCGATCGCGGAGCCGTAGGTGAGCTGCGGGATCGGGATGCCGAACTTCTTCGCCGACAGAATGACGATCGGCAGAAGGTAGGCGACGATCAGCACGATGTACTGAGCGACCTGCGTCCACGTCACGGCCTTCATGCCGCCGAGCATCGAGCACAGCAGAATGCCGACGAGACCAGCATAGACAGCGAAGGTGAAGTCCATGTCGAGGAAGCGCGAGGCGATCAGGCCCGTGGCATAGATCTGAGCCACCACGTAGGTGAAGGAGCAGCAGATCAGCACGACGACGGCGAGCAGGCGAGCGGTCGCCCCGCCGTAACGCTCGGAGAAGAAGTCGGGCACCGTGTAAGCACCGAACTTGCGCAGGAACGGCGCGATCAGCACGGCCACCAGCACGTAGCCACCGGTCCAGCCGAGCACGAAGGCGAGGCCATCGTAGCCGAGCAGGAACAGCGTGCCGGCCATGCCGACGAACGACGCGCCGGACATCCAGTCCGCTCCCGTCGCCATGCCGTTGTAGAAGGACGGCACAGAGCGGCCGGCGACGTAGTATTCGCCCACCTCCGATGTTCTGGAGAGAATACCGATCACGGCGTAGACGGCGATCGTGAGGAACACGAAGCCGTAACCGATCAGCTTGTTGGGAACGCCGAGCTGCTCGAGGATCGCCAGAACGATGACGAAGCCGAAGAAGCCGCCGGTGTAGTAGAGATAAATCTTGCCGAGATTGTCGAGGAAGCCTTTGCCCCCGACTACGGAATTACTAGCCATGTCGCTTCCTCCTCAGTCTTCTTCCGCCACGCCTTCTTCGCGATCGATGTTGTCCTGCACCTTCGCGAATACGAACAGCATGACGACGAACACGACCAGCGATCCCTGCGCAGCCATGTAGAAGCCGAGCGGGAAGCCGAGAATTTTGATCGCGTTCAGTTGACCGACGAACATGTGAATGCCGAAGCTGAAGATCAGCCACAGCACCATCATGATCCACATCAAGGTGCTAGTTCGCTTCCAATGGCGTTCGCCATTCGGCTCCATGGGTCCTACTCCCTAGTTTATTGTGCCGGTGCAGGCGATAATCGTCGTCCGGCCCGAATCCGCGCTCTCGTCGAGCACGCCGATCATTCGTTATCTCGACCCTCTGGTGGCAAGATGGACTTTAGGATGATGGGTGCCTGTGCCCTGCACGGATCCCCTTTCGACGACTTGCCTTCAAGCCGCTGATCCCGCGTGATAATAGCCGTTCCAATTGCTGCTGTTTCATGCCCAAGACGGCGGCATCCGCAGGGTGCCGACCGCGCCTATTGAACTACGTCAATGCGAGGCTCCGGGAGTACCGGCACGGCTGAATTCGACAGGGAGGCGCAGATGGATGGAATTGCCTACTCGACGCCGCTGCTCGCACTCGACGCGACCGTTCTCGACTGTGAGACGACAAGCCTCGATGCGCGCAAGGCCAGGATTGTTCAGATCGGTTGCCTGAGGCTCGCGCACGGCCGGATCGGCGACGGCGACGTGCTGGACCGGCTCGTCGATCCCGGCGTGCCCATTCCATCGGCGACGACCTCCGTGCACGGGATCACGAACGAGATGGTGGCGACTGCGCCGTCGTTCGCCACGGTCGCGGCCGAACTCGAGGCATTCGCGGCACGCACGATCATCATCGGCCACACGATTTCCTACGACATCGAGGTCTTGAGGAACGAGTACGCTCAGGCCTCGCGCGCCTGGCCAGGCTGGCGCGCGCTCGACGTGCGGCTCCTGGCGAGGCTAGCAGCACCCTCGCTCGCCGATCACAGTCTCGATCGGCTGTGCGAATGGCTCGGCATCACGAACGAGAGACGACACAGCGCGCTCGGAGATGCGCGCGCGACCGCGGAGGTCTTCGTAAAGCTGCTGCCGATCCTTCGCAGCCGGGGCATCCGCACACTAGGCGAGGCCGAGCAGGCAAGCTTGACCCTCGCCGAACAGGATGCCCGCGCAGGCGGCGGACTGATGGTGATGGCGGCAGCCGGCGCTCAGGCGGATACCCAGCCCCTGATGCGGCTCGACAGCTTTCCGTATCGGCATCGGATGCGCGACGTGATGAGCCATCCCGCGATCAGAATCGATGCCGAGGCGCCGCTTCGCGAAGCCATCGCGCTCCTGATCGACAAACGCATCAGCAGTGCCCTCGTCGACCTCGGAAACGGAGTGACGGGCATCGTGACCGAGCGCGACCTGCTCCGCGCCATCCACGCCGGAGGCCCGGACGCCCTCGGCGCGCGGGTCGGGAACTTCGCCAGCAAGCCCCTGCAAACCGTCGCCGTCGACGCATTCGTCTATCGCGCCATCGGCCGGATGGAGCGGATCGGCTTCCGCCATCTCGGCGTGCGGGGGCCGGGCGGCGAGATCGTCGGCATCGTGACGACCCGCAATCTGCTGCGCAACCGCTCGACCACCGCGATCGTCCTGGGCGACGAGATCGAAGCGGCGCGAGACGCAGCAGGGCTCGCCGCTGCGTGGGCGAAGGTACCGCAGATGGCGCGCGGATTGATCGACGAGGGGGTGGACGCCCGCAACATCTGTGCGGTCCTCAGTTCTGAAATCCGCAACATGACCCGGCGGGCGGCGCAACTCGCCGAGGCGCGAATGGCCGAGGATGGGTTCGGCGGCCCGCCGACATCGTATGCCGTGCTGGTGCTCGGATCGGCCGGACGCGGCGAAAGCCAGCTCGCAGCCGATCAGGACAATGCCATCGTCTATGCCGAAGGAGACGAAGGCGGCGCCAACGACACCTATTTCGCCCGCCTCGCCACCGTGATGAACGAGATCCTCGACGCTGCCGGGATACCGTTCTGCAAAGGCGGCGTCATGGCCCGGAACCGGGAGTGGCGGATGAGCGCCGCGGACTGGCGCGCGAAGATCGATCACTGGATCGGCCGCCACCGCCCGGATGATCTACTCAACGTGGACATCTTCTTCGACGCCGTCGGCGTTCACGGCGACATGGCCCTCGCCGACGGCATCTGGGAACATGCCTTCGAGCGCGGGCATCGCGCCTCCGATTTCACCAAGCTCCTCGTGATGGCCGCGCGGCAGCGTGGCCAGCCGTTCACGCTGTTCGGCAAATTCCGCCTCGACGAACGCAGGCGGATCGATCTCAAGAAATTCGGCCTGATGCCGATATTCACCAGCGGCCGCGTGCTGGCGATCCGCCATGACGTCCGCCAACGCTCCACGCCTGCGCGCTTCGAAGGCGTGAGCGAGCGGGGCATCGGCTCGGCGGACGTCGTCCGATCGATCATCGAGGCGCAGGATACGCTGCTGCGCGCGGTGCTCGATCAGCAGTTGGCGGATCTCGCGGCAGGCGTGCCCCTGACGCCCTTCGTCGAGCCGGGAAGAATGAGCAAGCAACAACGTGCCGCACTCAAGAACAGTCTCGCCCAGGTCGACGAGGCGATCGGGCTGGTCTCGGAAGGATTGCTGTGATCGATCTCGCGTCACTGCACGACGACCGGCACCTGTTCCTGCGGCAGCTTCAGGTACCACAGGTTGGTGCGCGGCGAGACCCAGCGGCCGAATGTGCGCGCCAGCCAGTCGTACTCGAACGACGGGAGATCGTCCGTGTTGTGACGCACGCCCTTGCCGAGGTCGCAACATGGGAACACGACGACCTTCAGGTGGTTCTCGCGCGGGCCCTTCTGGTCCAGACGACCCGGCAACGTGCGATACCATGCATCGCGCAGCTCGGGCGTGACCTTGGCGACGGCCGGCTTCTCGAACGTCCCGTTCTTGAGGAACATGTGGTAGTAGCCCGGCCAGATCACCTTATCGAACACTTTGAGCCCGTCGACGACGTGGCCGACCAGCGGCCGCACGCCGAGATAGCCGCCCGGCGTCAGCAACTGGCGCTGGGCCTTGAAGAACTCGATCGTGAACAGGTTGCCCGAGCCCGCGTGCCAGGGCTCGTTTATCTTGGTCTGGATCAGATCGTAGCGCTCGCCACGCGCCAGCGCCTTTTGCACGAAGCGACGGCCATCCGCGATCTGGATGTCGACGCGTGGATCGGTGAAGATCCGCTTCGTTGCATTCAGCGTGTTGGCCTTGACCGCATCGACGATCTCTTTCGAGAGGTCGACAACGGTGATCTTCTCGATGAACGGCAGGTCGAGAAGGGCATCAATGATGTAGGCGTGCCCGATCCCGATCACCAGAACCCGACGCGGCCGGAACCCCGGATCGAGCGCCAGCAGTTCCGTGTGGTTCCAGCGCCAGGCTTCGTACTGGTCTCTCGGACCCGGGTCAGTGACGAGCGCTGACGCAGAGGCCGTGCGGTTCATGTCGACGATCGTGTAGAAGCGGCCGGTCGGCGCAACGCTCGCCACGCCGGTGCGGCCTTCATGGACGCTTGCGATGCGGTAGCGGCCGATCTCGAACGAGCGATAGTAGTCCCAGGGCATCAGCGCGACTGCGATCAGGGCGGATACACCCGCAGCGAGGGCTGCCTGACGCCGGTCGGGTGTGACCGATGGCATGGCCACCAGCAGCGCGCCGACCGCGGTGATGGCGACGGTGGCGGCAGCCGTGTGACCCGTACCGAGCCATTCGAAGAACACCAGTCCCGTCACGAATGCGCCAGCCACGTTGCCGATCGTGTAGAGCGAATAGAGGCCTGCGAACTGGGCGCCCGCCTCGCTGATGTCGCGCGTCACCAGCCGCAGCATCACCGGAAACAGCGCCGACCACAGCAGCACCGCGAGCATGAAGACGGCGGAGAACAACAGCACGACGTGCGGCGAAGGATCGCCGATCAGCGAAGGATAGAGATCGCGAATGAGCTGGCCGTTGAAATCGGTGAACGCCAGAGCCCCGATCTTTGCTGCCCACTCGGGCGGAAAGCGAAGCGCCACGAGCAGCATCAGCGCGCCTGCGCCGAACAGGCCCGCCACCACGGTTTCAAGTCGGTCGGGGAAGCGATCGGCGAGGCGGCCGCCGACGATCTGTCCGCATGACATCAGCAGGAGATAGGCGCACAGCACGGCCGGGAACACGATCACCGACATCGTGAAATAGTTCGACAGCACGCGGAAGAACACGATCTGCAATGCGAGCGTGCCGAAGCCGAACATCACGGCGGCTATGCTGTAGCGAGCAGGTATGGGGATCGACATCGAGCCGCTCGGGGCCGCGATTCGTGCAGCGCCAGGCTCCGGCGAGGTGCCCCCCGCCGCTTGTCCGCCCTTGAGCGCCAGGAACACGCTGATGCCGACGCCGATGTTGAGACAGGCGGCGAGGATCGTCACCCCGGTCAAGCCGATGAGCTCGATCAGCACCAGTCCCGTCAGCAATGCTCCGGCGGCGGCGCCGAGAATGTTGAGGCCGTAGAACAACCCGACGGTGCTGCCGAGATCGCTCAACTTGTTCTTGGCGACCTCGACGATCAGCGGCGTGGTCATACCCATGCCGATCACCGGCACCGCCAACAGCAGCAGGTTGAGCATCACGTCGGCGAGAATCCAGTCGCTACCAGTCGTGGCGAGCCACGCATTGGCGCTGCGCAGCACCGGGATCGAGGCGATGCCTGCGACCCCGATGATGGTTTCCAACACGGCGTAGGCCTGCCCCGCGCGATTGCCGACGCGCGGCAGCAGGCGGCGTGCAAGCTCAGAGCCGACGCCGAGCCAGACCATGAAGATGGCGACGACGAGCACCGCGGAGATCGCGTCGGAACCGATCACCTGCGTCAGCACGCGCTGCCACGCGATCTGATAGGCGAGCGCTGCGAACCCGGACAGCGTGAACGCCAGGGCGAACAGCCATTTGAGGCTGCCGGCCGCAGGCTGCGCAGTCGTCGACGAGGTCGAAGAAGTGGTCATAGGGCTCCTGGTCCGGCGACTTCGCCGAGTCACTTGGTGGTGGGCAGCCGCCGGGCGAAGCTCGCCGGGCCGGTCGCGTATGACAGCAGGCCCAGCGGATAGGCTTCGGGGTTGGCCAGCATGAAGGCTTCGATGCGCTCGGGTATGGTGGGATCGACGTCGGCCAGCTCACCCCATGCAGACAATCCCTCGTGCAGCTTGCTCTTGATGAGATCGCCGGTGCCGTCGACCGCCATGCCCCAGTCTCCCGTGGGACGGAACACGCGTTGCGTCAGGGCGCGGGCGATGCACTCGATATCGGCCTTGTCGATGACGATGCCGTGCTTCCAGGCCAGGATCGCGAAGCGCACGTTGATGTGGGCGTGCGTTATATCCTCGCCCGAGGTCGACAGGTGCTTCTTCAGTTGCCCGCCTGCCCAGTACTCCCAAGCGCAAGTGCCATCGCTGTTGCGCTTCAGGTGATGTTGGAAGAATCGCGCGAGGCCGGCGGCTTTCGTGCACGAATCCTCACGTGCGAACCGCTTGCACAGCTCGACGTGGGCCATTCCCAGCAGGTTCATGTGATTGAGCGGCGCTACGTCCTGATACAGCGGATCAAGATACCAGCCCATCCCCGCTTCGATGTCCTCGCGCCACCAATCGTCGAATGCCGCGACGGCTTCGGTGGCATCGCGTAGATAGCGTTGCGCCTTGTCCTTGCGCGCCGGCTCGTTGCTGCGCTGCATGACGAGGTGGGCATGGACGATCGCCGGGTGGGCGATGATGCCGGTGAACGCGTCCCACGCCATCCATTGCTTCTTGTCGGGACTGTAACGGTTGGTGCCCCAGGCCGGCATCACGCGCTTGCGGATCTCGTCGGTCTTGCCGAGCCGGTCGTCGCGCATCGCCATGGCGGCATCGAGGCCCTGCTCAAGCACGTTGCGGAACCGCTCGTCCCCGGTGCGCTCATAGGCAGCGACCGCGGCGTCGAGGTCGTAGGCGAGGTTCCAAGCCAGGATTTTGCCGCCGAGTTCGAGACCCGAATGCCGCCACGCCAAGTCTACGTTGAACGGTATTGCCGTCTCCAGATAGCGCGCCAGCACGTCACGCGCGTCGGTGGCGGAAGGCCGTGCTTCACGGACACCGGGCAACTGCTTCAGCACCTGCGCATTCAAGTTGTGCGAATGCGGATCCTCGGGGGCTGGCGGGAGCGGTGCATCGAGTAGCGCCCAGACGGCACCTTGCAACTCCCACGGCGCGGTCATCCGCAGATAGCCTAGCGAAACCGCAGGCTCCAGCGCGGGGCGATAGCCCCGATCGACGAAGGACGAGGCTACGAACGGGTAGACGTGCCCCTTGGCGACGGCGCGGTGAATGCTCTCGACAAGACTTTGACTGGACGCCCGCCAACTCGAACGTTCCGCAGACAATGTCGACATGACATCGATCGAGCGGAACGAGATGAAGGCCACCGACTTGTCGCCGGCGTACGACTTCATATGGGTGGACACCCCTTCGGACTCGGCCCAGCCCTGCTTCGCCTTCCCCCACCAGTAGGGCCACTCGCCATTCCTTGGGAACTCACCGTTCGGCGTTACGTCGTCGAGGAATTGATTGATGATCTGTGTCGCTTGCTCGCGGGCGCGCAACTGAATCGGATCAGGCTTGGGCACGCCCTTCAGAGTGTCGAATACGGCGTAAGCCCACTCGTTCTGGTGGTTGTAGGGAACGTTGAGCCCGTCGAAGAAGAAGGCGCTCCCCTTCGGCCAAGCAAGGTAGTGGCGGCCCTCACGGGCTCCACCGGGTTCCGCCCCGGCCAGTCGAAGCTGATCGATATGGCCCTTGAACGTCAGCACGTTATGCTGCAGCCGGCTGGCTGAAGTAAGCGTCGTGCCGCGCTGGATCTCCCGCTGATAGCGATTGAACAGCAGCAGCAGGCGGCCGGTCTGTACCGCGAACAGCGCCGGTTCACGCTTCACGGTAAAGGCCTTGGTGATGTAGCCGACCTCGGACGCATTCAGGCGGTCGAGCAGGTGCATCTCGATGTCGAGCCGGCGCTTGGCATCAGCAAGCAAGGACCCGATGCGATCGAACGCATCGTTGTCGGTCTGCCCCATTCGCACGAGATCGAGCAGACCGTTGAGGAAGTAGATCTGAGACCAGGCAACGCGGCCCTCGTAATTGTTCGTGCCGAGTTCCATCACGCCGGAAAGCTGGTTGTGCTCGAGGTCGAAGCGCATCAACCGCTCGAGATCGGCCGTCGATTTCGCGAGATCGTAGGCTGCCTGCCCGCGCTCCATCCGCAGCCTGTGGGGAATTGTCTTGCTGTCCAGCGGAGCAGATGCGCCGACCATTCCTCCCCGCTGCCATTGCGACAGCAGGAACGGCGCGCGTTCGGCGGACTTCGCCAAGCAAAGGACAAATGGGCCTTGCTCTCCGGCAACCGCCTCCTGGGCGCGTATGCATTCTTTCAGACGGTGCGTCTCTGCGAGATCCTTGTCGCCTAGCCGCGACACGAGGGTGCCGCCGACGATCCAAAGCTGCTCGCCGTGCGGCAGCATGAACAGGGTCGGCATCATCTCGTAGTGGGTGCCCGCCGGGTCCTCGAGCGTCGGAAGTGTCGCGATGGCCGAGGGCGTCACGGCATAGTCGGCAGCGTCGGGATCGAGGGCGACGACCTCGTTCACCATGCGCTCGTTGTCGTAGAGGATCGCCATCAGGCGCCCGTTGTGGACGATCGCCTCACGCAGAATGGGCTCGGCGTCGACGGGACCGCGGATGCGGATCTCCTTCTCGACCGCCGTTCCGACGCGATAGAGGTAGAGCCGCCCGGAGAACGTCTCGCGGAAGAACACCGCGAGGCGGCCGGGCGCGAACTCCACCATCTTCAGCGGTACGCCCTGGCGCGGGAAACCGATCTTGGCGTGACCGGCGATGTCGAGCGCGCTCGTCAGCGCCGCCGGCTTGATCAGGAAACGCGCCGTGTGGTTCGCGGTCGCGAAGCGCGTGAACGGCACCTCGACCTCGGCTTGCGGATCGAAGGCCGGCAGCGCCTTGCGCGCCAGCTCTCGCCGCTTGTCGGTGATCGACAGCGTCACGAGACGCGGTGGCGTTTCCGGGACCGGAGCAGCCTTGGCGGGATCGGGTGCCTTGGCCGTCGCTGCCCGCGCTGCGGCGAGTTCGCTCTTCAGCGACGCGATTTCCGCGCCGGCCGTCGCACGTGCATCGCCGATCCGGGCATCGAAGCGCTTGCGGTTCTGCCGGTCCCGGACCAGCACGGCGGCAACGACTGCAATTCCACAAAGGGCGATGACCGCGATGCGGAATTGGTTCGCCGGCATCGCGCGAACCCAGGCAATTCCAGCGCTCGACGCGGATTTCAATCGTTCGGCGATCATCGGCCCGGCGCTCCCATGCAGGCGGCAATCCCAAGCAGGATGTAGCCTTCGTACTCGCGCACGGCGAGGTCTTGCTGGCCGGGCTTTGGTGGATACTTGAGGTAGCTGCCGGCAGCGGTCCTGTAGGCCGGGAGAGAGGCTAGATAGGGCGCGCGCAATGCGTCGTGCCCGCGGCGGCAGACGAGATACATGCCCATCCCGAGATCGTAGGAGCGGGCCGGCGTGTTGGCGTCCTTGCGGAAGCTGGGCCACGCGACGATACGGCCGCTGGCGGGATCGACGAAATCGGCCAGATGCCGCTCGATCGCCTTGATGTCGAGCTTGTCCGCAAGCGTGCCGCCATGGTCGGCATAGAGACGCATGCCGTGCATGATGTAGCCCGCGTGTGCCATGTCGTTCGGCACTTTTTCGCTGATCGAATAGTGCCAGAACCAACTGCCGGATGCAGCGACCTGCTTGTGCGCCAGATGTGCGGCGACCGTCTTGTCGGCGACGGCCTGCATACGGGCCTTCATCTGCGGATCGGTCTCGAACGTGGTGTAGCGCTGGATTGCGCCAGCGAGATAGGCGGCCGAATTGAACGTGTCGTAGGGCCGATCGGCGGCTTCCAGCGAATAGGGCAGCAGGCCCGAAGGCGAGAGCGCGCCGTCGCGCAGGTAGGGCACGATCGAGCCGCGTACCAGTTCGAGAACCCGCGCCTTTGGTGCCTCGGGATCGGCGGCGATCCAATCCAGCAGCGCATCGATCACGATACCGGTCGAGATCGAATATTTGGTGTGGGCCGGATTGATCGAGCCGTCGCCGTAAGGGTCCCAGGCCAATGGCACCCCCCAGCCGGGAAAGCCGTCCCGGCGCTCGTCGGCGCGCTCGATCAGGAACTTGCCGGCTGCTCGGGCAATGGCCGATACGCCGGTCGCGCCGGGCCGCTTGCCGGCCAGCTCCGCCATCAGGATCATGGCGTAGCCCTTGGGCACGTCATCGACGGTGTTGCCGGGATAGTCGGTCGTGCCCCTGCCGGGAAATGCCGGGTCGAGCTTGGCGCGCAAGTCCTTGTGCAGCGCGGGCAGGTCGATCGCCGGCTGGGTGGCTCGTTGGGCAAGGGGTAGGTATGCCAGGGCGGCCGCCAGAGCTGCCGTTCCAAGCCCGGCAACGATGGCCTGCCGCCGCCTCGACCGCAAGCTTCTCACCTCGTCCATGCCTCGCCGGCCTCCCCTCGATCCACCACGATTGCCGCTGTCCAGAACGCCGTCACCTAGGGTGCGCGGGGTGCGGAAAGTCAACTCCGGCGGGGCTCGGAGACAATACTAAGGCGCAGTCGATTGCACGCGCGACACATACCGCTCGGCGTGAACTTATCCCCGCATTTCCCACCACACCTATTTTCGTCCTCAGCGAACGCATTGCAAGCCAGGAGCCCGCGATGGACGAGACGACCAATCTGCACCTTCCCTACATCATGGCAGCCCAGGCGCAGAAACACGTGACGCACAACGAGGCGATCCGCGCGCTCGATTGTCTGGTGCAACTTTCCGTTGCCGACCGGGACCTTTCGACCCCGCCCGCGACGCCCCCCGACGGCGCCCGCTACATTGTCGCGGCGGGTGGCACCGGCGCGTGGTCCGGGCACGACCTGAAGGTCGCTGCTTTCCAGGACGGCGCATGGGAAATCTACACCCCGCGCGAGGGCTGGATCGCATGGGTGGCCGACGATGACCAGCTCGTGGCCTGGAACTCCACCGCCTGGACGACCGTGTCGGGCGGAGGCGGCGGCTCCGTCAATCCGACGCCATTGGTCGGCGTCAATGCTACCGCGGACACGACGAACCGCCTCGCTGTCGCCTCGTCCGCCTCGCTGTTCAATCATGAAGGTGCAGGCCACCAGATCAAGGTCAACAAGGCCACCGCTGCGGACACGGGATCGCTCCTGTTCCAGACCGGCTTTTCCGGCCGCGCAGAAATGGGCCTGACGGGTGACGACGACTACCACTTCAAGGTATCCGCCGACGGCACCACGTGGCACGAGGCGATACTGATCGACAAAGATACGGGCGAGGTCACGTTTCCGAACTCCACGATCGGCGGCGGCGGCAGTGGCGGTGGCGGCGTGACGCCGAGCCTGCTCATCAACGGTGATTTCCAGATCAACCAGCGCGCGTTCGCCGGTGGTGCTCTCGCGGCCGGAGTCTACGGCTTCGACCGCTGGAAAGCCGCGACGGGCGGGGCCAACGCGACCTTGTCCGGCTTCGTCCTGACGCTCGCCTCGGGCGAGCTGGAGCAGGTCGTCGAGCCGGCCTTGTGGGGCCACGCCTCGTTTGCTTCGCTTCCCGTGACGGTTTCGGTCGAAGCGCCGAGCCAGGATCTCACCGTTACGTTCGGCACACAGTCGGGCACGATCACGGCAGGCAGTGGGCGGCGATCGTTGACACTGACGCTCGGCGCAGGCGACACCGGCAATCGCTCGTTCAAGATCAAGCGGGCGGCGGCCGGCTCGGTCACGTTCGCGCGCGTCAAGCTCGAAGTCGGCGCATCGGCAACGGATTGGCAGGCGCGGCCGTTCCAGGATGAATTCGTTCTGGCGTGCCGCTATTTCCGGCGCTTGAGCGGCGTGTTCCATGTCTTCTTCGTCGGCGCGACGAACGGCTACTACTTCTCGCACTCGGTGCTGCCGGCGCCGATGCGGGCGCTCGCAACAGTCACCCGTGATCTGACACAATCAGGAAATCTTTTCGGCGGCAGCACCTCGCAAGCCAATGCGTTCCAACCGGATGTCGGCACATTGAGCTTCCAGGTGAGATGCGCGACCGGCGGAGTAGAATCCTATGCCTCCTACACCAATGTCCGATTGGACGCGGAGCTTTGAACCCGACGTCCCACACGACAGAAGTTCGCGCGCCATCGTCACGCCGGCAGACGCGGACGCGATTGCTCCCCAGCGGGGCGGCTGATAGGTAGATATGGCTTTCTCCCGGGTCTGACCGGGTTGGCCAAGGGCCAGCGGCGTGTTGCAAGCACCTCGTCGGTCCTCGCGCTCCAACCCAATATGATAGCGACGATTTCCCAAGGGCGATGGCCATGTTGGGTTTGGTGCTGGCGATCGACGAGCGAGCGATAAAGGCTTTCGGTTGCGATCACGGACCCGAAAGCAAGGGCAAAGGCCACTAAGCCACTCAGCAATCCGGCGAAGAACATACTTGCCGCGCTGGTCATCCCAACCCGTCCGACCGGCACCAGTCGGACAATCAGTCGGACAATGCCGTTTTGTTCCGTGATTTCCGGGCCTAACCCGTTGAAATCATTTGGTGGGCGATGACAGGCTCGAACTGTCGACCCGCTGATTAAGAGTCAGCTGCTCTACCAACTGAGCTAATCGCCCTTACAGGCATGCCCTTCCGGACTAGACTGCAAAAGGGGTCCTGCCGGACCCCACGAAGGGTCGTCTAGCACTCGGGCTCAGCCCTGTCCAGCGGCTCGTTTCAACAATCGCGAACAACACGTGGATCGTCATGGATCGCGCCGACGTTCGCCTCGCCGCGGGCCTCCGACCTGGTGGCCTGTCGCGCCTAAATCGCTGCGCCAGCGGCAACCGTAGACGATTTAGGCGCGACACGAAGGCCACTAGATAAATCATAGACTTAGTGTGGCGTTCATCGCGCATCAATCGACACCGACCTTGCCGCATCTATCGGTCGATCAAGGCGCGACGCCACACTAGGGAGATCACCCGCCAACGATCGTTCCCCGGTGCGCTCAGAGCTTGTTGCCCGCGTAGGCGCCGCCGAGCCGGCAGGCGACCCCTTTGGCGCGTAGCGCATTGCAGGCACGCGTGGCTTCGGCGGGGGTATCGAACGGACCGGCGAGCAGTGTGAACGGAGCCGAGCGGCCATCGGCCGACAGCCTGTAGCGCGGCGCGGCGGCGGCGAGCACATCCCCGTTGCGGCCGGCGATCTCGCCCCACTTGGATCTCAGGCCGTCGAGTGACTCGGCGGTGCCGATCTCGATCGCCCGCGGGGTGGCGGGGACCGGCGGCGCCTTGGCCGCTGCCGCATCGGGAACGCTGCCGGTCGCGATCGGCGCTGCCACGCTGTTCATGATGCGGACATTCGTGTTCGCGGCTGCCGACACCTCCGGCGACCACGCCGGCGACGAAACCGTCCTCTGAGTCGTCTCGTTCGCTGGGGCGGGCTGCTGCTTGGCCGTCTGAAACGGCAGTTGAACCGGCCCCAGCCCCGGTGATTGTGCGCGGGTCTGCACTTTGCCGCCGGGCTGCTTGCCGGCCGGCTCGCGCACCTCGCGAAGGGCGCCCAGGTTCTCCTCAGCCGCGCTCAGCCGCTGCAGAATGGCCGAGTTCTGGCTCACCTGCTCGTGCAGCGCGCTCTTGGTCGCCGCCAGTTCGTGCTGGAGCTCGTGGACCCACTTGCGCAGCACCACCATCTCCTCGGTGAGATCACCGGTCTGACGGCCGGCATTCGATTGATCCATCTGCTGCTCGGCCAGCGGCAGGACGGTTCCGATGAGGTCCGGACGGGTCGTCGCGACACCGATGTAGCCCAACCCGAACGCAGCTACGGCCACCCACGACGTCAGATAAAGGCTCGAGGCCTGGCGCCCGGGGACCACGCGCTGCGTGCTCGCTTCGACTTGCATCCACGACCTCCTCAATTCGACGCTCGCGCCCTGTCGCCACTGCGCTCGAGGCCGCGACGTGCAGGCAGTCATGAGAAGCGTTCAATCGAGTCGCGCCATCGGGGCAACGCGTGTGCGGCGCCGAGCCTGTGGAAGCTGTGGATGAGACCTCGACAACACGGTTGTATCCGGCTGTTCTTGCCCGCGAAACGCGAGTGCTCCCGGGTCAGCGCTGCCGTTGCATCGGCAGGGGGCCGAAACGCGGTGGAGCGATCCGCCTCTTCGATACCGCCTCGTACGCAGACGCGACGCCCAGCGCGACGTCCTCGCGGCCGAGCTCGGCGCGGAAGACGAGCGAGAACGGCAAGCCCGGCGCGGGCAGGCTCGTGGCCGCACCGGACGGGACGATGTCATAGCGCATGCCGTCGGCGCTCAACTCGAACACGGGATCATAGGCGGTATCGACATAGCCTGCGGGTACCAGGATTTCCGTCAGCCCGGCGTTGGGTCCATAGAGCGACTCGTGACGCAGGTTCTGCCAGAAGCCCGGCTGACCTGCGCCGCCGATCCGGGCAGGCGGCCACGGCGTGTGCAGCCGCACCAGCACGTCGAGCTTGTTCTCCAGAATCACCTTCATGTCGAGGCGGCGCAGCATCTCGCGAAGCATGATGCGTTCGTCCACGCCCTGCCTGCCGCCGAGGGAATTGCGGGGGTCGCCGACTTCCTCCCAGTTCTCGAAGGCCGAGCGCTGATCGTCGCCCCAGAACTTCGACCGGGCATTGAGATTGGCCCAATCCACCAGTGTTTCCTGGAAGCCCAGCGCGCGCCAGTCTGCGGCACGGCGAGCGAGGTACTGCGAGATGTGGAAGCGGAACGCCATCGCCAGCTCCTGGTTCTGGATCGTCCCGATGTCCAGATTGGCCGGCGGCGGAATCGTGCCTTCGGCCATCGCGACGAGATAGTCGATAGGCGCAAGGGTGCCCGTGCCGAAGAACTTGCCCGGCTGGAACTCGGTGCGGCGGATGGCTGCGGCGAAATCCTCGAACACGGGCTGGCCGTCCGCGCCGAGACGGAACAGCAGATCGGGCATGAAGACCGGAACCAGCTCGGCGAGGCCGCGGCGGAAATCGGTGCGCATCTGCTCGATGCCGGGGACGGGCTGCCACAGCGGATCGCGCGATTCGACGAGCGTCGCACCGAGATGCCCGCCGAGGATGTCGTGGATCTCGCGCGCGGCCGCCGTCGCGATCGGCACCTCGGTGAGTGAGCCCGGCTTGATGGTCATGGACTCGCGGATGATGCCGAGACGAATGCCGGCGAGAGCACCTTTGCTGGCGCTGCTGCGGACATGGCTCGCATAGGGCGTGGCGAGAACGGTCGTCCGCGGCACGGTCGTATAGACGTCGCGCGGATCGTAGTAGCCGTCGACCGGATCTTTCAGCGCGTCGAGAATGCGGGCACAGTCGCCGAGCGTGCGGGCGAGGATGCCGCTGCGGTCACAATAGATGTCCGCGCCGAGCGCGCCGGCGTCGACGCCGAGCATCGCCTTGTGCGGCAGGATGAGCGCGACGGCGTTGTGGTTGGCAGGTCCCCGGCACGATGCACGCGTCTCTTCGCCCAGGCTCGCCATGCACAGGTTCGCGCTGACGGATACGCCGCTGCCGGAGCTCGAGCCCAGCGAGGCTGCCCGCGTGGTGTCGTAGACGTTGCAGGGGTTGCCGCCCCAGGTGGAGCGCTGATAGCCGATGGTCGACGGCAAAATCGCTCGCGGCTCGTGGCGCCCACCGGGATCGCCGGCGCGGCCGTTGTATTCGGTGCACAGCGCCTTGGCGAAGATGATGGCGCCCTTGTTGCGCAACTGCTCGACGAGCACGTGATCGCGCGCGGGAAAGTCGATGTCGTAGGCGGCGTCGCCACCGCCGGTCGAGCGCATGTCCTTCGTGTCGAACGGGTCCTTGAACGAGAACACGACGCCGTACATCGGCAGCGCCTGCAGGTCGGGTCTGCTGCCCCATTTCGCGTCGAGAGCGGCTGCCGTTTCGAGCGCGTCGGGAAGCTGGCGAAAGTGCTCGCAGACCGGCGGCGCGCCGGGCGGCAGGGGGCCGTCTTTCGGATGGCGGTCGTAGTCACCCTTGCAGGTGACGGAACGCTCGCCGCGGATGTTGAACGTCGCGAGCGCGTTCAACTGCGTGCCGTTCTCGATCCCCGCGATCATGCCGAACTGCTGCATCACGGTCGGGTCGGACGCGGTCGCTTCCATGCGGCCGAACTCGAGCGGCGGTCCCTCGTAGCCCGCGAGATCGGGCAGCACGCGGGCCGCTGCCACGGTGGCGATCGGGAACTCCAGCGGCGCCCCGGCGCGGATCGCGCCCGACGCCGCAGCAACCGGCCCGCCATCCGCCGTGACGAGCACGCTAGCCACGCCGTTGAACGCTTGCGCGCGAGCGATGTAGTGGCGCACGACATCGCCGACGGTCACCTCGCCGCTGCCGATCGCGGCATGCAACTCAGCGATCGTGGCTTCCTCGAGCTGAAACGAAATGCCTGCGCTGCTCATGCTGGGCTGCCCTCTGTCGTGCCGGTCGGCGGCAGACTACGCGGGGAACGCGGGCGTAGCCAATAGAAGGGGGCATCTCTGTCCGATACCCGTGCAGAATCTACGCCCGCAGGAGCCGCCCCGTTTTGCACAGCACCTCAAACGCTCGGGCCGCCTTGCAGGCCGAAGCGTTGCTTGATGCGGCGGAAGAGGGCGTCTCTCACGCCGCGGTATGCTTGCAGAACCTGCTCGCGGCTGCCTTGACCGATCATCATCGAGGCGTCGAACGTGGGCCAGTATTCGACGTCCACCGCAAAGGTACGGGTCAGCTCCAGCGCCTGGTGGTGCGCCTCGGGTGACAGCGACACGATCAGGTCGAACGAGGTATCGTTGAGTTCCGAGATGGTCGTGGGCGCGTGCTGACTGACGTCGATGCCGATCTCGGCCATCACCTCGGTGACGAAGGGGTCGGGCGTGCCGCGGCGAACCCCGGCGGAGACCACGTAGCTGCGGCGGCCGGCGAGATGACCGAGGATGGCCGCGGCCATCGGCGATCGCACGGCGTTCATGGTGCAGGCGAACAGAACCGCGGGCGGCAGTTCACCCGTCAGCTTCCCGCGTGCCTCCCCGAACCCCGCCTCCACGCTCTCATCCCTTCCAGTGAAGGGCGCAGATGAGCGTGAACAATCGCCGTGCCGTATCGTGGTCGATCTCGATCTTGTCCTTCAGCCGCTCGATCAGGAGGCGGCTGCCCTCGTCGTGCAAGGCGCGGCGGCCCATGTCGATCGACTGGATGCGCGAGGGCGGCGCGGAACGGATCGCGTCATAGTAGGTGTCGCAGACGATGAAATAGTCCTTGATGACGCGCCGCAGCGACGTGAGCGACAGCATGTGCCGCACCTCACCCTCGCTGCGTTCGGCAGAGATCGCCAGGACGAGCCTGTCGTCGGCGATCGAGAGCGAGAGCGAATAGGGTCCGTCGTCGCGGCCGACCACGGCGAACGCGTTCTGATCGAGCAGATCGTAGATGGCGACCTCGCGCTCGTGGTCGATGTTGCTGGAGCCGCGCGCGATCGAGCCTTCGTCGAGATCGACGGCGACGAGGCGATCCGTCGATGGCGGGGAAGGCGGCTCGGATGGTTCGGCCATGATTACCCTCGGTAACTACCCTCGGTGACGACCTCGAAGTTATCCCGTCGAACCACAGTCGCCCGGGATACGCACCGCCTCAGTGGGAAATCCTGCCGCTGCGGATCTCGACGGAGCGGCGGTGGGCCTCGAGCCCTTCGGCGCGGGCGAGCGCCATCGCGGCCGGCGCGAGGGCTGCCAATGAGGCCGCATCGAGCCGCAGCATCGACGTCCGCTTCATGAAATCGAGCACGCCGAGGCCGGACGTGAAGCGCGCGCTGCGGGCGGTCGGCAGGACGTGGTTGGAACCCGCGACATAGTCGCCGATCACCTCGGGCGTGAAGTGGCCGAGGAAGATCGCGCCGGCGTTGCGGATCTTCAGCGCCAGCGCATCGGGGTCGCGGGTCGCGATCTCCAGATGCTCCGCAGCGATACGGTCGGCGAGCGGCGGGGCCTCGTCGAGCGAGCGCAGCACGATCACCGCGCCGAACTCGTTCCACGACTGGCCGGCGATGTTTCCGCGCGGAAGCACGGCAAGCTGGCGCGCGACGGCTGCCTCGACCTTCGCCGCGAGATCGGCGTCGTCGGTCATCAGGATAGACTGGGCGGCCGTGTCGTGCTCGGCCTGGGCGAGCAGGTCGGCGGCGAGCCACTCCGGGTCGTTGTCGCGGTCGGCGATGATCAGCACCTCGGATGGCCCGGCGATGCTGTCGATGCCGACGTGGCCGAACACCTGACGCTTGGCGGCGGCGACGAAAGCGTTGCCGGGACCGACGATCTTGACGACCGGCGCGATCGTGGCCGTGCCGTAGGCGAGAGCGGCGACGGCCTGCGCGCCGCCGACGCGGTAGATTTCGGAGACCCCGGCGAGGCGGGCGGCAACCAGTACCAATGGGTTCAATTCGCCGCGCGGGCTCGGCACGACCATGACGACGCGCGGCACGCCGGCAACGGCAGCGGGCACGGCGTTCATCAGGACGGAGCTGGGATAGGAGGCGAGACCGCCGGGCACGTAGAGACCGACCGACTCGACCGCGGTCCAGCGCGAGCCGAGCTCCGCCCCGAGGTCGTCGCGGTAACTGTCGTCGACCGGGCGCTGACGCTGATGGTGTCTCGCGATCCGGTCGCAGGCGAGTTCGAGAGCGGCCAGCGTCGTCTCGTCGACCCCGGCGACGGCGGCGTCGATCTCTGAAGTCGTGACGCGCAGGCCGTGGCGGGCGAGATCGACCTTGTCGAACTCGGCGGAAAGTTCGATCAGGGCTTTGTCGCCTTCGGCCTTCACGCGCGCGATGATGCCGCTGACGGCCGTGTCGACGTCGGCCGACACCTCACGCTTGGTCGTCAGGAAGCGTGCAAAGCCGGCCTCGAAGTCCGGCATGCTGCTGTCGAGCTTCATCGGCATGGAGATGTCGACCTTTCGAAGTCTGTTCCAGGGCGTCGCCCGCGGGTTCCGTTCGTCATGCGCCGCCGCCTTTCGACCCGCTCTCGTCGTCGGCATGCTCGGGTTTGGAACGGGTCGACCAGACCGCGCCGAGATCGCGCAGTTCGGCTTCGATGCACTCCACCTCCAGGCGGATGGCGGCGCCGCCGGAAAAATGCAGCGTCACGATCCCGGCCGGGAACGTCGTGCTCTGGAACTCGATCGCAAGCAGCGACAGCACGCGATCCCGCGCCTTGATGTCGATGCCCAGCAGCGCGGCACTGCCGACCCGCTCGAAGCGTAGCGCCGAGCGACGGCGCTGGCGGCGCCCCCTGGCTCTGCCGGACGGCAGGGCGGCCGCCCAATCGAAGCGATTGAGGATCGCTGCGAAGCGGCGCTCACGCGGCAGAAACGCCATATCCGCCACCTTGAGGACGCCATCCTGCAGGTGGGCCGACAGGATGTTCAAATCCTCGGCGTCCAAGGCGATCAGCTTGAGGTCGGTCATCGACGGGTTGGGAAGGGTTTTGGGAACAACAGGGGCGGGCGCTTGAAGCTGCGGCGCGCCGGCACGATCCGCATCCGCTCCTGATACCGTCCGGAAGCCGCCGATGCAATGCTCACCCCCGAGGGTACAGCCCCATGCCGGCCGGTGCAGCCCCATCGGCCGGCCGTTCGGCAGCCGCAATATTTCCAATTTGTAATTGGTCATCCCCGGTCCAATGAGCCAAATATGGCGTATCGACGCCAGTCCCCGCATTGGAGAAGTCGGAATTGACGCGCGATTCGATGCGGGAGTTGGCCACAATTCAGAACCAGATTAGATATCACGCACCGTCAACTGCGAAGGCTGCCGACGCGTGAGCACCGAGTTCGCCGCCACTCAAGGCTCGCATTCTGCACTGCTGCCGCCCGGCGATGCGGCGCGTTCTTCTGCAGTTCCCCAGCCCGCAATGACCCAATCCGCAATGCCCCGGTCGTCACAGCCCAAGTTCGCCATGCCCCAGCGCAAGGACACTCGAATGCGCCGCCTCTTCCTCAGGTTTCATCTACAGCTCCTGGTCGCAACCCTCATGCTCGCCCTCATCCAGCAGACCCAGTCCGCCAACAGCCAGACGATGGCCAAGGCGCAGCAATTCACTCTGTCCAACGGTCTCGTCGGCGTCGTAATTCCCGACAACCGGGCGCCGGTCGTCACGCACATGGTGTGGTATCGGATCGGCGCAGCAGACGAACCGGCCGGCAAGTCGGGCATCGCCCACTTCCTCGAGCACTTGATGTTCAAGGCCACGAAGAAGATCCCGGCCGGTGAGTTCTCGAAGATCGTGTCGCGCCTGGGCGGCAACGACAACGCCTTCACCAGCCACGACGCCACGGCCTACTTCCAGCGGGTCGCAAAGAGCCGCCTGTCGCAGGTCATGTCGATGGAAGCCGATCGCATGGTCAATCTCCAGCTCGCCGACAAGGAGGTTCTGACCGAGCGCGACGTGATTCTCGAAGAGCGCCGCAGCCGGGTCGAGAACAACCCGTCCGCCATTCTCGACGAGCAGATGAGTGCCGCGCTCTATCGCAATCATCACTACGGTATCCCGGTGATCGGCTGGGAGCACGAGATCGCGGCGCTGTCGCGCAAGGATGCGCTCGATTTCTACAAGGCCTTCTACGCTCCCAACAATGCGATCCTCGTGGTGTCGGGCGACGTCACGCTCGACGAGGTCAAGAAGCTCGCCGAGACGCACTACGGCAAACTGAAGCCGAGTGCGGCCATCAAACCGCGCGAGCGGGTCAAAGAGCCGCCGATGCGGACGCCACTCAGGGTCGAGCTGAAGGACAGCCGGGCGGGCAAGCCGATGTGGTCGCGGCACTATTTCGCGCCGAGCTACGTGACGGCGAAGCCCGGAGAGGCCGAAGCCCTCGATCTGCTGATGAAGGTTGTCGGCGGGGGACCGACCAGCCGGCTCTACAAGAAGCTGGTGATGGAAGCGCAGGTCGCCTCGAGCGCCGGGGGCTACTACGGCGGCTCGGGTCTCGACTCCACCAAGATCGGCATTTACGCCGTGCCCAACGACGATATCGCGATGGACAAGCTCGAAGCTGCCGTGGATGCGGTGCTGGCCGAGGTCCGCGACAAGGGTATCACGTCGGGCGAGCTCGAGCGGGCCAAGGCCAACTACATCGCGGAGTACGTCTACGAGAGCGACAACCAGTCGACACTCGCCCGCCGCTACGGATGGGGCCTCGTCGTCGGCCGCACGATCCAGGACCTGGACGCATGGCCCGACCGCCTCGCCAAAGTAACGCCCGAAGACGTGCGCAAGGCGGCTGCCGCCTACCTCGATGTGCGCCGCTCGGTAACGGGCACGCTGCTGCCCGTTGCGGCTGATGCCGGCCCGGCCAAGCCGGCGCCCGGTTCACGGTCCTGATCGGCGAGAGAGAAAACCTGCATGACATCCTCTATCTTACGTTCTCGCGCCATGTTCTCACCTCGGGCTCTGGCCGTCTGTTGCGCACTGGGCTTTGCGGCATTCGCAGGCCCCGCGGTCGCACAGACGAGCCCCGGCACGACAGTCGGCGGCGGTAAAGCCGCCTCGGCCACCGCAGCCCCCAACCGACAAGCTCCGAACCGCTTCATGAACATCCAGGAAATCAAGAGCCCGAGCGGCATCACGGCGTGGCTCGTCGAGAGCCACAACGTGCCCCTGATGGCGTTGCGCTTCGCCTTCGACGGCGGTGCTGCGCAAGATCCCGCGGGCAAGGCCGGCATCTCGCACTTCATGACGGGCATGATGGACGAGGGCGCCGGTGATCTCGAAGCCTCCGCCTTCCAGGAGCGCGTCGAGGAAATCGCGATGCGGATGAACTTCAGCTCGACCCGCGATCACCTGTTCGGCAGCTTCGAGACGCTGACCGTGAACCGCCAGAAAGCGGTGGAGTTGATGCGGCTGGCGCTGACGAAGCCGCGCTTCGATGCGGATGCGGTCGAGCGTGTGAAAAAGCAGATCTCCTCCCAGCTCGCCTTCCAGGCCAAAGATCCCGAACGGGTCGCCGGCAAAGCCTGGAGCCGCCTCGCGTTCGGCGATCATCCCTATGGGCGGCCCGCCGACGGCACACCTGCCGAGGTGCTGTCGATCACAAGCGACGACGTGCGCGCCTATCACCGTCGGATACTGGCGCGGGACACGCTGAAGATCGTCGCGGTCGGCGACATCGATGCGAAGTCGCTCGGCGAACTCGTCGACACCTTGTTCGCGGACCTTCCGGCCAAGGCCGGGTTGACCCCCGTACCCGCTGTCACGCTGAAAGCCGGCGGCGCGATGGAAGTGCTCGAGATGCCGGTTCCGCAGTCGGCGGCGCGGTTCGGCTTCGGGGCGATGGCCAGAAAGCATCCCGACTTCATGGCGGCAACCGTCGTCAACCAGATCCTCGGCGGCGGCGGGTTTGCATCGAGGCTCATGGAAGAGGTGCGTGAAAAACGCGGTCTGGCGTATGGCGTCTGGAGCTTCGTCGCGCCGATGGCCCGGTCGGCAGTGTTCAGCGGCGGCGTCGCCACCAAGAATTCCGAGATGGTGAAGTCGCTCGACGTCATCAAATCGGAAATCGCGCGGATGGCGAAGGACGGCCCGACGCAGACGGAACTCGACAACGCCAAGGCGTATCTCGTCGGGTCCTATCCGCTCCGCTTCGACACCAATGCGAAAATCGCCAACGAGCTGCTGGGGTTGATGGTCGAGAACCTCGGTATCGACTACATCAACAAGCGCAACCCGGAGATCGAAGCGGTGACGCTGGCCGACGCCAAGCGCGTGGCAGCGAGCCTGCTGAAGGTCGAGGATCTGATCGTCACGGTGGTCGGCAAGCCCGAGGGTCTCAAGGCGACGATGACGCCGTGAGCCTTTCGCATTCCGCCGGCCGCGAAACCTGGAGCACTTCAAATGGCCCGTCATCGCGGGCCATTTTCTCGTTCATCTCCAGGACGGCCGGAACAGCCACGCTTCAGAGCCCCTTTGCGCCGCGCGCCATCGCGGCGATGCCCGTGCGACTGACTTCGACCAGGCCCAACTCCGTCATGATCTTGATGAAGCGCTCGATCTCGGGACTGGCGCCCGTCACCTGGAAGACGAAGTGCTCGGTCGAAGCGTCGATCACCTTGGCGCCGTAGATCTCGGCGAGGCGAAGCGACTCGATGCGCTTGTCGCCCTTGCCCGCGACCTTGATGAGCGCGAGCTCGCATTCGAGCGACTCGCCCAGCAGCGTGAGGTCGGCGACGCGGTGCACCGGCACCATGCGCTCGAGCTGATGCTTGATCTGCTCGATCACCGCCGGCGTTCCGCGGGTCATGATGGTGATGCGCGAGACGTGCTTTTCATGCTCGGTCTCGGTCACGGTGAGGCTGTCGATGTTGTAGCCGCGGCCGGAGAACAGGCCGATCACCCGCGCCAGCACGCCCGGCTCGTTGTCGACCAGCACGGACAGCGTGCGCGAGACGACGTCCTGCTTGATGCCGGGATCGGGATAGTGGGACTGCTTCTGGGTCTGGGGCATGTGGGGGCCTCGTTGGTTGGGTCTGCGAGAAATCGGGAGGTGGAGAATTCGGGAGGTCGGGCCCTCTTCGCTCTGCCCGACTTCCCGAGTTCCCGATTTCACCAATCCCGCCTTCAAATTTTATACGGGCGTGTGGCCTTCCTCGTATTCGGGGATATCCCAATCGCTGGGTTCGGCGAGCGCGCCGTACTTCCACGCGCGGAACGACGCCGTGGCGAGCATGGCGTTCATGTAGGTGCGCGTGTCGGCAGCGACAGCGATCTGATAGGTGTCGAGGCGCGTGACGACGGGTGCGAACATCGCGTCTGCTGCCGTGAACGCACCGTAGAGGAACGGGCTGTCGGTTTTCGCACCAAAGCGCGTTCTCGCCTCGCGCCAAAGCACTTCCAAACGTGCGACGCTGGCGGCGACATCGGGGCCGAAGTCGCGCGGCGCAAAGCGCTTGCCGAGGTTCATCGGACATGCCGCGCGCAGCGGCTGAAAGCCCGCGTGCATCTCGTTCGAGGCACAGCGTGCATGCGCCCTCGCTTTGACGTCGGCCGGCCAGACGCCCTTATCGGGGAACTTCTCCGCCAGATACTCCGCGATGGCGAGGCTTTCCCATACGGTGACGTCGCCGTCGATGAGCACCGGACATTTCCCGGCGCCACTTCGCGCGAGAATGCGCGCCTTGGTGTCCGGGCGGCGCAACGGGATCACCTCCTCGTCGAAGGGGATGCCGAGCTCGCGCATCAGCATCCACGGCCTCAGAGACCACGACGAATAGAGCTTGTTGGCGATGACGAGGAGCATGGTAGACAAATCCTGCACAATTGCTTCACATTCGACCAACTGCTAATGTGCAGCACCGATTTTCCGAGGTGCAGCGATGAGCCAGCTAGTCATTGGTGACGTCCCTGACGACCTTGTCGAGCGGCTGCGACAACGCGCCGAACGAACAGGGCGAACCGTCGAGGCCGAGGCGCTCGCAGTGCTATCAAATGCGGAATTGCCGGCTCCATTGGTTCGATCGAACGAGCCATTGGGTGCTGCGCTGTCCAGGCGACTCGGAGAAATTGGGCTTTCACAGGAGGACTGGACCGCCCTTGCCGACAGTCTGGAGGCTGTGCGTTCTTCGCGAAGCGATTCGATCCATCGATGGGTTGATTTCAGCGATTGGCCCGTCGCCCCATGATAATCCTCGATACCAATGTCGTATCGGAATTGATGAACCCGCGATGCGATCCAATCGTTCGGCGTTGGATCGACAGCGTCGAAAGGTCGATGGTCCATTCCACTGCAGTTACGAGCTATGAGATTGAATTCGGCATTGCCCGGCTTCCCGCTGGAAAGCGTAAGGAGACTCTTATTGCCAGTTGGCGCGAGGTCCTCGAAATTTTTCTGGTCGATCGCATTCTGTCCTTTGATCATGCTGCGGGACTCAAGGCAGGCGAACTGAAGCAGATTGCGCTGGAGGCAGGCAACAATTGCGACATCTGCGATATCCTGATTGCCGGCATCGCGTGCAGCCGTGACGCAGCAGTTGCTTCCCGCAACCTGATTCACATCAGCGGGCTGCCGGTGAGGATAATAAATCCCTGGTCGACCGCTTGATCTGGATGTGAGAAGGCATTCGACAATCGAGACGAGTCCGTTGGAATCTCCGACCGACCGGCTGTGCGACCAGGACGGATAGAGCTTGTTGGCGATGACGAGGAGCATGGGATTCACGATCTCAAGGTGCGATTACCGGGATGCCCGATTGGCGTCGATCCGAACGCCGACGCAGACCAACATCGAAAGTCGCAAACCCATCAGGCTTCAAAGACTCCGCGTGCCGCAAGTGAATTGCATCAGCAAAATCCCAGCCGGCTCGATAGTCATCCAGAGCTTTGAGCAGGACCACGTCCGATTCGACGGCCACTCCATCGGCGCCGCACAGCTTCGCCAGGCCATCGTGAATCTGATCACGCCTGAGCTGATAGACCTTCCGCAATACCCATTCGCATTCCATGAGAACGCTCGCCAGTACCACCACGGGCGAGCGTTCGAGCAAAGACTGAGCGGCTCGCCATTGCCGCTCGTCGTCGCGCACGAGCAATCGAACGACGACATTCGTGTCCACGACAATCACCTGCGCTTGCGCTCCCAACGCTCACGGATCGCTTCGCCAACAGCAGCATTCATTTCGTCGACGGTTTTCGGGGGCCCCGAATAATAGGGCTTCAAGCACCCGCTGACTTCCTCGAGCGTAGTCCGCTTGAACGGTGACTTGCGTTTGAGGACGACGCCCTCGGCCTGGCGCTCGACGACGAGTTCGTCACCTTCCTGCCAGCCCAATTCATCGCGGAGGTCCTTGGGAATGATTACTTGGCCCTTGCTCGACATCCGGGTCGTATCCATAGCGCAGCCCTAAAGTAAGATTGTGTAAGACTACTTTAGTTGATGCTCTGCCATCCGGTCAAACCGCTCCCTCACACCAAACTCTTGCCCGCCTTGTCGATCGCCGTCGCGACGGTTTCGTCGGAGACGTCCTCGCCCATGATCATTTCGTTGTGGGCCTTGCCCGAGGGGATCATCGGGAAACAGTTGGCGAGCGCGGACACGCGGCAATCGACGATCACGGGGCCTTTGTAGGCGATCATCTCGTCGATGGTCGCATCGAGCTCCGAGGGCTTCTCGCAGCGCAGACCCTTGCCGCCATAGGCATCGGCCAGCTTGACGAAGTCGGGCAGCGCTTCGGTGTAGCTCTCGGAATAGCGGTTGCCGTGCAGTAGCTGCTGCCACTGCCGGACCATGCCCATGTACTGGTTGTTCAGGATGAAAATCTTGATCGGCAGCCGATACTGCACGGCCGTCGACATCTCCTGGATATTCATCAGGATCGAGGCGTCGCCCGCGATGTCGATCACCAGCGACTTTGGATGCGCGATCTGCGCGCCGACCGCAGCCGGCAGGCCATAGCCCATCGTGCCGAGACCGCCCGAGGTCATCCACCGGTTCGGCTCCTCGAACTTGAAGAACTGTGCCGCCCACATCTGGTGCTGGCC
>CAZNMY010000050.1:0-40296 GCA_964574325.1 uncultured Devosia sp. | reverse complement strand
TCTCAAGATCCTCGACACCGTGAGGTGCGGGCCCGATACGCTACCGTGGGCGCGCGCGCGCGCCATCGCGACCGCGGGATTGGAACGTGTGGGGTTGTCGCATCACGCGCAGGACTATCCGCACATGCTCTCGGGCGGCGAGCAGCAGCGCGTGGCACTCGCGCGGGCGCTGGCGCCGGGGCCGCGAATCCTGCTGATGGACGAGCCGTTCTCGAACCTCGATCAGCGCATGCGGACATCGATCCGCGAGGAGACCGTCGCGCTGCTGCGGGAGAAGCAGACGACGGCCGTCGTCGTCACGCACGATCCCGTGGAAGCGATGGGGATCGCGGATCGCATCGTGCTGATGCGGGCGGGGCGGATCGTGGAGAGTGCGTCGCCGGAGAGGCTCTACAATCAGCCGCAGACGTTGTTCGCTGCGCGGTTCTTCAGCGATCTCAACGAGCTTCCCGGCGTGGCGCGGGAAGGCTTCGCGGAGTGCCGCCTGGGGCGGTTCGCTGCACCCGGCGTCGCGAACGGCGATTGCGTCGTGTGCGTACGGCCGCAATCCCTGGGGATCGGCAAAGCCGAGCCGGCTGAAGCGAGTGATCGCGATATCGGCGTCGTGCGGTCGAGCCGGTTCCTCGGCGAACGACGGCAAGTGCTCGTCGACGTCGAGGGGATCGAGCAGCCGCTGGAAGCGAGCCTTCCGTCGGGTGCGCCGGCCTTCGCAGCGGGCGAGACGGTCGTCATCGAGGTCGAACGCGCGCGGGTGCTGGTGTTCACGGTCGGCGTGTAGGGCGGGAGGCGCAGCGTATTCCGCCGCCGTGCCTTCAACGATCATGGCGGATTACGCTTCGCTAATCCGCCCTACGGCGTTTCCTCAATGCCCGCCCTTGGACTCGTACACCATCAGATCAGCCAGGGTGCTGGCGTTGGGCAGCTTGGCGAGGCCGGCGACGGCTTCGAGCAGCTTGTCCTGGGCGGCCTTGTCGATCGCGCCTTCCGCGCACATGCGGAACTTTCCTTCGAGGTCGGCGTCGCTGATCGGGTTCAGCGGGCCGCCGCGGTACTTCTCGCTCGCCCACTCGACGAGCTTGCGGCCGTCCTTGGTCTCGACCTCGATGCGGCTGCGGATGAGGTCCCAACCCTTGGCGTCGATCTCGGCATCGTTGATGAGGTCGGTACGCTTCTGCAGATCCTGCATCTGCGGGCCGGCGACGAAGGCGTCCATGAATTCGTGGTGGCTGGCGCGGCGCTTGATGATGATCATCGCAAGCAGCGCGGGCATCGAGAACTTGGCCTGCAGGTGGTTCTTCGCCAGCGGATAACGGATCGGCTCGAGGATGTTCTTGCCGGCGTAGAAGCGCACGCGCTCGACCTGCTCGGGTTTCAGGTCGTGATCGAGCACGAGCTTCAGCATCGCATCCATGGACTGGTGGGTGACGATGCCGGACGGATAGGGCTTGATGCTGACGCCGGGGTCGGTGATCGTCCAGGTCTTTTTGCTTCCTAGATGGCCGAAACCCTGGCTGATCTTGTCGGCGCTGAAGCCTTCGCCCATGACCTGGAGAAAGCCCCACTGGCCATCGAGGGCGGCCGGGTCGGCAGTGAAGCCGCGTGCCGCCAGGAGTGCTGCGGTGACGCCGTTCTCGGCAGCGCGGCCGACGTGCAAGGGCTTCGTCATCGTGCCGAAATTGCAGCGGATGCCGGCGGCGAAGCTGGCGGCCATGCCGATGCAATGCGCGAGCTTTTCGCCCTTCAGGCCGAGCAACTTCGCGGCGGCAGCGGCAGCGCCGAAGGTGCCGACGGTGCCCGACGAATGATTGCCGCGGCGGTAGTGCTTGGGCAGCATCCACTCGGAGATCTTGCACTCGAACTCGAAGCCGGTCTGGAAGGCGAGCATGAGCTGTTCGCCGGAGACATTGCCGAGGCGCTGCGCGACCACCAGGGCGGCAGTCAGCGGCGGCACGGACGGGTGCGTCAGCAGGCCGTAGATGTGGGCGGGATCGTGGCTGACCTGGGTGTCGTCCCAGTCGTGCGCGTGGCCGGCGGTGCCGAGCACGCGAGCCGCCAGGGCTGCTGGTACTTTCGATTTGCCGGCGCTCAACACATAGGCTTCGGCCTTACCGCCCGTCTCGATCGCGTCATCGGCGAGGATCTTGACGGTCGGCTCGAGACCGCCGGCGAGGTAAAGACCCAACGTGTCGACGATACAACGGCGGCCGATGCGAAGCGCTTCCGTTGAGAGGTCCTTCGTCGCGGCGCTCTCGATGAAACGCGCGCCTTCGGCTGTGATGTTCGTTTCGCTCATGGTCTCTCCGAAGGGCCGTGGGAGCAGGGAGTAGGGAAAGCCGTCTTGACGGTTGGTTTCTCGCCCGGTCCGATGTGTTGCGCGGTGGACATAGACCAGGGGCCTCAACAGCACAACCGTTGCCGGAACCGCCGCCCGGGCCGAAACCGGGGCTCGAGGTGCTGCAGATCGGGCGGGCCGGATGCGACCCGCAGCCCACCGGACTTGTTTCGGCCGGAACAGCGGGAAGGGGCGGTGCCTGACAGAGTGCCGGGTGTGGGAGCCGCAGCGGCCCCGAAGCCACAAGACTGCCGGGAGACGATCATGCGTATCACGACCGCCCTTTCCGCCCTGCTTCTGTCGACGACGGCGGTTTTCGCCTCGCCGATGACCGAGTGTCGGTCGGGTGACGCCGTCCGGGCCATCGCGGGGTGCTCGGACGTGATCGCGGCCGGTGGCGCCTCTGCCGCCGACCTCTCCACGGCGCATGCGTTGCGGGGGCGGGCTTACGGCCTGCAGAAGCAGTTCGATCTCGGGGTGGGAGACGTCAACCGAGCGCTCGAAATCAATCCCGAGAATGCGGAGGCGTTCAGCTTCCGAGCCACAATCGCGATCAACCAGGGGCGCATCGATCAGGCGCTACCGGATCTCAACTCGGCTCTGTCGCTGGCGCCGAACTACGTGCATGCGCTGGTCAACCGCGGGTTCGTGCTTGCCAAGAAGGCCGACTATGCCCGCGCGGTGCAGGATCTCGACCGGGCGGTCAACATCGAGCCGATGAATTCGCAGGCACTTGCGGTGCGTGGGCATATGTTCAGGCTGCAAGGCAGATCCGACGTAGCGATCGCAGATCTCGACCGGGCGATCGTGATCTCACCACGGTACGTGTTCGCGTTGCTGGAGCGGGCTGACGTCCATACCTCGAAGGGGGCGATCGAGCGGGCTGTTGCCGATTACGACAGGGTGCTCGTGGTGCAGCCGGGCCATACCCGGGCGCAGCAGCGCCGGCTCGCCGCGTTGGCGCTCCTGGGGAAGGCGCCACCGCAGGCGCCTGCTGTTCCGGCCTCGTCTCCGGCGACACCGCCGATGCCGGCACCGGCACCGGCACCGGGGCAGGTTATCGTGAACCCGCCTGCGCGGCAGGTGAGGGTGGCGGCGCCGGTGGCGGCGCCGGTGGTCGCGCCGTCTCAGCAGCGACCGGTGATCGTTCCCATTCCTTCGCCTGCCGCAGCGCGGCCATCGGCCGTTCCGGCAGCCGCTCCCGTCGCACCGGTCCCGGCTGTTCCGGCAACGTCTGCACCGCAAGCCGCAGCGCCCATGGAGGCGGCGAGGGCACCGCACGTCGCAGTCGATCCGCTCGCGACGGAGACCGATCCCAGGACGATCCGCTCGAAGGGTGAGGAACGGCTCGGCAAGGGCGACGTGAATGGTGCGCTCGTCGCGTTCAACAGGCTGGTGGCCGTGGCTCCGAACGATCCGGCGAGCTTCCACGCACGGGGCCTCGCTTATTCCAGCAAGGGCGATCTCGGGCGTGCGATGGCCGATCAGGAGCGCGCGATCGCCATCAACGCGAAATTCGCACCGGCGCATGTGCAGCGTGGCGCGATGTTCATCAGCGCGGGACGGCTCCCGGATGCTCTGACCGCCTGCGGCAAGGCGATCGATGCGAGCCCGGGTCTTTCGATCGGGTTCAACTGCCGCGGCGTGGTTCATCTCGCGGGCAACCGCATCCCGGCTGCGATGGCCGACTTCGCCAAGGCGATCGATCTCAATCCGCGCGATCCCTATCCCTACTTCAATCGCGGCCGCGCCCATGCTCAGGCAGGCAATCACGACGCGGCGGTCACGGCATTCGGTCAGGCATTGAAGGCGAACCCGGCGTTCGCGAACGCCTTCGCGCTGCGCGGGCAATCGTATGCGGCGACGGGACGGAACGATCTGGCGATGGCCGACTACCGGCAGGCGCTTGCGATCGACAGGACGAACCGGCTGGCGAAGGTCGGCATCCAGGCGATGCAGGCGGCCGCCGTGCTGACCCGGGCAAGCTGATGAAGCCATCCCGCCGGTAACCCTCAGAGATGGTCCGCTTGCGCGATCGGCCTTTTTTCGGTTCTTGTGTGTCGATCGCCAAACGGCTTAGTCGTGCGATGCGGTCTTTTCGAGAATGCCAAAAGGCTATAGATCGACAGTTCGGGCATGCGGACTTCGAGCATGCAGACAAGGCCGGATACAGGACCTGTCAGGGAGAAACAACGAATGTCGCGGAATGCATCACTCATCGCCAAGGGCGTCTTGGCAGCCACCCTGTTCGGCTCGACGGCTGCAATGGCCCAGGACATCAAGGTCGGGGTGTTGCCCCCCTTCACGGGTCCGTTCGCTTCCATCGGTCAGGTGATCAAGGTAGCGCTCGACATGCGGGCGGCCGAGATCAACGCGGCGGGCGGCATCCTCGGTCGCAAGGTCGTGCTCGTCTATGAAGACGGCGAAAGCAATCCGGCGACCGCGACGCAGCGCGCCGAGAAGCTTTTCCAGGTCGACAAGGTCGACTTCCTCACGGGCACCGTGCATTCCGGCGTGACGCTCGCGGTCGGTCAAGTCGCCGAGCGCAACAACCGGTTGCTGGCGACCACGGTCTCGTTCTCCAATGCGATCACTGGCGACAGGTGCTCGCCCAACGTGTTCCGCGTGAACCCGTCCGCGGGAATGCAGGCCTCGGCGCTGGCGCTGTGGGCGGCGGACTTCAAGAAGGGCGCGAAGATCTATTACATCGGGCCGGATTACGAGATGGGCCGGTCTACGATCGCGGAGTTCCGCAAGGAAGCAGAGAAACTCGGGGCGGCGACGGTGGGTGAAGTCTATGCGCCGCTGGGGGCGAAGGACTACTCGCAGTTCTTCGGGCAGATGCGGGCTGCCCGCCCCGACGTGCTCTATATGTCGGTCGGCGGCACGGACACGGTGCGTCTCCTGTCGCAGTTGAAGGAGTACGGCCTGACGAACATGAAACTGATCGGCAACTCGGCTGCGGTGACATCGGACAATCTCAATGCGATGGGCAATGCCGCCGAAGGTTTCGTGACGCCCGGCAACTATTCGGTTCTGATCGATACGCCGGCAAACAAGGCGTTCGCCGCGAAGTTCAGGGCGGCCGCGAAGATCGACGCCAACCTCTATGCCGCCGATACCTACACGGTGCTCGATTTCTACAAGGCAGCCGTCGAGAAGGCGGGTACGCTCGATACGGATAAGGTCCGTGCGGCGATGCGTGGCTTGGAATGGGTAGGCGTCGCCGGCAAGAAGTCGATGCGCGCGGGTGACCATCAGGCGATCCAGGACATGTACGCGCTCGAGTTGAAGGGCAAGACCTATCATCCGCTCGCAAAGGTCGACGGCGCGAAGGCTGTGGGGCCGGATATGTGCACGAAGTGGTGAGATCTGATCGACAGGGTCAGAGCCTGCGGGTCTGACCCTGTCCACATGGTAGCAACTCAGGCGCCTAATTCTCCACCAGGTCGGACTACAGCAACCGGATATCCTCAGCCGTCAGCCTACGGGGTCAGACCCGTAGGGTCTGACCCCAACCTCGCCACCTCATGCTCGACTACATGCAATTCGTGCTTGCGCCGCAGATGCTGAACGGGTTCGCGTTCGGCATCGCCATCGTGCTGATGGCGCTGGGGCTCACGATCATCTTCGGCCTGCTCGATGTCATCAACATGAGCCACGGCGAGTTCTTCGCCATCGGGGCCTATGCGGGTTTCGTGCTGCTGGCGGCGGGTTTCAACTTCTGGGTCGCGGTCGCATTGGTACCGCTGCTGATGCTGCCGGTCGGCGTGCTGACGGAGCGCCTGCTGGTGCGTCAGGTGTTCGACAGCGCGGATCGGCATACGCTGACGCTGCTGCTGACGCTGGGGCTGTCGATGGTTCTGTACGACGGCCTCAAGATGGCGTTCGGGCCCAATCCGGTACGGCCGGAAAATCCGATCCCCGGCGGCGTCGAGGTGCTCGGCGTGTTCCTGCCGGCCTATCGCATGTTCCTGATCTTTCTCGGGGCTGCGATCATCGGAGCGGTATGGGCGATCATCTACAAGACGAGCCTCGGGGCGATGATCCGTGCAGCGGCCTTCGACCGCAACATGGCGTCGTCGCTGGGAGTGCCGGTGTCGGCGGTCTATTCGGCGACGTTCGCGTTCGGTACGGCGCTGGCAGGGCTCGCGGGTATTCTTCTGGCGCCGATCTTCTCGGTGTTTCCGACGATGGGGCACGACTTCATCGTGCTTGCGTTCACGGTCGTCATCGTCGGCGGGATGGGGTCGATCAAGGGCGCGGTGCTGGCGGGGTTGCTGCTGACGCAGGTGCAGGCGATCACGTCGCTGATCATTTCGCCGGTGTGGACCGATCCGATCCTGTTCGGGATCATGGTGCTGGTGCTGATGTTCCGTCCGCAAGGTCTGTTCGGCAGGCTCGGCCATGGCTGACGACGGTTCTGTTCCCAAGAGCCCGCCCGCCACAGGCGGTGCATCGGCGGCCGCCCGTGCCTATGCGCAGGAGCGCATCGAGTGGCGCGCCCTCAACATCGCGTCGGTCGTGTTCTTCGCGGGCGCGGTGGCGTTCGGCGCGATCTACGGCATCAAGGGCGATACGTTCTATCTGAGGCTCGCGACGGAGGCGCTGATTTTCGGTGCGGTCGCATTGAGCGTCGACATCCTGCTCGGATTCGCGGGCTTGCTGTCGCTCGGGCAGGCGCTGTATTTCGGACTTGGCGCGTATACCGGCGCGATCGTTCTGAAGCACGTGTCGGAGAGTTTCTGGCTGGTGATGGGCACGAGCATCGCGGCCGGCAGCGTTGCGGGCCTGATCGGCGGGCTGATCGCGATCCGCGCGCGCGGCGTCTACTTCGCACTGATCACCTACGGGCTCGCGCAGATCGTCGCGAAGGTGATCTACAACACGAGGGGACTCGGCGCGTCGGACGGTATCACCGGCATCCCGGTCATCAGCGTGTCGTTCGGCGTGTGGCAGACGAAGGCCGACAATCCGGCCGGGTTCTTCTTCGTCGTTCTCGCCGTGATCGGGGTGATCTACCTCGGGCTGCTGTACCTTTCGGGGACGCCGTTCGGACGGGCGCTGTCGGGCGTGCGCATCAACGAGAACCGTATGCCGTTCCTGGGCTACCGGCCGGATCGATTGAAGCTCGCAGCGTTCGTGCTTGCGGCGACGATCGCGGCCATCGCGGGCGGGCTTTATCCGATGCTGCGCGGGTTCGTGTCGCCGGAGCTGATGTACTTCGAGGCATCGACCAACGCGATCGTGGCCACGATGATCGGCGGCACGGGAACGCTGATCGGGCCGCTCTATGGTTCGGTCATTCTGGTGTTCCTGAAAAGCATCATCGGCACGATCACGACACACCAGATCATGGTGATCGGAATACTATTCATGATCGTGGTGATCTTCTTCCCGCGTGGGCTGCTCGGCTATCTGCGGGACAGACTGGTTGCGAAGTCGCGGGCGAAAGACGGGGGCGCGTCGTGAGCAGCGCTGACGATATCGTGCTCGAGACGCGGGGACTGTCGGTCAACTTCGGCGGGCTCAAGGCGGTCGACAACGTCGACGTCATGGTTCGTCGCGGCGGCATCACGTCGATCATCGGGCCGAACGGCGCCGGCAAGAGCACGTTCTACAACCTCGTCACCGGCGCGATCCGGCCGTCGGGCGGCCAGGTGTTCCTGGAGGGACGCGAGATCACGGGAACGCCGACGCACATGCTGAGCGCGCTCGGGTTGTCGCGATCGTTCCAGATCACCAACCTTTTTCCGCAATCGACGGTATTCGAGAACCTTCGGCTCGCGGCACACGCGCTCGAGCCGTGGTCGCTGAGCCTGCTGCCGGTCGGGCGCGCGAAGCGGGCGGAGGCCAAGGCCGAGGCGCTGGTCGAACGATTCGGGCTCGGTGCGAAGGCGACGGAATTGGCCGGTCATCTCAGCCACGGCGAGCAGCGGCGGCTCGAGATCGCGGTGGCTCTCGCGTGCGATCCGAAGATCCTGATCCTCGACGAGCCGACGCAGGGTATGTCGCACACCGACACCGAGGAGGCGAGCCGGATGGTGCGCGATCTGTCCAAAGAGATCACGATCGTGCTGATCGAGCACGACATCGATCTCGTGATGGATCTTTCGCACACGGTGATCGTGCTGGCACAGGGCCGCAAGCTCGCGGAAGGACCACCGGCCGCCGTGCGCGCCAACAAGGACGTGCAGACGGCCTACTTCGGGGCGCATTGAGAAGGCGGAAGTCGGAAATCAGAAGTCAGAAGTCAGAAGTCGGAAGTCGGAAGTCGGAAGTCGGAAATCAGAAGTCGGAAATCAGAAGTCAGAAGTCAGAAGTCAGAAGTCAGAAGTCAGAAGTCAGAAGTCAGAAGTCGGAAGTCGGAAGTCGGAAGTGACAAGTCAGTACTCAGAACTCGGGAGTTGAACTCGGATCGGCCCATATCTCTGCGAGCACAGGCATTGCAAGTCGTCGTTCCACTACCTGCCCGCAGCCAAGTCTCGATTTCCGACTTCCGACTTCCGTTTTCTCCTCTCCAACGGACCAGCGGCGTGCTCGAGATAACGAACCTCCACAGCCACTACGGGTTCAGCCACATCCTGCAGGGTGTGAACCTGACCCTGCGTCCGGGCGAGTGCGTCGGACTGTTCGGACGCAACGGCGTCGGCAAGACGACGACGATGCGGGCGGTCGCGGGCTGGATCAAACAGATCTCCGGATCGATATCCTACAATGGCCAGGAGATCGGCGGGCTCGCCTCGAATGCGATCTGCCGGCTCGGTATCGGGTTCGTGCCGGAAGACCGGCGCATCTTCCCGGGGCTGACGGTGGAGGAGAACCTCAAGCTCGGTCTGATGCAGACCGTCGGGCGATCGGGCGTGCAGAAGGCCGCGGCGCTGGAGCGGGCGTACGAGCTTTTCCCGCGCCTCAAGCAGCGCCATCGCCAGATGGGCACGACGCTGTCGGGCGGCGAGCAGCAGATGCTGGCGATCGCGCGGGTGCTCGTCGGCGACCAGAAGACACTGCTGATCGACGAGCCGACCGAAGGGCTTGCGCCGCAGATCGTGGATGAAATCTTCGCGATCATGCGGAAGTTGAAAGCCGAAGGGCATGCGATCCTGCTCGTCGAACAGAACGTCAAGCGGGCGCTCGAGATCACGGATCGAATCTGTGCGATGGAGCGTGGGCGCATCATTCTGGAAGGTGACGGCCACTCGCAAGCCGATCGCGATGCGTTGATGAAGGCGATCGCGGTTTGACGTATTCCGCCTGCCGGCCTTCCCGGCCGAAAGCACCTGCGCCTGAAAGCGTGCGATGAACAGCAACAATCCGCTCCTGGGCATCGGCCTGATGGTTTTGTCCACGGCGTTCCTGGCGACCAAGGACGGCCTTGCGAAGACGTTCCTGGATCAGGTCGGGCCGGTCCAGATCATCTGGGTGCAATACGTCGGCAACTTCATCGCCATGGCGTTGATTTCAGCGCCGCGCCACGGCTGGAACGTGATCCAGCCGAGACCGCTCGGCTGGCAGTTGTTCCGGGGGGCCGCGAGTGCCGCTGGCGTCGCGACGCTCTATTGGGCGCTGACCTACATCCCGCTCGCGGACGCGACGGCGATGTTCATGCTGGCGCCCGTCGTGGTGACGATGCTGTCGCCTTTGCTGCTGGGCGAGAGGATCGGGCTCAATCGCTGGGTCGCTGTCGGCGTCGGGTTCGCCGGCGTCGTGTGCATTCTGCGTCCCGGTTTCGGTGGAGACATGCGCGGCTACTACATCGCGCTGCTCGCGGGGTTCCTGCTCGGCTTCTATCTGATCGGAAACCGGCGCCTCGCGGGGCTTGCGCCGCCGCTGCTCAACGTCACGCACAACGCACTGATGGGCGGCATACTGCTGACGTTGCTGCTGCCCTTGTTCTGGCAGCCGATCCCCGTTGCAGCGATGCCGAAGCTCGCGGGCATCGTGGTGCTGGCGATCTTCGGCCAGGCGCTGATGATCTCCGCGTTCAACTATGCGGCGGCGGCGGTGGTGGCACCGTTCACGTATGCGATGCTCGTGTTCGCGGCGATCATCGGCTACTTCGTGTTCGGGACGGTGCCGGATGTGCCGACGTGGATCGGCATGATCCTGATCGTCGGCGCCGGCCTCTACATCGCGCACCGCGAGCGTCAGGCAGCGGCCAGGCACTGAAGCGCACACACTGAAGCGCACCCCATGGCGCTCGATCGGCGCGAGGGCTAAGATCGCGAACGTCCATTCGGTTCATCATCGCTTCGGAGAGGCCGCGCGCCATGAGTTTCACATTCGATCACATGCACATTCTGACCCCGAACGTGGAGGCCACCGCAACGTGGTTCGAGCGGATCTTCGGCGCGGAAGTCATCCGGTCGATGCAGCAAGGCAAGCCGCGCGTGGACCTGAAGCTCGGTGGGGCGGAGATCTTTCTCGCGCCGCTGCCGCCCGATGCGAAACCGAACCCGGCGAACCCCTATCAGGGCCTCGATCACTTCGGCTTGACGGTAAAGGGGATCGACAAGGTCGTCGCGGATCTGAAGGCGAAGGGCGTCACGTTCACGACGGAGCCGTACGAGGTTCGCCCGGGAACGCGCATCGCTTTCCTGCGGACGCCGGACGGCGTGCGGATCGAACTGCTCGACCGGAATTGCTGAGTTGGTGGCGGTTTCAAGAAGACGAAGACCGGGAGGAACGGGCATGACGTTTGCAACGACGCGCCGGCTCGCATTGAGGGCGGCAGCGTGCTTCGGGCTTTGCGTCGCGGTCGGCTCGGCATCTGAACCGGCGTCGGCCCAACGCAGCGGTCCACCCGCGCAAATGAAGAAGATCGCCGACGATCTCTATTTCTGGTTCGACTTCAACGGCACGAACTCCGTCGTCTGGGCGACCAGCGAAGGCGTCATGGTCGTCGATACGCAACCGCATCCCGCGTTGGCGCGGCGGTTGATCGGAGAGGTTCGCAAGATCACCGACAAACCGATCAAATGGGCGATCAACACGCAGGTGCACGGCGACCACTTCCTCGGCAATTCCGAGTTCAAGAAGGTCGGCGCGACCATCGTTGCGAATGCGCATGCGAAGCAACTGATGGAGCGCTACTGGGAGAAGGACCTGAAGCGGCGCGTGCCGGGTTTCGAGAAAGCAGGGTTGGACCCGAAGGAGGTCAGCTTCGTCGCTCCCGACATGACTTTCGAGACGGAGTTCGTGATCGAGATGGCGGGGCGCAAGATCCGCCTGTTCTATCCTGGACCGGGGCAGGATCCGGGCTGCTCGTATGTCCACTTTCCGCACGCGAAGGCGGTCGCAACGAGCGGCTCTCTGACGCCCAGAAGCGTGTCGAACCTGATGTATACGCCTTCGATCGATGGATGGGTCCAGGTTCTCCGGCAATTGCAAGGGATGGACGTCGATGTCTATCTGCCGGGCCACGGGGATCTGGGAAAGAAGTCCGACATAGATGCTGCCGTGGGCTTTCTGACGACGGTGCAGTCGGAGGTCAAGGCTGCGCGAGCCAAGGGTGTTCCGCTGGCGGAGGCCCAGAAGTCGCTGACGTTCCCAGCCTACAAGGACTGGCGCAATTACGGCCGGATGGCCGACTACGTGCGCAATCTGTACGTGCTCGAGGAAACGGGGAAGCCGGAATACTGGACGCAGGGCTGGGAGCGACGGTGAGCGCTGCGCTCGTGTCGGGTGGGGCGTCGGGTCTGACTCCCGGTCTGCATCTCAGTCTGCATCCCAGTCCGAATGCCAGTCCGAATGCCAGTCTGGCCCGACGCGTGTAATTGTCAGCGCGCGATGAGCACTGGCTTCTTGGTGTGCGTCAGCACGTTCTGCGCCTGGCTGCCGAGCAGAAGCTTGTTGATGCCGCGGCGGCCGTGGGAGCCCATCACGATCAGGTCGCAGTTCCTGGCGTCCGCCGTTGCGACGATGCCGTCGGCAGGTACGCGATCGGGGACATGAACGACGTCGCAGGGGACACCTGCCTTGTCGGCGGTGGCCTTCGCCTTGGCGAGAACTTCCCGTGCGGCCTCGCCGGCGGCTTTCTCGTAGGTTTCGATTCTCGACAGCGCATCGCGGCCGGCGACATCGAGTGCCGACCACATTTCGGTGACCTTGATGACCGTCGCCTTGGCGCCGAACTTCTTGGCGACTTCCAGTCCCTGCTCGATGGCTTTGTCGCCAACAGCGGAGCCGTCGGTGGCGATCAGGATGTGCTTGTACATTTGGAAATCTCCCTTTTGGCAAGGCGGCCTTCGAACCTGTGCGGGTGACATGACCGGATGCGGGGAAAAGGGGCATTGATACCCGTCAAGTCAGCCGTCTCGTGAACGGGCCTCGCCCGGTCAGTGGTTCCCTTGCAGATTTGGTCACGGCGCGCTTTTTTGCGTTCGGGGCCGCGAGGGTCAGCACGCGCGTCTCGATCAGTTCAGCGTCGGCAGCGGGCAGATCGGCACGGATGATGAGACACAGGCCAAGGCGCAGTTGGGGCGCCACGATGCGCCGCGCGTTGAAGGTTTCTGCGGCTATCTCTTCTGCGAACAAGGCGTGGGGGACCACCGTGCAATGGTCGTGGCGCAGCAACAGCCGGCGCTTGAGCAGCACCGCCTCGACCTCGAATGCCACGTCGAGCGGGATGCCGCGACGGCGAGCGGCTGTGTCGAGCTTCGAGCGGACGACGTTCTGGCCGCTGTCGAGGACGAGCGGGTAGCGTTCGAGGTCTGTGAATGGAATGTCGGTCGTGCTCGTCACGACGCCCGGCGGGCCGACGAGGTAGAGCGGCTCCTTGCAGACCTCGATGACGTCGTAAGGTCCGGCGGGAGGATCGTAGCAGAAGCCCGCGTCGAGACGTCCGGCGGCGACGTCGTCCTGGACCTCGTTGCTCAAGCCTTCTCGCAGCAGCAATTGCGACGAGGGTCCGAACGCATCGAGCAGGTCGGCTGCGAACAGTCGGCTCGCTGTCGGATTGAGGCCGAGCGACAGGCGGACGTGGCGTTGTTCCGACAGGGCCGCGAGATCGGCGCGGGCTTCGTCGAGCGCGGCGAGGATGCGGTCGGCATGGACCAGCAAACGCGCACCGGCGGCCGAAAGCCGGACGCCGCGGCTGTGCCTGTCGAACAGGGGTGAACCGATCTCGTCCTCGAGTTGGCGGATCTTCTCGCCGAGGGCCGGCTGGGAGATGTGGATGGCGCGTCCCGCGGCCGTCATGCTGCCGTGGCGGGCGACGGCCACGAAATAGCGCAACTGGCGGAAATCCATGTCGAGGCGCTTCCCGGTGGGATGGTGCGGAGCCTCATGCTAAAGGTTTTTCCTATTGCTGACCACAGATCTTCCAGCTTGTTGGGCCGGCGCGTGGCCTCTACTGGAAGTAAAGGGTGCGAGCCCCCCTTGAAGGCTAATTTCAATTCGGGAGGACGTGCATGACGCTGACCGCTGTGCAAGCCGGCGCCTATACGCATCATCTGGCGATCACCAGTCCCGATCCCGAAAAGCTGGCGCAGTTCTACGCCGATACGATGGACATGGGGGCGCCTGTCCATCACGAGGGCGGGTGGCTCGTGCGGGGGGCTGGGCGGCGGCTGATCGTTTCTCGCGGGGCGAAGAACGGGCTCGTGCACGTCGGCATGGGCGTGCGCGACGCTGCAGCGCTCGCCGATCTGAAAGCCCGCGCGGAACGCGAAGGGTTGGCGCCGAAGTCGACCGACGCGGGACTGTTCAACGCTGGCGCCTTCAGCGTGACGGACCCGGACGGCAATGTAATGGTGTTCGGACATGCGCGCGAGGATCGTCCCTCGAAAGGGCTCCGGGGACCGCTGCAGCACGTTACGTTCGCGACCCGGGACATCGCGCGCTTCGAGGCTTTCTATGCCGGCAAGCTCGGGTTTGCGGTCTCAGATTACGTCGTGCGGGAAAGCGATGGGAAGGTGATGACGACCTTCATGCGATCGAACCACGAGCATCACACGATCGGGGTGTTCTATCAGGAGCGGACGGGCGTCGATCACCACTCCTACGAAGCCGGCGAGTGGGGCGTGTTGAAGGACTGGTGCGACCGCATGGGCGACCGTCACATCAAGCTCGACTGGGGCCCTGGGCGACACGGACCCGGCAACAACCTGTTCGCGTTCGTCACCGATCCCGACGGCAACTGGATCGAGATTTCAGCCGAGCTCGAAGTCGTCTACGACAGGCCCGCCAAGACGTGGAAACACGAGGAGCGGACGCTCAATCTGTGGGGGCCGAGCAAGCTGAGGGCTTGATCGACCGCCCTGCGGTGTTCGAGGGGCGGCCAGGGCTCGAGGCACCCTTGACCCCCTCCCCCTCGGCGCGCAATTTACCGAACGATCCTTTTTTCCGGGCATGCGAACGCCGGGGCCTGCATAGGCTCGACTCTAGCACCGCGGCCCGCGCCAGAATACAGGGAGGCCACCTTTGTCTTTCGCCACGCTCAAATTCTCCACGATCCTGTGGGGCCTGTCGCAGCTCATCAACTACAAGGCGAAGCGGTATCCGGAGTTCCGGGAGCGGTTGGCCGAGCGCAACATGGTGCTGCAGATGCTGGCGCGCGACGAGGAGACGGGGCGCTGGTTCCGTTTCCACGGCGGCCGGGTCACGTCGGGGGCGGGCAAGCACGAGCGGCCGGACGTGACGCTGGCGTTCAAGAATGCGTCGATTGCCGGCAAGCTGCTGACGCCGCCGATCAACTGGCTCAACCAGATCAACGCGCAGAAGGACTTCAAGATCACGATCGAGGGATCGGAGGATCTGTCCAACTGGGTCGCGCAGACGATCATGATGACGCAGACGGTCGGGCTCGACATGGGCAATGCCATGCCGGACGGCTCGATGCGCTATTGCAACATGACCAACGGCGGGCCGGTGTTCGTCTACGTCAAGGACAAGAGAATCGTCCGCATCACGCCGATCGATTTCGACGACAAGGACCCCGGCCCCTGGACGATCCGCGCACGAGGTCACGACTGGACGCCACCGCGGCGGACGACGCTCGCGCCGCACGGCCAGAACTACAAGTCGGTGATCTATTCGCCCGACCGGCTGTTGACGCCGATGAAGCGCGTCGACTTCGATCCCAACGGCGCGCGCAATCCGCAGAACCGCGGCAAGTCGGGTTACGAGCCGATCTCGTGGGACACCGCGCTCGACATCGTCGCCAACGAGATCAAGCGGCAAAAGCGCGAGTATGGTCCCGGCTCGATCGCGGTCAGCCACGGCTCGCATCATACGTGGGGCAACATCGGCTATTACCTGTCGGCGTTGTTCCGGTTCTCGAACGCGATCGGCATGACGCGTGTGCATCACAATCCCGATAGCTGGGAGGGCTGGTACTGGGGCGCGGTGCATCACTGGGGCCATACGCTGCGCGTCGGCCAGTCGGAGACCTACGGCACGGTCGAGGATTGCCTGCAGAACGCCGAGATGATCGTGTTCTGGTCAGCCGATCCGGAGACGACGTCGGGCTCATACGGTGCGCAGGAAGGCACCGTGCGCCGGCAGTGGCTGAAGGATTCCAAGCTCGGCATCAAGGTCGTGCACGTCGACCCCTATTACAATTCGAGCGCGCAGTTCCTGCCGGGCAAGTGGTTCGCGCCGAAGCCGACGACGTCGGTCGCGATGGCGATGGCGATCGCTTACGTGTGGATCCAGGAAGGTCTCTACGACAAGAAGTACGTCGAGACGCACACGGTCGGTTTCGACGTGTGGCGAGACTATCTCGTGGGCAACGAGGACGGCATCCCCAAGACGCCGGAGTGGCAGGAGAAGGAGACGGGCGTTCCGGCGCGTGAAGTGCGGGCGCTCGCTCGGGAGTGGGGCAACAAGCGCGTCTATCTCGCGCCGGGCGGCTGGGGCAACGGCCACGGCGGCGCATGTCGCAATCAGACGGGCATCCAATGGGCCCGCGTGATGGTGTGCCTCGTCGCGATGCAGGGACTCGGCAAGCCCGGCGTCAACATGGGCAATCTGCAGTGGGGCACGCCGGTCGATTTCAACTTCTACTTCCCCGGCTATTCCGAAGGCGGCATGTCCGGCGACATCGAGCAGACGGCGATGCCGGTGGAACTCTACCAGCGCATGCCGCAGTTGCCGACGATGAGCTCCAACAGCCAGCAGATCCCGCGTATCTGGATGCCGGAGGCGATCGCGGACGGCAAGGCGGAAGGTTATCGCTGGGTCGGCAAGTCGATCGAGCATCAGTTCGGGAAGTTCGGTTATCCAGCACCGGGCCACGCGCCGGTGCGCATGCTCTACAAGTACGGCGGCTCGATCATCGGGACGATGAACAACACGAACCGTCACGTGCGGATGTACCAGTCGGAGAACCTGGAGTTCGTCGTGAACCAGTCGATCTGGTTCGAGGGCGAGGCGAAGTTCGCCGACATCATCTTCCCGGCGTGTACGAACTTCGAGCGGGTCGACATCTCGGAATGGGCGGGGCTCGGCGGCTATGGCCATCACGGCCAGCAGCAGCTCAATCATCGCGTCATCATCTTCCAGTCGCCGGCCATCGAGCCGCTGGGCCAATCCAAGTCCGACTATTGGATCTTCACGGAAGTGTGCAAGCGGCTCGGGCTCGCGAACTACTTCAACGAGGGCGTGAACGAGATCGACTGGGTCCGGCGTCACTTCGATGCTTCGGACCTGCCGGAAGTGATCTCTTGGAAGGATTTCGTCAAGCGCGGCTACTACGTCGTTCCGGCGGAGAAGGAGAAGCTGCGCGCGCCGGTGTCGTTCCGCTGGTTCTGGGAGAACCGCAAGAAGGACGTGCCGGAAGCGCACCCGCTGCCCTCGGACTACACGGAGGAGTTCCTCAAGGGCCTGCAGACGCAGTCTGGCAAGCTCGAGTTCGAATGCAATTCGCTCAAGCGGTTCCACGATCCCGAGCGGCCGCCGATCGTGAAGTACGAGCCGTCTTGGGAAGGCCCGCATTCGGGCGAGATGTTCGAGAAGTTCCCGCTGCAGCTTCTGACGCCGCATTCCAAGTACAGCTTCCACACGCAGGGCGACGGCAAGAAGTCGTTCCTAAACAACATCCCTGAACACCGGATGCTGGTGGACGGCTACTACTACTGGACGCTGCGGATCAATCCCATGGATGCCAAGTCGCGTGGCATCGCACACGGCGATCTCGTCAAGGTGTTCAACGATCGCGGTGCGGTGGTGTGTGCAGCATGGCTCACCGAACGGCTGCCGGCGGGCGTCTGCCATGGCTACGAGAGCTGTGCGGTCTACGATCCGATGGGCGAGCCCGGCAAGTCCATCGACCGCGGCGGCTGCCTCAACCTGCTGACGCCCGAGAAGACGCAGACGAAGACGACGCATTCTCTCGCCGGCGCCAATTCGCTGGTGCAGGTCGAGAAGTGGGACGGTAAGACCGATCACATGTCCGAGACGTTCGCGAAGATGGACCGGCAGGCGAAGCTGAAGGCGGCGCAGTTGGTGCCGGCGAAGTGAGTGTTTGCGCTGATACTCGCTACCTGCGAACTGCAGATAGCCATATTCAAGAACGGCGAGGCCCGAGAGCAGCATGGTTACAAAGGCTAGAGTGTCTGATGGCTTCGGACGGCTTTGGTTGTGCGTCGCATTGTCGACGTTATTGTCGCTGATTGGAGCAATATTGCTTTATTGTTATGCTGTCGTTTTACCGAGAGCGGTCGTGGTAGAAGGCAAGAGAATTGCGTTTTTCGGATGGGAGTCGGTCGAGAGTACGAAGGCTAGAATTACGAGGATCCGCGGGCGCCCCGAGCCTTCTGAACTAGCCGTGCCGAAGATGCGCATTCCACAGGAGGGAGCTGCGTCACAGAAACAGCGATTGGTGCTGGATGAACTCGACCGCACCACGCAGCAAATGCACGAGGTGATGCCTTACATGGAAGTAGTCGACATAGCGTGGCGCCGCGCAGAGAATAGTACGCTGGCCATCTGGCTCGGGATTGTATCGGTCGTCACCTTGGTCGCCTGGACTGTCATTTGTCGCACACTTGACTGGATCGTTCGCGGGTTCATTGCGAACTAGCGTGGTCGCTTTCTGGAGACTCGAGATGCCGACACTTTCTATCGACCTGACTGAGGAAGAGCATCGTCGTCTGGCGGAAGGTGCGGCCAAGGCTGGCAGCAGTCTGTCGGACTTCGTACGCTCGCGCGTTCTGGCTGAAGAGAGTGATTTGGTCGAGTTGGCGAGCCTGCTCGGGCCCCGCGTCGAGCGCGCAGACAGGGGTGAGACGTTCGAGGGTACAATTTCCGATATTGCACGCGCCGCACGCGCGAGGTTTGCTCGGTGACCTCCGCCTATGATCTCACATCTGACGCTGCGGCGGACCTCGAAGGCATCTGGAAGACCAGCTTTGATCGATGGGGGCCGGATCAGGCCGATAGATACCTTGCCCAAATCGAGGATTGCCTCGCCCAGATATGTGCCGGAGAAGCTGTTTGTACCGAGCTTCCAGAGGTGGACCTGCGCCTCAAATCCCACCACTGTCAGCATCACTACATTTTCTTTCTCGACGGCAACAAAAATATGACGGTCATCGCGGTGCTATTCGAGAGAATGGACCTGCTCGTGCGGTTGAAGCGAAGACTTCGTTGAGCGACGACATACGGAAGTCTCAGGCAGAGAACATAATGTCCAAATACAATCTCATCATCGACGTGGCCGAGTGCACGAACTGCAATCTGTGCACGCTGGCGACCATGGATGAATACGTCGGCAACGAGTGGCCGGGCGTGTCGGCGCCGATGCCGCGCAATGGGCACAACTGGTTGCGGATACTGACCAAGGAACGCGGGCAGATCCCGATGGTCGACGTCGGGTTCGTGCCCGTCATGTGCAATCACTGCGACGACGCGCCGTGCATGAAGAAGGCGCAGGAGGCGGGAGTCGGTGGCGCGATCACCAAGCGCGCCGACGGGATCGTCATCATCGATCCGGTGCGCGCCAAGGGGCACAAGAACCTCGTGGATGCCTGTCCCTACGGCCACATCTGGTGGAACGACGAACTGTCGCTGCCGCAGGCGTGGCCTTTCGATGCGCATCTGCTCGACGGCGGCTGGGAAAAGACGCGCGGCGCGCAGTCGTGTCCGACGGCGGCGATGCAAGTCGTCAAGCTCGGCGACGAGGAGATGGCGCAGAAGGTCAAGGCCGAGAACCTCGAGGTGATGAACCCCGATTACGGAACCAAGCCGCGCGTCTACTACAAGAATCTATGGCGCTACACGACGGCTTTCATCGGCGGGTCCGTCTCGGAAGAGAAAGACGGCGTCATCGATTGCGTCGAGGGCGCGGTGGTGCGGCTGATGAGAGGCGGCAATGAAATCGCCAAGGTAGCGACCGACAACTACGGTGACTTCAAGCTCGACCGTCTGCCGGAAGGATCGGGCGAGTACACCGTCGATATCGTGCACGCAGGGCGGCGCGCGACGAAGAGCGTGTCGCTCGGCGTGAGCGTCAACCTCGGCGAGATCAGGATATAATGCTCGGCCCCGTAGGTTGGGTCGAGGGCGGACGCGCGAAGCGCGATCCGGGCGAGGCCCAACAATCTCGAACGAATGCGTGGATATCGTTGGGCCTCGCTGATGCTCGACCCAGCCTACAAAGTAGCATGGAGGGAATGGAATGCTGAAAGCTGCCGTAATCGGCATGGGATGGTGGGGAAAGCACATCATCCGTCGAACCAAGGGCTCGCGATATATCAAGCTGGTGCTCGCGGTCGATCAGAACACCGCGCTAGAAGCATTCGCGAGAGAGCACGACGTTCCCTACGCCTCGAGCTTCGAGGCGGCGCTGGCCTCGAAGGACGTCGAAGCCGTGCTGCTCGCGACACCGCATTCGATGCACACGGCGCAGATCGCGGCGGCGGCAAAGGCCGGCAAGCACGTGTTCTGCGAGAAGCCGCTGGCGCTGTCGCGGGCCGACGCGGAGTCGTCGGTCGCGGCGTGCAAGGCGGCGGGCGTGTTTCTCGGCATCGGTCACGAGCGGCGCTATGAGCCGGCCATGACGGAGCTGCGGCGGATCGTGAAGTCGGGCGAGCTCGGTACGATCATGCATGCGGAAGCGTGCTTCAATCACGACAAGCTCGCGAATGTTCCGCAAGGCGATTGGCGCACGTCGCCGAAGGATGCGCCGGCTGCTGGCATGACGGCGATGGGCATCCATCTGTCGGATGCTTTCATCGATCTGTTCGGCCCGGTCGCCGAAGCCTATGCGATGACGGCGGCGAGGGTCGCCTACAAGGACAACGGCGACGTCGTGTCGGCGCTGCTGCGCCACCAGAGCGGCGTGACGAGCTACATCAACGCCATTCTCGTGACGCACCATCGCATCACGTATCTCGTATACGGCTCGGACGGGTGGGCCGATGTCGTGTACGACACGCATCCCGATACGCCGGGCGCCTCGCGGCTTCGCGTGGAGTGGCGCGACGGTCGGAAGTGGAGCCAGGAGTATCAGTGGGAGGATACGGTCCGGTTGAACCTCGAGGCGTTCGCGAGAGCCGCACGGGGCGAAGGCACCTACATGTTCACCGACGAGCAGAAGATCGCCAACGCTGCGACGCTGGAGGCGATCACGAGGTCGGTGGCCGAGAACCGGCCGGTGAAGGTCGACCCGATCACGGTGCCGGGCGCGGAGGGGGCGTTCTCCAAGCCGAAGAGCAAGCCGAGAAAGGGTTGATCGCGGCCTGCCTGCGTCGAAAGCCGGGGTGGAGTTCATCGTGCGGCAAGCGCTATTCGTGCTTGCCGCATTCTTACAGCGGCGCGTCGGTGGTTCGTTCGGGAGAGCGGCATGATTTCGGAACAGCCGGCTAAGCGGCAGGGCGCGGCCAAGGGCCGCAAGTCCGCGGCGCGCGACGCGCAGCGTGAACTCGCCCGTTACAAGGTCGAGGCGGTATCGCGGGCGGTGCTGCTGCTGGGCGCATTCCGGCACGGTGAGGCGTCGCTGACCGTAGACACTCTGGCGAAGCGGACGGGGTTGGGGGGGGCTGCAGTCGAGTCTCTGCTGGGCACGCTCGCGCAGCGCGGCCTCGTACAGCGTTCGGCCGACGACGCGCCGCGGTATCGGCTGGGGCTCGCCTGGTTGCGGCTCGCGGACGTCAAGCGGCAGCAGCTCGATATCCGCGAGGTCGCGTTACCGGTTCTGCGACGGATGCGGGATACGGTGAACGAGACGGTGTCGCTGGGCATCCGTATCGGCACCAACCGCGTCAACATCGAGTATGCGGAATCGCGGCACGAAGTGCGGCGGATCGTTCAGCCGGGGTTCCATGTTGCGCTGCATGTCGGGGCCGGCGGTCTCGCGCTGATGTCGGGGATGGATGACGCCGAGATCGAAGCCTATCTCGCGCCGATCGCGGTGTCGCAGATCCACAAGTCGAAGCTTGTCGCGGCCATCAAGGCCACGCGGCGGGATGGACATGCTTTCGTCGAAGGGGAAGTAACCAGCGATACGGCGGCGATTTCGGCGCCGGTGCGTAATCACTCCGGTGATGTCGTCGCCGCGCTGACGATCTCGATGCCTCAGCCGCGTTGCACACCGGCGATGCGGGCGCGTTGCGTCAAGGAAGTCACGAAGGGCGCGGGGGAGATTTCGATAGCGATGGGGTATGATGCCAAGCGCGCCGGTTGACGTGGGCTCTATCCGCGTCGGTATCGCGAACGAGAAAACGTCCCGCTGGTTCCAGTGAGCACGAGGTTCGACAGATGAAGCTCAGCGGCGGCGAAGCGCTCGTTCAGCAACTCGCGCAGGAAGGCGCGACGCACGTGTTCGGGATTCCCGGCGTGCAGCTGGATTGGGCGGTCCACGCGTTGCGGAAGGCGGAGAACCAGATCCGGCTCGTCGTGCCGCGGCACGAACAGGCGACGTCCTACATGGCGGACGGCTTCGCTCGAACGACGGGTAAGCCCGGCGTATGCATGGTGGTGCCGGGACCGGGCGTGCTGAATGCGGCAGCGGGACTATCGACAGCCTATGCCTGCAATTCCCCCGTGCTGTGCATCGCCGGGCACATCCATTCCGGCAGCATCGGCCGCGGTTTTGGCGCGCTGCACGAGATCAAGGACCAAGGCGCGGTTCTCGATCAGGTGACGAAATGGCGTGGGCGGGCCAATTCGCCGGAGGAGGTTCCGGGGCTCGTGCGGCGTGCCTATGCGGAAATGCGCACCGGGCGGCCCGCACCGGTTGCAGTCGAAGTGCCATACGACGTGCTGGCTGGTCGTGGCGATGTCGAACTCGCACGAACGCCCGCCGACGAGGATGGCCGGCTCGTGCCCGACCGGGCACAAGTCGAGCGGCTCGCGGCGGTGCTGGCGACGGCCACGTTCCCGGTGATCTACGTCGGGGGAGGTGTGCTTTCGACCGGAGGAGGGGCCGCGCTCGTGCGGCTTGCCGAGAAACTCGGCGCTCCCGTCGTGATGAGCGAGAACGGCCGCGGCGCGATCTCGGACCGCCACCCGTTGGCGTTCTCGACGCTCGCGGGTCGTGCGTTACTGCCGCATGCCGATGTGCTGGTCGTCGCCGGCAGCCGGTTCATGGAGACACGGGGGCCGTTTCCCGCCTGGGACAAGCAGGACACGAAGTACATCTACATCAACACGGACGCGGAAGCAGGGATCGCGCCGCGCGTGCCCGGCATGGTTCTGAAAGCGGACGCGGGGCTGGCGATGGCGGCACTCGCAGACGAGTTGCCGTCCCTGCCGCCGATGCATCGGCGTCGCTTCGATCCGGCGCGTGCCCAGCAATTGAGAGCTTGGGCGCAGGCGCAGATCGACGCGGTCGAGCCGCAGGCGTCCTACGTGCGCGCGTTGCGGGCCGCCATTCCGGAGGACGGGATCTTCGTGAACGAGCTGACGCAGGTCGGCTACTTCGCGCGGGTGGCTTATCCCGTCTACTTTCCCGGCACGATCATCGGGCCGGGTTATCAGGGTACGCTCGGATATGGATTTCCGACGGGGCTGGGCGCAGCGGTTGGAAATCCCGGGCGCGTCGTCGTCTCTATTACGGGGGACGGCGGCTTCGGCTGGACGCTGCAGGAACTGGCGACGGCGTCGAAGTACGATCTCGATCACATCACGGTGGTGTTCGCGGATGGGCACTTCGCCAACGTCAGGGGGCTGCAGGAAGAGCAGTTCGGTCAAGCCTACTGCTCGGATCTCAACAATCCCGATTTCGTCGCCATGGCCAGGGCGTTCGGCGTCAGCGCGACGCAGGTGTGTGATGCCGCGGGGCTCGAAGGGGCGTTGAAAGATGCGATCCGTGCGGGTGGGCCGCATCTCATCGAAGTGCCGGTCGGGCGGATGCCCAGTCCCTGGGGGCTGCTGCGGTTGAAGCCGCCCGGGACGGCAGCCGGGGCCGCCGGTGCGATGCCGTCGCCATTCGGCGGCGACGTCGATTAGTCATCCTGTCGCGTATTTCTTTCGACTCGTCATCCTCGACCGAAGTGAGCCGAAGGCGAGCGAGCGTCGGGGAACCAGCGAAAAAAGTCGCCGAAGGCGTCATTGTGCATGTCGATATACATCTTGCGTGCTTCGCACTGGTCTCATGCTGGGCCCCCGACGCGGCTTCGCGCCGGAAGAGGCGCTCGCCGGTCGAGGATGACGGGTTGGACGAGTTGAAAGTTTTGCTCGACGGTATCAGACAGCGACAAACTGATTGGTCGCCTGGTTGAGCACGGCCAAGGTTCCGCTGGCGATGTCGAAGTGCGTGCCGTGGAGATTGAGACGGCCGCGGCTTTCGAGGGTCTGGACGCAGGGGAACGTCCTGAGGTTGTCGATCGAAACGCGCACTGCTTCGCGTTCCAGTTCGGTTCGGATCTCCATCAATCCGCGGCCTGCCCAGGCGCCAATGACGCGCTCGCGGCCTTCGTCGATGATCGACATCCAATTCGAGATGAATTCGGCTTCGGTCTGGCGTGCGGCGTCTCGTTCGAGCGAAGCGCGAATGCCGCCGCAGCTCGAATGGCCCATCACGACGATGTGCTTCACGCGAAGGTTCAGGGCTGCGAACTCGAGAGCTGCGGATACGCCGTGGTATTTGCCGGTGCGCTCATAGGGCGGAACGAGGTTCGCGACGTTGCGGACCACGAAGAGTTCGCCCGGCATAGCCGAGAAGATCGTCTCGGGATCCACTCGGCTGTCGCAGCACGAGACGACCATCACTTCCGGACTTTGCCCGTGGGCTGCGAGATCGGCGTAGTGATCGAGGTTGGGCGCGAAATGCCGGAACTTGAAGCGGCGGTATCGATCGGCCAACACTTCAGGCAACTGGCTCATGGCGGGCTCCGGTCTGTCAGACGGTTCCAGCTCATTTGGCGGTCTTTCCTCGCCGGATCAAGTCCAGCGGCTGCGATAGTCGACAGCCCCGAGGTGACATGCTTTCCTCGAATTCGTCGGTTCGGGTGACTTGGACTTCAGTGAAGATGCAACTTTCGAGGTCGCTCAGAGCACCGGGCTTCGGGACGCCAGTCGGGGGAGGGGGGCAGATGAGCATCACAGATGTCGAACGCGGGCTCATCGCGCGGTATGCCGTTCGCGTGCTTTCGCGGAGCGATCTTCCCGTGCGTTCCGCTCGCCAGATCGTCGGGTGGCTCTATGAACGTCACGAGACGATGGCCTTTCATATTCCATCACCGATCGTCGACGTGCTCAGCCAACAGTATACGGCCGGCTATCGCTATTCGGCGTTCGAGGCTGCATTCGCGGGGGCGCGGGGAGAGTTGGTGACCGGGCTCGAGGAGGCGGCCAGGGAAAGCCAGAGGCCCGAGCCGCTCGCAAGCAACGTCGAAAGCCTCGTGCTCGCTCTCGATATCGCAAATCCGGATGCAGCCTGGAAAATCGTGGGGCTGGTCTCGTGTGCGGCGCGATATGACCAGGTGCAGGCATTCGCCAATACGGTACTCGAGGTGGCGAGCCCCATTGCTCGGGCTATCGCCATGCTCGTGGGCGAGCCGTTGCGGGTCGTGGAAGAATGCCTCGCGGTCACCAGCGATCTCATGAACTCCGGGTTGCTGCAGTCGCGGGACGGCGATCTGATCGGGGGCTACAACGCCCGGTTCTGCGTTCCCGGGCGGATCGGCGCGTCGCTCGATCGGACGTTCGCGAGCTTCGACGAGATGCGCAACCAGCTTCTCGGGGAGCCGCTCGTTTCGAACGTGGGACCGAGCGACTACGAGCATGTCGCGTCGGATCGGGATCTCGTGACTGCGATACTGAAGGGAGGCGTCGAAGCAGGCGCCGCGGGCGTCAACATCCTGCTCTACGGCCCGCCGGGATCAGGCAAGACCGAACTGGCGAAGGTTGCGGCCCAAGCGGCAGGGCTCGTTCTCTATGCGACGGGCGAGGAAGGTGGGCAGGGAGGCGAGGCGGATCGTGGGAGCCGGCTCACGGATCTCGTGTTCTCCAACCGACTGCTGCGAGGTGAGCGCGGCGTAGCGCTGCTGTTCGACGAGATGGAAGATGTGGCGGTACACCTGATCCGCAGGGGCGGATCGAAAGTCTATCTCAATCGCTTGCTCGAAAACAATCCGGTTCCGATCGTCTGGACCTCGAACGAGCTCGGCAACATCGACCCGGCGTTGTTGCGCAGGATGACGTTGGCGGTCGAGCTGAAACGACCGCCTGCGGCGCAACGTGCGCGGATCATGGAGCAGATGCTCAAGCGTCACGAGGTCTCATTGCCGGAAGCCGAGATCGAACGTCTCGCACACAGCATCGATGCGACGCCGGCTATCATGGAGAATGCGATCAAGGCCGCGCGCCTTGCCGGCGGGGGTGCGGATACGATCGAGCGGGTAGCGCGCGGCATCATGCGTGCGGTCACAGGGGTGGGGGCGCGCCGCATCGTAACGATACCGGCGTTCGATCCCGAGTTGACGACGGCGAACCGTGATCTCATCGAGCTGGGGGATCTGCTCGTCGGTGGCCAGGCGCGTGCGTTCTCGCTGTGCCTTTATGGGCCGCCGGGCACGGGCAAGTCCGCCTTTGCGCGTTATCTCGCAGGGCGGCTCGGATTGCAGGTTCTGCAGATCCGTGCGTCGGATATTCTGGGAATGTACGTGGGCCAGTCAGAGCGGAATATCGCAGCGGCGTTCGAAGAAGCACGCGAGGCCGGGGCTATGCTGGTGTTCGACGAGGCGGACAGTCTGCTGTGGGATCGCCGCGACGCGCAGCGCTCGTGGGAAGCCAGCCAGGTCAACGAGATGCTGACGTGGATGGAGGAGCATCCGTTGCCGGTGTGCTTCACGACCAACCTGATGGACAGGATCGATCAGGCCTCGCTGCGCCGTTTCACGTTCAACGTGCGTTTCGATCATCTCGACCGTCCGGCGCTGGCGCGGGCGTGGCGCGTTTTCTTCGGGATCGAGACCGCTCCGGCGGAGGCCATGGTGTTTTCGAATCTCGCTCCGGGCGATTTCGCGAAAGCGCGAAAACAAGCGGAAATGCTGGGGATTCTCGGGAAGCCAACAGCGCTGACGGAGCTGCTCGCGGACATCAGCCGAAGTAAGCCCGGGGCCAGCTCGGGGATGGGCTTCGTCGTTCGCTGACGATCAGATCATGACCCGGACGGGCCGCCGCTCGAGCGGTTGCGTCGCTCGCGTGCGTCCGACGATCGTCATCGCCATTCCAGCGAGGCCGCCGACCGCCTGGACGACTGCGACCGTCTGTTCGCCGAGCTGACGGATGGTTTCTCCATCGACGTCGATACCGACGATAGCGCCGACGACCGGCAGTGCCGCACTTGCCGCGCTGACGAGAGCGCCGCGGATGGTGAGCGAGTTCATCCACCACTTGGCCGTCGGAAGTCGGCTCGCCTCTGTCTCAGTCATGATGTTCTCCAGGTTTCGTTCGGCGGAGCGCTGGTGGTTGCCGGCTGCAGGTTCGATGGGTGCTCCAGGCCCGTCAGACAGTCGCGACAGCAGGGCTGCCACGGCCCCATTCGCTGTTGAGCTGGTAGACACGAATGCCGACACTGGCCGGGGCAGCGCCGAAATCGGCGATCTGCTGTGCTCCGGTGTAGGTCGCCATGGGGGTGGACGAAGCGATGGTTCTGACGACCGTCTCGCCATCGAGAATGTCCACCTCGTAGCTTTCGAGCGTTTCGGAAAGCGGCACCTCGACGGTTTCCCAACTGTCGCCGCCGCGCCGTGTGCGGCGGGTCCACGTGATCGTCAGATCGGCGCCGATGCGCCTTCCGCGGACGTGGACCGGGCTCAGTGGGCGACGGGCGGCTCCGCGAAATGCGAACACATGCGCCGCGTAGCTTTCTTCGCCGAGGTCGCGTGCTGCGGGGCCGTAGCGCCATTGGAGCGGGAGGCCCAGCTCGGACGATGTCAGGAGGACGGGTGTCACGGCCGCATCGATCAGGACGAAACGAGCGCCTGCCGGAAGGCCGGTCGACATCGCGGTTTCGGTTCCGGCCTGGCCGCGCAAGAGGTTCGACAGCGTGTATGTCGACGGCGCCGTCAGGAATGCGGTTTCGAACTGGACGACCTCCCATTCTCCGTCGGCGTTCCGAATGGCGGCGGTATTGGCGCCGCCGAGCATCCCCAGAGCCGACGAAGAGAACAGCTGACCGCGATCGAGCTTCACCCGAATGATCGAAGCCTTGTCGAGGCGACCGGCCGGACCGGCGGGAAGTAGTTGCAGGAGATTGCCCGTGGTTGCCGGGGCAGTGGCAACGGTTGCAAGTCGAAAGCCTGCATTTTCCGGTGAATTGTAGAATGCGACGGCGGCCGGCCATGGCGATTGAGTAGCCGTGACGTAGCCGGTTTCTTCGGCCTCGTCGCCTCTCAACAATGGCAGGTCCAGGAAGTCCACGATCGGCAGGCCCGCCACCGGTGGCGGGGGCAGACGCATCCGGCGCGACGCGGATTCGACGGGCAGATAGATGGCTTCGTCAAGTGCCAGCGCGTCGACCTCGCGTTCGCCGTGTTCCGCGATTTCGATGATGCGGAACAGGCGCTGACGGCCCGTCGCCTCGATCGACACGAGATCACCGGGTTCGAGCGCGATGCTGCTCGGCGGCAACGTGAAGCGGGCTCTCTCGCGCGCGGTCCAGGTTTCGTAGAGCCAGGTTTCGGCAATCGTGTTGGCTTGCTCCGACGAGAGTGCGATCGGCAGGTCGGCTCGTGCGATGCGTCCGTTCCCGGCAGTGAGGCGACGCGCTTCGGCAATCGACTGGCGGTAGTCGCCATCCGCGTTGACGTAGGCCAATTTCGCCATCGTCGGCAGCTCGCTTTCCTGACCGCGTGTGAGCGTCAGAGGCGATGCCGTGCGCTCGTTCTGGACGAGATCGTCTTCGGTGAACAGCGCAGCGGTTCCGCCGTGTCCGCGATGGCGAAAGCCAATCAGACCTTCGCTTTCGAGTGAATCGAAGAAGTAGGCCAGCTCGAGCGGCTGCAGCGCATCGCGTGCTGGCATGATGCGGTCGATGACGTATCCCGAAACGATGCCCTCGAGTGCGTGGACGTCGTAGTCGGCGAACCCGTGATCGTCGAGGATCGCGGCGACGAGTTCAGAAAGCGGCGCGGAGGAGAGGCGGCCATTGAGCCAGTGTCCCAATTTCCAGTTGGCGCCGTCGCCCCAGGTTGCGAGATCGTCGGGGAATGCGGGGTAGGGGCGCGCATCCCATGTGTAGATATGGATGCGGGCGGTATCGACCATGCGTCCACCGTAGACGGCGGACAGCGGATTGAGCCCGGGAACGCTGTCGGGATGGTCTGGATCGAAGCCTTCGATCAATGCCTGCAGATAGCGGCGTTGCATGAGATCGTTGCGGCGGCCGCTCGAGAAATAGGGGATCGCGTTCTCCGAGCTTTTGGGATCGACGAAGACGTTGGGCTGGTTGGCGCCTTTGTCGACCGCGGGGCAGCCGCATTCCATCAGCCAGACGGGCTTCATCTGCGGAATCCATGCGGTCGGTGTACTCGACTCGATTCCGCCGGGTCTATCGAAGTGCTGGTTCAGCCACCAATTCTTCAGGTCCTTCGTGCGAAACACCCAGGGTTTTCCTGCGCCATCGGTGATGGGCGTGCGGATCTGTGCATTACGATCGGCAGGGCTCGCATAGTACCACTCGTAGCCTTCTCCGCCGGCGAGGTTCGCCTTGAGGTATTCGAGTTCGTAGATCGAACGGGTGCCGGCATCGAGATCGGCATGGGATGACCCGTCCCGCCAATCGGCGAGCGGCCAGTAGAGATCGATGCCGACCGCGTCGATGCTGGCGGACGCCCAGAGCGGATCGAGGTGGAAGTAGACATCGCCGGTGCCGTCCGTGGGCTGATGCCCGAAGTATTCGGTCCAGTCCGCGGCATAGGTGATCTTGGTCGTCGGTCCGAGGATCGCACGCACTTCATTTGCGATGGCGGCCAACGCCGTCACGAAGGGATACGTTGATGGGCTGGAGCGTGCGAAAGTCAGTCCACGCAGCTCGGAGCCGATCACGAAGGCGTCGATGCCTCCGGCCACTTGCGCCAGCCAGGCGTAGTGAAGGATCTGCCGGCGGAATGTCCATTCGTCCGGGCCGGTGTAGGCAACCGCCCCGTCGACGATGTGGAAGTCCGAATACGTCGCGGTTCCGATGAAGGATGAAAGCTGCGCTGCGGCTGTCGAGGTCTTGTCGGGCGTTCCGCTCTGGCCGGGGGCTGGATCGAGCGTGATGCGTCCGCGCCAAGGATAGGCCGGTTGAGCGGATCCGCCCGTGTAGGGGTCCGTCAACGCGTTGCCTGCGGGTACGTCCATCAGGATGAACGGGTTCAGCGTTACCAGAATACCGCGCGATTTAAGGTCCTGGATCGCTGCGATCACGCTGTCGTCCGATGGTGTGCCGCCGTATGCGGGGCGTCCTTCGCGCAGGCTGACGAGGTGTGCGGCCGAACGGGCGACGCCGGCGACACGCCATGGGGATGGTGCGGTGTCCTTCTCCGCCAACTCGACGCCGGGTTTGACCAGGCAGTGCTGTGCGCGAAGATCGGTTCCGAACCACGATACGATCAGAGAGACCGACGAGACATTGGGAAGTGTCGATTGAAGCTGGTCGATGCCGACCTGCCAGTCGGTTCCACCCTGGCGGGTGTGGACGTTCTCGTAGACGCGCTGTCCGCCGTCTCCCAGCCGTGTCACGGGCTCGGTCGCGTAGGCGAATTCTCCGCTACCGGGGATGACGACGACGCCGCGGATCTGGTTGCGGAGCGTGTCGACGGCGCGATGAACCTCGAACGAGAATTGCGGGATACGGTTGCCGAAGGGGGCCAGTGCAAAATGCTCGAACACGATGTAGGCGACGCCGCGATAGGCTGGCGCGTTCTCTGCTCCTTCATGTGCGACGATGAGGCTGTCGGCCGATTGGCTTTCATCTCCCAGGTAGAGCCGATATGCGATGCCGCCCAGATCGAGCTCCTGTCCGTCCGCCCAAACGCGACCGATGCCGCTGATTTCGCCTTCGGCGAGCGCGATCGCGAAGTTGGCGAAATAGGAATACGTGACTTGCGTGGTCGTCTGAGCTTTCGAGCGGCTGCTTCTCGCGCCGCCTTTGCTCCGACCCGTGGATTCCGTGGTGGTCGTCGCTTCTTCTTCGATGTCGGTCGCCCAGATGATCTGGCCACCGATTCTGCAGCGACCATAGATGCGCGGGATCGGTGTCCCTTCCGTCGACGCGGTTCCGTGCAGGTTCTGGAGGCGTGGGCCCTGGAGCGTGCGGGATTGGCCCGAACTGGCGAACAGCGCCTGGTCGACGTAGGCGCCTGCGAGCGCACCGACCTGACTGCCGATCGCCGCTCCTGCGATCGTCGTGCCGAGCACGGTGATACCTGTGGGAAGCAGAGCGCCGCCGACTGCCGCGCCGACTGCTGCGAGTGCGATCGTTGCCATCAGTCGATAACTCCGGGAAATGCGAACGCGGCTGCGAGCCGTCTGCGCCACCACGGCGAGAGGGCCACTTCGCACGCCGGTGCGCCTTCGATGGCATGAACGAACGAGCCTTGCGTCACGAGGATCGCTGCGTGTTTGGCGACGAGACCGGTGCGGAGACGGAAGACGACGACGTCGCCAGGCGCCATGGCGTGCGGTGTGACGGGGACGAGATGGCGCGTGGCTGCTGCAAGCAGAGTTTCGTCTCCTGAGGCTTCTGCCCAGTCGCGGGAATAGGCCGGCGGCTGCTCGGCGTCGAAGCCGTAGACGTCACGCCAGACACCGCGGACGAGGCCGATGCAATCGGTTCCAACGCCGCGTTCGCTCGCCTGATGATGATAGGGCGTGCCGAGCCATGCACGTGCTGCCGCGACGATCGCCGGGCGGCGCGGTTGCGTCGTGTGATGCATCCGATCACGTTCCCGACGTGGTGGGGACACGGCCCGACGAGGCGACGGCGGAAACGAAATCGTTTCCGGGCATGTGTGGGAATCCCCTGAAATTCAGGACGTTCGCGAACTTCGAGTGACAGGTGACGACCTGCTTGTCGCAGCCGGCAGTAATTGTGAACCTATCGCCGGATTGCAATGTCTGGATCGGTTCCTGCCAGAGTTCCACGAGCGGAATTCCGTTGGAGGTCAAGTGTCGTTTGACTTCGAAGGAGCGGCCGGCGCTCGCGCCGGATGTGAAATGAAGAAGGCCGCGTGTGAACCAGTCGGCCGCGTAGGATTCGATTCCTGTTGCGGAGAAGGTACGCGTGTTGACGATGCTGCCCACGACAGCCGTTTCTCGCAGCGGCGGCGCGGTCGTCGCAACGCGACAGCGGGCGTCTCCGAGATCGGCGTCGCAGCCAAATTGATAAAGCCGTCCACCGGGCTGTTGCAGATAGTGCGCGAGACCGCGGATCTCGCCGGTGAAGGAGTTTCCATTTCGGCGGACATCGCCGAGGCTTCCGGCGCGGACCAGCACGCGCTGCTCGGGTGATTGCCAGTTGACGCGCCAGATCTCGACTCGTGCGTCGTCATAAAGGCCGGTGAGTATGTCGTCTTCGCTCAGTCGTTCGGATGTGAGTGCGCTCTCGACTTCGAGATTGTCGACGCTTAGTCCGACACTGTCCCGTATCTCGCTGGCGGTGAATCCAGCCGCGGCCTCGAACGTCGTTCCGTCGAAGACGAGATCGCGGTCGTGGTCCGTGAAGCCGAGCGCGATGCCATCATTGCGGCGCAGCCGCCAGCACCAGCACAGCGTTGTGACACCGCCCTGGATGTGTGCTGCGAGGTCTGCAGACAGCGCCTTCATATGCGGATCTCCACGATCGGGATGTTCGGGATCGCGCCATGCTGGAATCCCGACAAGCTGATCTCGAGTTTGTCGGTGTCGAAGCGGACCGGAACATCGAACAGGAAGCCGGCGGTAATTGCCGCGCCGAGGCCCGGCGTGTGTCCGTCTGCGAATATGACGAGACCTGTCGTCGGATCGACGGTGAATGTCGCCGGCGCTGCGACTGCGCCATCGACTGCTATCGCGACGCTTCCAGCTATGGGTTTGCCGATCGCGCGGAAATACGGTGCTTGTGCGCCGCCGTACCACTTGCCGAGCTGGAACCGCGACGTCGTACCGTCCCCTGTGCCGATCAACTGGTCGAGCGCATCCGGCTGGGTGCTCGGCGGACAGGATTTGTGATCCAAGTGATCCCGCCAGCGAAATCCGTGCAGGCGACCGCGGCGTTCCTCGAAAAAGGAGATGACGGCGTGGAGTTCGTCGAGGCTCTTGATCCCATAGCCGGCATTGTAGGTGCGGCGCGAATCCGCCCAACGCGCGTTTCGTTCTTCGCGCCCGGAACCGAGTATCACCACGTCCGTCTTGCGCTCGGGACCACCCTGGCTGCCGCGTGAAATCGCGGTCGGGAAGAGGACTTCGTGGAACATCGAGTTTGCTCCGGGGTTGGGAAGAGGGAAGTCGGAAGTCGGAAGTCGGAAGTCGGAAGAGGAAGTTGTATGCAGGGGTATTGGCTTCTCGCTCGCTGCTTCCGATTTCCGATTTCCGACTTCCGGTTCACATGTTGCGCTGGCCTTGCGCGAGTGCGCGGGACATCATCGCGGCGATCTGCGTTTCGGTGCGCTTGAAGCTCTGCGCGTCGGGGGTGCTGACGTTGAAGGTCACGGCGATCGAGCGATTGGCCGTATCGGCGGCGATGCCGAGGCGTCCGTCCGGGCCGCGCGACAGCGGCATGATCGCTTCCGCGCCGCGCTCGCCGGCGATGCCTGTCGCTCCGCCTTTGAGCGGAAATGCGATGGGGCTCGAGATCACGCCTCCCGAAGCGAAGGGTACGGCCATTCCGCCGGAAGAAGCCCCTCCGCCCGAGAGGCCGCTGCCGAGCAGGTTTTGCAGAAGGGTGCCGAAGCCCTGCTCCAGGGGCTTGAACGCTGCCTTGAGCGTGCTCTGTGAAAGGCTGAGCGCGATGCCGCGCAGACTGTCGCTGAGGCTTTTTCCCTCGAGAGCGACGCCTTGGAATGCGGTTGTCATCGCACGGCTGAACTGCTTTCCAGCGCTGGATGCAGCCGCGAGCTTGTTTTCGAGTTCACTGGTGTCGCCTTCGACGCGAACTGTCCAGGTTTCGACGGGCTGATCCATTTTCGGGCGTCCTAGCTGTCGGGGTAGCGGGTCATCAGCGCGGCGAGGTCGCTGCGCGATGGAGGGGTTGCGGTGATGCGATACGGCTCGAGACTGTGCAGTGCGGCGGCGAACTCACGCGGTGTCATCGACCAGAAGTGGGCGGGCGAAAGCCGCAAGGTGCCCAGACCCGCCGTCATCGCGTCGTCCCAGGGAAAGGGGGCGCGGGCGGGCGCTCCTCCGCGCGCGCCGAAGGAGCTGGGTTGGGAACGGGAGGAACGGGCGCTTCGTCGGCGCTGCCGAATGTCGCTTGCAGCAATCGCGCGACGATCGTCACGAACTCGTGAATTCCGCCGTCCGCATGCATGCGAGATACGGCTTCGTCGGCGATGTCGTGGCCGCTGCCGCGCAAGCCGGCGCCGATGATTCTCACGCAGTCCTGCGCGCGCAGACGCCCGCTTTCGAAGCGTTGGGCGAGAGCGACCATGTCGGAATCACCGAACGCGTGCTCGAGCTCGGCAAGGGCGCCGAGCGTGAGGCAAAGGCGGAAGGTCCGGCCGTCGAGGCGCGCGTCGATCTCACCTCGGTGTCGATTGGCCATCTCGTGATCCAATTCGTTTCCTGGCGGGTGTCAGGCCGCAGTGAATGTCAGCTGTCCGGCGGATTCGAGCGATACGTCGAACGACACCTCGTTGTCGTGCCGGCCCGTCAGTTCGAGCGCCGTGATCTGAAAGGGACCTTCTACGGCGCCGAAGTCCGGGATCACGATCTGGTAGTTCTTGATGGCGCCGGAGAAGAACGCTGCGCGCAGGTGCTCGTCGGAGGCCTGATCCTTGAAGATGCCGGAGCCATTGATGCGAGAGTTGCGCACGCCGGCGCCTTCGAGGAGTTCGCGCCAGTGGCCGGCGGATTCCTGGTGGGTGATGTCGACGGTTTCGGCGTTGAAGGCGATGGAGCGTGATCGAAGTCCGGCAAGTGTGGTGAAAGTGCCGGTACCGGCAGCGTCAATTTTGAGGAGGAGGTCTTTGCCTTTTTGAGCGGCCATGGGGGCTCCGGTCGTGAGTGGTGGGTGATGATTGGTCGGCTACGGTCTAGTCGATCGGTTCGGTGACGGCGCGCAGTCGGACGACGCCGTGGTAGAGTTCGTTGTCGGCGTCGCGACGGGTGTCCGAGAATTCGTGCCGGATATTGACGAGGCGGTAGCCATCGAGCGTCAGCGGCTGGTCGTGCAGGACGAGCCGCAACTGGTCGGCGATGCTTTCCGCCTCTTTTCGGCCGGCGCCTTTCGACCAGACGTGCAGCGTCAGAATGTGCTCATCGCCGTGCTCGGTTCCCGTGCTCCAGTCGCGATCAGTGGTGGCGCCGATCGTGACGTATGGGAAAGGCGCGCCGCGGGGGACATGATCCCAGACGCGTGGGCCGCCCAGTTGTGTGAGAACGGCTGTATCGGTGGTGAGGACGGTGTGGACCGCCTTCTGCAGCGACCAACTGGCACTGGGCATTCGTCAGCTCCTCTCTCTGGTATCGGGTTCGCTTTCACCGGCGGGCTTCGTGCTTCTATCCGCGTCCGCCTGCTGTGCAGCCTGCTGCCGGCGCTGTTCGGCGATCGATCGAAGTGCGGAGCGGACTGCCTCTTCCCTGGTGCGCGCGATGCGCCGCTGGGCGAGCCGTGCGGCGACGCCGAGAACCGTAAGTCCCAGCTTCATGGACCCTGCTCCTCGCACAGACATTGCAGCCAAGTCCGTCGGCCATCGAGGTCGAGAACGGAGCGGATATCGAGGCGCCGCGATCCGACGACGATGCGCATCTCGGGGAGGATGTCGTCCCGAAAGCGCATCAGCACTTTGTGTGTCGCGCGACCCACCAACCCGCCGGCGAGCTCGATCTCGCGCCCGGAGACCGCATCGATGCGTGCGAACACATTGCCGATGGTGATCCACTCGATGGTTGCGCTACCGCCGACTTCGCTGTTGCGTTGCGGGCGTTCGATCGTCACGCGATGGCGGAGCGAGCCGATGACGTTCGTGCTCATAGGCGCACCACGCGATAGGGTGTGAGCAACGTGTTCACAGCGTCGGGAATGCCTGCCGCGGGCTTTCCGGTTCCGTTCGGCTCGCGACATTCGAACCAATGCGCGACAAGCAAGAGGAGTGCGTGGCGGATCGGTCGGGGAACATCGGCTGGCGCGGTGCCGAAGCCTGCGGTGATGGCGATCGTGATTCCGTCTGTGGGAAGGTCGGTGAGTGGAGGCGACAGGGTCATGAGTGTGAGACGTGCCGGAGTTCCGCTACCGTCCAGCTTGTAAGTCGATGGCGAAACCGTCGTCGTTACGCCGGTCGCGTGCGCGATTTCGACCGAGGTGATTTCCTGGACGGGGCGGATCGGCAACTCGAGTGCGCTGCCGTGGGGCCACTCGTCGATCGTCCAGCGCCAGCTCTGTGTGATGAGCGCGAGGCCCAGAGCGGATTCGATCTGCAGGCGCGACGTGACGATGAGGCTGGAAATGTAGGCGTCCTCTGCCGCGTCGTCGACGCGCAGATGCGCCTTCGCTTCGGCAAGCGTCACCGGTTCGACCGCGGGCGCGGCCGTCATCACCATCGACATGGGGAGCTACCTTCGTGGGAATGGTTCGATCGGGATACGGGGCGCCGAGCGCGCGCGGATATCCGGGCTGCAGGCCGCTGCGAGCCGCAGGAGTGATGAGCAAAAAAGGGCGGAAGCCCATCGCGGGGAGTGATTGCCGCGAAGCTGGGCTTCCGCCAAGGCTCACAGGAAAGGGGGAGGAGGCTTTCCTGTGAGGTGACTTATCGCCGATGTCGCGCGGAGCTGCTGTTCCGTGCGAGACATCGGGGTGATCGTCGGCAACACGCACAACGTCATGCCTGTGGCCGCCCCTCACCCTAACCCTCTCCACGTGAAGGACGGGGAGGGAATGTGGATCAGACCGCGAACTTCAGCAGCTTGATCGCTTCGAAGTCCTGCACGCCGCCGCCGACGCGCTTGGTCGTGTAGAACAGCACGTAGGGCTTGGCGCTGTAGGGATCGCGCAGTACGGAGATGCCGATGCGGTCGACGATCAGGTAGCCGCGCTCGAAATCACCGAAGGCGATCGACAGCGAGTCGGCCGCGATATCCGGCATGTCTTCGCTTTCGACGAGCGGGAAGCCCATCAGAGTCGAATGCGTGCCGGGTTGGGCTGCAGGCTGCCACAGGTAGTTGCCGTCGGCGTCCTTCAGCTTGCGGATCGCCGACTGCGTCGAGCGGTTCATCACGAACGTGCCGTTGGCGCGATAACCGGCCTTCACCGCGTAGGCGAGGTCGATCAGCTTGTCCGACGCGTTCGAAGCCGGGAATGCGCCCGCCACACCGGTCGAGATGAACCCGAGCTTGCCGAATTCCCACGATGCGTTGGCGATCGTGTCGTAGGCGAGGAAGCCCTTCGGCTTGTTGATGCCGTCGCCGGTGACGAAGGCCTGGCCTTCCTGCTGGGCGAAGGCGAGGCGCACTTCCTCGGCGATCCACTGGTCGATGTCGACGGCGCTGTCGTCGAGCAGCGTCTGGGTTGCCGCCGGCATCGCGTAGAGCTCCATCGTCGGGAACGCGAGCTCGGACAGTGTCGGCGTCGTCGTCTGTGCCCGTGCTGCGGTCTCGCCGACCCAGCCGGTGCCAACGCCGGTGGTGGCGAACGGCTTCTTGTAGACGTTGCCCGAAACCTGACGAACGCTGGCGATGGCGCGGATCGGCGAGATCGCCTTCAGCGCGCGATTGACGGCGGCTTCGGTTTCCTGCGGTACGAGATAGCCGCCGTCGGCACCGGTTCCGGCCGACAGCGTTTTGCCCTCGACGTTCATCGCACGCATCGCTTCACCGCGGCGAACGTAGCCGTCGAACTGCGCCTTCACCTGCAGCACGGCGGACGACGTTATCGCCGCGCCGCCGATCTGTGGGCGCATCGACTTGTGGGAGAGATCTTCCATCATGCGGTCGAGACGGCCGAGCTTCTCGATGGTGAGCGGGTCGGCGGCTCCGCGCGTCTCGATTTCGGCGAGGCGGCGGTCGTTCTCTTCCTTGAACTGCTCGAAGCCGCGCATGAAGCCTTCGAAGGCTGCATTGATGTCGGCGTCGCCAGTGGATTTCGTTTCGTAGCTGGTGTCTGTGGTTTGACGAGTCATGGATTGATCCTGTTCGAGTTGAGAGAGGACTTCAGGAGACGAGTCGCTTCGGCGATCTGGCCGGCGAGACGCGTTTCCCAGGTGGCGCCCCGTCCCGCTTCCCGCAGGGAATCGAGGCCTTTGTAGCCGTCGCGCATGAGCGCTCTGGCTTGTGTGCGCGTGAACCCAGCATCCTGCGTGAGCCAGCGCTCGAATTCGCGAACCGTGAGGCGTCCGTCGGGGCACGGCCCCGACTTCATCGCGGTGACGCGCGCCCCGGGCTGCATCGGAAAGGTGACGACCGAGACTTCCCAGAGATCGATCTTTTCGAGTCGGCGGACGCCGAAGCGGTCGCGTGCGCCCTTGACCATGCGGAAGCCGATCGAGAGACCGTCGATCGCACCGGCGCGCATCATCGACATGACCTCGCGGGCCTTGGTGACCTCGGTCATCATGCGGCCGCGGACATAGAGGCCGCGCGCGTCTTCCGTGATGCGCGTCCACACGCCGATGGGCTGCGTGGGATCGTGCTGGAACAGCATTTTGACGCCGCCTGCTCCGCGCTCGGCGAGGCTTTCACGGAAGGCACCGGGCATCACGATGTCGTGGCCGAGATCTTCCTTGTCGAAGAGGCTCGCGTAGCCCTCGAATACGCCGTCGAGCGCGATGCTCTTGGTGTCGAGAGACAACAGCTTCACCTCCCGCGCCACCTCGGGTGGCCGGGTCAGACGGTCTGTCATGCGCTGTGGTTCCTGTCAGGTTGTCAGGAGGGGGAAGTCAGGTTTCAGAAGTTGGGGCAGAATGCGTTGATGACTTCGGCGAAGTTTGCGTCGCGTGTCGTCGCGCCGTCGCGACGGCGCCAAAACTCTAACATGCATGCCGAGCAGCATCGGGGGGACGCGCGAAGCGCGAGGGCGATCTCGCGAGCGGCGGCGTGCTTGGCTTCACAGAAGATCGAGATCGCGTGGCGTCAGGCTCATCGCGATTTTAGTTTGTCGCCGCCGCGACTTTTCAAGTTTGTCGCCTTCGCGACGGGCCAGTCGAGCCCGCCTTCCTACAAGAGAGGACGGCCGGCGTCATGCGGAAGCATGCCACTCAGAATGCGGGTGCCCTGGAAGCTCGTTTCGAGTTCCGACTTCAGGCGCTCGAACTGCTCGGCGGTCATGTGCTGGCCGTTCGAGTAGACGAGTGCGCCCGACGGTCTCGCCGAGTTGTCGAGCAGCGCCTTGTTCCAGCGGGCCGCCGCGTTGTGCAGATCGATTGCAGAGGCGGCGGCTTCGATCGGCGACAGGCCGTAGTGGTCGTTCGCCGGGTGGAACAGCTTCATGTGCAGGATCGCGCGGACGCCGGGCGCGGGCTCACCTGCGATGCGTACCTTCGCTCCGCCGGCCGAATACTCGAACGCTTCGGGCCAGCCGTCGGGGCCTGGGATCACCTTCATGCGATCGGGGCGCAGCGCGTGCAGTTCGCGCAGTTCGCCACCGAGGCCTGCCGCTTCGATGTAGCCGTTGCCCGAAACACCGCTCCGGGCACTCTCGTTGCGATACGCCGCTGGCAACCGGGTCCGGTTCGCTCATTTGGGCCTAACGAGAGAGCACATCTGCAATGACGCTCTCCACGGGACCTTCAATGATCATTCCGAAACGATCACAGCACGTCCGCCAAGCCAAACGAAATAAGCGAAGTTGTTTCGCCTCGCCACTGGATGCCGTCAAATATGCGCGAATATCGTTCACGTTGTCTTCCGACAAACCTCGCACGGCAGCTTGAACGGCTGCCTCCAAGCTTGCATTCTCATACTTTAATTCTACGAGAATGCGATTGCAGAATGCTTCGATTTGTACCGTACTAATCATAACTGCTACCTCAGTTCTGACCGTAGCTGTTTAGGGGATAAGCCGTATGCACTCGATATCCCCTGGGGGACCTGGAATCATGACGGATGAATACACCGGCATCGTAAGTCGGTCGTATGTATGGTGCTGCGTTTGCATCCGGGCGGTACGCCTCCTTGCCGGTTCTGGATCCGATTCTCGTTTGGAGCCACGCGTTCTGTAGTTGACCGCTACTCACCTGATCGACTGTCTCTCGGTGCGCCTGGAGAACTTGGTTCGTCAAGTCGTTTGCCGATTCTGAGGAATCGAAACTGCCCTCGGCTTTCCTTGCAATGGTCACAGTCGGCGTGACGATGCGATCCGCTGCTACAAATCCCAGCAGGTACTCATCAGACTTCCCAACATGATACATGCCTATCCCCATAGATCCGGCGCAATCTCGTGCGACATGAGTTCCAACCAG
>CAZNMY010000049.1:0-40312 GCA_964574325.1 uncultured Devosia sp. | reverse complement strand
TCGACGCAAGGGCGGGCAAGGCATCGCCGCAGCCCGCCGCGACCAGGGCACAAGACCGGCAGGTTGCGCGCTAATGCGCTTACCTGCTCTACGGCACAATATCGACGCAAGGGCGGGCAAGGCATCGCCGCAGCCCGCCGCGACCAGGGCACAAGATCGGCAGGTTGCGCGCTAATGCGCTTACCTGCCCTACGGCATCCTGCTAAAACCGCAGCATGACAGACACAGCACCTCAGGCAGCGCAGCCGCGCCAAGCGCGAAATACCAACGGCAATTATGTGCCCGCGGGTGATCCCGTACCGATCGTCAAGGGCAGCCACGTCTATCTGATCGACGGCTCTGGCTACATCTTCCGCGCATTCCACGCGCTGCCACCGCTGACACGGCCATCGGACGGCTTGCCGGTCGGCGCGGTGCACGGCTTCTGCGGCATGCTGTGGAAGCTGATCCGCGAGACCAGGGCTTCCGAGGCGCCGACACACATCGCCGTCATCTTCGATGCCAAGGAGAAGACGTTCCGCAACGACATCTACCCACAGTACAAGGCGCATCGGCCGCCGGCGCCGGAAGAGCTGGTGCCGCAGTTTCCGCTGATCCGCGATGCGGTAAAGGCGTTCAACGTCGCCTCGATCGAACAGGACGGCTACGAGGCGGACGACCTCATCGCGACCTACGCGCGCGACGTCGTGGCGCGCGGCGGCGACGTCACGATCGTGTCCTCCGACAAGGACCTGATGCAGCTCGTGCAACCCGGCGTCGTCATGCTCGACGGCATGAAGGCGAAGAAGATCGGCCACGACGAGGTGATCGAGAAGTTCGGCGTGCCGCCCGACAAGGTCGTGGATGTGCAGTCGCTCGCTGGCGACTCGGTCGACAACGTGCCCGGCGTTCCCGGCATCGGCATCAAGACCGCAGCCGAGCTCATCAACCAGTACGGCGATCTCGACACGCTGTTGGCGCGGGCCGGCGAGATCAAGCAGCCCAAGCGGCGTGAAAAGCTGATCGAGTTCGCCGACCAGGCGCGCATCAGCCGCGACCTCGTCCGATTGAAGCAGGACGTGCCGGTGGAGCATGCGATCGAGGTGCTCGGCCTGCAGGAAACGGACGCACAGCGGCTGCTCGCGTTCCTGCAGGAGATGGAATTCAACACGCTGACGCGGCGCATCGCGGAGGGGCTCGGTACGACACCTCCGCCGCCGCTCGAGCGGAGCGTCGGTGGATCATTGAAGACGCTGGGGTCAGACCCTGCTGGTCTGACCCCGGACACGAACGCGACAGGAGGTGGGGTCAGACCCGCAGGGTCTGACCCGGGCACGTCGGGGGGAGGCGGCATCGCCACACCTTCCGCCGCCGTGCACGCTCTCTCACGCATCGCGCGCGAAACGCCGATCGACCGCGCGAAGTACGAGACGGTGACGACGCCGGAACGGCTCGCCGAATGGCTCGATAGATGTCGCGCCGCGGGCCGGTTCGCGTTCGACACGGAAACCACGAGCCTCGACGCGATGCAGGCGGACATCGTCGGCTTCTCGCTCGCGGTGGCGCCGGGCGTCGCGTGCTACGTACCGATCGGGCACACTTCGGGCGGCGGCGACCTGTTCGGCGGCGGCGGACTGCTGCCGGGACAGATCCCCGCGATGGCAGCACTCGATGCCCTGAAACCGGTGCTGGAAGACGCATCGCTGCTCAAGATCGGACAGAACCTCAAGTACGACGCGCTGGTGCTGTCGCGTTACGGCATCGACATCGCGCCCATCGACGATACGATGCTGCTGTCCTACACCCTCGATGCCGGCCGGGGCGGACAGGGCATGGACGATCTCGCCCAACGCCACCTGAAGCACACCTGCATCTCGTTCGACCAGGTGATCGCGCACGCCCCCGGCGCCAAGAAGGCCGAGAAGAATTTCGGCGGCGTGCCGGTCGATAAGGCCACCGAATACGCGGCGGAAGACGCCGACGTGACGCTGCGGCTGTGGTTCGCGCTGAAGCCGCGCCTCGTCGCGGAACGCATGACCACCGTCTACGAGACGCTGGAGCGGCCGCTGTTGCAGATCATCGTCGACATGGAAGCCGCCGGCATCAAGGTCGATCGCGCGATCCTCGGTAAGCTGTCGAGCCAGTTCGCGCAGGGCATCGCGCGGCTCGACGAGGAAGTGCAGGCGTTGGCGGCCCCCGCAACGGGCGGACAGCGCTTCAATCTCGGCTCCCCCAAGCAACTCGGAGAGTTGTTGTTCGACAAACTGAAACTGCCGGGCGGCAAGCGCACCAAGACGGGTCAGTGGGAGACGCGCGCCAACCTGCTCGACGAGCTCGCCGGCAACGAGGAGCTGCCCGAGGACGCGCGCAAGCTCATCAACACGATGCTCGAATGGCGGCAGCTTTCCAAGCTGCGGTCGACCTACACGGACTCGCTGCCCGAACACATTCATCCGACGACGGGGCGCATCCATACGAGTTACGCGCTCGCCGCCACGACGACGGGACGCCTCGCCTCGACCGATCCGAATTTGCAGAACATTCCTATTCGCACCAAGGAAGGCCGGATGATCCGCACCGCCTTCATCGCGGAGCCCGGCTGCAAGCTCGTCTCGGCCGACTACTCACAGATCGAGCTGCGCGTGCTCGCACACATCGCCGAAATCCCACAACTGAAGAAGGCGTTCGAGGACGGCCTCGACATCCACGCGATGACCGCATCCGAGATGTTCGGCGTGCCGGTGAAGGACATGCCGTCCGAGACCCGCCGCCGCGCGAAAGCGATCAACTTCGGCATCATCTACGGCATTTCCGCGTTCGGGCTCGCCAACCAGCTCGGCATCAGCCGCGAGGAAGCCGGCGCCTACATCAAGACCTACTTCGAGCGATTCCCCGGTATCCGCGACTACATGGAGCGCACCAAGAAATTCGCGCACGAGCACGGCTACGTCGAGACGATCTTCGGCCGCCACATCCACTATCCCGAGATCAACACCAAGAACCCGTCGATGCGCGGGTTCCTCGAGCGCGCCGCCATCAACGCGCCCATCCAGGGCTCGGCCGCCGACATCATCCGCCGCGCGATGGTGCGCATGCCCGCAGCGCTCGAGGAAGCGGGCCTCGGCACTGCGCGCATGCTGCTTCAGGTGCACGACGAATTGATCTTCGAAGCCAAGGACGCCGAGATCGAAAAAACCATCACGATCGCCAAGCGCGTGATGGAAAAGTCCTCGCTTCCCGCCGTGCATCTGAAAGTGCCGATTCAGGTCGAAGCCAAGGCGGCCGCAAATTGGGACGAGGCACATTGAGGGAACTGACAATGGGGCATCTTTTCTTTAGCTATTCTCGCGACGATTCCGAATTTGCGGCGCGGTTGGCACGCGATCTTCGCGAAGCCGGAGCAAAGCTATGGATGGACAAGTTGGATATCAAGCCGGGCGACAACTGGGTGGCCGAAATAGCAGCAGCGATAAAGCGCGCGACTGCACTACTCGTTGTACTCTCGCCGCGATCCGTCGAGTCAAGCAATGTACTTGATGAGGTCAGCTTTGCGAGACACCATGGCAAGCTTATCTTCCCTGTCTTGATGGAGCCTTGTGAGCTTCCTTTTGGATTGCATAGCCTCCAGTATATAGACTTTTTTCACGACTACGCTGCGGCGTTTGCGGAGTGCAGCAGATCTGCAATTGCCCTGCTCGGCTCCACGGCAAGTGAACTGCAGGAAGCGAACAATATAGCAGTCGTGCGCAATCCGAGCGAGTTTTCGCCGTTACGTAGCGATGCTCTCCCGCTTCAAAACATTCGAATACTCTGGGTTGATGATCGACCGAGCAACAATAAGTACGAACGTGAAATGATGGAGAATCTCGGTGCCTCTTTCGCTCTGAGCACGGATACTTCTGATGCGCTCCGAGCGTTGGCGAGTTGGCAGTTCGATCTCGTGCTTTCTGATATGGGGCGCCCGTCCAGCGCGACGGCTGGATACGAATTGCTGTCGGCGCTTCGGGCTCAAAAAAATAAAGTTCCTTTTGTGATTTATGCAGGTTCGAATTCTTCAGCACTCAAAGCCGAAGCGGCGCGTCGAGGCGCGCAAGGTTCGACGAACGATCCTCGCGAATTACTTGAGTTGGTGTTCTTAGCTGTGGGCCGTACGCGCAGCTAGGACAAATTCCCCCGGCCGAGGCGCAGCCGAGAGCCGGGGCCGTTCCCTGGAATTGTATTGGCGCGTTGTTGGCTCACTCACCGTAGTTCGCCCCGCGAGCGCAAGCAACGCCGGCCCCTACCCCGTAGGACAACCCCCTCCAGACCGCCCGTCGTTTTTGTGACCTGGACTATCGATGGAGCGGCGTCTGCGATCGAGCGGATCAGACGACTTGGCCGCAGTTCGGGCATTCGCCGCTGCATTCGGGATAGACGAACGCACCGCAACCCTGCGGACATGGCGCCGATGGGCCGGGATTGTAGGCGCCCCAGCCCATCTTGATGGCGTGAACAGCCGCTGCCTCCTCGAACGTGTCGGCTTCGATGACGTGCAACCGCCGCGCGGTCGATGAAATCGCCCCTGTCGCACGCAGCCTTTCGACGTCCGTCGCCGCGACCAGCGCGATGCCGCCATCACCGTCGTCCCAGCCTTCGTATGTGCGCTTCACGCCGCGAGCCACGCCGCCAGCGCCGCATTCACCGCGTCGGGCCGCTCCAGCGTCGAGAGATGCCCGCAATCGGGGATGACCACGAGCTTCGCGCCGGGCGTCGCATGGGCGATCTCCGTGGCGATGTCGGGCGGCGTCTGCAGATCCTGCGCGCCGACGATCACCAGCGCCGGCACCCTGATCGCCGCCAGCGACGGCCGGCTGTCGGGCCGGGTAATGATTGCCTCCTGCTGGCGGGCGAAGGCATCGACGCCCGTGTCCACTGCCATCTGCAGGATCGTCTCGACGAGTTCTCCCTCAGCGATACGGTCGGGATGGACGAGACGCGGCAGCAGCACCTTCTGGACCTCGCGGGTGCCTTTGGCCCGGGCAAGCTCGACGAGGCGTCGGCGGTCGGCTTCGCGCTCGGGCGGGTCGGCACGCGCGCTCGTATCGAGGAAAGCGATCCGGGTGACGCGCTCCGGCGCTGCCCGCGCGATCGCCATCGCGATGTATCCACCCATCGAAAGGCCGGCCAGCGCGAACCGCTGCGGTGCCGCCGCCAGGATGTCCGCCGCGATCTTTTCCATCCGGTCGGAGCGCGTATGATCGGCCACGAGCACACGTCGGCTTGAACCCAAGCCACTGATCTGATGTGAAAAAAGAGCGGAAGAGCACAGCAGTCCCGGCACCAGCAGCAGGGGTTCCTGCGTCGTCTCGGTCATATCGATTCCTTTCCTGTGGGCCTGCCCCGGGCCATGCCGGGTGATGCCGTTGAGACGCTGCTTGCCAGAACCCGCTTCAAAACGTGGGAAGACGGGCTTGCTTCCCGCCTGCAGCCTTGAAAACAGCGGATTTCTGTGTCATGAGCCGATCGTCAAGAACGCAGGGGTCTCGATTCATTGATCCCTTTTGACACGCCCAGTGCGCTTGCTTCGGACCAATCTCGCAAGCGCGATCTGCCCTATACACGATCTGCCCTGTATAGCGGCACACCACCGGCTTTCTCAAATCCCCCTGCGTCCCCTTAGACCGCGACGGCTCGCAACAGGCGGGCGCCGTGTGCTGTGACCCCCGCGTGTGTCGCGATCCGGCTCGAAGCCGCAGCGACGCACCGAAGAGATGCTCGGGAGACGTACACTTTTGGAGAACCCCACCTTCGCCGAGCTTCCGCTCGGCCCCAAGCTCCAGGCCGCCATCGTAGCGTCCGGATATACCACGCCGACGCCGATCCAGGCCCAGGCCATCCCCGTCGCCGTGACAGGCCGCGACGTTCTCGGAATAGCCCAGACGGGCACCGGCAAGACTGCCTCGTTCGTACTGCCGATGATCGAGCGCCTCGAGACCGGCCGGGCCAGGGCCCGTATGCCGCGCTCGCTGATCCTGGCCCCGACGCGTGAACTCGCCGCGCAGTGCGCCCAGAGCTTCGATCGTTATGGCGTCAACCACCGGCTCAACACGGCGCTGCTGATCGGCGGCGTGTCGATGGACGATCAGGTCAAGAAGCTCGACCGCGGCGTCGATGTGCTGATTGCGACACCCGGCCGGCTCCTCGACCATCTGCAGCGCGGCAAGATCATGCTGATGGGTGTCGAGATCCTCGTGATCGACGAAGCCGACCGCATGCTCGACATGGGCTTCATTCCCGACATCGAGAAGATCTGCAAGATGCTGCCGCCGCGGCGCCAGACGCTGTTCTTCTCGGCCACCATGCCGTCGGAGATCAAGCGTCTCGTCGATACGTTCCTCAAGGATCCGGTCCGGATCGAGGTGGCGAGGCCTGCGACGACGGCGAAGACCATCACCCAGAAGTTCCGCTTCTGCGCCAACGGCGAGGACTGGGCCAAGCGCGAAGTGCTGCGCGAGCTGATCGGCTCCGAGCAGGTCCGCAACGCGATCATCTTCTGCAATCGCAAGCGCGATGTCGCGATCCTGCACAAGTCGCTGGTCAAGCACGGCTTCAATGCCGGCGCGCTGCATGGTGACATGGACCAGTCATCGCGTATGGCGACGCTGGACAAGTTCCGGGCGGGCGACCTGATGCTGCTCGCGGCCTCCGACGTGGCTGCTCGCGGCCTCGACATTCCCGACGTCAGCCACGTGTTCAACTACGACATTCCCTGGGCCGGCGACGACTACGTGCATCGCATCGGCCGCACGGGCCGCGCGGGCAAGGAAGGCGTTTCGCTGTCGCTGGTGACGTCGGACGACCTCAAGCTCATCAAGGACATCGAGAAGGTGACGGGCGAGCTGCCGGTGTGGATCGGCGAAGCGCCGACCGACGCCGACTTCGCCGATGCCGGCAAGCGCAAACGCCGCGGTCGCAGTGCGACGGGCGGTAGCCGTGGCGAGGATCGCAAGGCCGGTGGCGGTCGTGGCGAAGCGCGCGGTGAAGGTCGCGGTGAAGGTCGCAGTGAGGGTCGTTCTGGCGGCCGTCCCGAAGGCCGTCGACGTGGCGGTGAAGGTGGTCCGCGTCGCGAAGCACCGCGTCGCGGTCCGCCGCGCGAGGACCGGATCATCGACGAACTGCCGATCGCGGCCGGCGCGTCGGAAGGCGTTGCTCACGAAGGTCTGGTGAGCGAGGCGAGACCAGAGCGTCCAGAGCGTCCGGAGCGTGAGCGCCGGCGCGACCGTCCGCGCCGCGAGCCTCGCCCGGTCGAGGCCATCCCCGGCATGGGCGACCAGCCGGTCGTGGAAGCGAAGCGCGAGGGGCCTCCGCGAGAGAGCCGTCGCTCCGAACGGGCACCCCGCGACGGTGATCGCCCGCGTGCCGAGGGTGATCGCCCGCAGCGCCAACAGGGTGCTCGCCCTCAGCAGGACCGTCCCCCACGTCAGGATCGGCCCGAGCGTCAGGCCCGTCCAGAAGGGCAAGAGCGGCCTCAGCGTCAGGAACGCATGGAGCGTCCCGCACAGCAGCGCGAACGTGATCGCGATCGGGCGCCGCGCGACGGTGGCCGTCGCCAGCCCGAAGCCTCGGGCAGCGGCTTCGCCGACAACGTGCCGGCATTCCTTCGCCGTCCCGTCCGTCCCGCAAAGGTTGCGAGTGGCGAATAGAACCGTAGGGCGGGTGAGCGAAGCGTAACCCGCCGGAATCTCGATTCGCGAACGAGGCGGGTTGCGCAGCGCGAGTTCGCTCTGCTTACCCGCCTTACGACGACCGTTCGCTCAAGGCCATTTCACGACAGGCGGCATGCTCGACAGGATCGAGTCGACGTTGCCGCCGGTCTTGAGGCCGAAGATCGTGCCGCGATCGTAGAGCAGGTTGAATTCGACGTAGCGCCCGCGCCGGACGAGCTGCTCCTCGCGATCGGCCTCGGTCCACGGCGTCGCCCAGTTGCCCCGCACGATCATCGGGTAGATGTGGCGGAAGGCACGCCCGACATCCTGGGTGAAGGCGAACGCCGCGCCCCAGCCACCCTGCGCCTCCGCCGGTGTCAGGTAGTCGTAGAAGATGCCGCCGATACCGCGCATCTCCTTGCGGTGCGGCAGATAGAAATACTCCTCACACCACGTCTTATAGCGCTCATAATCCGCGACCGGGTGAGCCGCGCACGGGGCCTTCATCGCGGCATGGAAAGCGACCGCATCGGAGTCTTCTTGGCTGCGGCGGCGATTCAGCATGGGCGTGAGATCGGCGCCACCGCCGAACCACCACTTGGTCGTGACGACGTGCCGGGTGTTCATGTGCACCGTCGGCACGTTCGGGTTCACGGGGTGCGCGATCAGCGAGATGCCCGACGCCCAGAAGCGCGGGTCGTCTTCGGCGCCCGGTATCTGCTTGCGGAATTCCGGCGCGAACTCGCCGAACACGGTCGAGGTGTGCACGCCGACCTTCTCGAACACGCGCCCTTTCATCAGGCTCATGACGCCGCCGCCGCCGGGCGTTCCGGTGTGGTCGGCGCGCTGCCACGGAGTGCGCACGAAGCGGCCGGGCGTGCGCGCATCATCGGCCATCGGCGCGGTCGCCGGCAACTCGTTCTCGAGCGCCTCGAACGACGCGCAGATCTCGTCGCGAAGCGCCTCGAACCACCGCGTAGCTTCGTCACGGCGATCGCCGCCCGTCTGCCCTGTACCGGCCTGGCCTTTATCGGTCACGTTTCAGTATCCGTTGCTCTGGTTTGATGGTCGGGCACTGAGTGCACCCCGTAGCGATGGCCGCTTCGAACGGAAGCGATTGTGCGACAGGCCGACATCCTGCTCGACCGATAGGGGTAGGGCTGAAGGTGCGGCAGCCCGCGCGGCCCACGACGGCATACGTGCAGCGGCGCGGCCGATCAATCAACCTGTTCCGGGTTGGTCGGCGAGATCAGCTCGGGCAACGCCTCGGCGAACTCCAGCACGCGCTCCAGGACGAGGTCCCGCTGACGGTCGAGCGTGACGAGATGATAGCTGTCGTCGAGCACGATCAGATCCACGACACCGCTCATGGCCCTCTGCAGATCCTGGCTGGCGGACAGGGCGCTGCGGTCGTCGTGACGGGGATGGAAAATCAGGCAGGGCTGAGTGACTTGGCCGAGCCGCGGGGTGACATGGGCCGCCAGCCATTTCACCTCCAGCAGCGCTCCGCCCGAACGTCCGAGCACATCGTCGGGCGAGCGGCCGTCGCTGCTCTGCTGCCGGATATGCTCGCCTCTGAGATCGTCGTCCTTGATGCCGAACGGCGGGCGTTCGTCGAAACGCATCAGGTTCGCCAATCGCTTGCTGCCGACGAGCTTCAGGACCTTGCCGTACCAGGGCATGGCCCAGCCGTTCGGCCAGAACGTCGGCGCGAACAGGGCGAGGCCGTGGACGCCGAAGGGGCGGTTGATCGCGAGTTCCAGCGCGAGCATTGCGCCGACGCCGAGACCGCCGACGACGATCGTATCGCACCGCGCGGCCAGCGCATCGTGCGCAGCGCACACGCTGCCGTACCATTGGCGCCAAGTGGTCGCTGCGAGGAGCACGCGCGAGCCGCCATGGCCATAGAGCAACGGGCAATTGACGGAGTGGCCGGCGCGCGCCAGTCCGGCAGCGACGTATCCGACGTCGGCCGGTCCGCCGCCGAGACGATGAATGAGAAGCAAGCCGAAGCGACCGCCATCGTGAACGATGTCGGCGATCGAAACGCCGCATTTCGCGGCGCTGTCGTTTGGAGTGGCGGTCGAGTTTATGGTCATGGCCCTCGCTCTCGAGGAACAGGAGCAAACTACGCCAGACGCCGCGCGAATAATAGCTGTTTCAGAAGTTGAGTGCTTCTGCGCGGCAGCCTCCAATCGGTTGCACGTGGACAGGCTGCAACGCGCGGATCGGCTCTTTCCGGTCGGACGAAGTTCTACGCGAAGCGCACTACTCGAAGCGCTGGCGCTGGCGCGGTGTTGCATCCACGGTCGCCAAGCCGAGCTGGCGCTCGAGGCTGCGAACGAAGGCGACGGAACGATCGACGACGAGGTGGCGCTGCCGGTCGAGCGTGATGATGTGGTAGCTGTCGTCGAGCACGACGAGTTCCACGATACCTGCCAGCTGGCGCTGGATTTCGAGCGCGTTGTCGAGGCTCGCCATGTCGTCCTCGCGCGGATGGAGGATCAGCGCCGGCGCCTTGATGGCCGGCAGCCGCCGCTTCACGTGCGCGGCGAGTGCGCTGAAGTGGGCGAAGGAATGCAATGGTGTGGAGAACACACCCGCAGCACTCGAGTCGCCGCTCTGCATGCCGTTGACGATGAAGGCGCGGATGCGCTCGTCCTTGATGCCGTAGGGTTCGTGCTCCTTCATGTAGATGTTGGAGCGATAGCTGGTCGGACGCACCAGCGGCAGGACGTGCCTGGTCATCCAGCCCATCGCCCAGCCGTCGAGCTTGAGCGAGGGCGCGAACAGCAGCAGGCCCTGGATGTCGTGAGGTCGCCGCTCCGCTAGATCGAGCGCCAGGATGGCGCCCATCGAGAGCCCGCCGGCCAGGATGGTGCCGCAGCGGGATTTCAGCTTGTCCAGAGCCGCCAGCGCACTCGCACGCCATTCCTCGCGATGGGAGTGGCGCAGTTGGTCGGGGGTGCCGCAGTGGCCGGCGAGCTGGCAGCAGTAGACCGTGTAGCCGGCGCGCGCGAGACCCTGAGCCACGAACCGCATTTCGACGGGCGTGCCGCCGAGGCCGTGGATCAGCAGAATCCCCGTGTCGCCCCCTTCATGGAAGATGCTGCGGTCGACGATGGGAGGATCGGCCTCTATTCGGGTCATGCGCTTGTTCCACACCGGTTCGACTGGGGCCGGCTCATATGGGGCGGCCTCACTCGCGACCGGCGTTGTGCAGAAGGCGGTCGAGCAGCTTCATGGCAAGATCGATTTCGCTGCGGCTGATGTCGAGGCTCGGTGCGAACGTGATCACGTTCTTGAAGTAGCCGCCGATGTCGAGCACCAGGCCGTACCGCTTGCCGTCCATCTCGATCTTGCCTTCGAGGCCCTCGTCCACCATGCGATCGACGCGTGCCTTCGACGGCGTGAAGCTGTCGTGCGGCTCGCAGATCTCCATGCGAAGCGCGAGGCCGAGGCCGTCGACATCGCCGACGATTCGGTGGCGCTTCTGCAGCTCTTTCAGGCCCTCGAGGAAATAGGCGCCCTTTTCCATCACCGACGTCTCGTAGTCGCCCTCCTCGATCATCCGCAATGTCTCGAGGGCCACGGCCGTTCCCATCGGGTTCGCATTGAACGTGGAGTGGGTGGAGCCCGGCGGGAAGATCGTCGGATTGATGAGTTCCTCACGGGCCCAGATGCCGGACAGCGGATTGAGACCGTTGGTGATAGCCTTGCCGAACACCAGCACGTCGGGCTTCACGCCGAAGTGCTCGATCGACCACAGCTTGCCGGTACGGTAGACGCCCATCTGGATCTCGTCGACCACCAGCAGGATGCCGCGCTCGTCGAGAATCTTCTTGAGGCCCTTGAAGAAGTTCATCGGCGGGATGACGTAGCCGCCGGTCCCCTGGATCGGCTCGACGTAGAAGGCCGCGAACTCGGCCTCACCCACCTTCGGGTCCCACACGCCCTGGTATTCGCTCTCGAACAGGCGCTTCAACTGACCGACGCAATGTTCGCCGTACTCTTCCTTGCTCATGCCCTTGGGTGCGCGGAAGTGATACGGAAACGGCAGGAAATACGCGCGGTCGGAGAAATGGCCGAAGCGGCGGCGATAGCGGTAGGACGACGTGATCGCCGAGGCGCCGAGCGTGCGGCCGTGGTATCCGCCCTCGAAGGCGAACATCAGGCTCTTGCCCTTCTTGAAATTGCGCACGAGCTTGAGGCTGTCCTCGACCGCCTGGCTGCCGCCGACGTTGAAGTGGACGCGGCCCTTCTCGCCGAACTTGGCCTGCGCGTCCTTCGCGATCCAGGTAGCGAGCTCGATCTTCTCTCGGTGCAGATATTGGCTTGCGACCTGCGGCAGGCGATCCATCTGGCGGCGGACGGCCTCGTTCAGCCGTTCGTTGCGATAGCCGAAATTGACGGCGGAATACCACATCTGGAGATCCAGATAGGGCGTTCCCGCGGCGTCGAACATGTAGGAGCCTTCGCAGCTCTCGAACAGCTTCGGGGGATTGGTGTAGTGGACGGTATCGCCGTGCGAGCAATACTCGGCTTCCAACCGGAGCAACTCGGCATCGTCCAACTCGTGTTCCCGTGAAGGCACGCCCGCCGCCCGATCTGCTGCCCGATCTGCTGCCCGATTTGCTGCCATGTCCGTTCCCGCACGCCTCTGTTTCTATCCGCCTTTCGCCTTTCGCCCATCTTACGAAGGTCCACCGAACGTGGCCCATGTGGCGTCAGGTGTGGCGTTCATCTGAGAATGACGACTGCGGCACGTGCCATGTCGCGGTGAGGCGGTGCCGGCGTCACTCACGCCATCGCCCGATCACTCCGACGTGGGAAATGCCGTACGCACTTGGCAGGTTCAGATCAGATTACAAGATCATGTAAAGATTGAAAACTCCCGACACATTCATGTGTTGGCCGAAATATCACGCGCTGGCGGCCACTACTGGAGAAGTGTGCCCAACGGGCTGTGGGGCTGCGAATCACAGCCCGCCCTATCCCTTCGCGCACGAGAAGGAAACCGAGCCCCCTCGAAAGAAGGAAGGCTGTGGCGTGGGTTCGAAATGCAACGCGATGCTATCCACAATGGTCGATCCGCATAACCTCCGCGTTTGCCTGCAGGCTGTTGTACGCATACACTTGCGCATCGGAGGGGGATGGCATCGGTCGAGACGAACACCCGCAAAATCGTCGCCCGGTCGGGCCTGCTCGAAGCGATCGACGATGCCGCCAGGAACCGCGGGCTCACTCGATCAGGTTTCCATGCCAGTGCGGCACGGGAAAAGATTGCCCAGGGACGCTGAATCCACACGATGCGCGCCGCGCTGCTGTCGATCGCTGCTGGTTCGGCCGCAATTCCTGCCGGCGCCGCCTGCGGAGTTCATCAGCGGCCGAGCCGTCGCGGAAACCGCGCAGCGGCAGCAGCGGGGGCCTCCAGGGGGCGAGCCGTCTGCTTCCTCTCGATGCCTTGCGCAAACGCCGTCGTCCGGTCGAGAACCAGTTGGCGCTGCTTGTCGAGCGTTATCATGTGATAGGTATCCTCGAGCACCACAAGCTCGACCAGCCCGGCCATCTTGCGCTGAATTTCGAGCGCGTTCTCTAGGCTCGCGACATCGTCCTGCCGGGGATGAAGGATCAGCGTCGGCGTGGAGATGCGACCGAACTTGCGGCGCACGCGGGCCGACAGGCTGTTGAAGTTCAGCATCGTCCACAGCGGCGTGAAGAAATAGCCGGTGTCGGACGCATTGCCCTTCTGCATCCCGCTGACGGCCATCGCGCGGACACGCTCGTCTTTCAGCCCGTAAGGCGGCCGCTCGGTCAGGTTCCAGTCGACCCTGACGACGCTGGCGCGCAGGTAATGCAGCCACGGCATGTACCAGGGCATCGCCCAGCCATCGAGATAGATCGACGGGGAGAACAACGTCAGCCCGTGCACTTCGCCGGGCCGCTTTTCGGCGAGGTCGATGGCGAGCAGCGCGCCCGTCGACAGACCGCCCGCGATGATCGTGTCGCAGTCCTGCTTCAGGCGGTCGTGGGCCTGCTCGACACTGGCGCACCAGTCGCGCCAGGTGGACTTGCGCAGATCGTCCGGCGTTCCACAGTGGCCCGCGAGCTGGCAGCACATCACCGTGAAACCGGCACGCGCCAGACCTTGCGCGATGAAGCGCACCTCGACGGGGGTGCCGCCGAGACCGTGGATCAGGAGGATGCCGGTTCGCCCGCCCTTGTGGAAGGTCGTCCGGTCGACGATGCTCGTGCTGCTGATACTCATTGTTCTTTTTCTTTTTTTCGACTCTGCATTGAACTCACGAGTGCAGGCGACGAACTCGGTCGCTTCCCAGCCGCGGTCGGTCGGGCGAGCCTGGGGAGCATCCAAGTTCTCACGCGCCCCCGCATTGCCCCCCCCGCGACGATGCTCGTCAAGTCCGTGACGAAATACCGAGCCGGCGGCTCGGCCATTCGACGAATTCGAGCGGCAGAGTTTTCAAGCCGCAGAATTGCGGTTCGCTGCCACCTGTTTGCGCCGCAACTCGTTGCCGCGCCGGGTCTCGATCTCCTCGATCAGCATCGCCACGAACCGTTCGATGCGATCGACCAGCCGTTCTGGATTCTCGACAGAGGTCGCGGCGGTGCGATCGAGCATGACGCTTTCGACCCGCCCTCCGAGGCGGCGCTGCAGCAGGAACGACCCGTCCTGCCCCAGCCGCGCATTCGATTGGCGATGGATGAGCAGGACGGGCTGCTTGATCGACGGCAACCCCGCATGAACGCTGTCGAGCAGCTTGCCGATGCTTTTCAACGTGCCGGCGGCGGGCATCGTGCTTCCGGACGCAGCCGGCAGCAGGCCCGAAGGCGCAGGTGCGGGCGCGGCCTGGCCACGCCGGGCGCGCTCGACCAGTCCCATCAGGGTCGCCAGCCAGAATTGATTGATCTTGCCGGAGAGGGCGGCCGGAATGGTCACCGGCAGCGAGGGAAGCCAGGCGCGCGGCTCGACGAGAACCGCAGCCTGCACCGATTCGGCATTGTGCCGCGCCAGTTCCAGGGCCAGCATCGCGCCGTACTCGATCCCGACGACGACGATCCTGTCGCAGCGCGCCTTCAGCCGTGCCAGGGCCTGCTCGGCCTCGCTGACGAGCATGCCGGCGCTTCCCTGTCCCGACGATGCGGCATCGCCCAGGCCGATGAGCTGCGGACAGGACACCGTGAAGCCGCCGCGTGCGAATGCTGTCGCGCACGACCGCAACTCCGCCGCCGAGCCGCCGACATCGTGCAGCAGCAGAATGCCGGTTTTCCCGCCGGGAAGCATCAATCCAAGCTCGGTCTTCATCTCGCGTTCTCGTCTCGCATTACGCACTCGCAGTCGTAGGTCGTGCCAATTCTCGTCGTCAGTTCTGGCTCGGCTCGAGCACCCGGTGTCCCGGGCTCGATGACGAGGCTTCGTCCAATTCGTCCAGCAGCAGTTCGCTCGCCGGCAGCCCGTTCAACCACCCTTCCAGCGACGCCGTGGCTTCCGCAAAGTCCCGGAACGGCAGATGCGGCAAGCCGTTCGCCTCGCATTCCCGGATCAATGCCGATTTCGCCAGCACCAGGTCGGCACGGCCGGCAATGCAGAAATCGGACCGCCCGTCGCCGACGACAACCCCCAAGGCGCGCCGATGGTCTTCGGTTCTGGCGCATTTGCAGTGGCCGGAGCCGGCGGCACAATCGTCGCGCACATGAGGGAATTCGAGGCGCCACGTATCGTTCCCCGCCTGCACCAACCGATTGGCGAAGTAGGGAACGTCGAGGCCGTATCGCTGCAGCGTCAGATCGATGACCATGTCGAGACCGTCGGAAACGACGGTCGCGCCGATCCCGCGTTGCCGCAGCATCGAAAGGAAGGCTGCAAAACCCGGATCGATCTCCAATTCGGATACCGCCGCCGCCAGTTCGGACTTCGTCACCCGCAGCAGCGCCACCTGACGTGCCATGCATTCGCGCGAGCCGATGCGGCCGCACGCCCACTCCTCTTCGACGACGCGCCACTCCGGCAGCGCAAACCGGTCGAACAGGTAGTCGGTCGTGTCGCAAAGCATGATCGTGCCGTCGAAGTCGACGTACACGTGACAGTTCATGCGTCGTGTTGGCACTGCACAGGAACCCGTTGAAAAACACACGCAATGGCCCCTGACGAGGCATGCTGTGCAACTTAGAGCGGATCGAGAGGCCGCCAAACCCAACCGATCATGTTGGTTAACGCGATGCGGCGGTCTGCGACGTCGGGATGTTCACGCTCTTTCCGCCCGAGGGCAGGTCGATATGTGAACGTGATTGGTAACGGCATCCAATTCATATTTATGGCGAAGTCAGGGCAAGTGCCCTCCAGCTATGCGACGCGCGTCCAAAGTTCGGCTGTAACTCTTTGTTTCTGTTATATACGCGGCGAGGCGATCGAGCGCGGGGCTGCAGTTCACGCAAACGGCGTCATCGAAGACCAGCCTAGGGAGAACTGGTAAACGATACGTAACCGGGAGGGGGCCGATATTCAGCCGGGCAAACAGCCGGACGGCCCGAACGACGGTCTGCGACGACGTGCCCGTTTCCCACGAGTTTCCGACCTCTCGGATCTCCTCCCCCCATCGTGGGGGAGGTGGCCCGTAGGGCCGGAGGGGGGCTGCCGAAAATCAGTTGATTTTTGGCGCACTCCCACCCCCGACCCCTCCCGACAACGGGAATGGGGTAAGCCCGACCATCGCTTCGGTTTGTTCGCAGTGTCCTAAAGCAGCTTCGGCGCGTCGTTTGCCGTGGGCGCGCGCGAAGAAGGATCGGCCGCCCGCTCGGCAAGCATCAGCCACTCGGCCCCCCGCTCCGCGTCACGTGCGATCGCGCGCCATTTGAAGCCCGCCTGCTCGTAAGCCCGCACGGCCTTTTCGTTTCCGATCGCGACGAAAGCGGCCACGGCCACCGCCAGCGTGGTCTCGAAGACCTCGTCGCGGATCGCCGCCAGCGCGACGCCGCCGATGCCACGCCCGCGGTGCCCGGGAGAAGCGACGAAGACGTCGATCTGCCAGGTTCCCGGCGTCAGCACGTCGAGGCGGGCGGGACCGGCCAGACCGGCGTCGATCGCATGGGCATAGCCGACAGGGCTCCAGCTGAGATCTCGGGCGTTTCCCGGTTTGGAGGCCGGCTCGGGGGCTTGCGTCTCGACGGCCTCGATGACCCGGCAGATCGCCTGCGGCGTGCCCATCGCCAGCATCACCTCGGCCTCGGTGGTCGCGCGCGGCCCCCACCAGCGGATGATCTCGGGCTGGCCGAGCCATCGACGGATCAGCGGCCAGTCCTCCAGCGTCGCGCGTCGCAGACGCACGCCACCGGGCGGTACGGGGGGCAGCGTCGTCATCCCCGGGTGCGCGCGCGAGCTGTCGCGCCGGAAGTCGGCTGTCCGGCCACGTCGCCGGCCATTACGGCTCCTTCCATCGCTCTGACCACATCAGATGACTTCAATTCTCGCGATCCCGTAGAGGCTTCGTCAGCCGTGTCGGACAATTCCCCCGGCGCGGCGTCGCAAATCGGTACGCTCGGTAACCGCATTTTAAGGCACGTCGTCCAGCATGCCCGTCAGTTGGCTCGCATTGTTTTCGAGCTTGGTTGCCGGGAGTTCAAGTGTGATGTCGTTGCCGCGTCAGTTGTCTTCGCGTGTGTGCGTTCAGTTGAAAACCTTCGCAGCCGCCGGCGCAAGACTGGCGATGGTCGCCGCCGCCTTGTCGGTGGCGGGATGCGCATCCGATGCCGAAATGCGGCGCGAGCGCGAAGCCTATATCCGCCACGTCCAGGAGCAGCAGCAGGCGATGGCCGGCGAGCGCGTCCGCGACGTCGAGTTGGAAGCCGATGGCCTGCCGTCACAGACCGCGCCGCTGGCGAACCGCCGTATCGAACCCGACGATCCCAGCGAGCCGTTCAGCCCGAACTATGGCCGCAGCGCCGCGGGTGCGGCCACCGCCAAGCCGGTCACCGTCCCTCAGCGCACTACGCTCGCGCCGGCTCCCGACGACGTGCCTGCGATGCAGCGGCAGGTTGCAAGCTATTGATGCCCAGAACTATGCACGAGAACTATCCACGAGAACTAACCACGAGAACTATCCACGAGAACTATCCACCAGAACCATTCACCCAGCCCCATTCGACCCTGGACCTTTCGAATCCGGGAATGCCTCAGCGTCATCTCCCACCCGATCATGACGTGTGCGAACTGTGCCCGAACGAGCGGGGCTCGTACTTTCGGATGATGAGACACGCGCACGGAAGATAGGACGCTCGTCCATCTTCCCTTGATGCGGCCATCTGACTATAACTCGTCTCCAAGGGGCTCGATCCTGCCACGGATCCGATACGGCTGCACGCTGCGCTCATGCGCATGGCGGTGTTCGGTGTGGGTGTCCGAGGCGCGGTGAGTTGGGATGAGTTGGCCGCGAATTCGCGGTGGGAGCTTGTGGCGTCGAGCTGCATGGATGACCGAACGCGAATCGTCGCGGATCATCCGGTGCGGTGGGTATGTCGCGGTTGTGTCCGGAGTGAGGGTGGGACATGCAGAAGTGCAATCCGTTGCGCTGGTTGTGGGGTCTGCTTCCGTTGATGGTCGTGCTGTGGGTTGGGGCGCTCGACATGCAGCGCCATGTCCAGAGCGATCTCGAGAAGCGCGCCAACGAGCACCTCGCGCTCAACAACCTCGGCTGGGCCAGTGTCGCTTTCACGGGTCGCGACGGTGTGATCACGGGCCGCGCCGAAGAAGAGAGCGATCAGCGGCGGCCGGCGACCGAGGTTGCCAAGGTCTGGGGCGTCCGCACCCTCGAAGATCGGATCGAGGTCCTGCAGTTCGTCAAGAGCTATGTCTGGCAAGCCTCGACCAGGGACGGAGTGCTCGCGCTGACGGGCTTCGTGCCCAATGAAGCCGCTCGCAAGGCCATCCTCGCGTCGGTCCGCACGTACTTCCCCAAGCACAAGGTCGATGACAAAATGGATCTGGCGCGTGGCGCGCCGGAACAGAAGCTGTGGCTGGCGGGCACTGCGTTCGCCCTTCGCCAACTGGCTGCACTCAAGCCCGGCGGCAAGACCGGTCTCGAGGTTGCGGGTCTGGTGCTGGAAGGCGAGGCCGACAGCTCCAAGGGTTACGAGACGATCCGGGGGGCGCTGTCGCGTTCGCTGCCGCCGGGCATCTCGGTGAAGACCGATCGTGTCATCCCGCCGGTCGTGAAGCCGTTCACGTGGGCCGCGTCACTTCGTGGCCGCGCCATCGAGCTGACCGGGCACGCGCCGAGCGTTGCCGTGCGTGATCAGCTCAAGGCCGCTGCCGCAGCGGGTGGCGCCAACGTCACCGATCGGATGACGATCGCGTCCGGCGCGCCCAATGGCTGGCAGAACGTCGCATTGATGGCGATCGCCCGGCTGGGACAGCTCAAGCAGGGCGCCGCCGAGCTGACGGACAATCAGCTCTCGATTTCCGGGCTGACCGAGACCGAGCCGGCTGCCGATGCGGTCAGAGCGGCACTCAAGAAGGAGACGCCGTCGAGCTTCAGGTTGACCGAGCAGATCCGCCAGGATCCCGTCGCGAAGGCTGCCGAAGAGGCGAAGAGGGCCGCGGAGGTAGCACAGCGCGAAGCGGCGCGCAGGGCTGCGGAACTGGCTGCAGCAGAAGCTGAGGCGCGCCGGAGGGCGGAGCTTCAGCGGGCGGAGACCGAAGCTCAGACGCAGGCGCGCCTCGCCGAGGAAGCGGCACGCCGCAAGGCCGACGAAGACGCCAAGCGCGCGGCTGACGCCAAGCGTTCGGCCGAAGAAGAGGCGCGTCGTTCAGCTGAAGCAAAGCGCGTTGCCGACGAGGCGGCACGCCGCGAGGCCGACGCACGCCGCGCCGCCGAGGAACAGGCACGCAAGGCCAGGGAGGAGCAGGATCGGATTGCTCGCGCCAAGGCCGATGCGGAATCCCAGCAGCGGGCTCGTGTCGCCGAAGCGCAGCGCTGCCAGCGTGATCTCAGCAGCGCCGCCGAGAAGGGCATCATCACGTTCCAGCGTGCCAGCGCCGAGCTCGACCGGCGCAGCCATCGCACCCTCGATAGCTTGGCGCAGATCCTGAAAGGATGCCCGGGCTACGCCGTAGAAGTGTCGGGTCACACGGACAACGAAGGTGAACCGGATCGCAATCAGCGGCTTTCCGAGCGCCGGGCACAGAGCGTGCTCGACTATCTCGTCCGCGCCGGCGCTCCAGCTTCGACTTTGGCATCTGCGGGATACGGCGCGACACGGCCCAAGGTGCCGAACGATTCCGCGGCCAACATGGCCCTGAACCGCCGCATCGAGTTCAGTGTCACGGTGAAGTAGGCGCGTCGGCGACGGGCGCTGCCCAGCGACGTCGACACTGCCCATTTCGACACTGCCCACTTCACACTGCCACCGGGAATGCGCCATGGACTACATGTTCGCGAAGTTCATCTGGTACGTGCTGTTCGCTTTCGTGATGGGAGCAGCAGCCGGCTGGTTTCTCTGCAGTAGCAACGAGAGCAACGAGGACTAGTGTGGCGTCGCGCTTTGATGGACCTGTTCGTGTGGCACGGCAGGAGTCAATCGAAGCGCGATGAACGCCACACTGAGCTGATGAATTTTCTAGTGGCCCTTATGTCGCGCCTAAATCGTCAACGGTTCCGGCTCGGGAAGCGATTTAGGCGCGACGGGCCACTAGGGGCGGGCGTCTGCCCGGTTTTCCCGTTCGTCTCGCGCAAGAGGTAAGGACAGATGTTCTGGTTCACGGTCCAGTTTGCGATCTTGTTGCTCGCGGCTTATTTCGCTGGCGCGATGTTCGGTTGCATGATGCGGCGAACGTTCTTCCCGCACACGCTCCGATCCGACGCGCCCCGGCGCGTGACGATTGCCGCACCGGTTGGCACATCTGCCGGCACGCCGGTCGGAACTTCCGTCGCCCCGCAGGCGCCGGCAGCGCCGTCGACCCGCTTCGAACGGGCTCTGACAGGCACGGTTGAGCAAGCCGCCCCGGTCGCACAGCACACTCCCGCCGCGCCGCGGCCCGTTGCTCCGGCGCCTGCTGCGCCGACACCTCCTGCTCCAGCACCCGTCGTCGCGCAGGCTCCGGTTGCGGCACCGGTTCCAGCAGCGCCCGTTCCAGCAGCGCCCGTTCCAGCAGCACCCGTTCCAGCAGCACCAGTCCCAGCAGCACCAGTCCCCGCAGCGCCCGTTCCGGCCGCAACGGCGCCTGCGCCTGCAGCACCGACCGCGCCTGCAGTGAATGCGGCCGTGGCCGCCGCCGTAACAGCAGTCGCAGCAGCCGCGCGTGCGCAGCAATTGCCGGCAGGAATCCTACCGGCCGCCATGGGCACCTCCGGCCTCGCAACTGTGAGCGCTCCGAGCCCAACGGCGGCGCCGGTCGCACCTGTTGCGCCCGTTGCGACCCCGGCTCCGGCAGCCCCAGTCGCTTCACCGCCAGTCGCTTCACCGCCAACAGTTTCCGCACCAGTCGCACCTGCTGCTTCCGCTCCGGCTGTACCGCCTCAGGACCTCACCCGCATTCGCGCCATTGATGACGCCATGCAGAAGTCCCTCGGCGGTCTCGGTGTCAAATCCTTCGCCGATATCGCCGGCTGGAAGCCGGAAGACGTCGCGCGGGTCGCCGGCGCGCTGAAAATTCCGGGTCGGATCGAGCAGGAGAATTGGATCGAGCAGGCTCAGATCCTTGCAAAGGGCGGGGAGACCTATTACTCGCGGCGCAAGCTCAAGGGCGAGTTGCCGACATCGCGTCCGACGCCGGACGAAGGTGAGCGGATCACGGTTCGCGTTCCCGCCGCGATGCGCCCGACGGACATGTCGCCAGCACCGACGATTGTCGCCGCGCCGATCGCAGTTCCCAGCGCCGCTGCGCCAGCCGCTCCCATCGCCGCCGCCCCCGTCGCTTCGAGCGCTGCCGCGCAGGCCGCTTCCGCCGTTCAGGCCGCCCAGGCCGTCGTGACCTCCGCTCCCGCGGCGGCTGCGACCGCTGCGGCTGCCGCTGCTGCTGCCGTGGCAGCGGCGGCGAAAATAACGGCACCGGTTGTGCCGACGCCCGCTGCGGCCGCTGCACCGGCCGTAGCACCTCCCGCATCGTCCGATCGCCCGATCGGCATGGCGCGGGACGATTTGCAGCGCATCGCCGGGATCAATACCGAGGTGGAGCGTCTGCTCAACGTGCAGGGCGTAACGCGCTATGCGCAAATCGCCGATTGGTCGCCCAGCGATATGTCACGGTTCGATCGCCTGCTCGGCTTCGAAGGGCGGATCGCACGCGAGAACTGGATCGAGCAGGCGCAAATTCTCTCCAAGGGCGGCGAGACCGCCTATGCCCGCGACTACGCCCGGCGCAACAGCGAGGCCGCGCGTCCGGCTCGCCTGGCCGATGCCATTCAAGGGCGAGCCGCGGAGGCGGCCGCGCAGGCGGCTCCCGCTTCCGTCGTGCCCGAGCGCACGCCCAGGGAAGACCTGTCGACGCTGCGCTCGGTACGCTCGGAGGCCTATCGCGGCTCCGATCCGGCCCAGGGCGTCGGCATCGGCGCAGGCCTCGGCCGACCGAGCGACGATCTGAAGCGCATCCGCGGCGTCGGCGTGCTGATCGAGAAAAAGCTCAATGCGCTGGGCGTGACCCGCTACGATCAGGTCGCCAACTGGACGCAGTCCGACATCGAGCGGTTCAGCGAGAAGCTCGACTTCAACGGCCGCATCGAGCGCGAGAACTGGGTCGAGCAGGCGCGCATCCTGTCGGCCGGCGGACAGACGGAATTCTCCCAGCGCGTCGATCGGGGCGAAGTGGAGACGAGCCGGTTGAAGACCTGAGCGCTCATCGGCCGGCAGGACTGAAATTCGCGAGGCAACCGGTTCCCCCCGGTTGCCTTTTCATTTGCCGCGACTGCAAAGTCGGTTCGGATCACCTGCTGAACGCCGCGCCGTTGGAGTACGCTCGCCATGTCTGTCGAATACGCGCCGAAGGGCCTCATCGGTCTGCTCACGCCGCAGGCCAACACCACGGTCGAGCCGGAAATGGCGATCATGACGCCGCCCGGCTACGCATTCATCAACGCGCGACTGATGAGCGACAAGCCGACGATCGAGGCACGTCTCGTCGACTATTTCGCAACACTGTCAGGCCAGCTCCGTCAGTTCGCCAACGCGCCGATCGGCACCGCGCTCGTCGCGACGTCGGGCATGTCGTACTTGTCGGGCGTGGAGGCCGAGGCACGCATCCTGGCCGACGTTTCGGCGAAGGCCGGCATCCCCGTTTTCACGTCCGCGATCGCTTCCGTCGAGATGCTGCGCGCCCTCGGCGCCGGGCGCATCGCGCTCGTCTCGCCGTATCCGGAATCGCTCAATGTCGAGAGCCGTAAGTACTGGGCCGCGCACGGCTTCACGGTCACGGCGGAGACCGGCGCATTCAAGGACGAGGGCCAATTCCACCCGATCTATTCGCTGTTCGGAGGGGAAGCCCTGAAAGCGCTCGACGAGCTTCCCGCCGATGCCGGCTTCGAAGCCGTGCTGATGCTCGGAACCGGCATGCCGACGCTGGAGCCGATCCGCCGGCGGCCGTTCGTGCACGGCGCGCCCGTGATCTCGTGCATGCTGGCGACCGCGTGGCGCACGACGCGCGCGCTGGATCGTGGCGCGCTCACCCGCGAAAGCGCGCTCGCCTGGATCGAGAACCCGAAGTGGGGGCCGCGCCTCGACGAGTTGAAGGCGGTGATGTGACCGACCTGCAGCCCACGTCTGCGGAACCATATGTCGAACGAACCGGTTGTTTCGACCTCACTCTGAAACCTGACGAAAGGTCCACCACCATGGCCAAGAACACGATCTGCGTCTGGTACGACAAGGACGCCGAAGCCGCTGCGCGCTTTTACGCCGCCACATTCCCAGACAGCGCGGTAACGGCCGTTCACCGCGCGCCGGGCGACTATCCTTCGGGAAAGGCCGGTGACGTGTTGACGGTCGAGTTCACGGTTGCCGGCATCCCCTGCTTGGGGCTGAACGGCGGACCCGCATTCAAGCACACAGAAGCCTTCTCGTTCCAGATCGCGACCGACGACCAGCAGGAGACCGACCGCTATTGGAACGCCATCGTCGGCAACGGCGGCCGGGAGAGCGCGTGCGGCTGGTGCAAGGACAAGTGGGGCGTCAACTGGCAGATCACGCCGCGCGCGCTCACCGACGCACTGGCGGCAGGGGGCGCGGAAGCCAAGCGCGCCTTCGAAGCGATGATGACCATGACGAAGATCGACGTCGCCGCAATCGAAGCTGCTCGCCGCGGGTGACGTCGGCCGATGCCGCCGCGCGCTCGAACGCGGCCGGTGCCCGACGAGTTGTCGGCAGTGATTTGAGGCCGTGGCCCTGTCCGCTCCAGAGTGCAAAGGCGCCGGCTGGACTTCCGCTTTCTGGCACCCGTTCCCGTGCGACTTCCCTCGCCTGCGGCACCCGCCGGCGAGCGTTTCGACCTGTCTCGAATTCGGCTCGTCACGAACGAGGATCGCTTGCCCTCACGCCCCACAAAATTGCCTGCCGCCTTGCGCTATCCGCTGTCGGCGAAAGAGGAGGACGACCTCATGAACGACATCGTGCGCCGCCTTCTGAAGCTGAGCTGCGAAATCAACACCTGCGCCCGCAAGCGGTGCGCACGCGCGGGCCGCTGCAGGAAGGTCGACGCCCACGACCGGCAATGCGGCCCGGCCGCTTCTTCGCCGGACGGCGCAGGCGACGACCGCGCTTGCCGGCCTTCTCGGCGATCTGATGGCTGACACTGATGGCTTGGACGCTTCACGAAGCGCGCCTGCTCCCTTATCCTTCCTGGCAAACCAGAGCGACGGCGGAGCGAAACGATGTATGTGAAGAACGGGTGGTATGCGGCGAGCTGGTCGAAAGATCTCGGCGAGAAGCCGGTCGCGCGCAAGATCATGAACGAGGATATCGTGCTGTTTCGCGGCGGCGACGGGAAAGCGGCCGCGCTCGAAGACCGCTGCTGCCATCGTGCAGCCCCGCTGTCGATCGGCGAGGTTGTCGGCAACGAGCTGATGTGCGGCTATCACGGCTTGAAGTTTGCAGCCGACGGCCGCTGCACCGACATTCCCGGCCAGAAGGACATTCCCGCCCGCGCCAGAGTCCGCGCCTATCCGATCGAAGAGCGCTGGAACGTCGTGTGGATCTGGATGGGCGATCCGGCCAAGGCCGATCGCTCGAAGATCGAGGCGCTGCCCTGGCTCGACAGCCCGGAGTGGACGGCGACGCCGGGCTATCTGCATCTGAAATCGAACTACCTGCTGTTGATCGACAACCTGCTTGATCTCACCCACGTCGCCTACGTCCACAAGAAGACGATCGCAGGTGATCCGCGCGAGGCGATCGTGCCGACGAAGACGGAGCGTGTCGAGAACGGCGTGCGCAACGGCCGCTGGATGATCGATTTCGTGCCGCCGCCGCTGTTCGCGAAGGCGGGTAATTTCACGTCCAACGTCGACCGCTGGCAGCACGTGACGTGGAAGGCGCCGGCGACCGTCTATCTCGACGTCGGCTGCGCGAAGACGGGAACCGGCGCGCCGCAAGGCGACCGCAGCCAGGGCATCTCGATCTGGTCGACGCATCTGGCGACGCCGGAGACGGAGACGTCGACGCACTACTTCTTCTGCTTCGCCCGCAACTTCAAGCTCGGCGATCCCCAGATGTCGCAGATGCTGTACGAGGGTTCGAAGGTGACGTTCGAGGAGGATCTCGTGGTGCTGGAATTGCAGCAGCAGAAGGTTGAGGGCGGCTCGATCGACGGCTTGTTCGACATTCAGAACGACGCCGCACAACTGCAGATGCGGCGCATGATGCGGCAGCTCGCGGCGGCGGAGGGCGGCGTCTCGTAAGGATACCTGCAACCTCGACTGCTTCGTCGTGGGCTGGGTCAAGGTCCGCCTGCTTCGGCGGGCCGCGACCCAGCAATAGACGTGTTGCCGTGGAAGCTGGTTCGCGCAAGTGCTTGACCCAGCCTACGCTGATGCATGCGCGCCTACGGATCATGTTTCGCCCGTCGTTGAAGGTATCCTAAATCTACGACGCCTCGCTGGCGCCTTGGGTGGGGCGCGCGGCGGGTGTTGCCGGCGATGCTGCCGCGTGCCACGGGATCAGAGCGCGGCGTGCAATGCCGATCATGGCGTAGAGCGAAAGACCGATGAGGGCGAGCACGGCGATCACGGCGAACAGACTCGCGACCTTCAGCTCCTGCAACTTGGCGACAGCGAGGTAGCCGAGGCCGACGTTGCCGCCGACGAACTCGCCCACGATCGCGCCGATGATGGCGAGCACGATCCCGACTTCCATGCCGGTCAGGATGTATGGCCCGGCACTCGGCAGCTCCAGCAGCATGAAGCGATGAGCGGGCCTCGAACCCAAAACCTGGAACAGCTCGACCTGACCGCGGTCGACCGACTTCATGCCGAGAAGCGTGTTGGAGAAGATCGGGAAGAACGCCAGCACGGCGGAGATCACGATCTTGGATTCCGGGCCGAAGCCGAACCACAGGATCAGCAGCGGCACGAGCGCCACTTTCGGCACGACTTGCAGCGTGACGATCAGCGGCTTCACTGCAGCCTCGAGGCCGGGGGACTTCGCCAGTGCCGTACCGAGTGCGATACCGATGGAAGTGGCGATGCCGAAACCGGCGAGCGTTTCGAGCAAAGTCACCTTGACGTGATTGGCGAAGCCGCGCTCCTGCACGAGCTCGATCAGCGCCGACGCTATCGCCTCGGGCGCGGGAAGCACGAAAGGCGACACGCCGGCATTGCGCACGTAGAGCGACCACATCAGCAGGAACGCCGCGACCGTCAGCCACGGCGTCGCCCAGCGAGGCACCCAGGGGCCGCCACCCTTTTCTGTTCCCGACGGCTTCATTTGTGCCACCCTGTCATCAAGCGGCGCAACTCCTTGACCAGCGCCTGGAATTCCGCGGTCGACTGCAGGTCGAGATCACGCGGATGCTCGAACGGCACGTCGAAGACTTTCGCGATGCGGCCCGGGCGCGGCGTCATCGCCAGCACGCGGTCGCCGAGAAACACGGCTTCGGCGATCGAGTGCGTGATCAGCAGGGTGGTGCAGGCCATCTCTTGGCGAATGCGCTGCAACTCGACGTTCATCAGATCGCGGGTCATCGCATCGAGCGCGCCGAACGGCTCGTCGAGCAGCAGCAGCCGCGGCTCGACGATCAAAGCGCGGGCTATCGCGGCGCGCTGCTTCATGCCGCCGGAAAGGTGGTCGGGACGAACGCGCTCGAAGCCTTCGAGACCGACCAGCTTCAGCAGTTTGCGTGCTTTGTCGAGACGCTCGTCGCGACCGGCACCCCGCAGGCGGAGCGGCAGCGCCACGTTCTCCTCGATGTCGAACCACGGCAGCAGGCGCGCGTCCTGGAACACGACGCCGAGGCCGCTCGTCTCGGGTCGCCGATCGTGTTCGAGTGCGCGGCCCTGAACGCGGATGACGCCCGATGTCTGGCTTTCCAGGCCGGCGATGAGTCGCAGGATCGTCGTCTTGCCGCAGCCGGACGGACCGAGGACGGAGATCAATTCGCCACGGCGCGCCGACAGCGAGATGCCATCGAGTGCAACGACGTCGCCGGAAGCGCCGGCGAAAATCTTGCCGACATCTTCGAGTTCGAGGTCGAGCGCGTCATCTCCGCGAGCGGCCGCGGCTCTCGCCATCACCGCAGGGCCTTGTCGAGCAGCGCGTTGGTGTAGAGCGTGGCCGGGTCGGGCGCGGACTTGATCATTTGCGCGTCACTCATCAGCTTTACGGCACCTGCCCATACGTCGGGAACGTGCCGCAGCAGGTTCGCGCGGCCCTTGGCGATCCAACTCTGCGCGTTCCCTTGCAGATCGCGCTTCGCCAACGCCATATCCGACAGTCCGCCGATCTCGAACGATTTACCGATCTCCTTGATGATCGGCTCGAGATCCTTGGCGTCGAGGATTTCGGTGGCCGAGCGATGCACCGCGCGCAGGAACGCGACATACTGCGCTTCATGCTTGGCTATCTGTGCCGGCGTCGCCACGTAGACCTGGCCGGGCACGCCATCGTCCAGGCGCACCGCGGTGGCACCCGGAAACGAGGCAAGCGCTTTTTCCGCGGTCGAGATGTTACCCATGAAGCCATCGATGCGGCCGGCCTCGACGAGGGCGTAGCTGGCTGGGGAATCGGCGACCTTCACCCTCTCGACTGTCCCCGTGTCCACGGCGGCGCGGCGGAGCGTAAGGTTGAGTGTCTCCTCCATCGACCCGCCGAGCGACGCCATGCCGATCTTCTTGCCCTTGAACGTCGCGGGCTCGCCGAGGGCCTTGGCCTTGGGCGACAGCACGAAGAACGGCGACACCTGGGCAATCGTCGCGATCGAAACGAGCGGCGCTGCGTTGTTGATGCGCGCCACCATGTAGTTTCCCGCGCCCGTACGCGCTGCATTCATCTGTCCGGCAATGGTCATCTGGGCCGACAGTGCCGCCCCCTTTCCGCCGACGATCTCAGCGTCGAGTCCTTCCTTGGCGAAGAAGCCGCCAGCCTTGGCGTAGAGCACCGGCGCAAACGCCAGGGAGTAGCCGAACGGCGTCATGAATTTGAACTTCGCTGCACCCTGCGCAAACGAGAGGCCGGCCCACATCGCAGCGGCACCTCCGCCAGCGCCCGCAAGAACGCAGCGACGGGAAGGCTTATGGTTCATAGGATCGCTTTGCATGTCGATATCCTCGTTGAACAACTTGCGCGCCGGTCGAGCTCAGATGGCGACCGGCGACATGCGATTGATGATCTCGCGAGCCACCGTGTAGGCGGTCGACATCGACGTCTTCGGATTGTCCGGCGATGGCTTGCCGACGATGCGGATCTCCATGTCGGCGCACGCCGACGTGAGCTTGAACTCGTGTACGTTGCCTGGCGCGGCGGGATCGGCGATCAGGCGCACGTTGGCGTTGTCTAGGCCGACGCTCGCGATCGCGATGGTGGCGGCGGAGTTGGCGTTCTGCGGATAATCGCGCGCGGCGGCACGCGCGGTTCCTTCATAGAACACGGTCTCGGCCGTGACGCTATCGAGATCGATGAGCTTCTCTGCGGGCGTTCCCTTCCAGGCCTTGGGCGCCTTGCGCGAGGTGTAAGTGATGCTCTCGATGCCCGCGAGGCGCGCCGCCGACAACAGATCGATGCCGCCGATCGCGCCCGAGCACAGGATCATGCGCGCGCCGGAGGCCTCGGCCGCATCACGCAGCTCTGTGCGCAGCGTGTCGTCGGTGAGCGACCCGATCGAGACGACGAGGAGATCGGTCCCCGTCGCGAGAACCTTGGTGCCGTAGGCTTTCACCGCGGCGTGTCCGGCGCATTCGACGACGAGATCGTAACGCTGCGCGAGGAACGCGTCCGCATCGGTGAAGACTTCGGCGTGTTTCGCGATACGCGGCCCGCAACGATCGACCAATGCGCGTGCGCCTTCCGCAACAGCCGGCAGCGTGAGAAGCGACAGACGCTCCATCGGCTTCGGCATATTGCGGGCGACCGCTTCGAGCATCGGGGCTGCGATCGCGCCGCTGCCGATCACGCCGAGAGACCTGAATGTCATGCGTGGACGCTCCTGCTGCCCGTTTTTCAAATGAAGCGGGACACGCCGCCCGAGATCTCGAGCGTGGCGCCCGTGATGTAGCTTGCCGCAGGCGAGCCGAGAAAGGCAACTGCGCGCGCGACCTCCTCGGGCTTGCCGAAGCGAGCCAGCGGGATGTGCCGCACCTTCGCCTGCTCGACAAGCCACGCGTCGCGCGATTGTCCGGGCTTTCCCATCGTCTCGAAACGGCGATGCCACTGGCCGGACTCGATCACGCCGAGCACGATCGTATTGACGCGGATCTGCGGGGCCAACTCGCCGGCCATCGATTTGAGCAGGCTCTGCACGCCGGCCCGCGCCGCCGACGTGCATACCATGTGCGCCTCGGGCTGGAGCGCCAGCAGCGAGTTGATGCCGACGATTGCGGGAGCGCCGCTCTGACGCAGCAGCGGAATGAAGGCGCGGAGTGTGTGGATCTGGCCGAAGAACTTCTGCTCGAGCTCCGCCCGCCACGCTTCGTCTGTCGTATCTGCGAACTTCGACAAGCGTCCCTCGCCGGCATTGTTGACGAGCAGATCCAGCGTGCCGAACGAGCGCGCAATGCGTTCGGCGAAGGCGTTCATCGTGCCGGCGTCCGTCACGTCGGCCAGCTCTGCGACGAGATTGCCGCTTCCGTGTGCGGCTTCGAGGTCCGCTCTGGCGCTTTCGAGCCGCTCCGCATTGCGGCCGCAGATCGCCACGCGCGCGCCTTCAGCCAGCAGGAGCGATGCCGTAGCGAGCCCGATACCCGACGTGCCGCCGGTTACGACCGCCGTCTTGCCGAAAAGTCCGAGATCCATGTGCCGTTCTCCAGAAGGACTTCAGCGGCGCTGTGCGCGCGAAACTACGTCGGCCGAGGGCCGAACCGAACCGGGCGCGCGAGGCGGAGGCCGCACGTATCCCAGACGCCGGCTGATCAAGGCAGCCGCTTCCCGAACGGCCATGATGATCGACGTGCGACGGCCACGTGCACCACCGAACGCGCTCTCGGGCCCGGATGCGTTGATGGCGGCGATGACACCACCAGTTTGATCGAACACCGGCGCGGCGATGGAGTCGATGCCCTGCTCGAAGCCCGAGCGGCTGTCGACGATACTGCTATCGCGTACCTTTTCGAGCTCTGCGTGCAGAGCCCGCATCGTCGTCGGCGTCTGGCCGGTCACCGCGAAGAGATCCGCGCCGGCGAACAGGTCGTCGACCGCCTCGCGCGACAGATGAGCGAGGATCGCGCGGCCCATCGAGGAGGCATGCGCGGGAAGACGCGTTCCGATCCTGACGTTGCTGACGAGATGGACCTCCGGTGTTGCGCGCAACACATAGAGCACCTCACGCCGGTCGAGAATTCCGAGATGGCAGGAGAGGCCGAGCCGTTCGGCCAGAGCCGACAGCACCGGACCTGCGGCTTGCGCCACATCGAGCGAGGACAGCTTCTGCGCGGCAAGCTCGATCATGCCTGTACCCAGAATGTAGTCGTCGCCGCCAGGCTTTGCCTCGATCATTCCCTCGGCTTCCAGCGTATGCAGCAGGCGCAGCAACGTCGTCCGGTTGATCCCGATCTCGCGCGCCGCCTGACTCTGATTGGCAACCGAGTGGCCGGCCGCGATGTGGCGCAGCACCTTGATCGCGCGCACGACCGGCGGCACCGAATAGGCCGTTGCCGGCTGCAATCTCATCTCGGGTTTCGTCAGCATGGATCGCTCAAGCCTCCACCGCAGCAGGCGGTGCAAAGGCGGCAACGAGTTCGGCGACGGCCTCCGGGCGCTCCTGCGGCACGGCATGGCCGGCGAGCGGTATCGTTTCGAAGCGGTGGCCGAGTGCCGGCGATGCTGCGGCGATGGCATCGTAGAGACGCCGGCAGTTCGCAGGCGGCGTCACGTGGTCCTCGTTGCCGACGAGCACGAGCACCGGCATCGTCAGATGCGCAGCGTCCCCGATGAGATCGCCGCAGGACAACATGCGAGAGGCGTGGGCATAGCCCGGCAGTTTCACTTCGCTCATTCCTTTCACGACGCCGGCGACGAGTTTCGCATCGTCTGTAGCGTAAACGAGGCGCGGACCGCGCGTTTCAGCGAAGCGTTCGGCACCTTCCGAGATCAACGCGTCGAGGCGGGACGCCGCAGGCGGCGCCAGCGGATCACCGGGCTTGGTGGCGTAACCCAGCGCGGGCGAGGCCAGGATCAGACGTCCGACGCGGTTCGAGTAGTTGCGTGCAAACCGGCCAGCGACGAGCGCTCCCATCGAGTGGCCGAGCAGGTCGATCATTCCGATGCCGAGACGGTCGAGCAGGCCCGCCAGCGCTGCTGCGTAGTCGTCGGGCGACGGCCATTCGCCCGGCAGTGGCGCGGAGTCGCCATAGCCGGGCGCATCCCACGCTATCGACGGCCGCGATGGGGCCAAGCGCGTCATCATCGCCGCGAACGACCTCGCATTGCTGCCGATGCCGTGCAGCAGGACGAGCGGACGGCCGCTCTCTCCGCCCGCGCGGAGAAAGCAGAGGCCGCCGCTCGTCATGAGGCGTGGTTCGGTCGTCATCGCGCCTCCGGGCGTCACGCGTGAAGTGCCACTACTTCTTCTTCTCGCGCTTGATCTTGGCGATCGGGTGATCGGGCGGATAGGTCGGTGTTACCGGCTTCGGATTGCCGATCATCACGCACATCAGCGCTTCCTCGATGCCTTCGTTGACGAGGCCGCGATAGACGCCGGGCGGCACGGAGAGAAGATCGCGCTCGGTCAGCACCGTCTCCCACCTCTTGCCCTTGTGCTCGATCATGAAACGGATCTTGTGCCCCTTCAGGATGAAGAACACCTCTTCGGCATCTGTGTGGATGTGCAGAGGGCCTTCGCATCCGGCCGGCAGGATCATGGTCGAGAACGTGAAGTGGCCCGCAGGAACTGCATCGTCGTCACTATCCACGCCTGTGCCGCCGGTGCCGACATAGCGCAATTGAGCGCGCCGATACTTCGGATCGTAGTCGGCCTGGAACTTCAGCGCGTCCCAGTCGGGCGTCCGCGTGGCGTAACGCACGACGCACTTCTCGAGCCACTGGTCGAACGTCTTGCCCTCGGGGATCTCGACATTGTCCGGGTCGATCTTGGGGAACGTTGCGTGCTCTGTCATGTTCGTACTCCTTTGGTTTGTGCGCTTGGCATGTGAAATCCCGGCAGGACCCACCGTCTATTTGCGAGCTTTCGGTATGTAGTGCAGCACGCGCGTCTCGATGGCCGATACGACGCCGTAGAGAACGATGCCGATCACGGTCAGAAGTATGATCGCGTTGAACACCATGGCCGCATTCGCCTGGCCTTCGGCATAGGTGATGAGATAGCCCAGGCCGGTATTGCCTCCGACCAGTTCGCCGACTGTGACGCCGATCACAGCGAGCGTCGCGCCGATCCGCAGGCCAGCCATCAGGGCGGGCAGCGATGCCGGGAACTCGATCTTCCAGAAGATCTGCGAACGGCTCATCGAATAGGCGCGTGCCAGATTGACCATGTCGCGGTCGACGGTCTTCATCGACTGCAGCACGTTGACGAGGATCGGGAAGAACACGATCAGGATCGTCACCAGCAGCTTGGGCCAGAACGTGTAGCCGAACCACATGATGAAAAGCGGCGCGAACGCCACCTTCGGCGCGATCTGCAGGCCGAGGATATAGGGCGACAGTATCCGCTCCCAGAACTGCGACATGCCGAGCAGATAGCCGCCGGCCGCCCCCATCAGGCTGCCGATTACGAAGCCGATCGTCGTCATGACAGCAGTCGACATCGTATGGTGTAGGAGATTTTCCGCTTGCGCCATGCGGAACAGTTCCGCGACCGTTTGCGAGAACGTCGGGATGATGTATTTCGGCACGCGAAAAAACGGCGGCATAAACTCCCAGGCCGCGACCGCGACGACGGCGACGACGAGAATGGCAACGAGGTCGCGGATGGACATGGTGAACCCTTGTAGGTTGGGTTAGCTGCGCGGAGCGCTGCGTAACCCAACGTCTTGTCGATGGGCCGGGAAATGTCGGGTTACGCGCTTTAGCGCGAACCCGACCTTGGACCTGCGGATCAATTGCCGATCATGTCGTTGGTGTAGGTGTCTTTGATGGGCACAGCCGTCTGGACGATCTGGTTGTCGACATAGAACTTCTGCACCGAAGCGAGGCGCTTCTCGTCGAACTTGCCGAGATTGGCATTGGCGGGGCCATACACCAGCTTGGCATAGCGGCGCATGATGTCCTCCATCGCCTTTTCCTTACCCGCATGCTGGGGGACGGCGGCGACGTAGTCCTTCGAGGCTTGCTGCGGATTGTCGATGACTTCCTTCAGGGCCTTCAGCGTTGCGCGCACGAAGCGCTTCACCATGTCGGGCTTCTCCTTGATCACCTTGTCGGATGCCAGGATCGCCTGCGCCATCGCAGGAAATACCGGCTCGATCTCGAACACGTTGACCTTCACGCCCGCCGCCTGGATGCCGGCCGTCCACTCCGGCACGCCGGAAATCGCATTGAGGTCGCCCGAGATCATCAACTGCACGACGCCGGCGGCACCGACCGCCTGCACGTTCGCATCGTCGCGCTTCAAGCCTGCGCTGCGCATCGCGCCGAGCAGGTTGTAGAATGTGGTGTCCTGGAAGGCGAGCACGCCGATCTTCTTGCCCTTCAGGTCGGCGAGCGTCTTGATGTTGGCATCTTCGCGCACGGTGATCTGCGTCAGCGTGCGGCTGCCGAGCAGCGCCACGCCGCGTACCTCCACGCCGTTCGCGCGTACGATGATGGCGGTGTCACCGATGCCGCCGCCGAGATCGGCATTGCCCACGCCGACTTGCTTGGCCACATCCGCACCGCCCTTACCGACCTGGAACGTCGGCTCCAGCCCCTCGGCCTTGTAGTACCCCTTCGCGCGCGCGATCTGGAACGGTGAGAATGCCGGCAGGAAATCGGGAGCCGGGAAGAGGTAGGTGATTTTCGTCTGCGCCTGCGCCGTGCTCGAGAGCATCGCGGCGAGCGCTGCAACGAGGACGCCGAGCTTGGTGTGTGACTTCATTGGAACTCCCTCCAGGTTCATTTTCATTCGACGGAACGGATTTGCTTCAGTTCTTGAATTGTTGCAGTTCGTCGGCGGAATACGCTGCGCTGATCCGCCCTGCGGCATGCATTCACGTGGGTCCGGCCTGTGCATTCAATTGCGCGATGGCTTTCTGCTTCATGATGCGGCGCAGGCGCATCAACCCCATGTCGTGATCGTAGAGAAGCTCACGATCCCTGGCGTCCGGCTCGAACTCGGCGAGCATCCGACGATCCTGCTCCAGCACTTCCCAATGGCGCGTTTCCAGACGGTTCTTGTAGAGAAAGCGCCACACGTCGCGCTGCCAACCCGAGAGCTTGCGGCAGCGCCAGAAGATGACCGCAGAGGTGGTTTCGTCGATCGGCGCGCAGGTGCCGATGATGTGGAAGTTGCCGCCGGGACCGCCGGTTTTGGGATAGGGGATCTCGAGACGCAGCCAGTGGATGCCGCTGTCGATGAACTCGGTCCAATCGAAGTTCACGTCGCGCTGGCCTTCCTTCTCGAACACGAAGCCCGATTGCGTGTCGCGGATGCGGAACTTCGCCTGCACCTCGCCTTCCGCCATCGAGTGGGACATCTTGTGCAGATAGGTCCCGTGCATCGGGTCCATCACGTTGTCCATGACGTAGCGGTAGTCGCCCTTCCATTCGACATAGCAGGGGAAGTGGCTGAAATCGGGCGAGGTCAATTGCTCGGGAAGCTCGAGCTTCGTCGGGATGGCGTGAGCCTCCGCGCCGACATAGCCGAAGATCACGCCTGCGTGCTCCTCGACCGGGAAGCGCCGCGTCGCCTTCATGCCTTCGAGCTTGCAGCCGGGGCTGCCGGGCACGCGGACAGCGACGCCGTCACGATCGACCTCGACGCCGTGGTAATCGCACTGAATGCGATCACCCATCGGTTTGCCGAGCGAGAGCGGCGCGCCGCGATGGGGGCAATGATCCTCGAGCGCGGCGAGCTTGCCCGATTGATCGCGCCACAGCACGATCTTGTAGCCGCAGCGGCGGATCGAGATCGGCTTGTCGCCGACGAAGCTCGACGGGCAGAAGACATACCACATATTGCGGATGCCCTTCGTGAGCAGCTTCTCGATCGCCTCGTTCGTGGGCTGCGCCATGGCGCGCTCTCCTCCACCATTCAATTCGACGTTTCATTCTCTATCGACTGGAGCGATCGGGCCTTACGCGCCGAGCCGCGCCATCTCGCGCTTGAAGCTTTCCTCCGACCACGCCTTGCCGTCGGGGCCGGCGACCTTTGCATTGTTGAGTTCGGCAACGAGGCCATCGCAGGTGTGGATGCCGGTGGCGTAGCAACGCTCGATGACATCGGCGATGGCGTTCTCGGCCGGCGTCGGCTCGCGATCGCGCGTCTGGTTCGGGTTCAGGTAGAGCTCGGCCATCATGGTGCTCCTTCGTGTGTCGGTTTCAAGCGACGCGCTCGTCGAGCTTCAACAACTCGAACAAGCGGGCGATGTACTGTCCCGCACGCGGATTGGCGCGGCGCGCGATCGGATTGTTGCGATCGGGAAGGTCGACGACGATCTCCTCGATGATCCGGCCCGGCCTGTCCGACATCACGAGGATGCGGTCCGACATCGCGACGGCTTCGGCGAGATCGTGCGTGATGAGCAGCGTGGTGACACCTGACTCTACGATGGTTTGGCCGAAGCTCTTCTGCAGCAGCATCTTCGTCTGCGCATCGAGGGCGGAGAACGGCTCGTCGAGCAGGACGATGTCGGGATGGATCGCGAGCGTTCGCGCGAGCGCCGCGCGCTGCCGCATGCCGCCGGAGAGTTGATAGGGATAGTGATTGGCGAAGTCCGACAGCTTGCAGCGAGCGAGTTCGGCCAGCGCACGCTCACGGCGCTCCTGGCGCGACACGGGGCGCGCTTCGAGGCCGAACTCGACGTTGCGCAGGATCGACCGCCACGGCAGCAGCAGGTCCTTCTGCAGCATGAAGCCGACATGCGCATTGGGACCCGTCACCTGTTCGCCACTGACGTGCACGGTGCCACGGCTCGGCTGGTCGAGACCTGCGGTGAGATTGAGGATCGTGCTCTTGCCGCAGCCGGAGGGGCCGACGATCGCCACGAACTCCTTCGGGCGCACGTCGAATGTGACGTCGGTGATCGCGACCAGCTCCTTGCCGCCCTTCTGCGGGAAGGAGCGGACCACGTCACGGAACTGCAGTGCGGACGCCGTGGCGAGCATTTGCTTCTTCCCATGTTCCCGTGGCTGCGCCGGGCAGGAATTTTGCGCGTTCATATTTGAACACTTGTTTCTATTGTGAACAGTAATGGGTCGCATGCCGGAGCGTCAAGTGCGTTGCATCACTGGTTCGAAATCACAGGGGAACTGGGCACAAGCGACAAGTCGCGCACGCCCCAGGCACGGCTTCGGTCAGATCACGGCACGGGCCGATCAATGGCTCACCGATCCGTGACGCCGGCGCAGACGGACATGATCGCCAGCCCGCCTTCGATGGCCGCTTCCCAGCTCAGAAGGCTTGCTGACGAACGACGAATGGCCCCGCCGCGGCCCTTCGACAGGCTGTCGGGAATATGGATGAAACCGCGCCGGGAACCGATGCCGCGCGCATCACGGCCGCAGGCCTCGCTCAGCGAATGGTAGAGCACCGCGTTGCACAGATAGCCGCCGGCATCGCGGGAAAGCTGCACGGGCAAGCCTTTGCGCCGCAACCGCTCGACGATGAGACCGGTCGGCAGCGTCGCGGGCAATACGCCGGGGCCGTTCTCGGCAATGGCGGCCGCATCGGGCGCGGCGCCACAGGCATCGCAGATGTCGTCACGGGAATTGTGCGCACGCGTCTCGACGACGAAGCCACGCGCACGATGCGAGACGCCGAAGTGCAAGGCGATCACCGGATCGAACTCACGGAGAAGCTCATCGAGACGCGCAGGCCCGGCCTGCCATTCCGTCGGCAGCGTCTCCGCATGAACCGCGTAACCGGGAAGCCGCCTCCCCGCGAGCCGCGCCAACTGCTCGATCAATTCACTCGACGCATTGCGCGGCGCGCCGGGAAATGGCCCGAAGCCGGTGAGCAGGATAACGGAGCGGTCGCGGCGCATGTGGTAGGCTCTCGACAGAGGTAAACATGGCTTCACATCACTTCGCCGTAGGGCAGGTTAGCGCGAAGCGCGCAACCTGCCGAGGCTGCTCGAGAACCGGCGGGCTGCGTTGCACTTGCCTGCCCTACGCCTTCGCTTCCGGATAGCCGCTCCAGAGTTCTGCGGGGATGTCGCTTTCGTCCCAGACGCCGATGAGGATGCCCTTGCGCAGCGACTTGCCGCGCATGGCCTTGATCTGCGTCTCAGAGCGCGTCGTGCGCTGCGACTGGCGCAATCCCCATTGATTGAGAAGTCCGGCATAGTGGCGACGCACGTCTTCCAACGCGGGATCGGCGCCGCGGTCGACCAGCTCGCCGGGATCGTTCACGAGATCGTAGAGCATCGGCCTGAACCCGACCGCTTGCACGTACTTCCAGCGCTTGTCCGTCACCATGAAAAGTTGCGCGTCCTTCGGCTCGATGCCGAGGCGCGCGGCGGTCTGGCTCATCGCGTAGCTGTACTCGCTGATCGCGACTTCGCGCCAATCGGCGGGCGGCTCGCCGTGCAGGAACGGCAGCAGCGAGCGGCCTTCCATGCGATGCGATTGAGCCGCCGTATCGCCGCCGAGCCAGTCGTAGAAAGTCGGCACGAGATCGATGCTCTCGACGAGTTCGTCGCAGACGGTGCCGCGCGTGGCATCGGCAGCGGGAGAAGGATCGTACACGATCAGCGGAATCTTCGCGGAGCAGTCGTGGAACAGGTCCTTCTCGCCCATCCAGTGATCGCCGAGATAGTCGCCGTGATCGGAAGTCATCACGATCATCGTGCTGTCGGCGATGCCGCGTTCTTCCAGGAAGCGGAACAGCTCGCCCATCTGGTCGTCGATCTGCTTGATGAGGCCCATGTAGACGGGGATCACGTTGGTGCGCACCTCGTCGCGCGCGAACGACTTCGACACGCGGTGCTGCATGAACTCCCGATAGACGGGATGGGGATCGGCACGCTCATGCTCGGAACGCACCGGCGCGACGACGTGCTCGGGTCCGTACATGTCGTTGTAGGGCGCGGGCGCGATGTAGGGCCAGTGCGGCTTGATGAACGACAGGTGCATCACCCACGGCTTGTCGCCGGCCTCGACGATGTATTCCATCGCGCGACGCGTCATGTAGGGCGTCTCGCTGTCTTCTTCCTTCACGCGGGCGGGAAGCCTGGCGTTACGCATCTCCCACCCCGACGCGAGCTTGTTACCGGGGCCTTGCGCCGAATTGGCCCAATCGTGCCAGGGCTTGTCGCCGGTGTAGCCCTTCTCGCGCAGATAGTTCTCGTAGCGCGGCGGCACCGTGTAGCGGCCGTCGGGTCCGTAACCGTGCAGGCCGTCGTCGCGGTCGAAGGGATCGAAGCCGCACTCGGACACGCGAACGCCGATGATCGATTTCGGATCGACGCCGAGCCGCTCCATGCCTTCGGTGTCCGCGATCATATGCGTCTTGCCGACGAGCACGGCTTCGCTGCCGAGCTTTCGCACGTAATCGCCGAGCGTCATCTCGCCGACCTTCAGCGGCACGCCGTTCCACGTCGCGCCGTGCGAACTCACATAACGGCCGGTGTAGAAGCTCATCCGCGAGGCGCCGCACACGGGGCTCTGCACATACGTCCGTGTGAAACGCACCCCGCGAGCCGCGAGCTTGTCGAGGTTCGGCGTCTTCAGGTGCGGATGGCCGGCACAGGAGAGATAGTCCCAGCGCAACTGGTCGGCCATGATGAAGAGGATGTTTCGCGGCTTGGTTGCGGTCTTGGTCGCGGTCATGGGCTTTCGGTTCCCGTTACAAGTTCGAAGCCTGCTGCCTGCCATTGCGAGCGGCGCGACGGATTGGTGACGAAGCGGATGAACGCCGTTGCTGCGGCAATGCTCGTGCTGCCGGCCGGGATCGCGGCGGCATAGACGACGTAGCTCTGCAAAGCCGCAGGCAACAGCCCAACGACCGCAACCCCGTCGATCCTGTTTACCTCGCTGAGCAGGTACAGCCCGAGATCGGCTTCGCCTTTGGCCACAAGCTCGCCGCCGCCGTGGATCGCCGCCTTGTCGACGACCTTCGGCCGGACCTCGCCTGCGATGCCGAGCTGATCGAGCATCCGTGAAAGGTGGCCGCCGCTCGGAGTCGTCGGATCGGGGAATGCCACCGCGCGGGCTGCGAGCAATGCCGAGCGAACTGCGTCGGCGCTTCCGATGTCGGGGCGCGTCGCTGCCTTCGGTGCGATGATGCCGATGCCGACGCGGGCGATGGTGGCGCGGCTGTCCCTAGCGAACGGCAGCTCATTTTCGACCGCGGAAAGCAAGGGCGCGGGCAACATCACGATGTCGGCCTTTTCACCGGCTGCCAACTTCTGCTGGATCGCCGTGACGAGCGCGAACGTGAAGCTCACCTTCTGGCCCGTCGCCATCTCGAACTCCGGGGCGAGGGTCTGCAAGACGTGTTGTGGCGCGCCGCCGCTGAATACCCGGATTTCGTCTGCGCTCAAGTCCGATGCCCCTGTCATTGTGACTTACACTGCGATGGTGCTGGCCCCGGTGCGGATCGCCTTGATGTTCTCGGCGTACTTGCCGCCCTGGAACACCGCATTTCCGGCCACCAGTACGTCCGCCCCGGCGCGTGCGCAAATCGCAGCCGTCGCCGGGTTCACGCCGCCATCTACCTCGAGGTGGATCGGGCGATTGCCGATCATCCGGCGGATCGCGGCGATCTTGTCGGCCATCGCCGGGATGAAGGCCTGCCCTCCGAAGCCCGGGTTGACGGTCATCACCAGGACGAGGTCGAGCCGGTCCAGGACGTACTGGATCACGCTTTCGTGCGTGTGGGGCGTGAGCGACACGCCGGCCTTCTTGCCGAG
>CAZNMY010000048.1:0-40655 GCA_964574325.1 uncultured Devosia sp. | reverse complement strand
CGGCGAGGAGACGCGCTCCAACAAGTGGCTCGCCGAGTTGCAGCAGGACATGTTCGTCGAGATCAATCCCGCCGATGCGAGCGCCCGCAACATCAAGGACGGCCAGTGGGTGCTGGTCCAGGGCCCGGAAATGGCCAAGGACAAATGGACCCGCATGAAGGCCCTCGTCACCGAGCGCGTCGGCAAGGGCGTCACCTGGATGCCGTTCCACTTCGGCGGCTGGTACCAGAGCGAAGACCAGCGCAAGAACTACCCCGCCGGCACCGACCCGATCGTGCTCGGCGAGTCCGTCAACATCATCACCACCTACGGCTTCGATCCGGTGACGGCGATGCATGAAGGCAAGGTCACGCTCTGCCAGATCAAGGCTGCATGAGGAGGCGAATGGCCAATCGCCAATGGCGAATGATGGATCGCATCTGAAGCGCCTCATTCGCCACTCGCCACTCACCATTCGCCCGTTGAGGGGGCCGAAGCCCCGGAAAGGCAACCATCATGGCTCGCTTGAAATTTCTCTGCGACGCGGACCGCTGCATCGAGTGCAACGCCTGCGTCACCGCCTGCAAGAACGAGAACGAGGTGCCGTGGGGCATCAACCGCCGCCGTGTCGTCACCATCAACGACGGCAAGCCCGGTGAGCGCTCGATCTCGATGGCTTGCATGCACTGCACGGATGCGCCGTGCGCTGCCGTGTGCCCCGTCGACTGCTTCTACACCACGGCAGACGGCGTCGTGCTCCACTCCAAGTCGCTCTGCATCGGTTGCGGCTACTGCTTCTACGCCTGCCCGTTCGGTGCGCCGCAGTACCCCAAGCAGGCGAACTTCGGCAGCCGCGGCAAGATGGACAAGTGCACCTACTGCGCCGGCGGCCCCGAGGCCGACATGACGCTGGTCGAGTACGCATCCTATGGCCGCAACCGACTTGCCGAAGGCAAGCTCCCCCTCTGCGCCGAGATGTGCTCGACGAAGGCGCTGCTCGCCGGTGACGGCAACATCATCGCGGAGATCTACAAGGAGCGCGTGACCAAGCGCGGCTACGGCTCGGGCGCCTGGGGCTGGAAGACGGCCTACAAGGAGACGATCCAGACCTGAGGAGGCGGTGTCGGGCCCCACCGAGCCGGGCCCTTCCTGCGCAAAAATGCATTCGCGGCGCCTGCGTCTCGCAGAGCCACGTTCCGGTGTCCGCCCAGCACGGTGACACCATCGGAGGTACGATATGACCATTTGTTTCATGCGCCGGTTGGTGGCGGTCTTCGCCGTACTGCTCGGCCTCTGTGTCGCCCTGCCGGCACAGGCTCAACAGCCCTCGCGCGTGAACCCCACCGCCGAAGCCGTTAAAGAGCAGCAGTTGCTCGACGCGTTGAAGCCCGGCGGCAGTCAGTCGATCTCCGGCCGGGCGTCGATCCCCGACAGCCGGGCGCCTTCGATCATCCAGCCTGCCGGTCGGGACTGGCGCGTCTGGCGCGATACGACACTCCCACGAATCGGCGCGTTCTCGATGGTCGGCATGATCGTGCTGCTTATCGCTTTCCTGGCGATGAAGGGCCGCATCAAGGTCGAGGCCGGTCTTTCGGGCCAGCAGGTCGAGCGTTTCAATTCGGTTGAACGATTCGCACATTGGCTGACGGCGACGGCGTTCATCATTCTGGCCCTGACCGGCCTGAACGTGACCTACGGGCGCTACTTCCTGTTGCCGGTGATGGGTGCTGAATCGTTCACGGCATTCGCGCAATGGGCGAAATACTTCCACAACTACATGAGCTTTGCGTTCGTGCTGGGCATCGTCTTGATGTTCGTGCAGTGGGCACTGTTCAATGCTCCCTCCATCCGCGACATCCGCTGGATCGCGCAGGGCGGCGGAATCTTCGGCAAGGCGCATCCGCCGGCTGCGAAGTTCAACGCCGGGCAGAAGCTGCTCTTCTGGGTGACGATTCTGGGCGGCGCACTGATGGCCGGCACGGGCTACGCGATGATGTTCCCGTTCTACCAGGCGCCCGGCAGCCTGGCCGAGTATTCTGGAACCATGCAGGGCCTGCAGTTCGTCACCTTCCTGCACGGTCTCATTGCAGTTCTGATGATCACGATGATCTTCGGACATATCTACATCGGCACGATCGGCATGCAGGGCGCCTTCTGGTCGATGGGCACCGGCAAGGTAGACACCAACTGGGCCAAGCAGCATCACTCCGTTTGGGCCGCCAAGGTCGTGCCGAAGTCTGGAGCATCCAAGCCCGCGCCGGCCGAGTGAGAGAGAGCCGAATGAGAGAGAGATGACCACATGCGTGCCTTCCTCGTAGCCTTTGTGACTGCCTTCGTTATCGCCGGGATCGCCTCCTTCGCACTGGAGGGCTTTCAGTCGTCGAGCGACAAGGCGAACACGACCAGCGGCGTGCGCCTCGATTTCGCGAAGGACGGCGTCAATCGAACGCTGCCCAAGTAGGTCGGCAGCGTTTCGTGAGCGAGACGCCGGAAACTGTTGGCGCAACCGTTGGCGCAACCGTAAGCACGTTCGAGCCGGCCCCGATCGAGTGGACCAATCTCTGGTGGGTCGCAGCCGCGCTCGCGGTGATGGTGGCCGTGATCGCGTCGGGCAATCTGTGGGCGCTCAACTTCCTGCATGTCGCAGCCGGCCTGTTGTGGACCGGCATCGATCTCTTCATGGGCTTCGTCGTCGGCCCCGCATTGCGCCGCACGCCGTTCGAGGTGCGCCGCGCCGTGATGACCCAACTCACGCCGCGTACGATGTTCATCTTGCCCACGATCTCCATAATCACAGGCACCACCGGCTGGTACCTCGCCCGCGATCTGGGCTATCTCGCGGCGCCATACCCAGCATATTGGTGGGTGGTGGCCGCTCTCGTCGTCATAACCGTGCTCACCGTCCAGGGCCTCGGCATTCTCCTGCCGACGCAGATCCGGGTCTACTTCGAGCTGATAAAACCCGAGCCCGACCGCGCACGGATCGCCCTGATGTCCGCGAGCTACTTCACCATCATCGCGATTCAGGGCGTGATGCAGGTCGCCATCATCGCCATCATGGCGCGCTTCCGGATGGGGCTCTAAACTCGGAGCCATGAGCAAACCAGATTCTGAACTGCAAACGGAAATCCGGGCGCGCGTTGCAGCCGTCCCCGGCCCCGATGGCGAACCCTTCGGCGACACCGGACGCCTTTCAGAAATCGTCGTGCGCAATGGCCGCGCATACTTTTTCATCGCGGTCTCACCATCCGAAGCCGCGAGCTGGGAAGCGACGAGATTGGCCGCCCAGACCGCCGCCGCCGCAGTCCCCGGTGTGACTTCGGCAACCGTCTCACTCAACGCTGAGCGCAGCACCGAGGCTGCTCCCGCTTCCGCAAAGCCGAGCCAGGCAAGCGCTCCCGCCGCAAAGTTCCCCGCCCTTGCCGAGATCGGCCACATCGTCGCCGTCGCGTCCGGCAAGGGCGGCGTCGGCAAATCGACGACGGCCTGCAACATCGCGCTCGCCCTCAAAGGCCTCGGCCTCAGCGTCGGCATTCTCGACGCCGACATCTACGGCCCGTCGATGCCCAAGCTGTTCGGCCTGCGCGCCAAGCCCGCCGTGATCGGCGAGCGCACGCTTGTTCCCCTCGACGGCTACGGCATCAAAGTGATGTCGATCGGCTTCGTCGTCGACGAGGCGAAGGCCCTCGTCTGGCGCGGCCCGATGGTGATGGGTGCGATCACCCAGATGCTCCGCGACGTCGCATGGGGACAGCTCGACGTGCTGATCGTCGACATGCCGCCCGGCACCGGTGACGCCCAGCTCACCATGGCGCAGAGCGCGCCCCTCTCCGGCGCGGTCATCGTCTCGACACCGCAGGACCTCGCCCTGATCGATGCCCGCAAGGGCGTCGCGATGTTCCAGCAGGTCGACGTGCCCATCCTCGGCATCGTCGAAAACATGAGCTATTTCGTGTGCGGCGAATGCGGCAAGCGCCACGAGATCTTCTCGCACGGCGGCGCGGCCAAGGAAGCCGTACGCCTCGGCGTCCCGCTGCTCGGCGAAATCGCGCTCGATCCCATCATCCGCGAACGCTCCGACGCGGGCCTGCCGATCGTCGTGACCGAACCCGACAGCCCCGCCGCTTCTGCCTACCGCGAGATTGCCCAACAAATCTGGGATCGGTTGCAGGCCAGCCCCGATGGCTCGACACACGTCGTTCGATAACCACGACAAACCCGCTTCTCGATGCTATTTCTGGGTCGCAAGCGGCTGACCCGTCGTAAGCCGAAACTGTCACGCCCCGCAGCGAGGCTAGGATGAACGCACGCGCCGGAATCAAGGTCGACAAAGCCACGTTCTATCGCTTCATCGAGCGGCAGACGGAGGGCCGGTTCGAGTTCGACAGGGGGAGCATCGTTCAGCTCATGAGTGGAGGAACATATAGCCATTCGAAGCTGATCAAACGCCTCGAAGTCGCGTTGGACCGGCAGCTCGACTCGCTCGAGTGGGAGGTTACCAGCCAGAGCCGCGGCGTCGATACCGGCGAAACGGTGCGTTATCCCGACATCGTCGTCGAGGCCGCCGGCGCCGACGAGCGAGGACTTTCGACCGGAAATCCGGTGCTGGTGATCGAAGTCCTCTCGCCGTCGACCGAGGAGGTCGATTTGAACGTCAAGCCTGGGGAATACATGAGCCTGCCTTCCCTCGCTGCCTACATCGTCGCCAGCCAGACGAGCCCCCGCTTGACGGTTTGGCTGCGCGGCGGCGGCGGTAGCTTTCCAGACGCGCCGGAATTCGTCGAAGGCGCCGACGCCGTGTTGTCGCTCGAAGCCCTTGGTGTCGATATCGCTCTGGCGGAAATCTATCGCCGCATGACTGGCAACTGATCCGAGCACTTCTCAGTGGAAGAACTCGGTTGCCCAACCCCGTGGAACTCACGCCATGCCCTTCAAGCTCACCATCAACGACAAGCCGCACGAGGTCGACGTCGATCCGGAGACGCCGCTGCTGTGGGTGCTCCGCGACACCATCGGCTTGACCGGCACCAAGTACGGCTGCGGCATCGCCCGGGCGGTATGGGCGCGGTTGCAGGCCGGCTGCGATGGCTCGGGTCCTTTGGTTCGATAGCCACGACAAACCGGCTTCTCGATGCTATTTTCTCTCGTGAATGGCTGACGCGATATCGGCCGAAACTGTCACGCCCCGCTGCGAGGCTATGATGAACGCACGTGCCGGCATCAAGGTCGACAAGGCCACGTTCTACCGCTTCATCGAGCGGCAGGCCGAGGGCCATTTCGAGTTCGACAGGGGGAGCATCGTCCAGCACATGACTGGGGGAACGTTCGATCATGCGCAGATCGTCAACGAATTCAATTTTGTCCTTCGCAGGTTGCTGTCGCGCAGGCTTTGGGTTGTGACGGGACAGAACCGCGGCGTCGATACGCCAGAAACCGTGCGCTATCCCGATGTGCTGGTCGAGCCGGTCGGCAGCGCCGGAAAGGGCCTGTCGACCTCAAGTCCCGTCATTGTCGTCGAAGTGCTTTCACCATCGACGGCTGAACTCGACCTCAACACCAAACCGACCGAGTACATGAGCTTGCCTTCGCTCATGGCCTATGTCGTCGCCAGTCAGGACGCCCCCCTGCTGACGGTCTGGCAGCGCAGCGCCGAAGGTGGTTTTCCAGACGAGCCGGTGCAGATCTCGGGCCCCGGCGGCATCCTGGAAATCGAAGCTCTCGGGCTATCGATCCCGCTGAGCGAGATCTACCTCACATTGGGCTCGTCGCCAGTCTAGTGTAGCGCAACTGACGTTTGGTACCCGCTTGCGGCTGGTCTCTCAAGCAAACGTCAGATGCAAAAGCTACACTAGAGCCTTAATGTTGCTAGTGTTCCTTTTGGCTCCGACATTTGCTCCGACCGTGCCGCGAGGGGAAGCACATGTAGGAGCTGGAACACTAGCCATGACAGAGCAGCGAAGACCGTCCAGCCATGGCCGTGTTCAATTCAGTGGGCGGATAGCCCGCATCGGGAGGTAAGCCCATGCCCTTCAAGCTCACCATCAACGACAAGCCGCACGAGGTGGACGTCGATCCGGAGACGCCGCTGCTGTGGGTGCTGCGCGACACCATCGGGCTCACCGGCACGAAGTACGGCTGCGGTATCGCCCAATGCGGCGCCTGTACGGTCCACGTGAACGGGGAGGCTCAGCGCTCCTGCCAGATCGCGGTGAAGGACGTCGGCGAAGCCAAAGTCACCACTATCGAAGGCCTCTCGCCGGATTCGAGCCATCCGGTGCAGAAGGCATGGCTCGCTATCGACGTGCCCCAGTGCGGCTACTGCCAGTCCGGCATGATCATGGCCGCTGCGGCCCTGCTGAAGGAAAAGCCCAAGCCGACGCCCAAGGACATCGACGAGCGTATGACCAATCTGTGCCGCTGCGGAACCTACACCCGCGTCCGGGCCGCGATCCTCGAAGCCGCCAAGCAAGCCTGAGCGAACGGAGAATTCGAGCCATGACGACCGTCGCTGACCAAGCGATCCCACCGAGCCTGTCGCGCCGCACCTTTCTGGTGACCGCCGGCGCCGCCGCAGGCAGCCTCACGCTCGGCTTTGGGACGAAGCCCGCCACAGCCAATGACGCGCCCAACTACGCCCCCTTCACGACCTCGGTCCCCGAGATCACCTCCTGGATCGTCATCGAGCCCGACGACACCGTCATCATTCGCGTCGCCCGCTCCGAGATGGGCCAGGGCGCACTGACGACGTTGCCGATGCTCGTCGCCGAGGAGCTCGAGTGCGACTGGGCCAAGGTGAAGGCCGAGTTCGCCCCGCCATCCGAGAACTACAAGCGCAAGGTGGCGTGGCGCGCGAAGGCGCAGAGGGGCGCCCCCGCCTCCCACGAGCTCGTCACACACTGGGGTTCCATGTCGACCGGCGGCAGCCGCGGCACGCGCGACAGTCAACTCTACCTCCGCGAAGCCGGCGCCATGGCCCGCACCATGCTGGTCGAAGCCGCGGCGAAGGACTGGAACGTACCGCCCGCCGAATGCACCGCCGCCCTCGGCGTCATCACGCACACACCCTCGGGGCGCAAGACCACCTACGGCAAGGTCGCCGTCGCCGCCGCCGAGATCCCGCCGCCGACGCGCGTCAACCTCAAGGATCCCAAGACCTGGCGCATCTGCGGCAAGCCCGTCCGCCAGATCAACGCACCGCTCAAGATCAACGGCGCGATGACCTACGCGATCGATGTCCGCTTGCCCGACATGCTCTACGCCACGATCGCGCAGTGCCCGGTCTTCGGCGGCAAGATCAAGAGCATCGACGACACCAAGGTCAAGGCGATGCCGGGCGTCCGCCAGATCGCGCGCCTGACCGACACGACCGTCGTCGTCGTCGCCGACAGCTTCTGGCAGGCGAAGAAAGCACTCGATGCCTTGCCGATCACCTGGGACGAGGGTCCGAACGCGAAGGTCACCAGCGCTTCGATCGCCGAGTTCCAGATCGCCGGCTTCGCCGCCACCAATGCCGGCGTGACGAATCAGGCCGGCGACGCCCTCGGCGCACTCGACAACGCCGCACGCAAGGTCGAGGCGGAGTATCACACGCCTTTCCTCGACCACGCCAACATGGAGCCCATGAACTGCACCGCCAGGGTTGCAGACGGAAAGGTAGAAGTCTGGGTCTCCTCACAGAACGGCGAAGCAGCCCTCGCTGCCGCCGCGGAGGCCGGCGGCGTGAAGCCCGAGCAGGTCTACGTCCACAAGATGCACCTCGGCGGCGGCCTCGGCCGGCGCGGCTCCTACAACGATCCGATCCGCTATGCCGTCCTCGCCGCCAAGCGCACGGCCGGCCGCCCCGTGAAGCTCGTCTACACGCGCGAAGAGGACATGAGCCACGGCTTCTATCGCCCTGCGTCTCGGATCATCATGCGCGCCGGCTTCGACGACAAAGGCACCCCGACCGGCATGCACATCCGCATCGCCGGCCAGTCGATCAATGCCTGGCACTTCCCCGACCGCGTCAAGAACAATCTCGATCCAGCCCAGGCCAACGGCTTCCACAAGGCGGACTTCGGCTACACGGTCCCGCACCTGCGCGTCGAGGTCGCCATGCGCAATACGCATGTGCCGGTCGGCGTGTGGCGCTCGGTGAACTCGAGCCAGAACTCCTTCTACAAAGAGAGCTTCATCGACGAGATGGCGCACGCCGTGAGCAGGGACCCGTTCGAGTTCCGCCGCACGCTCCTCGCCAACGCCCCCAAGCACAAGCGCGTATTGGAGATCGCAGCCGAGCGCGCGGGCTGGGGCAAACCGCTTAGCCCCGGCGTTTTCCGTGGCATCGCCGTCGAGAACGCCTACGGCAGCTATCAGGCCGTCGTCGCCGAGGTCAGCGTCTCCGACCGCGGAGCGCTGAAGGTGCATCGCATCGTCAACGCGATCGATTGCGGCCACGCCGTCAACATCAACATCATCGAGCAGCAGATGCAGGGCTCCGTCGTCATGGCGATGAGCGCACTGCTCTACGGCGAGAACCGTGTCGATCGAGGCCGCGTGATCGACACCAACTTCGACACCTACCAGCTTCTGCGCATCGACGAGGTCCCGATCATCGAGAACCACATCGTGCCGAGCTTCGACTTCTGGGGCGGCATAGGCGAGGCCGGCGTTCCCCCGATCGCGCCGGCCATCTGCAACGCGATCTTCGCGGCCACCGGCAAACGCATCCGCTCACTTCCCTTGAAGCATCACAACCTCGCCAAGGCGTGAGCGTATGCGTGCAGCCGTCTATCCGTGCATGGCAATGGCAGCAGCGATGCTCGCCACGACCACCGCTGCGCACGCCCAGGGAACCCCGTCCGGCAAGATCGCCAGTTTCACCATTTCGGGCGACAAGATCAAAGCGCCGCTCGACGGTCTGACAGGCGACGCCGCACGCGGACGCACACTCGCCTTCGATCCCGAGCGCGGCAACTGTACCATCTGCCATCCCGTTCCCGGCGGCGATGCGCGCGTGCAAGGCACTGTCGGCCCGCCGCTCGCCGGAGTGGCCAAGCGCCTCGACGAAGGCCAGCTTCGCATGCGCCTCGTCGATGGCACGAAGCTCAACCCGGAAACCATCATGCCGCCCTATCATCGCATCGACGGCCTCAACCGCGTCGGCCGGGAATTCGCCGGCAAACCGATCCTCGACGCCCAACAGGTCGAGGACATCGTGGCGTTTCTCGTCACACTGAAGTAGCGGTTGCAGATGAACTTTGCTCGCCCAGCGCACGCAACATCACGCCGCGCCCTCCTTGCCGGGACAGGCGCCGCGCTGCTCCTCGCCCGCTCGACGCCGCTCTCCGCAACGCCCGCCGAAATGCGCGAAGCGATCCGCGCCGCATTGGGAGACGCAGCGATCTCCGAAGGCCGCGTGCACCTCGATGTTCCCGCACTCGTCGAGAACGGCAACTCCGTGCCTCTCACGATCCGCGTCGACAGCCCGATGACGGCTGCCGATCACGTGACGTCGATCTACGTGTTCTCGCCGGAAAACCCGTTGCCGTCCGTGTCGCGTTTCATACTGGGACCACGCAACGGCCTTGCCGAAGTGAAGACTACGATCAGACTGGCCACGACACAGATCCTGCATGTCGTCGCTACCATGAACGACGGCTCACGCTGGCTCGTCACCGCAGAGATCGAAGTGACCACCGCCGCCTGCTTCGATCCGACATAGCTCCCGGAATTGCTTCAGCCCCTCGCGCGGGGGAACGCGAGGGGCTATCGAAGACCTACTCCATGTTTGGTTTGCCTGATCCTGACGCGGTCGCGCAGCGATCATCAGTAGAAGCAACGGCGAACGTAGCCGTACCGCGTGGCGAACACCCGGCAGTAGCCCGAGTAGACCGGATAAACCGGCACCACGCGCACGAAGCCGAAACGGGCGTGATGATGTCCGCGCCAGCCACGCGCCTCCGCCTCCGAACTCGTCAGTCCACTGCCCGCGAACGCAACCGTCGCCAGGGCCGCCAATGCCAATGCTCGTTTCATCGCAATCCTTCTCTTTCACTTTGCCGAATGTGACATCGGGAAGACCTTCGCCACCGTGGCTTCCGGACCCGCTGCATGGCCATCAATCTGGCATTACCCCACCACGGCCGCTGTCTCGCCAGGAACAGGGCGCGCGTGATATTCATCGATCCGGCGATCGAACATCGGCAGGTGAAAAGGAGGGGAGCGAAATGTCTACCGCACGCGTCATCGTCCCCGACCGCGCACGCAAAGGCGAAACCTTCGAGATCAAGGCCCTCATCGCCCACCCGATGGAGACCGGCTTCCGCAGGAACACGGTGGGCGACGCCATCCCGCGCGACATTGTCAGCCGCTTCACCTGTCGCTACGACGGCGAGGACATCTTCATCTGGGAATTGCATCCCGGCGTCTCGGCAAACCCCTTCGTTGCATTCCACGTGATCGCGACCCGCACGGGCGACATCGAGTTCGTGTGGTCGGGCATGAATGGATTCGAACATCGCGAGCGCCGCACGATCACGGTGATTGGATAGCAGCATGACGCGCGTGACATCGGGTTTCTGGAAAGCGGCGACGTTGGCAGGCGTCGGCTGGATCGCAGCCCTCGGCCTCTCGCGCACTGCAAGCACCGGCGACGAGCCCAAACCCGGCATTCCCTGGTCGCAGCAGAAATCCGGCCTCGAATTCCAGTCGAAATCCAATCGCGAGCGCCAGCAGGATCTCACCGTCAACCCCGGCATGTTGTGGGTCGATCAGGGCGCCGAGATGTGGACGCGCAAGGAGGGCGCATCGGCCAAGTCCTGCCAGGATTGCCACGGCGAGCCGGACAAAATGAAAGGCGTCGCCACGCGCTATCCCGCCTTCGATGCCAAGGCGAACCGGATGCACAGCATCGAGACACGCATTCAGGAATGCCGCACGGCACGCCAGCAGGCAGATGCGATCGGACCGGAATCGCCGCCGCTCCTCGCGCTATCGGCACTCGTTTCTCACCAGTCGATCGGCATGGCGATGTCGCCTCGCATCGATGGCCCCGCCAAGGCATCGTTCGATCGTGGCCGCAGCCTCTACGAGATGCGCGTCGGCCAGCTCAATATGTCGTGCGCGCATTGCCACGAGCAGAGCTGGGGCCAGCGCCTGCGCACCGAAACCGTGAGCCAGGGTCACGGCAACGGCTACCCGCTTTATCGGCTGGAATGGCAGAAGCTCGGCTCGCTTCACCGCAGGCTTCGCAGTTGCTTCTACTCGGTCCGATCGGACCCGCCGCCGCACGGCTCGCAGGATCACATGGCGCTCGAACTCTATCTCGCCTGGCGTGCCAAGGGCCTCCATATCGAAACCCCGGCAGTCCGTCGCTGACACCGGCCGGGAGAAGCCAGTCGGCAGACAGCGCAGCCTCACCAGCCGAAAAAAGTTCAGGAGCAAGATCCATCCGGATCTCGCTCCCGTAACAAGCTCAGGATCGTCTTTGAGACCGGCCCTCACACGCCATCGCTGATTTGCGTCGGGTTCGGTTGTGAAGGGTTCGATTTGGGGTGTCTCGGTTCACCCAGGTACGCGACAACTGCAGGCTTCGAACGACCGTGAACCGGTCTGCTCTGTTGTCTCCCTAGACCTGGGCTACTACCGCGTAATGCGCGGTTTGCTTCCCAACGCCCAAAGTCTAAGCATTTGCCTGCCACCGATGCAATCATTTGTGACAGCATTTCTGCACACACTGAATTTCCTGATTAACGATATGTGTCCACCGCGCCACACGCCATTGAGATCGCGTTTCACTCCGCCGGATTCGTTGCTTCCGACTGCTGAACCGATCTTGGGACCTGTTATCTAGTTGCGCCCGGGGTCTGTCCGGTCGGAGCCGTCGTCGCGGAGTTTGGTCCAGTGTCGAGTTTCGGTAAAAAGGTCCTGTCGGCCCTGTGCGCCAAGGTCATCGCGCCGGCGCTCGCCATCGTCGTCGTTGCCGGTCCGCTCGATGCCGCCGACCTCAAGATCTCGTTCTCCGAGCTGACGCGCCTGTTGCAGTCGATAGCGTCGAACACGCGGATATATCTGAACAACGTGCCGGGCAATCTCTTCGCGAACCAGTCATTCGTGCAGGTTTCCACGACCCAGCAGTACCCCGTTCCGATTCCCGCCAAGACGTTCAACATCCTCGGCTCGACCTACGGCTACTACGTCTCCGATGTCGCTTCGAGCACCGTCCGCCTGATCCCCACCAACGGCGCGTTGCGGCTCGAAGTCTCCTTCGAATCCGATGGCCCCGAGGCCACAGCCTTGTGCGTCTCAGGCGGCTGTGCCCTGGCCGACATCCTGCCCGACATACAGTGGGACCGGGCCGTGGCGAACATCGACTTCGTTCCGATCCGGCTCAACGGCTCGATTTCGATGGAGGTCAAGACGGTAACCATAGGTGGCGTGCCCCGCGCCGTATGCAAAGGCACCGCCGATTTCCTGGAGCGGCAGGCTTGCAGCCTCGGTCTGCCTTTTGCGAACCGGGCGATCAACCAGCTCAAGGCCGAGCTGCCCAAGATCCTCCGCACCGCCGCCAATCAGCCCGGCATTCAGCAGCAACTGGCCGAGGGGCTGAAGCGCTATCTCACACTGGGTCCTGCCGGTGAGGTGGCGATAAACAACATCAGCATCGACCCCAACACTCTCACCGTTCAGTTCCGCTTCAATACCGCCGGCAACTGACCGCTCGGCTCCAGAAACCAACTGAACGCCCATGCCCCCTCCCGAGGCGATCGGAACGCTGCCGTCAGCGCCTGTGCGCTCGATCCCTGCTCATCGAAAACCGCTCTGGAACATCTACGATGTGGACTAGCTTCAGAAACCTGTTGGCTGCCATTGCCGTCATCGCGATAGCCGGAGCCGGCTCGGCTGCACCTCCGGCATCGGCCCAGCAAGGCCAGAGTCAGCCTGGCCAGACACAGCCTAGCCAGACACAACAAGGGGCCGCGCAGCAGAACCCGACCGAGCTGCGCGTCGTGACGCGCGTGCTGCCGCCGATGGTGGTCGAGCGCCAGGGCCAGCTGACCGGCTTCGCAATCGATCTGTGGAACGAGATCTCCCAACGCCTGAAGCTCAAGACAACCTATCACATCGCCCCGGACGTCGGTTCCCTGCTCGCCGACGTTCGCAGCGGCAAAGCGGCTCTCGGCGTCGGAGCGATTTCCGTGACCGCGGCGCGCGAGGCGGAATTCGATTTCTCCCAGCCGATCATGAACGCTGGTCTCCAGATCATGGTGCGCGGCGCGGGCAAGGACGGTGATTCCAACCCCCTGTCCGACCTGCTGAAGCTGTTGTTCTCCGGCACTTCCCTGGCCTGGCTGGGCATCGCCGCACTGCTCGTCCTGATCCCCGCTCACATCGTGTGGTGGCTCGAGCGTGATCGGCCGGACGGCATCATTCCGACCCGCAGTTACATTCCCGGCATCTACTATGCGCTCTACTGGGCTGCCGGAACGCTCGCGACCCAGGCCGACACGGCGCCCAAGAGCTGGCTCGCGCGGATCGTCGCGCTGCTGTGGATGTTCACCGGCGTGGTGTTCGTCGCGCTCTACACCGCCCAGCTCGCCGCCACGCTGACCGTGCAGCAGATCGGCGGCGGCATCAACGGCCCCGATGACCTCGCCGGCAAGCGCGTCGCGACGACCCGCGGCAGCACGGCGGCCAACACCGTGCGCGAGTTGCAGGGGCAGGTCGTCGAAGTCGGGCAGATCACGGAGGCCTATCAGGCGCTCAATCGCAAGACCGTGGACGCGGTGGTGTTCGACAGCCCCGTGCTGATGTTCTACTCGGCCAACGAGGGCAAGGGCCAGGTGACCACGGTAGGGGCGCCGTTCCGAAAGGAAGACTATGGCATCCTGTTCCCGCGCGGCAGCTCGATGCGCAGCCAGGTCAACGTGACCCTCCTGCGCATGCGCGAGGACGGTACCTACCAGCGCCTCTACGACAAGTGGTTCGGCACGGGCAAGTAGCGCTCTGTGCCGCCATCGCTCGCCGCGCGATAGCCTGACCGCCTCTCGCGTCGCAGCCCCAGGAGACGCTCCGACCGATCGGTCGGGCGTTTCATCGGCGCGTCCGTTTGGGCTCGACCGCGATGCGCGGCCGCAATAGTGTGAACACCGAGGCGTGGGGACGAGCCGCGGACACAACGCGGCCGTTCTTCATCGCCACCGGGCTGCTCGGAGGAAGCGGCCCAGCACCATTCCCGATTTCGCCTGCAGCCCCGTCGAGCGGCAGGTCGAACGCCACAGCCTGAGGAGAACCCCATGGATACCCCGATGCCGACCGAGACGATGAACGCCGAGGTCTATCTGTCCCAGCTCGCCCGCCGCGGTGTCGAGTACGTCTTCGCCAACGCCGGCACCGATTTCGCCCCCATCATCGAAGCGCTTTCCGGCCAGTCCAGCAGCACCAGATACCCGCGCTTCGTCACGGTCCCCCACGAGAACCTGGCGATGTCCATGGCCTATGGCTACTACCGCGCCACCGGCAAGATCGCGGCCGTCATGTGCCACGTCTCCGTCGGCACAGCGAACACCATCTGCGGCGTCATGAATGCCGCCCGCGACAATATTCCGATCCTGCTGGCCGCCGGCCGCACCCCGCTGACCGAGACCGGCCACATCGCCTCGCGCGATCGCCAGATTCACTGGGGTCAGGAGTGCTTCGACCAGGGCAACATGCTCCGCGAGTTCGTGAAGTGGGACTATGAGCTCCGCGCCGGCCAGCCCGCCGATACGATCGTCGACCGCGCCCTCGACATCGCCATGAGCGAGCCGCGCGGCCCGGTCTACCTCACTCTGCCGCGCGAAACGCTGGCCGACGGCGCCGTGCGCTCGAGCCGCTCGATCCAAGGCCCCGCCGTCGGCGTCCGCTCGGCCGCACCCGATCAGCACGCGATCGACGAAGCCGCCAAGCTGATCGCCGGTGCGAAATTCCCGCTGGTCATCACCTCCTCGGCCGGCCTCACCACTGCAGGCTTCCACGCCTTCGCGTCGTTGACACAGAAGTGCGTGCTGCCCGTCGTGCAGCAGGACGCCTACACCAACAACCTGCCGTCGAGCCACGACATGCATCTCGGCTACGAGATGTCGAAGGCGATGATGGACAAGGCCGACGTGATCCTCGTGCTCGAAAGCAAGGTGCCGTGGTCGCCGCAGCACATGCAGCCCAAAGCGTCGACGAAGATCATCCACATCGCACCCGATCCGCTGATGTCCCGCCAAGTCCCGTTCCACGGCTTCAAATTTGATCTCACGATCGCAGGCTCGGTGCCGCTCGCGCTGCCGATGCTCGAAAAGGCGCTGCTGGCCGCTCAGAAGGGCAAGGAAAAGGACACGTCCGCCCGCAAGGCGGCGATTGCCGAGCTGCGCGCGGCCTACCTCGCTCAAACCGCCAAGACCCTCGAGGCGTCCAAAACGCGCAAGCCGCTGCTCGGCATGTACGTGGCCGACTGCGTCAACCAGCTGAAGGCCAAGGACGCATTCATCATTTCAGAGCTCGGCTTGCCGATGCGCTATCTCGAGCTGAACGAGCCCAACTCGTTCGTCGGCGGAACGCTGGCCGGCGGTCTCGGGCTGGGTCTGGGCGCGGCGCTCGGCGCGAAGCTCGGCGCACCCAACCGCGAGGTCATCACCTCGGTCGGTGACGGCTCGTACATGTTCGGCAATCCCTTGCCCTACCACTACGTCCAGCGCGCGGAGAAGCTGCCGATCCTGACGATAGTCACCAACAATCTGCAATGGTACGCGGTGAACCGCTCGACACTCGCCGTCTACCCGAAGGGCAAGGCCGCATCGGCGAACCTGATGCCGCTGACCTCGCTCGATCCGTCTCCTGCCTTCGAGAAGATGGTCGAGCCCTGCGGCGGTTACGGCGCCAAGGTCGAGAGCCCGGAAGACGTGTTGCCTGCGCTCAAGAAGGCGTTCGACGCCGTTCGCTCCGGTACGCCGGCGCTGCTCAACGTGATCACCGAAGGCCGGTAATCCACGTTGTCCGTCGCAAGATCACGGGGCGGGCCGGACGAGGGCTCGCCCCTTTTCGCATGGAACCGAAGATCCAATGCCGCAACATCAGAGCGCTTTCGGCTGTCGCCGTAGCGTCGGCTTCCCAGTCCCGGACCACTGCTGAATGACCTGAGCGCGCCTCTTCTCGCTCTTTCGCACGGGCCCGACGAACACCACGCCGACTTCCTTGCCGCGCCTCCAGGCGACGCGGCAATCGGCTTCCATCCCGTCGATGGCGATCATCAATTCGAACGTGTCGGGCGCATCGATCGAACCCTCGACCTGAAGCCGCGCGCCCGTGTCCGAGAGATCGCGCACCGCACACTGCAACGTGACGTGCCGACCGCTGTACGCGATCAGACCAGCCTTCAAGGTTCGGCGTCGGTCTGCGCTTCGCGCGACCGCAGGGGCGGCAGGTAATGTCATCGTCCGGATTTCTGGAAAGCAGGGCTGAACGGCGTTACCTTCAACGCATTCCCGTAAATATCGCGTTTAACGTCTCCCACTGCCGCCCAGGGAGTTCGACACAATTTGATCCCGCTGGATGGTTTCCAATGCGTAAATGCCAAGCGTCCCTCGCTCGCGAACTTACATTGTCGCGGGTTTTACGGCACAACGGGAACCTCCCCGAAGGAGAGCGAGCATGAGCAATCTCGTGGTCTGCCGGATTGTTACCACCGTGCGCCGCCTGACGATTTTCCTCCTCGTCCTGCTCCTTCCCGCAACATTCGCACGTGGTCCCGCCCGCGCCGACACCACCGTCGACGTCCTGCTCGTGCTCGCCGCCGACATCTCGCGCAGCCTCGATGAACGGAAATTCCGGCTCCAGCGCGAAGGCTACGCGGATGCCATCACAAGCTCCCGCGTCATCAAGGCAATCGAATCCGGTCCCAACGGCAGCATCGCCGTCTGCCTCGTCGAATGGTCCGGCCCTCTGGCGCAGGCTGTCGTCGTCGACTGGACCATCGTCGCCAACGCTGCAGATGCCCAGCGTCTTGCGACCCGAATCCGCGAAGCGCCGCGGCTGTTCAGGGACCGCACCGCCATCGGCAGCGCCATCGATTTCTCCACGCGCTTGTTCGAGAAGGCCCCCGCGACGTCTACCCGCCGAGTTATCGACGTATCCGGCGACGGCACCAGCAACGCCGGCCGCAGCGTTCTCGCCGCGCGCGACGACGCCTTGAGCCAAGGCATCACGATCAACGGATTGGCGATCCTTTCGGACACACCACTGCAGAGCAACCCGTGGCACACCCATCCGCCCGGCGGCCTCCTTGCGTGGTACGAGAACAACGTGATCGGCGGCCCCGGCGCATTCGCAATGGCCGCAGAAGGCTTCGAAGCCTTCGGCGCGTCGATCGCTTCCAAGCTCATCAAGGAGATTGCGTCGAATGATGTGACGCCGCGACCGATGCCCCTGCCGTGACCAATGCCCTGACCGCCAGGACGACCCCGGCTGCTGCATCGAGCCCGGACGAATGTCCGACGCGCGACAGCTTTTCCAACGCGGCCGGAATTCGAGCCGTCTCTCCACCGACGAGCACGCCGACGAAATCGTGCAGCACCGCACTGCCCTGGCCTTCGCTTGCCGCCGACAGGAATTGCCCGGACAACGCCGTCGTCGCCTCGGCACTCCCGCGCCCGATCGCCGAAGCCAGACGCTGCAGCGCCCACGCAGCCGGCTGCGAACCAAACGCGCTCAACGCCAGCAGCACCCCGCACAGCGCATCGTCGCCCGAGGGCGTCAGTCCCGGCCCGAGCCCGAGCAGATCGACCCGCGGCTCGCCCACGCGCTGCTCCGACAACGACGCCGACAGCCAGCTTTCAAGGCGCGCCAATCGAGGAGCAGCCAGCTTCTCGAACGCGTCGGCCAGAGAATTCCCGCCGTTCCCGGCAATAGCAAGCGGCAGAAGCCCCCCGCATGGAAGCATCGAACACGCAATCTCGACCACCCGCTCGACCGATTCGACAAGCGCATCGGCACCGGCGAGCACCGGCCAAGCGGGCGGCGCCCAGATATCGACGCGCCGAAAATCCAATCGCCAACCGGGCGCTGCCGAAATCCCGCCCGATGAGGTTATCACCTCTCCGACACGGCTTTGCCCAACGAGACTGCCACCATCATCGACGATGACGTTGATCGGCCCGTCGCCGATGCGTGCATCGCCCAGACACGCGAATGCGCGGCCTGCCTGCAGATAAAGGCTACGTTCGAACACCGCGACGATTTCCGCCCGCGAGTGAGCCGCGAAGAAGCGCGCCGCGAACGCCCCCGCGCGCTCGGCCTCGAACACACGCTCACTCGTCATCCGCATAGACGTGCGTGCCGGTCTTGCCCTGGAGTGCAGCCATCGCCTCGTCGAGACGCGCGATGATGACGTGCTCCCCGCCGCCTTCTATGAAACTGATCGCGGCATCGATCTTCGGCCCCATGCTTCCAGGCGGGAATTGCCCTGCCCCGTGAAATGCCTTCAGCTCGCGCAGCGTCACACGGTCGAGCCAACGCTGCGTCGGCTTGCCGAAGTCGACCGCGACCTTCGACACCGCGGTCAGGATCATCAGCGTGTCGTAGCCCAGGACGCTGGCCATCAGCGCCGATGTCATGTCCTTGTCGATCACCGCCTCGATACCTTCGCGCGTGCCGTCCGGTTGCCGAACCACCGGAATACCGCCGCCACCGCCTGAAATGACGATGTTGCCGCGCCGCGCGAGCACCTTCACCAGCGAGATATCGCAGATGTGCTTCGGCTTCGGCGATGGCACCACGTGACGCCAGCCGCGTGCGCCGTCCTGCTTCATCCGCCAGCCGAGTTCCGCACCGACCGACTTGGCCTCCTCCTCGCCGAAGAACGGCCCGACATACTTCGTCGGGTTCTTGAACGCGGGATCACCCGGATCGACCTCCACCTGCGTCAGCAGGCACGTGCAATGCCGGCCACTTCCCTTGAGCCGCAACTCGTTCTCGATCGCCTGCATCAGCAGGTACGCGATGCCGCCTTGGCTGTGTGCGACGCAGATATCGAGCGTCATCGGCGGAACACGATCGGCGGTCAGCGCCTGCCGCATCAGGATCTTGCCGACCACCGGCCCGTTGCCGTGCACCAGCACCAACTCGTTGTCGGCGAGCGCCAGCGGCAGCAATGACCGCGCGGTGAGCGCAGCGATCTCCTTCTGCTCGCCGGCAGTCCCCCGGATCTCTTCCGGGTGAGTGGCGTTGCCTCCGATGGCGACGACGATTCGGCCAGGAAGGGAAGGAGCAAGCGAAGGAGGAAGCGAGGTCGCTGCAGACGCGGCCATGAAGGCACCTCAGGATCAGCTTCTGATGATCTCGGCAGCGAGTTCGGCCGCATCCGCATTCGACGCACACACCGTCACGCCAGCCGCAACGAGCGCCGCCGTCTGTGCGGTCAATCCCTGAGGATCACCGCTCGTGCCGGTGACCGAAGCGATGATCGCCGGCCCGCCCGTCCTGGCACGCCCCCCGAGAACCTGCGCGAGATGCCCCGCGGGATCGGCATGTCCGCCGTAGCCGAGCACGATATCGAGCAGAATGACCGCAACCTCGGCGTCATCCAGCGCATCGATCAGCGGCGCGTCGCGCACCGCCGGCTCGATCATCGGATGCGGACGCCCGCGCGTGAACTCGTCGTCGCCGAGGTCGATGAGCGCATTCTCGGCCGACAACTTCCCGAGCGGCTCAGCGCCGGGAACCGGGACGTTGGACGTGACAGCGATCTGATGACCTTGCAGCACGATCTGTGCTTCCGCACACAGCGTCCCACCGGAATAGAGCCCGCGCACGAGCTTCGCGCCCTTCCGCCCCGGCGGCTTTGCTCGAGCAGCAGCACCTTCGCGGCCGAGCGATTTGCCCGCAGCGAACTCCGCCGCCTGCTTCAGCGTCGCCGCAGCTTTCGCGTTCGCCGGCATCCCCTTGCCGTCGCCGCCGAGAAAGCAGATCGTGAACGGCTTCGCGCTCCTGGCTACGCGCGCCAGCACCGCCTTCGCCACTTCCGCAGCCGGCGGCTTCGACACGATGACGATGTGCTTCGTCGCCGGATCGGCATCGAGCAGATCGAGCGCCATCAGCGACGTGATCCCCCCGACATCGGCCTTGAGATCACGCCCGCCGGTACCGATCGCGTGGCTCACACCTTTACCGGCCCGCGCGATCTGGCACGAAATCTCCTGAATGCCCGTTCCCGAAGCGCCGATGATGCCGATGTCGCCACGCGGAACCACGTTCGCGAACGCCAGCGGCACACCACCGATGATCGCGGTGCCGCAGTCCGGGCCCATCACGAGCCGCCCCAGCGTCCGTGCTTCCTTCTTCAGTTCCACTTCCTGCTCGACCGGCACATTGTCGGAAAAGATCATGACATCGAGACCGCCGCGGATCGCCTTCAGCGCTTCTGCCGCAGCGAAATCTCCCGGCACCGAGATCAGCGCCACCGACAGATCCGGCATCTGCGCCTGCGCCGCACGCAACGTCCGCGGCCGCCAGACACTGCCAGCGCTCGACCGCCGTGGCGCATCGAGCAGCGACGCCGCTTCGGCCAGCGCCGCTTTCGCCGCCGCATCCGATTTCGCCCGCACCGCGATGACGAGATCGCCGGGCGCCGCGGCCTCTCCTGCCGCATCGAGAACGCCCGCCTCGCGCAGGATCTGCTTGTTGGCCGGCGTGCCGATCATCAGGCCGGCTTCCTCGATGTCCGGCATCGCGACGATCGACCGCGAGATGCGCATCAGCGCGACGCTGTCGAGATAGAACCCCTTGCGGATCTCGTTGACGATGATCATCAGCGGACCCCCATTTTTTCGGCGAACGCCACCAGCGCCGCCTCGAAGCACCCCATCGGCGCCTTCACCACGCCGGCTCCGACTTGCCCCACGCCCGGCTGCCGATGCGCTATGCCCGTGTTGATCGTCGGCGCGATCTGCGTATCGACCACGCGGCGGATATCGATGCCGGTCGGCACGCCCGCATAGTCGAGCGACGGTATCGTCCATTCCGGATTGATGCCGACCGCGATCTCACCCATCAGTCGTGTGAAGTTCGCAGCCTCCGACGCAGGCCCCGCACCGACGAAACCGACGACCGCAGGCGCTGCTGCCATCGCGAATCCGCCGAGCCCGACCGTCTCTACGATCGCGCTGTCGCCCATGTCGGGGTTCGCGTCCTTCTCGCCGAAGCCCGGAAAGTAAAGCCCCACCGGCATCTCGACCGGCGCGGTGAACCACTGATCGCCCGTACCCGAAACACGAATCCCGAAGTCGGTGCCGTTGCGGCACATCGCGGTTACGATCGACGATCCCTCGATACCGCGCGCCGGATCGGTAATCGATTTCCCCATCGCCATGCCGACGTTGAGAAAGAATTGATCGTTGCGCCCGATGAAATCGAGGCAACGCTCGAGCACCTTCGCGTCCGTCGTCGTCCGCGCCAGCGCGGGCGCGAGCAATCGCAGCAGCAGGCTCGAGCACGCGATATTGCGCTGATGCATCTCGTCGCCCATCGACAGCCCGCGCGAGATCAACACCTTCAAGGAAATGCCGCCCATGTCGCGCAGCGCGCGCCCGAGCCCGGGCCCCAACTCGTCGCGCATCCACGCGAGCCGGCCGAGCACCTCCGCGTCATTGCCGCCGAACCGCATCACCTTGCCGAGACCTTCGTTGATCGCGCAGTAGGCGCGATTGCCGAAAGCGCGGTTCTCGACGACCAGAAGCGGCTGCGACAGCGTCGTCATGCCCGTCATCGGGCCGACGGCGCCGTGATGGTGGTTGGGCTCGAAACGAAATTTTCCGCCCGCCGCCTTCTTCTCCGCGTCGGGCAGATCGCTGGCCCAGCCCTCGAACACGGCAATGCCCGCCACCGCACCGCGCATCGGCCCGCACATCCGGTCCCAGCCGATCGGCGGCCCCGAATGCAGGATCAGTCCCTTTTGCAGCGCCGGAATAGCCTCTCCCGCCGGAATGCAATCGACCAGCACGGGATCGCCCGCAAGCATCCGCTTCAGCGTCTCGGCGTTGGCTTCCTCGATCTTCTTCACGCTGCCTCTCAACTTCCCAGCTTGGCCAAAAGCGCGGCGAGCCTGGCGTTGCCCCCGGCCGGCGGCGCCCATTCGATCTGGACCACCGGCACCGACTGTGCCTCGAGTTCTTTGGCGAAGCGCTCCAGACCGATGTTCACGATCTTGACCGGCCGCGACAGCAACGTGCCGCCGTTGACCACTTGGTCCTTGTCCCGACTGTCGACGCTCATGACCTGACCTCGCGATCCAATTCCGGCCCTCGGGCCTGCCGTCCATCAAGCCTGATCGTAGACCCGATAAGCCGCCTCGACACCAGCCCCGGCGGTCTTGGCATAACCGTTACGCCGCATCACCGCCTCGAGCGACGCGAGACAGCGCAGCACGTTCGCCTTGCGCGCTACGTGCCCCATCGTCCCGATCCGCCAGATCTTGCCGACCAGCGGCCCGAACGACGTGCCGATCTCGATGCCGAAATCCTCCAGCATCTGCGACCTGACGCGCTCGCTGTCCTTGATCTCCTTGGGGATGTAGACGCCGGTCACGTTGGCCATGCGATATCGGCTGTCCCCGTAGAGTTCGAGACCCATCGCCGTGAGGCCCGCCCGCAACGCCGCACTCGCTTGTGCATGCCGCGCGATGCCGGCATCGAGTCCTTCCTCCAGCACCACGCGCGCGCATTCGCGCGCCGCGTAGAGCATGCTGGCCGCCTCCGTGTGATGGTTGAGCCGCTTCGGGCTCCAATAGTCCATCAGCATCGCGAGATCGAAGTAGTTCGAGCCGATGATCGGGCCGTTACCCTCCACCATCCCGGGCGACTTGATACCGGCCTCGATGTGCCGGCGGTGATTGATCGCCGCTGCAGCCCGTGCGTTGAACGTGATCGGCGCCGAGCCCGGCGGCCCCGACAGGCACTTCTGCAAACCGCTCGACGTGATGTCGATCTGCCACCCGTCGGTCTCGAACGCATTGCCGGCGAGCGACGCCGTACAGTCCACATAGAGCAGCGCGCCATGCTTGCGGCAGATCGGCCCGATCTGATCGAGCGGCTGCAGCATCGTCGTCGAGGTATCGCCCTGACACGTCGCGACGACCTTCGGAGCGTGCTTAACGATCGCGGCTTCGACTTCCCCCGGCTCGAACACGGTGCCCCATTCCGCATCGATCGACACGACCTCCGCCCCGATGCGACGGCCGATCTCGATCAGGAGATGCCCGAAGCGGCCGAAGTTCAGCACCAGCATCCGGTCCCCCGGTGCCAGAAGCGAGACGAGACTCGCTTCGATGCCGGCCCGCGCCGAACCGTCGATCAGGAACGTCCATTCGTTGGCCGTGCGGAACACGTGCCGGTAGAGCGCCATCGTCTGGTTCATGTAGCCGGTGAACTGGGGATCGAACTGCCCTTGCACCGCAACCGACATCGCTCTCAGCACGCGCGGATAGAGATCGACCGGACCCGGCCCCATCAGTAGCCGCGGGGCAGGATCGAGCTCGCCGAAGAGTTCGATTGCCGGAACGGCATTTCCCTTGCTGTCGCGTTTGGCCAACGTCTGCTCCCAATTCCAGTCCGACAAAGAAACCTGAACGGATCGGCGCCCCGAACCGCAGCGATCACTTCCCAATACCCCAAGTGTTCGGGGCGTGGGAATGCATCAGTTTGCTCCAGCCTTATCGCCCGATGGCCGCTCCAGGCCGCCCCTCGGGATTGCATGGTGAACACTTTCACACAGGCTGAGACAGAACCAATTCGGCCCTCGCCCCTCGACCACCTGTGCGTCCGACCGGACGGGACCGCTTCCGCGTATCGTGGGTCGGATGAAGATGCTCCGGATTCCCGAGATTGGAACAGTTTTATCCGACCTGATTGCCCGAATATCCCCTCTAAAGCGGATTTCCCGCTCGTACGCGGGTAAACGCCATCGATGCAACCACGCCCTGCCATCACCCGTCGTCATCCCGCCGACGGGCGGGATCCACTGCTCCTCAACGAGTTGCACCGTGGCATGGATCACCCGGCTGCACCGGATGATGACCAACTACTCATGTGCACTTTGCCTTCCACTTGCGTCCCCGGAAGGCGCGCACTCAGGGCGACCATCCGGGGCCTTCACCAGAATTTATCGGGCCTGAACCATCCGCGGGAAAGACCCCGGATCTGCTCTTGCAAGCCCCTCCCGATCGCGCAGTCCCGGAGATGGCTGTTCCATTGCCCACGACCGCCGCAACTGAACGATGAGCCTTCTCGCCCCTCTCCGGATCGACAGCCCCGTGAAACCGTGGAACGGCAGACTGAAATGCCGTTTCACGATCGGCATGACCGCCGGATCGAAGCGCCACGCTCGAATTTACTCACTACGGTGTTGCCTCGATTTTGTTGGCATGGTCTGCGGCCATGATGACGTGTAGGCTGGTCGCGCCGTCACGTCGCCGGTCGATCGACCTCGAACACACCGACATCCCAGCGGCACAAGAGCCAGTGGCACACGAGAGGGACCCGTAGGCACCATGAAAGTCGGATTGTTCGATCACATCGAAGATGCAGGACGCCCCCTGTCGACGCTGTTCGATGAGCGGCTCGAATTCTACGCCGCTGCCGACCGCGCCGGCTTCTACGCGGTCCAGCTCGCCGAGCATCACTGCTCGCCGATCAACATGGTGCCCGTGCCCGGCGTGTTCCTCGGCGCGCTCGCCCGCGAGACGAAACGCATCAGGCTCGGCACGCTCGTCTATCTGCTGACGCTGACCTCGCCCCTCAAGATGATCGAAGAGATCTGCATGCTCGATCAATTGAGCAACGGCCGGCTCGAGGTCGGCATCGGCCGCGGCGTTTCGCCGTTCGAGCTGAACTACCACAAGATCGCCTTCGACGACTCGCGCGACATCTTCATCGACGCCTACAAGTGCATTCTCGCCGGCCTCACCAGCGGAGACACCTTCAGCTACGAAGGCAAGCACTTCACCTACAAGGACGTGCCGATAGCACTTCGTCCGATGCAACAGCCCTATCCTGCTTTCTGGTACGGCTCGTCGAATGAAACCGGCTCCACCTGGGCCGGCGAGCAGGGCATGCACTTCACCGCCAACGGCCCCACGCGAATGGCCGCGGAAAACCTAGCGACCTTCAAGAAGGCACTCGCCAAGCGCGGTGGCGCAGCCCAACCCAAGGCCGGATTTGCCGGCGGCACCGTGCTCGGCTGTCTCCGTCAGGTCGTCGTCGCCGACACCGACGCGGAAGCGCGCCGCATCGCCAAGGGCCCCGCCGAGCACCACCTCACCAACATCAACTGGCTGCGCAACAAGCACGGCTACAAGGACTTCACCAACCGCCTGCGCACGCCCGGCGCCGCCCGTTTCGAGGATCTGATCTCCGAAGGCGTCCTCATCGTCGGCAGCCCCGAGAGCGTGGTTCGCCAGATCGCGGAACAGTCGATGGCGCTCGGCGGCATCAACTACCTGCTCGCCTACATGATGTTCGGCAACATGAGCCTCGGCGACGCCTTGCGCTCGCAAGAGCTGTTCGCCACCGAGGTCATGCCGAAGATAGCCGACCTCTGAGCACCGGCTACGAAAAAGGGACGCTGATGGTACGAACCACCAGCGTCCCAGATCTTTTCAACTACTCAGCCCTTGGCAGCGCGCGCCTTCAACTCGCGGCGGCGCGCGTGCAGGATCGGCTCGGTGTAGCCCGAAGGCTGCTCCCGCCCCTTGAATACCAGATCGCACGCCGCCTGGAACGCGATCGACGCATCGAAGTCGGGCGCCATCGGCCGATACGCTTTGTCGCCGGCGTTCTGCTTGTCGACGACCGCCGCCATCCGCTTCATCGTATCCATCACCTGTGCCTCGGTGCAGATGCCGTGACGCAGCCAGTTCGCGATGTGCTGGCTCGAGATGCGCAGCGTCGCGCGATCTTCCATCAGACCGACGTTGTTGATGTCGGGAACCTTCGAGCAACCGACGCCCTGGTCGACCCAGCGCACCACGTAGCCCAGGATGCCCTGCGCGTTGTTGTCGAGTTCACGCGCGATTTCTTCCGGGCTCCAGTTCACGCGATCGGCGAGCGGCACCGTCAGGATGTCGTCGAGCTTCGCGCGTGCCCGCGAGCGCAGTTCCGTCTGTCGCGCCGCCACGCTCACCTTGTGATAGTGGATCGCGTGCAGCGTCGCGGCTGTCGGCGACGGCACCCACGCGGTATTGGCACCAGCCAGCGGATGGCCGATCTTCTGCTTCAGCATCTCGGCCATCAGGTCCGGCATCGCCCACATGCCCTTGCCGATCTGTGCTCGCCCCGGCAACTGCGCGACGAGCCCCATGTCGACGTTCCAGTCCTCGTAGGCCTTGATCCACGGCGTCGCCCGCATATCCGCCTTGCGGATCATCGCACCGGCTTCCATCGAGGTATGGATCTCGTCGCCCGTGCGATCGAGGAACCCGGTGTTGATGAAGCAGATCCGCGACTTCGCGGCGCGAATACACTCCTTGAGGTTGACGGTCGTCCGCCGCTCCTCGTCCATGATGCCGATCTTCAGCGTGTTTCGCGCGAGGCCCAGCATGTCCTCGGTGCGGTCGAACAGCTCGTTGGCGAATGCGACCTCTTCCGGCCCGTGCATCTTCGGCTTCACGATATAGACCGAGCCCGTGCGCGAGTTCTTCAGGCCCGCCGATGCCTTCAGGTCATGCATCGCGATCAGCGACGTGACGGCCGCGTCGAGAATGCCTTCCGGGATTTCGTTGCCCGCGCCGTCGAGCACGGCGTCGATCGTCATCAGATGCCCGACGTTGCGGATCAGCATGAGACTGCGTCCAGCGAGCGTCAGCGCGTTGCCGTCAGCGCCGACATAGGCGCGATCGGCATTGAGCCGCCGCGTCATCTGCCGGCCGCCCTTCTCGAAGGTATCGGCGAGCGTTCCGTTCATCAGGCCGAGCCAGTTGCCGTAGGCCTGCACCTTGTCCTCGGCATCGACCGCCGCGATCGAATCCTCGAGATCCTGGATCGTCGTCAGCGCCGCCTCGAGCAGCACGTCGGCGACGCCCGCCGGATCGGTCTTGCCGATCTGATGCGTGGAATCGATCGTGATCTCCGCGTGGATGCCGTTGTGCTTCAGCAGGATCGCGGTCGGCTTGGCCGGATCGCCGCGATACCCAGCGAACGCCGCGGCATCTTTCGGTCCGGTCTTACCACCGTCCGCAAGCGAAACCACGAGCTTGCCACCCTCGACCTCATAAGCCGTCGCGTCCAAATGGCTGCCAGCCGCAAGCGGCGCGATATCGTCCAGCAGCGCGCGCGCGAACGCGATCACTTTGGCGCCGCGAACCGGGTTGTAGCCACCCGCCCGTGTCGCCCCGTCGTCTTCCGGCAGCGCGTCCGTGCCGTAGAGGGCGTCATAGAGCGAGCCCCACCGCGCATTGGCCGCGTTGAGCGCATACCGCGCATTCGTCACCGGCACCACGAGTTGCGGTCCCGCCATCACCGCGATCTCGGGATCGACGTTCTCGGTCTCGACAGCGAAATCCGGCCCCTCCGGCACGATGTAGCCGATCTCCGACAGGTAGGCCTTGTAGGCGGCGAAATCGAGCGGCTTGCCCATTCGCGCCTGATGCCACCGGTCGAGCTTGGCCTGTAGCTCGTCCCGCTTGGCGAGCAGCGCCTTGTTCTTCGGCGCGAGATCGCGGACGAGCCCCGCCAATCCGGCCCAGAACGCCTCCGGCGTGACGCCCGTACCCGGCAATGCCCGGGTCTCCATGAAGTCGCGCAATACCTCGGCAACCTGCAAACCGTTGATCTCGACGCGGCTGGGCATCTGTTCTCTCATCGCTTTTTCTCGAGGATTCCGAACAACGCACGCCGCCGCCGCGGACGGCGGAACGGCTCCGCGTGCACTGCACAAAAAGCACTGATAGACGACCGCCGTACCGCGCGCCAGCCACACTTTTGCAGCATGCCGCCCGTGCAGGACGCATGGTGCCCGCCCCTCGAATCGCCGGCCATTTTCTCAATTCGCCCCACGAGTGGCCCACTGCAGCCCCATTCATCAGGCCACATGAGCCTGGCGCGTGGGACGGGATCTTCGGGGGAAGGTTTGCGTCTGTGAGTTCTGCAAGACTGAAGGTCGCCGGTCATCGCGGCGTATTCGGATCGGTTTGGGCTTGCCTGGCGGTCCTGGGTGGCCTCGCCACAGGCCCGTCGGCGCCGCTGGCTGCCGAACCGATCCGTTCGGTTGAAATCACCGGCACCCGCAGGCTCGACCCTGCGACCGTCCGCCTGCACACAAGCCTGCGCGAAGGCGACACCTGCGACGCCGCCCGCCTCAATTCGGCACTCCGCGCCGCCTTCGCAACCGGCCTTTATGCCGACGTGCGTATCGACTGCCATTCGGGCAAGCTGCATATCGCCGTCGTCGAGAACCCCGTCATCGCCCGTGTCGAGTTCAAGGGCCGCTCGGCGATCGAGGAAAAGGAGCTGTCCAGGGCCGCGCGCATCTCCGCCAAGCAGGTGCATACGAGAGCGAGCGCCGATGCTGCAGCCGAACGCGTGCGCGAACTCTATCGCTCCAAGGGCTACGCCGAAGCCACAGTGAAGGTGGAGACCGCAACCGATCCTCGCGATCAGGTCACACTCACTTTCGTCATCACCGAGGCCCAGATCGTGAAGGTCACGCACGTCGCGTTCACCGGCAACAGGGCCTTCAGCGACGGCCAATTGCGGGACGTCATCACCACGCGGCAAGCCGGTTTCTTCGACTTCCTGCGCGCCCCCGCACCACCGGTCGCCGACCGGCTCGCGTTCGACCGCTCCTTGCTGGTCGCCCACTACCGCAAGCACGGCTTCACGGATGTCGAGATCGGCGAGCCCCGCGCCGAACGCCGACCCGGCGACGGCGACGACGCGGCAAGGGGCTGGCTCGTCACCTTCTCGATCGACGAGGGCCAGCGTTACGCCGTCGGCCCCATCACCGTCTCGTCTTCGCTCCCCGGCATCCCGACCGACAAGATGCGCCACCTCATCGCGATGAAATCCGGAAACACGTACGATCCCGGCGATCTCGACGCCTCGCTCGAACGCATGACGATGGCGCTCGTCGAAACGGGCAACGTCTCAGCCGAGGTTAGGGCGTTGCCGAAACGCGATCCCGTAGCGCGCACGATGGGCATCGCGTTCGAAATCGTGCAGGGCCCACGCATCATCGTCGACCGCATCGAGATTGCAGGCAATGGTCACACGCGAGACGAGGTCATCCGCCGCGAGTTGAACATTGCCGAGGGCGATGTCTACAACACCCTGGTCGTCGAGCTGGCGCGCAAGCGCCTCATGCGCCTCGGGCTTTTCAGATCGGTCGAGATCGGTAAGCGTCCCACATCCGAGAAGGCCAAAGATCGCGTCGTTCTGACCGTGTCGGTCGTCGAAATCGACACCCGCGAGATCGGCTTCGGCATCGGCTATTCGCAGAACGACGGCATCATCGGAGACATCACGCTGGCCGAGCGCAATCTGCTGGGCCGCGGCCAGGACTTGCGCGTCAAGCTGGCGACGAGCGAAAAGTCCAGCGAAGCCCGATTGAGCTTCACCGAGCCCCGGTTTCTGGGAACGCGCGTCGCCGCCGGCTTCGATCTTTTCTACAAGGACACCGACCTCACTTCCACGTCCTCCTACAAGAGCAACCGCTACGGCGGCAGCCTTCGTGTCGGCACGCAAGTCGCTCCAGACACGACATCGACGGTTTCGTACAATCTGTCCCGCAGCACCATGTACGACGTCGGTGATGGCGCATCATCGGCCGTGAAGCTCGCCGTGCCCGGCTATCCCGCAGCCAACGCCGCATCCTACGTCACATCATCCGTCGGGCACGTGATGACCTACGACACACGCAACAGCCGCACCATTCCGACGAAGGGGATCATGGTGACGTCTGGTCAGGAGCTGGCTGGCCTCGGCGGCGACGTCCGATTCCTTCGCACGACAGCCGAAGCACGCGCCTATATCCCCGTCACCGATGAGATCAGTCTCGCGACCAAGGCCAGCGGCGGCGTCATCGGTGGTTGGGGCGGCAGCGATGTCCGCCTGCTCGACACCTTCTATCGCGGCGGCGACATCGTTCGCGGCTTCGCGACCAGCGGCATCGGCCCGCGCGACGTGCTGAGCACGGCCAAGGACGCGCTCGGCGGCACAACGTATCTCGCCTCTACCGCCGAATTGCGCATCGCCATTCCCGGCGTCACCGAAAGCACCGGCCTGCGAGCGGCTCTATTTGCTGACGCCGGCACGCTGTTCGGCACATCGAACGCAGCGAAGGCCCTGCCCGGCGTCGTCGGTACGACCGCATCGCTACGTGCCTCTGTCGGCGCCGGCCTGACATGGGACAGCCCGGTCGGCCCGCTGCAAGCCGGCTATGCATTCCCCGTCGCAAAGCAACCGTTCGACAAGGTGCAGAATGCCTACTTCGGGCTCGGTTCCGGGCTGTAGCCGCAGCTCGCTCAGCCTTTCGCCGTGCGCACCATGCCCCAGCGCACGACCGTCATTTTTTCGAGCGTGCCGAACACCAGCCGCTCGAACGCATAGCCGATGAATCCGATGACGATCAGCGACGCGATCATCACGTCGGCGTTGAGGAACTCCTTGGCGTCGAAGATCACCCATCCGAGCCCCCAGTCCGAAGCCGCGAGCATTTCCGCGCCCACGACCGCAATCCACGCGCGCACGAAGGCCTGCCGCAAGCCGGCGATCACGTAGGGGAACGCCCCCGGCAGGATCACCCGCCAGAACATCGATCGCTCGCCCGCCCCCATCGCGCCTGCCGCCCGAAGCCAGAGCGGATTGACCGCCCGCACGCCCGACCACGTGTTGAGGATCATCGGAAACAACGCCGCGTAGACTACGATCACGATCGCAACCGTGCCGCCGATGCCGAGCCACAGGATGAACACCGGTACCCACGCGAGTGAAGGTATCGGCATGAATGCCGTCACCAGCGGCAGGAAGAACTTCTCGACCCGCACATTCCTCCCCATCAGGATGCCGAGAGGAACCGCGATCACGATCGCGATGCCGAAGCCGATCAACACGCGCCACAGCGTGCTCCCTGCGTGCGCGATCATGCTGCCGTCTGCGAGCATCGCGAAAAGCGTATTGAATATCCTCGGCAGCGTGGGGAGCAGCGTCGGAGGAAAACCGCCCGTCCGCGCCGTGATCTCATAGGCCAGCGCGAGCAGCGCGATGCCCGACATCGCCCGCAGAATTGAAATCCAGTTACGTTGGTTTTCACCGGTCATGCCGTCACCATGCCCCAGCGCACGACGGTCGCCTGCTCGATCCGCTGAAACACCAGCTTCTCGAGCACGAGCCCGATCACGCCGATCACGAAAATGCCCGACAGCATGATGTCGGTCGCCAGGAACTCACGCGCGCCGAAGATCATCCAGCCCAGTCCCCACGGCACCGCCGCCAGCATCTCCACGCCGACGAGAATGCGCCACGCTTGCGCGAGCCCGAGCCGCAGGCCCGTCAGGATGAAAGGCAACGCCCCCGGCAGCACCACGCGCAAGAACAGGCTCCCGTCCCCCGCCCCCATCGACAGCGCCGAGCGCACCCAGATTTCCTTGACCGCTTTGACGCCGGACCACGTATTGAGAACGATGGGAAACGTCGCGACGACCGCAACGAGAAGAATCACCGCCAGGTTGCCGAGACCGAACCACATCAGGAAGATCGGCGCATAGGCGAGCCCCGGGATCGGCGCACCGATCGACACGATCGGCAGGGCCATGTCCTCGATCCACTTGATCCGCCCCATCAGGATGCCGAGCACGACGCCGGCCACGCCGGCAAGCGCGAAGCCGACGAACAGGCGGACCAGCGTCTCGAGCACATGCTGCGGCAGCGCGCCCGAGGCGGTCAGCCGCCAGAATGCGCCCGCTACCGTTTCCAGCGTCGGGAACAATCGCGCGGGAAACACACCCAGGTGCGCGACGACCTCCCACAAGCCCAGCACCACGACGAACGGGAACAGCGCCTCGAGCACGTTGAGAATGCGGATGATGCCGACGGCTTCCTGGCGCCTCGACGCAGCTCCACCACCACCAGATCCTTGCCCGCCCGCAGCTCTCTCGACTGCAGCCGCCGGCCCCAGCTCGCTCATCCTTCCTCCCGATCACCGTTTCATTTCTTCGCCGTCCTCGATCAGGCCGCACCATTTCAGGCGTGAGACCCGTCGAGGTTATCCGCCTCAGTTGGCTCCGATCTTGGAGGGATCCGAGCCGACGCGGCCCGAGCGGCGATCCGCCTCCGACATCCGCGCCAGCGTGAAATCGTAATGCACCGCCGGCATACCCTTGATCGGACAGTTCGGATCGTTCTCGACGACGTTGGCAACGAGATCTTCCGACGACGAACCGAACACCACGTCCGTCGCCAGATACTTGCTTGTGGACAGATAGAGCGCGGTGACGAGCTCGCGGTAGTCCGGCGCCGAGATCAGCAGGTGAATGTGCGCCGGCCGCATACCGTGACGCTTCTGGGCTCGGATCACCTCGCCGACCGGACCATCCATCGGGATCGAATAGTCGAGCGGCGGCACCGTGCGGATCAGATAGTTGCCGTTGGCGTCGGTCGTGAAATAGCCGCGGCTGTCCATGGCTCCCGACGGGTCGGCCTGGATATCGTAGAGGCCGCTTTCATCGGTCTGCCAGATGTCGATGCGGGCGTTGGCGATCGGATTGCCCTTCACGTCGGTGACGTGGCCATACATCGCGACCTCGCCGTTCTTCGTGTTCTTGCAGATCTGCTCGCCAGCCTTGAAATGCGGCGCGTTCTCGCGGAAGAACGGACCGAGCAGGCTCGTGTCCGTCGCGGTTTCGATCGCCGTCTTGTCGTGCATCAGGTTGACCAGCGCGGACAGCCCCGACGTGTCCGACAGCAGGATGAACTCCTGCCGGTCCGGCGTGCACATCTTGCCGACGCGCGTCATGAAATCGATGCCCATCAGCCATTCCGACGGCGTCAGCTTCACGTCCCGCGCGAACTGATGGAGATGCTTGATCGCCGCTTCCCCGATCTCGCGCGCTCGCGGATCAGGCGTCGTCGACATTTGTTCGAGCACCGCCTGAGTGATGGTTTCCGGCGTCAGATTGAGCACCTCGGGCTTTCCCGATCCGCCGCCCCCCTTTCCAGACGGGCTCTTGACCTCGGCCGGTTCACTCGACGTCTGACCGAACAGCCACTTGAGCATCGGTGGTTCCCTTCCTCGAAAGAGTTTTCTCTGACGGTAGGTCTACGCGAAGCCGGTGCGAAAGGGAACCGTGGCCGGATGGTCCAGCGGGATCACCGTCCCCACCCGCTATGCCATGTGGTTGATCCGCCGCAATTGGGTTTGCAGTGGCCCGTCGTCATCCTAGTATGAACTCCAAAGCTCCGATCGAAGGGGCTGCAAAAGGGAGGCTACGGAATGCGTAGGCACACAGGTATTCGACAGAGCATCTTGACGCCCCTCGGGGCAGCCTTGGTGATGGCATCGCTGGTCCAGCCGGGACGAGCCCAAACCGGCGGCGCAGCCGACTATCCAAATCGCCCCGTTCGCATCGTCGTCGGGTTCTCGGCCGGCGGCAGCAACGATCTCCTCGCCCGCATGGTCGCCACCAAGCTCTCCGAGCGGCTCGGAAAACAGTTCGTCGTCGACAATCGGCCGGGAGCGGGCGGCATCGTCGGAAGTGAAGTCGTCGCGAATTCTCCCGCGGACGGTCACACTCTGATGGTGATGTCGATCGCACATACCGCCAATCCCTTTCTCTACAAGCTCAAGTACGACACGGTGAAGGCGTTCGTTCCCGTCGCTCAATTGGGCACCGGCGTAAGCGTTCTCGCGGTCAATCCGACGTTGCCCGCCAAGACGGTGAAAGAGCTGGTGGCTCACGCCAAGGCAAATCCCGGCAAGCTCCAGATGGCCAATGCCGGTATCGGCACCTTCCAGCACATGGCCGCATCGCAGTTGCAGACCCTCGCCGGCATCGATGTCGTCCAGGTTCCGTTCAAAGGCGGCGGCCCAGCCACGATCGACGTCGTCGCTGGCCACACCCACATGGCGATCTTCACGGTGGTGCAGGTGTCCGGGCACATGAAGGCGGGCAAGCTGAGAGCACTGGCCGTCGGCAGCCTGAAGCGGACCGCGGCATTCCCCGATCTCCCGACCATCGATGAAAGCGGCGTGAAAGGGTACGAGGCGGACAACTGGTGGGGCGTCGTCGGCCCGGCCGGCATCCCCCAACCGATCGTCGCCAAACTCGCCTCCGAGATCGCCGCGGTGCAGGACCTGCCCGACTTCAAGGCGACGTTGGCCCGCGAGGGCGCCGAACCCGTAAAGCGCGGCGCCGCCGAGTTCGGCAAATTCCTGGATCGCGAAATGGCGAAATGGTCGAAAGTGATCAAGGACGGCAATATCAAGCTGCAGTGATCCCCTGCACGATCTTCGCCGATTGATCTGCGGCCTTGATCCTTCTTCGCCGGAAGCCGATGCTCCAATCGAACACTCTGGTGCCGTCTGCGCTCTGCGGGCGGCATCGTCTGTGTGTCGAAATTGGCCACGCATCGAATTCGATCGAGAAGGCAGACCGCCCATGAAACCCACGATGAACGGTGCCGATGTCATCGCCGAGATCCTGAAGCTCGAAGGCACCGAGTTCCTCGCCTGCTACCCGCGCAATCCCGTCATCGACGCCTGCGCGGAGATCAACATCCGGCCGATCCTCTGCCGGCAGGAGCGCATCGGCGTCGGCATGGCCGATGGCTTCAGCCGCATCCGCCGCGGCAAACAGAACGGCGTATTCGCAGCCCAGCAAGGCCCCGGCATCGAGAACGCGTTCGCAGGCGTAGCTCAAGCCTACGCCGAGAACGTGCCCATGCTCGTGATCCCCGCCGGCCATGAGCCCAACCGCCAGCATCAGCGCCCGACGTTCCGATCCGCCGAAGTTTTTGCCCCGGTCACCAAGTGGTCGGCCTACGTCTCGGAAGTCGCCGAACTGCCGCACGCGCTGCGCCGCGCCTATCACGCGATGCGCACGGGCAAGCCCGGCCCCGTCCTGCTCGAGATCGCCAACCCAGTCTACGATGCCGAATTCAAAGGCGCACTCGACTACCGCCCCGTTCCCGTACTGCGTTCCGCGCCCGATCCCGCCGCCGTCCGGCAGGCAGCCAAGATGCTGCTCGCCGCGCGCCATCCGCTGATCTGGGCCGGCCAGGGCATCCACTACGCCGAAGCCGGCGAGCAACTCGCGACCCTGGCCGAGCTGTTGCCCGCGCCGGTCGCCGCCACCAACCCCGGCAAGAGCGCGATAGCGGAAAACCACCCGCTCGCACTCGGCGCTTCGACGCGCTCCCGCCCGAAGATGTACGCCACCCAGATGGCCAAGGCCGACGTCATCCTCGCGATCGGCTCGAGCCTGACGAAAACACCGTTCGGCCCGACCGTGCCCAAGGGCAAGACGATCATCCATGCCACCGTCGATGCCGTCGACATCAACAAGGACCACCGCTGCGACCTCGGCCTCGTCGGCGACGCCGCCCTGATCCTCGAAGCGCTGATCGACGAGATCGACGCCCAGCGCAAGGACGGCAATGCCAAGGCGCTCACCGCCCTCAAGCACGACATCGCCGCGGAAAAGAAAGCTTGGGCTGAGGAATGGGCCAAGCAGCTCGACAGCGACGAGGTGCCGATCAACCAGTATCGCGTCATCCGCGACATCATGCGGACCGTCGACCGCGACCACGTGATCGCCACGCACGATTCCGGCTCCGTCCGCGAGCAGGTCCTGCCGATGTGGGAGACGACACGCGCCGGCTCATACATGGGCTGGGGCAAGTCAACGCAGCTCGGCTACGGCCTCGGCATCATCATGGGTGCCAAGCTCGCCTCGCCCGACAAGCTGTGCATCAACTTCATGGGCGATGCGTCGTTCGGCATGAGCGGCATGGACATCGAAACCGCCGCAAGGAACGACATCGGCATCATGACCGTCGTGTTCAACAACGCCGTCATGGCCTGCGAGCGCCACGTGCTGGAAACCTCGACCGCGAAGTACGGCGCGCTCGACATCGGCGGCAACTACGCCAAGGTCGCCGAAGGTCTCAACGTCGCCTCACGCCGCGTCGCCGACCCCGCCCACCTCGTCGGCGCCATCGAGGAAGGCATCAAGACCACCGAACGCGGCAAACCCTTCCTCCTCGAAGTCGTCGCCAAGGAAGGCTACGAGTTTTCGAAGTATGAGTATGAGTGAGGGGACCGGGCTTAGGTGTCAGACCCTCCGGGTCTGACACCGACGGCGCTCGCTTCCCCCGGTCGTAGGGCGGGTAAGCGCGATAGCGCGCAACCCGCCGAAGGTGCGCAACGCCGGCGGGTTGCGCGGCGCCAAGGTGCGCCGCTTACCCGCCCTACAGAGGCAGCTCAGGATCAAAACCCGAAGCGGGCTCACTTCCCCCACAACTGCTTCGTCGCCAACCGCGCACCCTCGGCCATCGCCTCGAACTTCGCCCACATGATCGTCGGGTGCACGCGGCGATAGAACGGGCTCTGCGCGAAGCCGCAATCCGAGCCCGCGATCACGTTCTCGCGTCCCACGACATTGGCAAGCCGCACGATGCGATCCGCGACAAGCTCTGGATGCTCCACGACAGCAGACATATGGCTGATCACGCCGGGAATCAGGATCTTGCCGTCCGGCAGCTTCGCGTCCTTCCACACCTTCCACTCGTGATCGTGACGCGGGTTCGCACCCTCGATCAGATACGCACCGGCCTTCACCTTCACGAGCAGATCGACGATGTCGCGCAGCGGCACGTCGGTCGTGTGCGGCCCCGGCCAGCTGCCCCAGCACACATGATAGCGCACGCGGTCCTCGGGAATACCCTCGAGCGCGTGGTTCATGACGGCGACGAGCTTGCCCGCCCACTTCTTGTAGTCGTCCATCGAGGCCGGCGGCACCATCCGGTCGAACGTCACGGCCATGCGCGCGTCGTCGAGCTGCACCAGCATGCCGGCATCGACGATCGCCTTGTATTCCTGATGCATCGCCTTGCCGATCGCATCGAGCAGCTCGTCCTCGGTCTTGTAGAACTCGTTCTCGCGATCGGGGATCACGCTGGCTGGCGCTGCCACCGGCATGAACGCCTCGGTCGCGGGCGTCTTCGCAAGCGCCGCCTTGAAGTTCTTGATGTCGCGGCCGACGTCGGCGCTGCCCGTGTAGGTGATCGGCCCGGTGCAGACGGCCCGCGTCTGCGTCGCCGGTGCTTCCTGCGCGTCGTATTCCGCGTAGAACTCCTTGAAGCGTGCGCGATCCGCGCCGCGCGTCCACGGGTTGCCCTTGGCGTCGATCGGGCGGCGCTCGAAACCCGAGAAGCGATCGAGGACGTACTGCGACCACGAGATGAACTTGCCGAACTCGCCGTCGCTGACGATATCGACGCCCGACTTCACCTGTCCCGCGACGATCTCGGCGACGCTGTCGGCCAGCACCTTGTCGAACACCGCCTCGTCGAAGCCCTTGCCGCTCTGCTTGGCGCGGATCTGATCCTTGAGCGCCTCCGGCCGGATCAGGCTGCCGACGTGAGATGTCAGGATACGATCGGTGCTGCGTTTCACGGGATGGACCTTTCGATTGCCGCGCGGCGAGCGCGAAGTGCGGACATACTGGCCGCCTTTTGAACGTCCCCGCCGGTTTCGGCAAGGGTGGGAATTCACCCATCGCGCCACCACCCACGGCACTCAGCCGATCTTGGCAACGCTCTGCGCCAGCCCGACGCAGCGCTCGAGCATCGCACTGTCCGGCCGCATGATCTCGTCCACGATCGAGAAGTGATTGGCACCCGGCACGACCACGCACTCGGCCTTGACGCCGGCCGGCGACCACCGCGCCACCAAGTCGAGGCTCTGCCGCACGAACTCCCGGCTTTCCGCACCTCCGACCGCCGCAACGAGCGTGCGGCCCTTCGGCGCGGGCCACAGCGCAGGACTGAGACGGCGCGCCTCCTCCGCCGTCAGCCGGATCGCCTCGTTGTAGGTCGTGTGCACATACGGCTCGACCTCGAACACGCCCGAGATCGCATAGGCCGCCCGCACCAGATCGTCCGGCACATCGCCGAACGATGACCAGTCCTGCGCCAGCATCGCGCCCGCCATAGTGCCGCCGACGGAGTGTCCGATCACCAGCGGCCGCCGCCCGGTCTTGGCCCACAGCGCCCGCAGGAACATCCGCAGCTCTTCGAATATCTGCGTCACGGCCGCTTCCGGCCCGAGCGTGTAGGAAGGCATCGCGACATCGACTCCGCGCGCAACGAGTTGTTCCGCACAGCAGCTGTAGTCCTTGCGATCCCCGCGCTGCCACACGCCGCCGTGGATATAGACCGCCAGCGGCGCCGTCCCGCCCCGCTTCGATGTCAGGAACAGGTCGTAGCGGTTGCGCACGCCCGGCCCGTAGGGAATGTCGAGCTCCGAGGTCAGCGTTTCCCGCGTCTTCGCCGAAGCCTCCGCCCACCGGTTGCCGTACTTGGGGCTGTCCGGCACGAGCAGACGATTGTTGTATTCGGCCTCGTAGTCGATCTTCGCCGCGTCGGTCATGTTCTGATGCTCCCCTCGAACGCCGTCCCCTCGTGCACGGACTTTAGGCTGCCCGATCCCTCCTTGCCAACGCCCCGCACCTCGTCAATTCGGCTGACGTGGAGCAGCCCCCGCCGGCCACCTCGACGTCCGCGCGAACTCGGCTATGGTGCGCCTGAATTGTAGGGCGGGTAAGCGATGCGACTTCCGCATCGCACAACCCGCCGATAGCAGCAGCGGAACGGCCCCATGGACGCGATCACCATCCAGATCCTGCGCAACAAGATCGGCAGCCTCGTCGACGAGATGCACTATCATTTCTACCGTTCGGGCTATTCCACGATCATCCGCGAGTCCCGCGACTTCTCCTGCGTGATCCTCGATCCCGATGGCCGCCTGATCGTCGCCCCGCCGATGTTCTTCCACGCGCCGGTCTACCGCTATCTCGTCGCCCGCATCCGCGCATTGTACGACGGCTCGGCCACCGCCGAAGCACCGGACGGCGCGACCACGATCGAGCCTGGCGACGTATTCGTATCGAACCACCCCTACGAAGGCGGCCTGCCCCATGTCTCGGACATGGCCTTCATCGCCCCGGTCTTCGCTGACGACCGCGTCGGGGTGTTCCCCGGAGCGGCAAGCAAAAAAAGGCGTATAATTGCCTTCGCCGGCACCATCGCCCACAAGGCCGATGTCGGCGGCACCATCCCAGGCTCGACTTCGGCCAACGCGACCGAGATCTTCCAGGAGGGCCTGCTGCTGCCCCCGATCAAGATCCGCTCGCGCGGCAAGGTCCTGCCCGACATCGAACGCCTGATCCTCGCCAACACCCGCCAGCCCACCCTCGTGAAAGGCGATGTCGGCGCACAGATCGCTGTCACCGAAATGGGCGCCGCCCGCGTTGCCGAACTGGCCGATCGCTTCGGCGCAACGACCTTGCTCGACGCCTTCGCCGCTATCCTGAAAGGCGCTGCCGACGAACTCGCCAGCCGCATCGCGAAACTCCCCTCGGGCACGGCGCAAGCCCACGGCTTCATCGACAGCGACGGCGTCGATTTCACCAAACCCGTGAAGCTCGCGGTGAAAATCGAATTCGCCAATGGCCGCGCCAAATTCGACTTCTCGGGCTCCGATCCGCAAGCCAAAGGCCCCGTCAACCTCCGCCCCTCGATGATCGAGGCCTGCGTCTTCTACTCCCTTATCGGCAGCCTCGGCCCCGACCTCGCCTTCAACGACGGCATGCGCGACTGCGTCGATATCGTGCTTGCCCCGCGCACCGTCACGAACGCCGAGGCTCCGAGCGCCGTCTCCAACTACCAGATGGTCAACCTCAAGCTCGTCGATGTCATCCTGCAGGCGATGGCGAGCCTCGATCCGCGCCGCGCCACCGCCGGCTCCGGCTCGTCGAGCGCCATGGGCATCATCTGGGGCAAGCCCCGCCCGGGCCAGACCAACATGCAATACGAGATCATCGGCTCGGCCTACGGCGGCGGCGCGCAGCGCGACGGCGCATCGGGCACGGCGGCACACCTGTCGAACCTGCACATCACACCGATCGAGATCCTGGAATCGGAGTTCCCCTGCCGCATCCGCCGCTTCGAATTGCTCGCAGGCTCGGGCGGCGCAGGTAAGCACCGCGGCGGCCTGTCGATGGTGCGCGAATACGAATTGCTGGAGGACGCCACCGTCATCCGCCGCTTCGACAAATCGAAATTTCCGCCGAACGGCCTCGCAGGCGGCGAGAACGGCGGCCGCGCCCGCTTCGTCACCAACGCCGGCACGCCTGACGAAAAAGAAAGCCCCCCCGGCCGCTACGAAATGAAAGCCGGCACCCGCTTCATCCTCCAATCCGCCGGCGGCGGCGGCTTCGGCCCGCCATCCGAGCGCTCCGCGGAAGCTATTGCGCGCGACGAGGCGGAGGGCTACGCGAAGGCCCCGTAGGCAACTCCGAACAATACCTACTTCTATTTTCAGACCGGCTTCTCGGTTCTCCTCCCCCCGTTGTGCGCGCTGCTCGATCGCAGCCTTCCCGGCCTGCTCGACGGCAAGGCGCAGTCGCT
>CAZNMY010000047.1:0-41345 GCA_964574325.1 uncultured Devosia sp. | reverse complement strand
TTCGCTGATTCCCAGCGGGAATGGCCCATGTCAAAGTGACTCAGTGCAAGTAGGTGGGGGTCTTGTGTGCACCATCAGTAATCTTGAGCGAGACGTCCCCTAGATCGGTAAGGACCCAGCCTTTTGGACAATCGAATTGGACTGGCTCATCCCGGTCGCGTGACGATACGCTTCGGACCTTGATCTCTCCTGCCCTGATCAGACGTGCCTTCTCCGACGCAATCAGCTTCAGCAGTTCCGACGCAGGCTCATCCTTCGGGTCTTGGGGCACGAGCTTGCCGCGCACGGCGAGGTCAAGCACGAAGCGGCGCAGGCGCGTAATCGCATCCGGCGCTTCGGCAATCCGCTCGTAGTGTTTGAGGAGTCGCTCTGCGTTCATCGGGCGAGAGCCTCCGCGAGGATCGACTTCAGCTGATCGCGTAATCGTACCGTCTCGGCCTCGGCCGCCGTGAGTTCCTTCAGCAGCTCCTCGGGATCGCCGTGATCGTCGTCGACCGTGTGCGGGTTCTTGATGTCGAGGTTGTAGCCCCGGGCCTTGATGTCATCGATGCCGACCTTCCAGGCTTGCGGCGTTTCCTTCCGGCCTTTGCGCTTTGCTCCGCCCCACCATTGGATGCAGTCCTGCATGTGTTCGAGCTTGATCGGCTTCTTCATCGAGTAGGCCTTCTGGCTCTCGGGGACGCGGTGCACCCAAAACCAGATGTCCTTGGTGGGCTGCCCCTTCTCAAAGAAGAGAAGGTTGGTGCCGATCGAGGCGTAGGGTTTAAACACCGAGTTCGGCAGCCGGACGATGGTGTGAAGATTGCACTCTTCAAGCAGATGCTCTTTGAGGCGCGTCTTCACGCCTTCGCCGAAGAGTGAGCCGTCCGGGAGAACCACGGCTGCGCGGCCCGTTGGCTTCAAGAGCCGGATGATGAGCGCGAGGAAGAGGTCGGCAGTTTCCTTGGTGCGGAAGTGCTGCGGGAAGTTGCTGTCGATGCCGTCTTCTTCGCGTCCACCAAAGGGCGGGTTGGTCAGGACGGTATCGACGCGGTCGGACTGCCCCCAGCTGATGTAGGGGCGCGCGAGCGTGTTGTCGTGACGGACGAAGCTCGGGTCTTCTATGCCGTGAAGGAGCATGTTGGTGACGCAGAGCATGTGCGGAAGCTGCTTCTTCTCGACAGCTTTGAGAGCGCCCTGCATCTCCTTCTCGGTCTCGGTCTTTTTCACATAGCGGTCCCGCATGTGCCGAATGGAGCAGGTGAGGAATCCGCCCGTGCCGCACGCAGGGTCGAGCAGGATTTCACCGGGGCGCGGATCGATGCGATCGACCATGAAGGCGGTCACGGCGCGCGGCGTGTAGTATTCACCGGCATTGCCTGCACTCTGGAGGTCGTTGAGGATCTGCTCATAGATGTCGCCGAAGTGCTGGCGTTCAGTCAGGTTGTTGAAGTCGATATCGTTGATCTTGTTGATGACCTGCCGCATCAACTGGCCGGACTTCATGTAGTTGTAAGCGTCCTCGAACACGTCCTTCACAACGCGGCGGCGGTCGCCCTTCTTGCCGTTTGGTGTGAGGGCCTTGAGGCTGGGGAACAGCTCCCCGTTGACGAAAGCCAGCAGGTCCTCGCCCGTGATGCCTTCCGGGTCAGCGGCCCATGTCCGCCACTGGAACTTCACCGGGATTGGCGACTTGTAATCGTCGTACTGGAGTTCGAGCTCCTGATCCTGATCGTCAATGATCTTGAGGAAGAACATCCAGCACAGCTGGGAGATGCGCTGCGCGTCGCCATCCACGCCGGAATCCTGGCGCATGATGTCTTGAATGGATTTGACGGTGGTACGGACGGACATCAGGCCCCCTTGGCTCCGAAGTTGTTTGTGCTTGTGAGGCGGCTGTCGGCGGTGTGCAGCTTCTGGAGTAGCTGCGCGCAGCTATCCTTGTGAGCCCAGAACGGCGCGCCGGCGCCTTCAGCGATCCTGGCTTCGCAGTGCTCGATCATCAGCTTCAACGCGGCTTCAAGCGCGATGTGCTGGCTGTCATTGAAGGTGATTGTGTACGAGTACGTGGTCATGGCTCACCCCGCCTCTTTGTAGATGGCTGCCTGAAGCTCTTGCACGGCGCGCTCGAAGCCTTCTCGGCCACCGAAACTGTCGGCGAGCTGCTTCAACGTTCCCATCTGGTTGAAGGGCACGACCTTGAGGATTCCGATATCGGCGAGATTGGTGACGCCCTCGTCCTGATACTTGGTCAGGAGTGCTTCGAGGATGGCTCTGGCCTGCGGACCGTATTTGGTGAAGACATCGCGCTTGCGGACGTTTTCAGCGCGCTCGCGCCGAGTCAGTGGCGGCCTATCGAATGCGATATGGCAGATGAGGTCGAAGGGATCGAGGTCCTTGCCGACTTCGTCTGCGACGACGTCGAGCTTCAGACCTTCCTCAGCTAGCTCGTCGACGATCGCCTGCTTGCGTACCTCGGAGTTCCAACGTTTGAGGAACTGGTCGAGGCTGGCGAAGCGCTTCTTCAGAGCCTTCTTGGTGAAGTCGCGGAGGCTCTCGGTGATGAGCTTCCCGTTCTCGTCGAGATATTCGACGCGCTCGTGGACGATGGTGACCGTGACGCCGTCGACATAGACCTTCTTGGTCTTAGGTCCTGTGGGCCCGTCGGGCGGCAGCGGATCTCCGTCGATGATGACCTCATCTTCGCCAGGCTCCGGCGAGATTGGATCATCGTCATCGGGTGGAGGCGGTATGTCGTCGGGCGGCGTGACAGGATCATCTTCACCAGGCTCGTAGATCTGGACCGGCTCACCGTCGAATTCTTTATCGGCGAAGTGGCTGGTCGCACCCCGGAAGTCCATCAGGGTGAAGTAGTATTTGTGGGTATCCTCGTGGACGCGGGTGCCGCGGCCTACGATCTGTTTGAACTCGGTCATTGAGCCGACGGCGCGATCGAGTGCAATCAGCCGACACGTCTGCGCGTCGACCCCGGTCGATAGCAGACGAGAGGTCGTCACTATGACGGGATACGGAGCTTCTGGATCGATGAAGTTCCCAAGTTGGTCCTGGCCTTCTTTGTCGCTGCCCGTGATACGCATGACGTAGCGATGGTTTTGCGCCACCATGTCGGCATTCTCGTTCACGAGTGCTTGCCGCATGCGAGCCGCGTGCTCTTCGTCGACGCAGAAGACGATAGTCTTCTGCATTCGGTTTCCGCTTTCCTTCAGGAACTCGGTCACCCGCCGCGCGACCATCTTGGTGCGATCGTCGATGACAAGCGTTCGGTCGAAGTCCTTCTGATTATAGATGCGGTCTTCGATCTCGTTGCCATCGCGGTCCTTCTGCCCCTTCTCCGGCCTGTAGCCTTCGACGTCTCTGTCGATATGGACCTTGATGACCTTGTAGGGGGCGAGGAATCCGTCGCGGATGCCTTCCTTGAGGGAGTAGCTGTAGACTGGGTCGCCGAAGTAATTGATGTTCGAGACGTACTTCGTCTCCTTTGGTGTCGCGGTCAGACCGATCTGCGTCGCTGACGAGAAATATTCCAGGATCTCGCGCCAGGCAGAGTCCTCGGCCGCGCTGCCGCGATGGCACTCGTCGATGACGATCAGGTCGAAGAAGTCGGGCGAGAATTCCCGAAAGAGCTTCTGGTGCTCCTCGGGTCCAGTGATCGCCTGATAAAGGCCGAGATAGACTTCAAAGGCCGTATCGATGCGGCGCTTCTTGTCGAGGGCGAGGGCGAGGTCGACGGTGGAGCCATCGGCCCGCTCGATGGTTTTCGAGTTGGTGCTGAGCTTGGCCATTGCCGGCCCGAATGGCCGGAAGTCATTGACCATCGTCTGGTCGATGAGGACGTTGCGGTCAGCAAGGAAGAGAATGCGCTTCTTGCGTTTGGCTTTCCACAAACGCCAGATGATCTGGAAGGCGGTGTAGGTCTTGCCGGTGCCTGTCGCCATCACGAGCAGGATGCGGTTGGACCCACGGGCTATCGCCTCGATGGCCGCATTAATGGCATTGATCTGATAGTAGCGAGGGGTCTTCCCGGACCCGTCGTCATAGTAGTCCTGAAGGACGATCGGATCGGCGTCCGCCGGTAGTCCCTTCCATTGCCGATACTTCTGCCAAAGCGACTCTGGCGAGGGGAATCCGTCGAGTGATAACACCGCCTCTGGTGTCTCACTCAAGCCCGTACGGTCGTGAAATGCGAAGCCGTCTCCGTTCGATGAGAAAGCGAACGGGATCTTGAGCGTCTCGGCGTATTCGAGCGCCTGCTGCATACCGTCGCCGACGGAGTGATTGTTGTCCTTGGCTTCGATGAGCGCGATCGGCAGGTTGGGCTTGTAGTAGAGAATGTAGTCGGCACGCTTAGCCTTGCCGCGAGTCACGAGCTTCCCACGGACGATGATGCGGCCTTTGGTGAAGCCGAACTCCTCCCGGACTTGCGTATGGATATCCCAACCGGCTCTGCTCAGGGACGGGGTGATGAACTTCGAGCAAATGTCACGTTCGGAGAGCTGTTTCTTGTCCATTCAGCTCCCCTTCTGAATTCGAAGCGGCGCGTGCGGATTGGAACCCGCGTTCGGCCTTGTCGGCAGTTGCGCAATCTCCTGCCCGGAAGTTGATTTGGCGGTTCCGACGTCGTGCGCGGCCTGGAGGTTCATCCAAAATTCAGGCGTCGTCTTGAACCAGTGAGCGAGCCTCAGCGCTGTATCGCCACTGATGGCGCGCTTGCCTCGGATGATCTGGCTGATGCGGTTGGGCGGGACAGCAATCTGGCGCGCGAGCTCGGTCGGCGTCACGCCGATCGCGGCGAGCTCTTCGGCCAGGACTTTGCCGGGATGGACAGGCTTGGGTGGCATGATGCAGCTCTCCCCTCTGCTGCGGGATGAGCGTGCCGGGATTGACGCATCGCGTCAACGCTTGAAGCAGGTCCGCACGGGACGAATGTGGATAACTGAACCCCTTATGAAAACTGAGGCTTAGCCATCGCTTCATCCCCCGGAGCCGTCCGTCGCTCGCTCACCCGGCTGGCGAGCGCGGCGGCGGAGGGGGATGGCGGCCTCATCCCCTGGTGAGTCCCGAGTGAGCGGTGAGGAAGTCGGACTGAGTCGTTCCATACTGAGCGTGTGGGCAGCTTTATCGGAGGTCGTGCATCGCCCGGGGGAGTTGGCGTAGTCTTGAGGCGATCGACGGAAATCACGACGGCAGTCACTGTTACTGGGGTGGGCACGCGCAAGAGTGAGATGGAGGGTGGGGGATATGGCAGACGAAGGAGTGGGTCTTTTTTCACGCGAGCTCGACTATGTCGGAACGATTGAGAGCGTCCTTGGTATCGAACTTAGCGAAAAGTATATGCGCTATAGTTGGGATGATGGAATACTGACGAACGACAGACTACGGGAGCTACAGAAGGAGCTGCATGCATACCATCAGAGCCCGGTGATTGCGCCAAAGCACATCCCATATGCAGCTTTTTTGGAATTCAAAATTTCTGCGAGCCAGATCGATTATCTCTTCCGCGACGGCATCGATGCAGATGCTTACGGTGTTATTAAAGAGCCTCTTGTTTTCTTCGAGCAAGTATTTATCAGCGATCCGCTTACAGCAATCTACGCTGAGCTGGACTATTTTCTGGAGTCCGAGGATGAACCTCTGCATGGGTTTGACTATCTACGAAATCGCGTGATATCCGTCTTGCGCTTTTTGGCGCCACTTGCCTCGTTCCTGAGGCGGAATTTCCTATTGCCCGTGGCGGTCCCGATTAGTCAGTACCGGTTAGAGGATGGCGCATATGCCAACATAGCTTCTTCACTTTATCTGACAGAGGACTGGGAGACGATCAAAGCAGAGCGCACGCCCGGAACGGGAAGCCTTACAAGCCATCCGACACTTGATCTTTTTTATGCAACAACGCGTGGAGGGTATGCGAATGCTGATATGAATTCAGCAGCGCTCTACGAGGAGGTGCGGAGCGTGCTATGGAATGAGGCGCCACGATTATTCGCAGCCTTGGACCGGTCGGTTCCCTTCCCGAGAGAGGTCGACGGGTTTGGTAAAATCAGGGCAGACATTAAAAACTATTCTGATGTGTTCAGCCGATATCGAAAGAGCCGCTCCATATTTGACATTAAGGATGCGTATGATCCTAGCAGTCGGCTTTACGAATACATCTGGCGGGTGATCGGCCAAAGTGCTTTTCAGGAGCAAGTGCTTAAGAGAATGTTCTCTCAGAGCGCGCTGCTTTGGCATGACGCATTTGATGAGGCAGGCAACATGCACAGTGCGGTGCAGTGGCCTAAAGGGGAACGCGGTGGGGACTGGGCAGTCGGAAGCGCGCAAGACATCTACCGGGCTTACATAGAGACGATGGGAAGTGCGGGTCAGTCGACAAAGACTGTGTGGCGCTATGGCAAGTTTTCTTCTGGATTCGGGATCGACGCCCGAGGTCTCAGCTTTGAAGATGCGCTCGCAATCCGCAATGACGACGATTTATTTCGAGCCTATCGAACCCGGGCCCAACATGTTCTCGACTACGTCGACGAGAATGGGGGCAAGGAGTCACCCGAGCAGATCGCGCGATACATGGCAGACACGGAACGAGAATTTCAGTCGGATGCGGAAACGCGTCTCGGCAAGACAAACTTCGTCAAGGCTCTTGGAGACAAGTCGAAGGAATGTGGTTGGGCGGTGGTTCTGACGGGCGGCGCGATAGCGGTTAGTGGTGGTGGATTTCTTGCGACCTTGTTTGGAACCGGGGGACTATCTGCGTCTATGTTGTTGTCAGAGGCGGCGGCAACTGCACAGCGGCGGCAAAAGCTGCAGTCCTATTCCAAGCATTGGGCGATGTTGGGCAAGAAGCGGAACCCAGCCTAATGTTGCCCTCACAAGAACTGAGCCTTGAGGCCGTCGAGCATGAGGGTGGCTACGAGATTGATGTCGTCGGGCTCGCATCCGACGGCGATGACGCGGTCACGAAGGTGACCTCCGGAGAGTCTCAGCATGCCGCCGGCGTGTTCTTCAAAGCGGTATTGAAGCGAGACACCGGTGTCGGGATCGTTGGTACTGACTGGCTCGTCGCAGGCGAGACGAGCCAGAGTGACTTGGCTAAAGATCGAGCGGGCTCGAACCGTCGTCACGAAGGACGTGCGCCGGCCCGACCGCCCTTCCCTTTCGGAGCAGGTTGGGGTTCTGGCGCGTCTGCGGCCTGAGGCTGCGGCGCGTATTGCTTGATCCGACTGCCGTCGAAGCCCATCTCGTGGCGAGATGGCACGACGCTGCCCGCGAGATGCAGCTTCTCGCTTTCGGACGGGGAGCAGATGACGGTCCACAAGCCTTCGTGCGTCCACACCTCGCCGACGAGCGTGTCGTTGTTCTTGGCGTTGCGCTTGGCAGCGGGAATGCGGTTGAGCTTGATGCGAAGCGGCTCGGTGTTGGATTCCGGATGGAAGTATGCCGGACGAAGACCGTCACGGTTGAACTGATCACGCAGCGTCGTGTCGGCGGTTACGTGATCTTTGTGCTCAGCCTTGAGGTAGCCCTCATACCAATGTTCGCCCTCGGCCTCTGTCGAGGGGTGTTGCCTCAGCTTGCCCCGGTACTCGGCACCGGACGGCAGGCGCAGGATGAAGTTGAGGTCAGGAAAAACTGCTAACGGTGGATAGTTCTGTGACATGGCAATGATCTCCAATATGGATTGAACAAAGAACCATCGTCAGCAAAGCACTCTGGCGAATCACGACAAGCAGGGAATGAAAAATAGTCCACAATCTATTTCCGGTTATTGCGATAAAACCTTTGAATACCGAAATTGGGCAATTCCATTCGCTTGAATGACGAAGTGAGTGACGTTCGACTAGATACTAATCGATATACGATCATCCTTGCTCGTAGGCAGCAATACTGTGAATCTTACTTGAGCACCAGGGATCAAAGCCCGGCAGGGCCGAGACCCGCCCCGACCCTGCTTCCCGGCGGGGCTCGGTTTACGCGAGCCCGGTCCGCCGCGAAGCGACGGAGGCGCCCAAAAGTGACTACAGGCTAATCTCCAAAACGGCTGCGTGCCCGGCGGCCAAAACGATCTAAAGTGTCTACTTCTGTTTCGGCATCGGAATATGTCTTCGGTCTCGCCGTGCTAAAGAGAAGAACCGAAATCACCTGATCGTAGCGGTCGGAATGCAAGGTCAGCTCGGTGCACTCCTCCTCGAACCAAACACCTGGAGGGTGCTTCACGCCCTCACGGGCAATGTCGGAGAGATCTTTGCGCCGGATGAGCGAGTGTTCCGGCACTTCAATCGGTGGCCCGTTTCGGGTCCTCATGTAGAGGCGACTTTTGAATGCCGGGGCGCTCGACTTGGACCAGAGGACAAAGTCGTCGCGTGAGATCACGAGCATGGAGCGGCGGTCGGTGTATTCGAGCCATCGAAGAATGCAGGAGATGAGCGAGACACCATAATGGTCGGCAAGCGAGCCGAAGTCATCCAGTGTCGGCGCGACATCGGGCGCGAGCCTCTGCCGAAAGTCGTCAAGTGGCATGAGGAGATAGGCGGCAAACGTATCCGCCTCTTTCTCAAGCTCCGGACCGTTGCGGAACGTGACGGCGTCCTCGCTGCATTCGACCCCCTTGGGGAACAGGGCCCGGTGCATCAGGTAGTGCCCGAACTCGTGGGCGATTGTGAACCGCTTCCGGCCTTCGGATACGTCGGTGTTGTAGATGATGGCCCAAGCCTTACCACCGTCGATCGGATAGAGAGCACCTTCGAACGATCCAAGGGGTTTTCCCTCGACAGCGAGTACGGGTGCGTCCGGGAACCGCAAGCGGGAATATTCAAGGACGAGTTCATCTAGCGGCACCGGGAAGCGGCCGTCGCCCATCGTGGCTTCGAGGATCTTGCCAAGATCATTGGCCCACCGGATCGGCTTGCGGCCATGATCCGTCATTGGCGCTTCCGGCGGATGATGTCGAGCATCTCACGGATCTGCTGCTTCTGATCCGAATCCATCTTCTGGTACTTGCGGAAGAAGGCTTTGTCCTCGGCGGTCTGGGGTTCGGTTTCGACTCCGAGAAGGAAGTCCGGGGTTACGTCCAGTGCCTCTGCGATGAGAGCCAGCTTTTCGCCCGAGGGACGTGGAGGGTCCTTGTTTTCAAGTTCCCAGATGTAGCTTTTACTCGACTTCGAGGCCTCGGCGAGTTCGTCGAGCGTGTAGCCCTTCTTCTTCCGTAGATCCCGAATCCTATCGCCCAAAGTGGTCGGCATGGTCTAACTCCCCCTCGTACGAGGTTCAGAGTAGCGGTATTTCCGGTCCTTGACAACGCGCACCATGTTAACTATGTTCCATGTTCGGAGTAGGCGTATAAATAATAACAAAATTTCGGACAGACCGCGGCACGCCGAGAGGTGATCATGGCATTGAGCAACGTTCAATTTCGGTATTACGACAGCAATGTCTTGCGACTTCCGCAGGACAAGAGGACTGAGTACCACGAGCAGGTCGACAGGCTGGTAGCCGCGCTCAACAAGAGCATTCGCGGCAAGACAAAGATCAAGGTGACACGGGTCGTGAAGGCCGGCTCGTTCGCCAAGTTCACGATCCTTCGCAGGACGGCGGATAATCCGGTTGACGTCGATCTCGTGTTCTACATCGCGGGGCGAAGCGTTGATGCGGAGACGCTCGCGTCTCTATGCGACACGATCCATGAGCTCCTTCTAGAGATCTATCCCAACAAATCGGTCGAGGACTTCGAGATCCAAAGGAAGGCGGCGACGGTCACCTTCGCGGGCTCGGGCCTCAGCGTCGACATCGTCCCGGTGATCGAAGATCCATCACGGGAAGGATACGGCTGGCAGTACGACATCCGTGATGGCTCGCGCATCCAGACCTGCGCTCCGTGCCAGATCAAGTTCGTTCGCGACAGGAAAGACGTCGACGCCGACTTCAGGACGCTCGTGCGGCTTGGCAAGCAGTGGAAGAACTATGCCGAGCTAAAGCCTCTGAAATCCTTTGTCGTAGAACTCATCATGGCGCATCTGCTGGGCCGCGACGGCACGTCCGGCTCTATCGATGACCGCTTCCGGCGCTTCCTCGGGTACATCGCGCAATCAGGGCTCAAGGACCGGATACAGTTTCCGGAGAACAAGGCGCCGTTCGGCGCTTTCAGCCAACCCGTCGTCATTATCGATCCAGTCTATAGCCTCAATAACGTCGCTGCCCGCATCACAGAGGAAGAGCGGAAGCAGATCGTCGCGCGCGCGACGGAAGATTGGGAGACGGCGACCCTCGCATCGGTCACGGACGATATCGACGAGTGGAAGAAGATTTTCGGCCATCGCTTCAAGGTGGAGGACTGAGCGATGAGCTATTCCTCGACTGCGACGACTACTAGCACTTACAGCGTGTCCGACATCGAGTCGGTGATGAAGCGTGTGCTTGGCGATCTCCTTATGATCGCAACAAGCACGGCTACCATTGGCGAGGAGAAGGCACGGCAGTATGCGCACGACATCGAACTTCTCGCGCGGAAAGGATACTTGAGCGCAGCCGACATAACGCTGATGAACTCAGCTGGCTACGAGATTCGGGCTGTTCGCTACGACGTGAACACGGATGCAAGCGGCTTGTCGATGAGTAGGCCAGGCGGCGTCCTGTGGCCAAGGATCGAAGGGGCTTGGCTCCGCGTCGTTCTCCACTACACGAATGACTATACCGATGAGGCGCGCCGCGAGATGGCAGACCGCCTCAAGGTTGGTTGGGTTCCAACAAATGCCGATACGAGCCACGCGGGCCTCGCGTCGTCTGGCGGGCGTGATTACGCCAGCAACGGGTACGGCATGCAGAGAAAGGATTTCGGATCGTGAGCCAAACAAAGATTTTTGATAGCGAATTGCAGCTACCGGAGGCTAGCCTCACTAAGCGTGCGAAGACATTGCTCGGTTTTGATGCCCGTTACACGCGCGTCCGTGACCGGGTTCGGCTGCTACTACAGCAAGGCGAGCTGGCAGCCTGGAGCGCCAAGCATCACGGGGGAAAGGTCGCCATCTGCGAACTGATAGCCGAACAGTATCCGTTGGCGATATTCCACGGGGATGTCGGTACAGGGAAGACGGCGACCGCTGAGAGCATCGCAAACCGGCTTGTCTCGGAGTCGAAGATTGAAGATTGCGTGTTGTTTCGGTTGAGCAATCGCGTCCGAGGCAGCGGCAAGGTCGGCGAGATGGGTACCCTTCTCACCGAAGCCTTCCAGAAAGTGATGCAGGCTGCGGGCAAGAACCGTTCGGCGATGCTGGTGATCGACGAGGGCGACTCGCTTGCTGCCTCTCGCAACCAGGAACACAGCCATCATGAGGACAAGGTGGCTGTAAACACGCTCATTCAGTGCATCGACGATTTGCGGCGCCTCGGCGGGCGTGTCGTCGTCTTCCTGTGCACCAACCGTTTGAATGCGCTCGATGCAGCTCTCGTGCGGAGAGCGGCGATCATCGAGGAATTCAAGCGGCCGGATGACAATGAGCGGCGGCAGCTGTTCGTCGCGGATCTTGACGGGCTGAATCTGTCAGAACGCGAGATATCGTCGCTAGTGGCACTCACCGGGCCTCGCGACGGCGCCCCGGCATGGACGTTCTCGGATATCCGGACGCGGCTCTATCCGGCTGCTGTGGCGAGCGCGTTCCCAGCACAGGGACTTAAGTTCGATCACTTCAGACAGGCGGCCGAGAGCATGCGGGCTTCCCCGGTCATGGAGGATGTGTGATGCCACGATCTCCACTTTTCGGTCGGCGCATCCATATTACAGGGAGCATCCCACCTGAGACCGATCACTCACCTACGGAAGCTGTTGAAGCGGCACGAGAGCTTGTTCGCCATCTCACTGCCGAACTCGTTGCTCGTGGTGCAACCTTCGTCGCTCCGGTGGACAAGGAGCCGATGCGGGCAGCGGACGGGCTGCCGATCTGTTTCGACTGGCTCGTCTGGCAGGCGTTACGCGACAACTTGCATCGCCGGCCATCCGGTGCCCCCTATCCGTTGGCAATAGCCGTCCAGCATCACAAAACTGAGGAGCAGATTCCGCCGCAGTTCCATACGCTGTGGGATGCCTTGCGGGGATCGGATCTCGTTAAGATCGAGAATGCTGCTCATTGGAACATGGGCAGCAAGCGCATGGAGTTGCAGGCCAAGTGGGGCGACATCCTCATTGCACTTGGCGGAAGCGATGGCGTCTACTTCCTCGCGAATCTCTACCATGATGCTGGAAAGCCAATCATTCCGCTCAATCTGCCGATCTGTGCACAAGGTTCGGGCGCCAGGCGCCTGTTCGACTTCGGCCTTACAAGTGCGAACACATCCCGCTTGTTCCGGACGGCAGAGGGACTCGACCCGCATGGCTGGATCAATCGGATAAACTTCCCTGCGCGCCGCAGCGTCGCTGAGCGCGTGACGGAGATCATAGCTTTGCTCGAGGCACTCGAGAGACCGGTCGCGTTCGGCGTGCGGCTGCTCAACCCGGATCACGAGGACTTTGCGGTAGTGGAGAACTATTTCGAGACGGTTGTGAAGCCCGTCATCGAGCAGGAACTTGGCTATAAGCTGGTAGTGATCGACAGCAAGCACCCACACGATCTGCCGCGAATCGATCAGGAGATTTTTGCGAAGCTGCATCGCAGCTCCGTTGTGATAGCCGATATCAATGCGTCGCGGCCGAACTGCTTGATCGAGCTTGGCTATGCTTTCGGGCGGGGTTTACCCACGATGGTCCTGGCGAGGAAGGACACGCCAAAGCCATTTGATATCGAGACCTTCGGTGGCCTCAACTGGGACAGCAAGGCGTCCGTTGACGAGCGCCGTCGGCAGTTTCGTGAGCATTGGACTTCGATCAGGAATAGGCCGCCGCTGGTCCCTATGGAGCCGTTGATCCCATGACCGACAAGCGTGAAGTGTTCATCTCGATTGACATAGAAACATCTGGCCCCATTCCAGGCGAGTACAGCTTGCTTACGATAGGGGCCTGCTTGGTCGATGATCCGGGCGTCACCTTCACGGCAAGGCTCAAGCCGATAGGGGCTAAAGCTGATCCCAAAGCGCTTGCTGTGACCGGCCTGTCGTTGGCGGAGTTGGCAGCAACCGGCGAGGAGCCTTCTGCTGCAATGAACAGATTTCGGGAGTGGGTGGAGAGCAGCAGCGGAGCCGACGCATTGCCCGTATTCGTTGGCTTCAACGCGGCATTTGATTGGTCGTTCGTAAACTACTACTTCCATCAGTTCGTCGGTACGAATCCATTCGGTTTCGCGGCTCTCGATATCAAATCATTCTACATGGGAGCCACGGCTTCAACCTGGACCGACACGAAATCGAGCCGAATAGCACAAGTTCTGAGCCCGGTGAGCCGAGGGGACCACGACGCACTACACGATGCGGTCTATCAAGCCGAACTGTTCCGCTTAGCGCGCAAGCTGCCATTACGATAAGCTGAGCGGGTACGCTCCTCAATGTTTGGTCGAGGCTCGGCGGAGAGTTCCGCGAGGCTTCGCAGTTGCCTTGTTCTTCGCTGACGCGCTCTTGGCAGCAGACGTCTTCTTCGGCGCGTCTTTCTTGGGCGTCGGCTTCTTCGGTGTTGCAGCCTTCTTCGGCGCCTGCGGCACGATTCTGTCGCCGACGAGCTTCGCGGCCTTTCTGGTCAGGCCGGCAGCATCGGCGTGGTCGGACCACTTGCCGATCGCATCCTGGACCTCGGTCGAGATGGCCTCGCCGTTTCGCAGAGCGTGCTTGCGCGCGAGCTGGCGAAGGTGATCGGGACCGGGATCTCTCCCCTCACCCATCACGGTCATGGTCTGCTCACCGCCTGGGCCTGCCGAGAAGGTCAGGTCATAGGCCGGCGCGAGCGTCCACACTCCGGTGGCATCGTCGAGCAGGAACGAGACGTTCTTGGCATGATCGTCACGGTTGCGAGCGAGGACATTGAAGCAGGCGAGCCGGAAGGCACGTTCGACCTCGGTCACGTCCTTGGTCAGAACCTGTGTCGCTTTCAGGAAGCCGTCATAGTCGAGTGCCGCGGTGCGGTGATCGGCATGCAGGAGCCCTGAGAGGCTGTGCATGTGAATGCGCCGGTTACCGTCACGGTCGAAACGCTTGATGCCGAAGTAGCGCTTCTTCTTGGCGGTGAAGAGATGCGTGTCCGGCATTGCGATACCGGCGTCCTGCGCCATCAGGCTGTAGGCGTACTCGGTCGCCCCGGATGTCGCATCGTCGCCGGCCGACGGAAACTTGATCATCCAGTGGGCGTAGCCCTTGGGCAGCGTAGCCGGGCCGTGAATGATCTGCGTGCGGTCGGCACTGACGAGCGCCACCACTTTCGGACGCGCTCCCGCCGAAGCGCCGTTGAGCTTTAGGAGCTTCTCGATCACGGGCCCCTCCTCGCCCTTGAGGACCGTGGCGGCATCGCGTGCGATTTCGTCGAGCTCCAGGACAACCGGGGCCCGGTCACTGTCGCTCAAGTCCGGCTCGTAACTCAGCGCGCCCATGCCGTGCGTGCCGACATGCGCGAGACGGTCGAGCGGCGTCAGCTCCTGGCGGGCGATACCGATGCGCTCTACGGCGCGATCGAGAAGCAACCGGCCCCAGCCGTCCGGCAGAGAGTCGTTGAACACGCCGAAGAGACCGTCGAAGACCTGCTTGTCGTCAACCATCACCCCCGGACGCAGCGGTAGCTGGAACGGCGAGATCTGCAGACCCGACGCGATGAACGCGGGATCATACTCGAAGAGGATACGACGGCCTTGCGCTGCGAGGCGCCCGACCTTGCGGCGCTCGCGGCCATCGAGAAAGACATTGAGGAGCGCGGCCGGGCGGTGGGTCATTTGAGCCGGCCCTTCTTGCGCGTGCGACCGGAGGCCAAGACCTCATCGAGCGTCCGGCTCTCAAGGGACGTGCTATCGTGGGCTGCCAACTTGTCGAAGTCGGGCAGGCAGTCGAGCACGAGGGCGAGCTTCAAGAGGGAGTCGAACGCGACGAGACCCGTCGTCTCGAAGCGCTTCAGGGAGCCCAAGGTCACGCCGGAGCGCTTGGCAAGGCCCGCCTGGGTCAGGCGCATCGCAAGCCTGCGCGCCTTGAACCGGTCGCGGACCTCAAGCTGGACGTCGGCTGGTGACTTCAACGATAGAGCCAATATATTATACCTCGATGGCGATATAAGCCATTTGCGGATAATATATTAGCTGTACAGATCCTGCAAGCATCTTAACGGGGCGGCACAAAGCGCGACATCTACATTTGGGTCGGCCGTACCTCACCCTGCCCCTACGTCCGCAATCTGCGGCCGTCCTCGACCATATCGGCTTCAGCAATCATGATGCCGTTGGCCTTGAGCGCCATCATCACGATATGGCGAACGCTCGTCTGTGCGTGTGCGGCGCGGATCTTGAGGTCTGTCCAGACATAGTCCGGCAACTCCAGATTGACCGTCTTCATACGGTCGCGTGGAGTCGCGCCTGTGGCGGGGTTCGCGATCATCCTACGCTCACGCACGGCGGGCTGCGGAATGGGCTTCTCTGGGGTGCTGCTCCCCTCCCCTGCTCTCGCTGATTGTTCGCTCGGCTTCACGAGGGCACTGACGCCTTTCTCGGCCGCGAGGCGTTCGAGTTCAGCGTCATCGACATCGGGTGTTACGTGCATGAAGGGAGCGCGTTGCTTGGTCATGGTCAGCCGGCCTTTCTGATCTCGTTTGCGCCGCCGGCCACGATTGCTTCGATCTCGCCAATCAGCGAGACGATCTCCAGACCGGCCCCCTTCCCTGGCTCGGAGACGGTTGGCGGCTGCCCGTTCAGGAACATTTCGCGGTAGGCCGAGCGCTCGACGAGCGCGGTGCGGAACAGCGGCAATCCCAGCCTTGCCAACTCGGCATAGGCGAAGTCCGTCACGCGGGTACGGAGCGGATAGACCTTGGTCAGCAGCAGCCGGTATGGGATGTCGCGTCCGGTCGTCTCGCGGACGTCCTTGATGTCTCCTGCCACTCGCAGAGCTTCACGGATGTCGGGCTCGGAGGCTTGCGCCGGGATGATGACGAGATCCGAGCGCGCAAGCGCTTTGAACAGCGTGACCTCTCTCGTCCCCGGTAGATCGATGCAGACGTGATCGTAGCGTCCGGACGTGGTCTCGTCGCGGAACACGTTCCCGAATTCCTCGGGCTCGATGGCCTTTACGGTCAGGCCTGTGATCGGGGATTTCTTCGACCAACGATGTACCGTCCGGTTCTGATCGAGATCGATAAGAAGGACGCGCGAGCCGTTCATGGCGAGTGCTGACGCCACGGCGGCACAGGTCGTCGACTTGCCGACACCGCCCTTCGAAGATGCAAATGTGAGAATCATAAAAACCCCAAACAATAATTTCAGCAAATGTGGATTTGGGTGAATGCCCAATCGGATATGTCAATGGTACCGTATTCGTTGAATGCACCAAGGGAATAATGGCGCGTTAGCAATTGAATGTTTGGGCAAATAGGTATTTGGGGAAATGGGCAGTCGTGGATAAATCAATAAGTGAGGTGAAGAGTGCTTTGTCTCATCTCACGTGTCTCAGGGCTTCGCGGCGTATCCGAGCATCATCGTCTGCGTCCGGCTCGAGGAGGACGACGCGGCCATCGAGCGGAAGAGAATCGAGGACCACCGTCAGACCCGCTCCGATCTCATGCGGGTAGGCCTCGCCAATGCGTGTCCAGATCGCGCGCTTCGTTTTGCTGCGTTTAACGGTGTAGGCGATGAGGACGGGATCAGCAGCCATGCTCGTCACCGTGCCGGGGCAGGGGCGCCAGATCAAGCCGCTCCGGAAAACGACCCACAGGATGGCAATCCCCAAATGTGGATTTGTGGAATTGGGGACATCAGATCCGGTATCGCGGATGAGGTTCTGGACGCGGCGCTGCCGTCCGCTCCACGGGCGGTGCAGTGGCGTTCGGAGGCCGCGCGATCGGCGGCCCGGTCGGCGATGGACGCGACGAGAACAGGAGGAGGAGGGGCGTCACCGCCGCAAGCAGGGAGGCGGCGCGACGGAAGCGGGATCTCAGATTGATCGCGGGTGTCACAAGGCGCAGGAACGAAGGGCGGCGCGCGGTACTCTTGGGATCGTTGTCATTGCCCGGAGTGGCTGCCGGGCTCTCTGATGGCAAGGGGAGGGACCTGCGAACGTCCTGACGCAGGATTTTAGCGGAGCGGGGCTCATGCCGCGCGCGGCCTTCAACGACGATGCCGCCATGTACTTCCTCCCAGTGCCGGGCCCAAGCGCTCAGCGTCTTCTTGCATTGGTAGAGACTGGCGGTCTTGCCGGTCACCGGGTGGACGGTGTTGATGGCGAGATGCACATGGGGATGCGGCTCGTCGGTGTGCGCGACGACGACGGCCTGGTGGTCGGCAAGATCCAGCCAGTCGAGTACGTCCTGAGCGGCAGCCATCATCTCGCTTCGGTCTGGAGTCTCCCGCGGATGCCATGAGAGCGTCAAATGAAGGACAGGGCGCTCGTTGCTGCGGCCTGTATCTGCGAGACCCTGCGCTCTCTTGAGTGCGGTGCGGTTCTCCCACGTGAGCACCATCTCGTACCAGGCGCGGCGAATATTCCCCGATATCGCGCAGTTGATGGCCTCGGCCCAAGCGACGCGGCGGCTTGAGGAGGCGCGCCCTTTGTCGTGAAAGATGTAGTCGAACAACGATTTGAAGGACCGGCCCCGGCCATCGCTGCGAGTGCCGGCGAGCTTCGGGATCATCCGAGCGAAGCCGTCTGGCTTGCAAGCTGTGCCGCGCCATAGCGAAGCGCATAGCGCCGCGTAATCTGGTCTTCGATCATGAGCGCGAGAAGCTCGTTCATGGATCTTACGACCCAGTCGGCCTCGACCGCACGTCCGCGGTGAAGGGCCCGCGCAATCTGATTGATGTTGTTGCCGGCGCGTTGCCACTGAGCGAGGAGGGGATATGGGACGATCTCAGCCGGAGCGGCGAGGGGCTCTTCCTTGCGCGATCGCCCATCGATGAGGGTACCGAGATACGCAGACAGCGTCAGGCCAGAATTCCGGGCGGCGCGATCGAGCTTGCGGCGCTGCTTTGGGAGCAAGCGAACCGCAATCTTGGCGCTACGACGCGCTTCGCGGGACTTCTTCAATCGGGACACCGGAACCTCGTGAGATGGTTCAAGATGGCCGGACGGGGTGCAGGGGCCTCCCTGCCGAGGGGTGTTTTTGTCAGACAAAAACCCATCTCGCTACCCGAGGCCGATGTTGAGCGTTATTGAGTCGTTGAGGTTCCCCAAGATGGAAGTTGGTATTTACCTAACTTCTCTCATGGATTGCATGACCGCAAATGCAGGATTTATGCGGATCGCGCGAATCGGACGCGACCGGAAGAGGCCACTACTTTTTTGTGGATAATTGAAGCAGTCTTGAATTCTGCTCCAGGCGAGCGGCTGGGGCGCTGCCCCAGACCCCGGGATATTTGAACAAGGGCGAGACGACCATGCGAGGCATTGGACAAACGAAAGGCGGGAAATTCCCGCCTCTCGCCCTTGGCGGCCATCGGCGTCCCTGCCTGTACCGCGAGGTCGATAATACGAGATCCGCGCGGGTGAGCCAGAGCAAAAAGGCGCGGGGTAACCTGCTGGTAGAAGTGAGGGGAGACACGGGCGGTCTCACTTCACTTTTGCGATTAGCTTCCAGCTGCAGCATGAGCGGGGCACGAGAACAAAATCCCCAAATGTGGATTTGCGTAATTGCTGCGCGTTGATCGACGGATTGAATCAAACCTGAACGATTTTGTACAAGCGACTGTAAAAGTGAGAAAATGGGCGACCTCTCACTTCAGGATCTGGATGGGTCTCGGAAGCGCTATCGTCACAAATCGCTGCTGGTACAGAGACGGGGAAGGGGGTCTTGACGGTGCCTGCGGCGTCTCCGAGTGGCCTCGCGGTCGTTCTATGGGTGAATACGGGCCTATCCACGAGCGAGATGGGGCCGCCCTTGGGTGGTGAAGCCACTTGCTCCATCCCGCTAAGCCACTTCTGATCTCTCCTCACGTACTGTCGTTTCCCACAGAGGTTATCGGTGCCACTTCCTACCAGATTGCTTATCCGCGGTAGCGGATTCCGCAACATAGGTGCGGCGAAGCGAGCTTAAGCGAGCGCAGGGTGAGGGTGACAACGCTTATGGCCGCCTTGTGCGGCCATTCCGTTTATCGCTGAGCGTCAGCGAAGCGCTCTTGATGCCCGAAGTCGTTTCACTTTTGCGCCAGGACCTCGAACGCAGACCGATTCTCTTTATTCAAAGATTCTAGATTCAATTTCAGGGTCGATTTTTGAGCGATAAATCAGTGGGTTACGGAGCCAAAAGTGAGAATATGGGCGGGATAGGTGAGAAATTGGGCGGAGTCGCGTGAGTTTTTGGGCGGCACAAGTGAGAGAGCGGGCGGGTTCAGGTGAGGAAACGGGCGGAACGGCAAGGGCGCGACTCGGGTCCAAGGCGATAGGTGAGAAAGTGGGCGGCGAGCCTGAGACAGCGCAAAAGTGAGAAAATGGGCGGCGCTAATCATCAGGCTTCGGGCTGGTCGTCGAAGCTTACGATCTCGACGCTGCCGCGCCACCGTGCTTGCCGGCCGACGCGACTCTTCTCGCGTTCGTCGAAGGCACGCTGCAGGGCCTTCGGGGACTTCTTGATCCAACTCATACCGAGCTTCTCGACGGTACGGCCCTTCTTGATCGCGATCACGCTCACCTCGAAGTCGGTCAGGTGGTTCACCTCGTCGAGGGCGGGCTTCAGGCAGTGCTTGTTGAAGTCGGCGTAGCGGTCGAGCTTGTCCTCGGGGACGCCGAGCAGGGCCCGGAATTCTTCGACGGTGAATTCCTCGTACTGCTTCATCATGCCGATCCGGCGCTCGATCATCTCGTAGAGACGGATCGAATACTTCGATCGCAGGGCGTACATGATGTGGGACTTGATGGTCGCCCAGGCCTTGCTCTGGCTGATGACGGCGAGGAGGTCGGCGGGGAACGTGTAGTAGAAGTAGCCGTCGTCCTTGTCCTCTTCCTTGTTGGTGCCGAGCAAGTGAACCCGGAAGGTCGCCATCTCACCCGTGGCGGGATCGCGGGCGCGGATCTTGGCCCAGGCCCCCATCAGACGGTCGAAGGCATCGTGCAGGCGGTCATTGCTCTCGTGGGTTCCGCGGAGACTGGCCTTCAGCACCTTGTGTACGGGCTTCGTCTTGATATCGTTCCAGGCGGCGGCGAGGAGCTGATTGTAGAGAATAGTCTCGGAGCGATTGAGCGGCGTGAGCTCGATGATGTCGACAAGCTCACGGGGCTTGATGATGCGGCCCATGTTGGTGGGATCGAGCGGCTGGCCGGTGACCTTGATGTCGGTCGCGAGCAGGTTCGACGGTTGCTTGGTCGGCTCGGTCTCGTCGTAGGAATGCGGTGTCGTGGTATTCGTCTGTTTACGCACGATATGACCGTGCCGAGAATAAGTGAGACAGTCAATAGGTGAGTTCACATTGACAGAATCTCACTCAGCGCCGCCCATTTTCTCACTTTCGGCTCGGCGGAGTCGGGCGGCGCGCTTCAGGCGACTCGGGGCCCCGCCCAATCTCTCACTTTTAAGTTGCCCACAGCGTTCGACCGTGGGCCCGGGCGACGGCAGCGCATGCACTACTGTCCGCGTCGGTGCCAGAGACGCGCAAGCGAGTCGCGGATCTTGTCGGGGACCGACATCGCATCATCGTCGGCGTCATACGCGTTGTCATTGGCATGTGTCGGCGGGAGTGCCTGTAGCCAGTGGGGTGGCATTGGTGGAGGCTCGCCGTACCGGGATGGAAGTGGTGGGTACTGCTGCAGTTCCTGCTCGTGCCGCGGAGACTGGAATGGCCTTGTCGTGTAGATATTGTCATTGGAGGGCGGAGGCAGGGGCGGCGGGACCTTCGGTGCCTGCGGCTTTCCCGGATCGAGCGCGACGAGATCGTCATGAGCGAGTGCGCGCTTGGCGATCAGTGCGTTCGCAAGTCTCCTCATGAATTCCCGCTCCATGTCCATGAGTTCGAGCGCCATCTGATAGGCTTCGTCGAGCAGGCGCCTCGCCTGACGGAGCACCTCCTCGTTCGCAGGGCCGTTCGCACGTGCCGTGGGACCATGCCAGATGCTGCGGAGGGCAAGGTCATCGTAGGCACGGATCGCAAGGTCGGTCGCCTGTGCAATGTCAGAGTCAGAGCCTCCGCCGGAGCCGGTGCTGATCTCGTCGCAGAATGTCTCTTCGGCCGCTCGCCCCGAAAGCAGAGCCACGAGCCGGCACATGACATGAAACTCGGTGAGAACCTTAGTCTTGACGGGCGCCCGCATGATGCCGCCGGCACCTTTCGGCGCGAATAGCGAGACCGAGATGTCGTCCGACATGCGAAGTCGATAGACGGCGACCGCGTGCCCCGCCTCGTGGAAGGCAATGCGCTCCAGCTCCTGGGGGCTCAGCTTCGGAGCTTCCTGCTCAATGACAGCCACGAGATCGTGCCGCGAGATGTCGCGATACGCACGGCGCGCGAGGCTGCGTGCATCGCGGACAAGCTTCTCGATATCCGCGCCGCTCTTGCCGATGCAAAGAACAGCGATCGAGGCGAGCTCGCCGATGCGGTACCGGTCAGCCTTGAGGTGGAAGGCGAGAATCTCCTCAAGCTCCTTCTTTCCGGGGAGCGATAACTCAATGTGCCGGTCGAGGCGGCCAGAGCGTTTCAGGGCATCGTCGATGCGCTCCGCATGGTTGGTCGCGGCAATGACGATGATGCCTGACTTGAGATTGGCCGGCTCAAGGCACTTCAAGAGCGTGTTGTTGATCGGGGTGTAGTAAGTCGTGTTGTGATTGTCGATCGTGCGCGAAGGGACGCTGTCGAGCTCGTCCAGAAATATGATGCAACGGCCAATCTTCTTGGCTAGGGCGAAGTCAGCGACGATGGCGGCGCAGATTTCGTTGCCGCTCCTGGCCAGCCACTTGTTGTAGCCGGTGATGATGATGGGAATGCCAAGCTCGGCCGCTAGAGCGATCGCGAACATCGTCTTGCCCGTGCCGGGCGGGCCCGAGATGAGCGCGCCGTGCGGGAGATCTTCCCATCTCATAGTGCCGGCGATGCAGGCGCGGAACTCAGCAATGAGGCGCTCGCCCCAAAGGCGTGCCGGTCCAAGGCCTGGCAGCTCCGAGAGCTTCGGGCCCTTCGGAATCTCCGGCTTATCGGGATCATCATCAGGGAAGTAGGAGTTGTTGGGCATGGCATGCGCTCCGCGACGAAGGCAATGAGGCGCCTGTCCCGCCCCGGCTTAGGCCGGAGCGGGCTCTGCTGAACGTGACGAGTGTGGAAAGTCAGTCCTTGATAGGTTCGTTATCGTTGGCCGGGCGGATGGTCTGGCGTTCAGATACCCATCGCTCGATATCTTCGACGCGGAACGCGACCCGGTTCTGGCCCAGCCTTACGCAAGGCACGAAGCGGTTTTGCCGCATCATGCGGTAGATATGCTGGGGGGTGTACGTTGTGATCTCGCAAACTTGCTTCATCGTGAGAAAGCGAAGATGAGCGAGTGCATCAGGCAACGGCTTGGTCATGCACACCTTCCATGAAGCTGCGTGGTGGTCACCCTGATTGTGGAGTTGAGAGACGCGCTGTTACCCGAAGGCGTCGCCTTCTTGCGGATGATATTGGATGAGCACGGATGGCGTTTCAACGTGATAATGGTGAGCGAAACTTTTACATTACTGGCTCCGAGGGCGATTTCCTTGGCCGCTTTCTATGAAGGCGGCTTGCTGCGCGGACTGCAGAGTGCAGGTCGGATATGCTCATCGAGTGATCGGACAGGCAAATGCGCGCCAGCTTAGAAAGCACCGTCTTCGTCTTAGTAGGCAACGGGATGCGATCGGCCTCGTTGCGGTGCTCCTGGGTCTTGAGAGCGTGGTAGAGATCCTTGTCGTGCTTCAGAAGTATGGGCCAGGTAAGGCTGATCTCTTTCCAGTCCGGATATGTCCGGAAGAAGAAGGCTCGCGACGTTTCCCCTAGCGAGCGGTCGCGGTCACGCCAGAGCGGTCTGCGCGCAATGTTGTCATGAACTTTATCGGCAACAGATTCAGGCACGGCGGGCGGCAGTATGGCAACGAGCTCGGCCATTAAAGCTGATACGTGATGGTTCACGCCTGAGAGCAGTTCGGGGGGGAGGTCTCCTAGACTTTCATAGCCACGATACCGGACCTCTGCGAGCTTGTTATGAAGCCCGGTCGCGGCGTTCTTCGCTTGCCTCAGGGAACCGCGGGCTCTGCCCACCTCATAGATTGGTCCTGTTCGTATCAATGTTGCAAAAGGATCGGAACTCCCGTCCTCGTCGGACATGGCTCGCCTCCATGCTTGTGGCGGTTGAGGGGACGGGACCATCCGGAACGCGCGAGCCCATTGTCTGGGCTCGATATGCGGGGTCCAGTCAAAAATGGATCAGCGGCTCTGATCCTGCGGTGCAGGGATCATCTGCACGGCCTGAGGGTAATCTAGTAGATCGGCCTCCGAACATCAGGGTGTTCGGAATTCGCGTCAAGGGGTCGAACGTTGCGATCTTCACTGTTGGCGTCCATCGACTTCAAAGCGCCTTCACGCAATGTGGCGAGCCAGCTCCGCTTCCCAAGCTGTGAGTGCCTCGCGCTTCTCCTTGTCATAAGCGTAGCGATTGTAGACCGCATCCGTGACACCACGGCTCTGCGGGCTGTGGTTCAGAACGAGCGACCGGACATGGAGCGGGATGCCGAGGCGGGCCAATTCCGTCCCGACCGTGCGGCGGAGATCATGCGGTGAGACCTTCGGGATCTTAAGTTCGGAGACGAACCTCGCCATCGCTCGCGTGACCGCCAGGGGCGTGATGTGCTGGCGGTGATCGCCGGGAGACGGGAATACAAATGAAGACTCCGAAGGTGAGGCTGCAACCGCGCGCCGGAACTCTTCGGCAGCGCGGGGCGGTAAGGGTAGCCTATGAAGCAGACCGTTCTTGGTGCGCTCGCCGGGGATCGTCCAGACGGGCTCGTCTCCGTCGAGCTGCAGCTCCTCCTTTCGCGCGCCGGTGACTTCAGTGCGCCGCTGCCCGGTCAGGAGTACCAGGCGCAAGATCGTACGGGTCTCGGGCGAGAGCATCCGGCCTGTTGCTCCCAGGGCCATGTGCTCTCCCGACATCTCTTCCATTGCAGCAAGACCGCTCCAGAAGATCTTGAGCGATGCCGGCGCAAGCACTCGCTCGCGTGGTCTGCTTGTTCCAGCCTTACGAAGCCGCGCGGCGGGGTTGACCTCGATCTTGCCCTCGTCGACGGCCCAGTTGAGCACGCGAGAGACAAGACCCACGGCAGAGTTCGAGGTGAGGGGAGTTGCCCTGGCAGCAATTTCATCTCGCAACCGGGCGATCTCCTGACGGTTGAGCGATCCCAAGGATGTCTTTCCGATCTGGGGTTCGAGATGATTGCGGTAGATGATCCGGTCGGTGCCGGCGCGCGCGAGGCGAGGCTCGGCGTAGCGCGTCATCCATTGCTCGAAGAGCTGGCCGAACGTCTCGGCTTTCCTCTCCGTCTCGATGCGCTCGTGCACCGGGTCGCGGCGCTCGTCCTGGACGGCGCTGACGATCTTCTTGGCGCGCTCGGTCGCCTGTGCGAGGCCGATCGCCGTCGCATCGCCGATCTTGTACCAACGGAACTTACGGGCCGAGCGGGACCCGTTCTGGTAGCGCACGAACCAGGTGCGCGTGTTGTTGGGCCGGACATCGAGAACGAGGCCGTTCACACCTTCGATCCTGTACTGGGTGCGCTTGCCGCCGATGGGTTTAGCTGAAGAGATCTGCCGGTGATTCCGCGAGAGGGTTGGCATGCCGAGAATGCCTCCGAAAAGGAGCGTCCTCATGTGCAGAGGTCAGGGTCCTGTCGCACACCTGTCGCACACCTGTCGCACACCAAGACGTCATTTGCGCTCAGGCGAAGATACGGTATGTTGCAGCGGTCCGCAATAATATGAACGCTAAAACAATGACTTGACCGTCACTTGCGGTAACATCACGGAACCTCAAAGAACGTGTGTGAATTCAATCGCACTGCAGAGGTCAGGGGTTCGATTCCCCTCGGCTCCACCAATAAAATCAAGAACTTAGATCAAAACCACCTCTCCGCAAAAACTGCCGTTCACGCTGGGTTCACGCAGGAAGACGGGGCACGCAGGTGCTCCGATATTCCCTAAAGGTACAAAGGTGCAGAGATTGGTGCGTTGCGAGTTCCAGCGGCGACCATGGGGGGTGTGCAGCGCCGCAGCTCTTTTACACTTCACTTCTATCGACAACCAACCTGGGGGACTGGGGGCGTGGGGCCAAATCCCGCCGCTCTGACCAAATTTTCACCCAATAAGATCAGTGGATTGACAGCCTCAACCGCTGACGCCGCGGCCAGATGTTTTACATATTCTGGGGGCATGTTTTACATATTGGTGGATTTTGACTTGAGCGCCCACTTGGTGCCTCGAACTAAGCCTTTGCCCCCGCTAGCTCGCTGCTCAATCTTGCTGCTAACTCAACGCAGACCAGCAGGGCCGCGTAAGCGGTGCCAACCTTCACGTTGGCATCCTTCGGATGCACGCCAAAATCTCGAAACCCTTGGACGCTGTTTGCGAGGCAGTAGGTGTTCTTCGTAACGAACTTCGCAGAGCAGTCTGACTTGTCCGTTAGTATCCGGTGAGCACCGCAGGGCCGCGCTTTTCAAGCGGCCTTGACGACCATGTCGTTAGCCGAGCGCCAATTCCACGGCAGCAGCTCGGCGATGCGGGCGAGCACGTCGGCAAGCCAGGCCTGCGGGTCGATGTTGTTCATCTTCGCCGTGACGATGAGGCTGTACATGGCGGCGGCGCGCATCCCTCCGCGATCTGAGCCGGCGAAGAGCCACGACTTCCTTCCAAGAGCGATACCGCGGAGTCCGCGCTCGGCGGCGTTGTTAGACAAGCAGACGCGCCCGTCATCGAGGAAGCGCGTGAACGCGGGCCAGCGCTTGAGGATGTAGTCCATGGCCTTTGCGAGATCGCTGCCGCGCGAGAGCTTCGGCCGCTCCGCACGCATGAGAGCTTCCAGCTCGTCGACGAGAGGCCGGCTGAGGGCCTGCCGAACGGCCCGACGCTCGTCGGCGGTGTTACCGTTGATGCCGCGCTCGATCTCGAACAACCGATCTATGCGCTGCACGATCTCCAGCGCCATGGGTGAGATCGGCGCTGGTACCTTGCCTTCGGCCTTGCGGCGGGTGCTAGCCTCGATGTCGGCAGCTGCGAAGAATGGCCGGCGCGCATGCGCCCAGCAGGCCGCTTCCAGGATCAGGCCCGGCTTACGATCGAGTACATACAGCCGATTGTATCCGCCGTAGGCGTCGGCCTGCAGCAGGCCTGACCAGCGGGCGACGTGCGCCTCGACATCGCGGGCGTCGCCGGCGACCGTGTCTGCCGCTTTGGTGGCACCGTCTCGATCAACGGCCGGCCGGCAGCGATCGCGCGCGCGCGTGATCGCGCTGGACGCGCGCTGCCGCGCTGGCACGGGTGCCTGCGCCTGCGCCCGCGCCAACAGTTCGTGCTCGGCACCACCGCCGGCAGCTTCGACAGCCGCTATTTCGGCATCATCGACCAATCCGCCATCGTCGGCATTGCCCATCCTCTGTGGATCATCCGTGATTGAACGGTGCTGCACGGCAGCGTGCGCGTGATCGCGCGCGCCGCACGCTGTCGTGCAGCACGGCTTGTCTACGGCTGCGCCCGCGACAGTTGTTCGTGCTCGGCAGTTCGCCCGGCCAACTTCGACAGCTGCTATTTCGGCGTCGACGCGTCATCCGCCATCGCAGGCATTACCCATCCGGTATGGATCACTCGTCCTTAAACGGTGCTGCACGGCAGCGCAGCTGCGCGCTGCGCGATTGTGTTCGGATAGATCAAGATAAACAGTCCGCGCTGCGCGACGGCGTGCATCGAAGCAAACCAGTATGGCTCCGATCCTCAGCGTTGCGATCAATGGACGACAAAGACGATGGGCGGGCCCGGCCTCGGCCTGAGGGCCGAGGCCGGTCGTGCTCTATGGCGCGGCAGAGCCGGCCGCGCCACCGAGCCGCCGTGCGCAGTGCCGGCGTCTCGGCCCATGCGGGTTACGATCACTCCCGCGGGACTCGCGGTGAGCGCATCGCTTCGATGGCGACGGCGTCGCTGCTGCGACCACGAAAGGCGGCCGCAAAGCGAATTCGACGAAGGCCCACCACTGCTGACGGTTCGATGCCGTAGTTCTGCGAGGCGTCGGCATCGCACACAAGCCGCGTTTTCGGCGTTCCGCGCGTAGCTCTCTTCTCGCAACAGCACCGCCCGGAACTGCGCGCGATCGGTGCCGGCGTGCTGCGTCGCCTCGGACGGGCGCTCACGCACATCAGCTCGCATCCGTTCGCGTACTGGTTGATCCGACCGCGCGCCGGCTGGTTCCCATCGGTGCGTGAGGACGCCACACCCCGCCGATTGATACGCGACGGTGTGGCAGGCGTCGCCTTCGAGACAAGCCGGCGAAGAGCCGGCTCCTCCACTGCGTTCCGGCCCTCCGGGTGTCTCAGGCTCCAGCCCGCCACGAGGGTCGCGTACCGGCGGGGGATGGACCTCCGCCGGATCAACCGAAAGGACCACGTCATGGCTACCATCGGATCCGTCACCAAGCGCGACGACGGCCGCTACGAGGGCGAGCTGCGCACCCTCTCCGTCCGCGCCGAGATCATCATCCTGCCCGTCACCGACAAGTCGGCGGCCACCCAGCCGGACTACCGGGTGCTGAGCCAGGGCATCGAGATCGGCGCGGGCTGGATCCGCACCGGCCAGATCTCCGGCAAGGAGTACGTGGCGCTGTCGATCGCGGCGCCCGAGCTCGGGTCGCGGACGCTCTACGCCAACCTCGGTCGGGCCGCGGGCCAGACCGAGCCCAACGTCTACGCCCTGATCTGGAACCCGCAGGACTGAGGTCCGTGACGCCCCGCGCCGGCGACGGCGCGGGGCACTTCGCATGCTCCGGCTCGGCGTGCTTTGTTGCAGCAGAAAGAGCCCACCCACCCGCCCCGCGGCGGTGGCTTCGCCGGCGCTCGTCGAGCCTCCGGCTCAGTCACTTTGTGCTGCGACATCGGCATTGGGCCCTCACCTGGTCCCGCTTGAAATGTGCTCTCGTCGTGCTCGTCTCTTGCATCTCGAGGCACACCGCTTGCCTGTGTCGTGGCTGCCGCACTTGGTGTTGCGGCTTTGCCCGGCATCATCGTCCGCCGGCATGTTTGCGATACTGCTCAGATCCGGTTTCACGCAGACGTTCTCTATGCTTTTCCTGTTGTCAACGGGCTCGTTTTTCATCCAACGGCGGGTCAACACGTGCTGCGGCTGATTTAATGCATTGATTTTGAACGATAATTTTGTGCGCGCTCCATTCAATGCGTACGTCAAGATACGGTCAAGTCATTGACGCGACAGCGAGTTTTTGGTCCCATCTTGCATTCCGGCAGCCACTCTACATTTCGATTGCGTCAAAACGCAATTGCAGGATGCGCCATGTCCAACGACGACTTCAAACCGAGGCTCGGCCACATCCGCGACGACGGTCGCGCCAAGGCCATCCGCCATTCCACGCGCGTGATCGGAGAGGCAGCCCGCAACGCCGCCCGTCCCCTGCGGCGCAACGGCCACATCGACCCGAACGCGCATCGCCGCGGTCTCGCGCATGGCGCGATCTCTGCGTCGGGTCTCTTCACGCCCGGCGCCCGGCGCGTGATCGTCAAGGCGCGCTACAGCCGACTCACTGGCGGCAACATCGGACCGGCGCAAGCGCACCTGCGCTACGTCCTGCGCGATGGCACCACGCGGGAGGGCACACCCGGCCGGCTCTACGACGCGGGCGGCGACGATGCCGACGCTCATGCGTTCCTCGAGCGCTCGGAAAACGATCCGCACCAGTTCCGCTTCATCGTCGCGCCTGAGGACGGCGCCCGGCTGTGCGATCTCAAGCCGGTCATGCGCGATCTGATGCGGCAGGTCGAGCAGGACCTCGGCACGCAGCTCGACTGGGTGGCGGTCGATCATTTCAACACCGGCCATCCACACACTCACGTAGTCGTACGCGGCCGCGATATGCAGAATCGGGATCTCGTCATGGCCCGCGACTACATCAGCCACGGCATCCGCGCCCGTGCCCAGGATCTCGTCACCTTGGAGCTCGGTCCGGAGACCGAACTCGAGCGCCTCGGCAAGCTCGGCAACGAGGTCGGCCAGGAGCGGCTGACGCGGCTCGACCGCGCGCTCTTCGTTCGCGCCAAGGACAATGTGCTGGTCCTGACCGCCCACGACGAGGCCGACGCCGCGCGCCACACCATGCGGGTCGGACGACTGCGGACGCTCGAGCGGATGGGGCTCGCCGCCGAGAAGCAGGCCGGCGTGTGGGCGCTCGATCCGGAGATCGAGGCGAAGCTGCGTCGGCTTGGCGACCGCGCCGACAAGATCAAGATGATGCAACGCGCGCTGACGGAGGCCGGCGTCGAGCGCACGCCCGGCAGCTATGCCCTGTTCGATCGCGGCAGCCGCCGGCACCCGCTCACCGGCAAGGTCATCGGAGCCGGCATGATCGACGAGATCACCGATCGCACCTGGACCGTCGTCGACGGCATCGACGGTCGCGTGCACTACGTCGAGCTCGGCCGCCTGACGCCCGACAAGGCGCTGCGACGGGGCGACGTGGTGCGCATCTCGGCCGACCGCCTCGACGGCAAGCCGCAGGCGGCGCCGCGAATCTCGGTGCTCTCCCGAACGCAAGCCGAGTCGCTGCCCGGCTACGACGGCCCGACGTGGCTCGATCGCATCGTCGCCACTGGCGACCCAACTATGCAGCCGCGCGGCGGCTTCGGTGGCGAGGCCGCGCGCGATCTCGAGGTGCGCCGTCAATGGCTGATCTCGCAGGATCTCGGCCGCACAACCGCCGATGGCCGCTTCGAGCTGCGCCCCTCGGCGCCGGCCCAGCTGCGGCAGCGCGAGCTGCAGCGCATCGCCGCCGAGATCGGCCGCGCCGCCAACGTCGAGGTCCGGATCAGCCGGCCCGGCGAGCGCGTCACTGGCGTCTACGAGCGGGCGATCGACACGCCGACCGGCCGGCACGCCGTGCTGCGCCGGCAGGACACGATCACCATCGCGCCCTGGACTGCTGCCCTCGAGCCGATGCGCGGCCGTGCCGTCACCGGCCTCGTGCAGCCCGGCAAAGTGGCGTGGACGCTCGATCGTGGCCGCGCGCTGTCGGGTCACGTCAGGTGAGCGCGTGGCGCATGCAGGTCGGTCTGCCCGCATCTGCACGCGTTTCACCGCAATTCCATCTGCCGGCAACATCTGGGCTCCGACATCCTGATCGCGCGTGTCGGCCCGGCACGCAGGCAACGTCGCCGCAGGCCTCGACAGACTTGCCGCATGACACGTCACACAGCCAACACGTCAGCGAAAGCCATAGCCATAGCCATGCCGAAACTCATCACCGTCGCCACAGTTCTCTCGATCGCCTTCACAGCACATGCAGTACCCGCCATGGCTCAGCAGTCGGAGCATTCCGGCGTGCGGATACTGGCGCCGGCAGGCGCAATCAAGCCAACCGGCACCTGGGGGATTGCCAGTCGCGCCGGCGGGTTCCTCTACGTCGCCGGCATGCGCGGCATCGATCCCAGAACCGACACGCTGGTCGCCGGCGACGAGGCGCGCGTGCGCCAAGCCTTCCGCAACATGCAGATGATTGCGGAGTCTGAAGGCACGACGCTGAAGGATACCGTCCGCCTTGTCGTCTACGTCACCGACATGTTCCGCTTCCGGCCGATCGTCAACAAAGTCCAGGCCGAGCTGTGGGGCAACGGCCCCTATCCGCCGCGCACCATCGTCGAGGTGCAACGGCTGAACCAGGACGACATCGTCGAGGTCGAAGGCACGTTCTGGGTCGGCCGGCCGCGCGGTTGACCCGTCCCCCGCGAAGTCCCTCTGCGCGCGCCGCGTCTGCATCCAGGCCGGGCGTAGCGCCACGCGTCAGCGCTGATCGCGCAGCCGAAGCGCTGCGTGCGCAGCCAGCGTCAGATCCGTTCCCGCAACAGCCAGAATCGAGGTCACCCATGCCCACCTCTCGTCAGCTCCATCTCTTCGCCTTCCTGCGCCCGGTCGCCATTCACACCGGCGGCTGGCGCTTTCCCGGCACATATCCCGACGCCAACTTCAATTTCGCGCATCTGAAACGCTTCGCGCAGCAGCTCGAGGCGGCGCGGTTCGACGCCGTCTTCATGGCCGACCATCTCGCACTGCTCAACATGCCGATGGAGGCGCTGAAGCGCAGCCACACCGTCACCTCCTTCGAGCCTTTCACGCTCCTGTCCGCGCTCGCCGCCGTCACCGAGCGGATCGGCCTCGTCGCCACGGCGTCGACCACCTTCGATACGCCGTTTCACATCGCCAGACGCTTCGCCTCGCTCGACCATCTGAGCGGCGGCCGCGCCGGCTGGAACATCGTCACGACCGCCAACCCTGACGCCGCGCTGAACTTCGGTCTGGCGCAGCATGTGCCGCACGCCGAGCGATACCAGCGGGCGCGCGAGGTCTTCGATGTCGTGACGGGGTTGTGGGATTCTTTCGCCGACGATGCGTTCGTGCGCGATCAGGCGGCCGGCGTCTACTTCGATCCGGAGAAGCTGCACGTGCTCGACCACAAGGGGCCGCATCTGTCGGTGCGTGGTCCGCTCAACATCGCGCGGCCAGTACAGGGCTGGCCGGTGATCGTGCAGGCTGGCCCCTCCGACGATGGACGCCGGTTCGCAGCCGAGACGGCCGAGGTGGTATTCGCGGCACACGACACGCTGTCCGGGGCCCAGGCGTTCTACGCCGACGTCAAGGAGCGCGCGGCGCATGCCGGCCGCGATCCCGATGCCATCAAGGTCCTGCCGGGCGCGCTCGTCGTGGTCGGCGACACCATCGACGATGCTGAGGAGAAGCGCGCCCAACTCGACAGTCTGGTGCACGCCGACAGCGCGATCGCCGCGTTGTCGGTCGCGCTCGGGTGCGATGCGGCGACACTCGATCCCGACGCGCCGCTGCCCGATATCCCGGAGAGCAATGCCAGCAAGGGCAACCGCGCGTTCGCCATTGCTCTGGCGCGGCGCGAGGGTCTGACCGTGCGCCAGCTCGCACAGCGGCTCGGCGGACACGCCGGCCTCGCCTTCGTCGGCACGCCGCGCTCGATCGCCGACGAGATGGAGGCATGGCTCGCAGGGCGCGCCTGCGACGGCTTCAACGTCATGTTCCCCTATATGCCCGCCGGCTTCGACGATGTTGTCGACAAGGTGATCCCGGAGCTGCAGCGGCGCGGCCTATTCCGGCGGGAGTATCCGGGCACGACACTGCGCGAGACTATGGGGCTCGCGAGGCCGGCGAACAGGTTCCTTTTCTGATGATGCATAAAAATGCTGGCCGACCGTGCTGTCTTTTACGAATTAGCTACCCCAGCGGGCCGCCAACGTGTCGCCACTCCCATTACGCCTCCTACTCGATCTGCCTCATCCAAGCTTGTACTCGTTCTCTCACGCTATGCTTGCTACGCTCTGCGGGTTTGAGCGCCCGCCAGCTAGATTCAAATTCAGCCTGGAATGCTAAAGAGACACACTTCGTCTCTGGGTGCTGCGTATCAATTAAAGCCTGGAATACCCTCCTTTCCGGATCCTTAACCTCCGGATCGATTATCTCTGCAACGACGCTATTATGCCCCTGAACGACGTACGCTGCTTGAAAATTTTTGCAGGTCCGGATCCCTGGAAGCTGGTCGAATCTCGATTTGTCCACGATAGCCACTTCAACGTTATCACCACAAGCCAGCATCTCGTCGAGATGAATAAGTCGCTCGACCCTCTCGTCTTCCTTCTCAAAATACCATTTTCTGTAGTTGGCGTTGCTTGCCTGAGTAGCGTCCCATAGGCCGGTGCGTATCCAACTTAGTATCGTGTCGGAACAAACGATCGTCTGGATCTTATTGTTCCGCGCAATACGCTTTGCTACTGAAGCTGCTGCCGATCTTCGGTGATTAGCAATCACTTCAGCCCGCTCTCGCCCCCAACGCGCAGTGGCGCGCTTGTACCAAGGGGAGTCTCGCTCGTAATGCTCTAGAGGCCGAGTGACATGAGGTAGCTGCATCTGAACCATGTAGCGGAACCCGTCGCAATTCTCTGAGGCGGCATAGCTGGGAATAAACTTCTCCGGATCGTCATATAAAATTACGACCTCCTGGCCGGATCCGCGTATTGCGCGACAAAACGCATCAATAGTTGGAGCATGCACATGGATTCCTAATCCCGAGGTCGGTTGCAGACCAACTGTAGTGCTCATGGAAGCCAGATGGCCCGCTGTGCCAGCATAATACAGGTCAATTGGCAGGTCCTGATCAGCGACGCCCGTAAGAAGGCGGCAGCTGTAATTGTTTGACCACCGCGCATACCGCTTTAGCAATTGAACCATCAGCAAAACTCTATCCCAGGCGTCCCTTTCACTGCCCCGTGTTGTTGTTATAACGTGAGATACGAAGTGTCCCTTTGATAGAAGTTCTGGAATTGCACAATTAGCTACATTTCTATAAAAAATACTCTCCCTGTTGTATCGGCGCGCAGTCCAGTATATTGTGAAAGGGTCCAGTTCGCCCGCGCCGGCTCGCGAATAATCCAAAACCAATCGCCCCAGGCAAGATATCATTTCGTTTTGATTGCGGCAATTGGAGATGACTCCATCCTCGCCAGATCTCACAGCTGGAATGTTGGCATCTCGTTCAGAAATAGCGCGATCTATAAACGTTAAAAATAGGGCATCTGAAAACGTTCGCGGTTTATCAAATTCCATGCTTGGGGAAGGCTTATTGTTAATAAGCTCGGTTAATTCTGGATTCCATTCAATTAACTTATCAAGTGAAGAGCCTCTAACGCCACTTCGCCCCGCTTCAATCGAGGCGATAACATCACGAGTAAGCCCAATCAGTTTGCCCAGATTGGCTTGCGTCAATTTCTTCGACTGTCTTGCTGACTTGATCAGCCGACCAAGTTCATGTGACGCGGCAATGCGCACCATGGGCTGTTCCTCATCGGCTCGACTTGAATGTGATATCATATAGGCTTCTATGTGTAAACACATACACATAGATGAAAAAAAGACGTCATATCAAAAGGATATTGTCGAGTCTTCTATCGTTCGTGTGAGTTTTCTTATTCGAGTGTGCGTGTTAACCGTCTCTCGCTGCCAGTCAGCAGCACTGACGTCGTCTGCCAACCTTGAGGAGAAAGTTCATGGCAAAGGTCACCTCTCACACTAGGCAGGATGGAACGGTCGAGAAGACCACAACCCGCAGCAATGCCCATATCGGAGGTCCGGTTCGAGTTGATATTTACGATCCGAGTGGAGGGCGCTCATGGGCCACGGGTAACAACGTGGACGACGTGAGAACAAGAGCGCGCGAGATCGACAGCAAAAATCGGAAGTAAGCTGCAGCGAGGGCAGCAAGCTATGCCGGTATCATGGCTTGCTGCCCCTTGAGGAAGCCAGCCGCATTGCGACGGCGAAAAGGACTGGGATCGCGATCGTAAGACAAGCATCGCACCTCATGCCGCGAGCAGCGACCAGAACGCCGGCTTGCGCGCATGATCGCGCTTGAGGCGCGCCATGTAGTAGGCGTGGCTCTCGTGCCGTCCATAGTCGGAGATATCGGACTGCTGGCTCTCGATCTCCCGCACATGCCGCACGGCATGGCGGTAGCGCGTGGATCGCGCCTTCTGCAGCGTGAAATCGATCAGGCGCCGGCGCAGCAGAACCGCGGCCAACGCGTGCTTGCCCTCGAATGCGGAGGCTGCCGGGTCGAGCAGTTCGTAGAGATTGCCGTCGATCTCCACGATGCGGGCATCGACGACGCGGGCCGCGCGATCCAGCGCCGGCCAGTTGATCAGGAAGGCGAGCGCGGCATGTACGTTGCCGTGGCGCTCCACCTGCGCGAGCGCGGCACGCTCCGCCTCGACGTCGTCGAAATCACCAAGCTGCTTCAGGTAAGCTTTGAGATGCGGTGCACTCAGATGCCGCTCGAACAGCGAGAACCGCAGCGCCTGCGCCTCGTCCTTGCGGCCGAGCGCATCGAGCACGCCGATCCGGACATCGCTCCAGTCGAGTTCCCTGAAGTGCCGGTTCCGCTCGTTGGGAGCTCCCTGGTCGAGATAGAGCAGCGCCTCCTCCGGCCGGCCGGCGCGCAGCAGACGCTCGGCGATCTCGGTCGCATAGGCCGGATTGGTGAGGTCGAAGCCCTCGTATGTGCCGATGAACGCATCGACGTCGCGCTCGCAGTCGGCGATGTCGCGCAGCGCCAGCAGCAGACCGCTCAGCGTATAGTCGAAACGACCCGGCTGCACGGCGGCCCGCTTCTCCGAGACGAGATGCGCCTGACGTCTCGCCTCGAGCAATTTGCGCAGCGCGTTCCGGCCTTCGCGGCCCAACGCATCGTTCAGCGCCAGCACGATGCCATCGTGGATGCCGTAGCCGTTGTCGATGATCCGCTGCAGCACCATCGGTGCGAGCTCGCCCGGCTTGATCTTGGCGCGCTTGAGAAGTGGTCCGAGATCCTGGCATGCCGACCGGAACAGTCCACCGACGCGGCCGCTGCTGTCGTCGAGGCGCTCGAAGATCGAGGCATGCAGATCGATGAGCTGCCACAGCAGCTCGGCGGCGAGCTTGGGATTTGCAACGCCGATGGTCTCGACGATCAGCGACCGCAGGCGCTCGAGCTCGGTCGCCAGCTCTTTCGCCTTCTCCCACGGGACGAAGGCTTGCGACCGGGCGAGCTGGGCGAGACGCTTGCGGATCTGATGGCCGACCTCGGCGGACCCGGTATCGGCGGCGAGCGCCATCTGCACCGCCTAGCTGGCGGTTGCGCCCGGCCTCCGCGATCAGGATCTCGGCGAGCCGCTTGGCGCCGAGCTTGGCGAGACTGTCCACGGTGAGCTTGGATCTCGCGGCCATGCTGCGGGCTCCGTCAGGTCGGTCATCACACCATGCCGCCGGCTGGGCGGCGATGCGCGTGGGGAACAAGCGTTCTCCACAGACGAGAGGCAGAAAGGTTCGACTTCAATAAAGTCCATCGACGACCGGTTGCTCCCCAGCTGTCTCGCAGTGTTCGTTTGGCCGTATTCATCGACGATCTTGCACTCGGACTTGCCGGACACAATTGGCTCGCGCTCGGTTCACATATCAGGTGCCCAGTCGGCGGCGGTTGTGCTGCGTGCTTGACAAGCCGTCAACACAACAATATTGTTGTGTCTATGATTCCGAAGCTCGATCCAGATACGGGGTACTTGCCTGCCGGGGTGCACGACACCGCCTGGGAGGACATCCCTGCCCATTTCTCGGGGAATTCACATCGCCAGACCTTGATCAAGGGTCTGCACGCCGCCCTTCGTAGTCTGGCAGCCGCGGGCTGCCGGACGGTGCTGCTCGACGGAAGCTTCGTATCGATCAAGCTGCTGCCGAACGACTACGACGCGGCCTGGGAGACGGTAGGGGTGAATCCGTTGTTGCTCGATCCGGTGTTCCTGGATTTCAGCAACAAGCGCGCGGCCATGAAGGCGAAGTACGGCGGGGAATTCTTCCCGGCTTCAGCCATGGCAGCAGGCGGAGTCGTGTATCGGGACTTCTTCCAGCGGGACAGAAACGGGATAGCGAAGGGGGTTCTGCAAATTGACCTCGGGAGGCTGCCATGATCAGCAATGAGCGGCAGTACCGCATCACCAAGACAGAGGTAGATCGGTTCCGGCAGGCGCTTGCCGCCTTTGATGTCCAGGCGGTGACGAGGACCGATACCCACCCGATCCTGATCAAGGCAGAACGGGATGCGCTCGCTAGCCAGTTGGAGGATTTAACCGACGAGATTCGCGAGTATGAAACCCTCCGGTCAGGGCAGCTTTCCACCATTAGAGTGGACAGCTTCGACGAGATGGCCGACGGCTTGATCAAGGCACGCATTGCGGCGGGATTGAGCCAGAAGCAGCTGGCCGAGCGGCTCGGCCTCAAAGAACAGCAGATTCAGCGGTACGAGTCTGAGCGTTACGCTTCGGCCAGCCTCCAGCGGCTGCAGGACGTCGCGCGCGCTATCGGTGTCAGGATACGGGAGGAAATCCTCTTGCCTCTGGCGCCGACCGATTTGCGGACGCTCACGAGAAAGCTGCGGCAGGCCGGCATTGAACCGGATTTCCTGCTGGGCAGGCTGCTTCCGAGCAGGGATGCCGCATTGGCCGACGGTACGGTCTCGACCGCCGATGAAGGTGCTCTCACCGCGAAAGTCGGTGCGATCGTTTCGCGGGTGTTCGGATGGTCGCAGGATGCTCTGTTTGGATCAAGTCCGCTCGGCGAGCCATCTATTGCCGCCGCGCAGGCACGATTCAAGATGCCCGCCCGCCGGTCTCGCCAGGATACGACCGTCTACGCGACTTATGCGAACTATCTCGCGATGGTGGTTCACGAGGCGTGCAATGAGCTGCCTCTGAAGCCGGTGCCGATAGACGCCGGAGAATTCAGGCGTGCACTCGTCGCGGCGTATGGACAGGTGACACTGAGGTCCACTCTCAGCTTCGCATGGGACCTCGGGGTTCCGGTGCTGCCTTTGAAGGACAAGGGTACCTTCCACGGTGCGTGTTGGCGCTATGGCGGTCGCAACGTCATCGTTCTCAAACAGACGACGGCGCACGAATGGCGATGGTTGTTTGATCTCGTCCATGAGCTGTTCCACGCGGGCAGCCAGCCTGGCGTCGAGACGCTTGAGGTGATCGAGGACGACGAGACTTCCGACGAGCGTCGGAATTCGGATGAGGAAATCGCGGCAAGCCAGTTTGCCGGTGACGTCGTGCTCGACGGGAAGGCAGGGGCTATGGCCGAGCAGAGCGTCAAGCGGGCCCGCGGGGCGGTCGAGCGCCTCAAACAGGCCGTGCCGGCGGTGGCTGCTGACAACAACCTGCCGACCGGCGCCTTGGCCAATTACATGGCGTTCCGTCTGTCGTGGCAGGGCATCAATTGGTGGGGCGCCGCCTCCAATCTCCAGAAGGGTGGAGAAGACCCCTGGGCGGTGGCGCGCGACGTATTTCTGGAGCGGTTCCCCTTCAAGGTCGCATCGGAGATCGACCGGCAACTGCTCGAACGCGCATTACAGGAGAATTGATCATGCCGGAATTCAAGAAGCCAGAGCCGTTGAAGGTGAAGTGTACGGACTTCGACTGCGACAATGACCTTCACTGCTTCAAGGCGCATCGCAAAATGCCGATGGCAGATCACGGCAAATGCCGCGCCTGCGGGGTTGACCTCGTCGATTGGGAACGCGTGCACAAGCGTGATCCGGGAGATGCCAGGTACACGTTCGAGGCGCTGAAGCACGAGCTGATCCGGCACTTCGCTTTTCACAAGCGCATCGACGAGAAGGCCATGCGTCACGCACGACGCAAGGGACGGGCGGCGCTGCTCGATGCCGCGAGAACGCGGATCGAGAAGTATGTCGCACCGGCCAACCCGGTTCGGGATGGTCGGCAGACACCCTTCGAGGGCAACGCCATCTTTTATGCGCAGCACGCGACGGCATGTTGCTGCCGGAAGTGCCTCGAATATTGGCACGACATTCCGATGGGACGGCCGCTGACGGGTGCGGAAGTTGATTACTGCCTGGAACTCATCCAGCTCTTTCTGGAGCAGCGCATGCCGCAACTGTCTGACGAGCCGGAGAAGGTTCCTCCGATGCGCAAGGGCGCGCACCGGGACCTTCCTGACATTCTGAACCTGCCATGAGCGATCAGGTGCCAAGGATCGATACGGCGCGCGCGTCTTCGGTCCTGAGGGCCAAGGCCATCGACCGGGATGGTCGACGCATCCTCATCTCGCGTCTCGCTGGCTCGGGGCAAGAGGGCGACCTTTCCGTGCCGACGAACTGCCGCGGGTTTGGTCGGGTTCGTCATTTCAAGCAGAAGACCTCGCCGGGCTGGCCGAAGAACCCGCTCCCCATTGTCCCGGCCTGCCGCGCATTGGGCTTGCCGGCGCCAGAGATGATGGAGGCGCAGGTTTTTCAGAACGCAGCATGCGCCTGGCGGTGCTGGTATTGCTTCGTTCCGTACAACTTGTTGCGGGCCGATAGCCGGCTGGCGGAGTGGCTGTCGCCTGAAGAGCTTGTCGGGATGTACCGCGATACACCGGGAGCGCCGGTGTTGATCGACCTCTCAGGCGGATCGCCGGATCTGGTGCCGGAGTGGGTGCCTTGGACGATGTCCGCCTTGAAGGCTGCCGGCCTGGATCGCACGATGTATCTGTGGAGCGATGACAATCTCAGCACGACCTATCTGTTCGACGAGCTGTCGCGGGAAGATCTCGACCTGATGACAAGCTACCCCAACTACGGTCGGGTCTGTTGCTTCAAGGGCTTCGATGGCCGGTCGTTTGCGTTCAATACGCGCGCCGCGGAGGAGGACTTCGGCCGGCAACTTGCAATCATGCAGCGAGTTCTCGCGACCGGCCTCGACGTTTACGGGTATGTGACACTTACCGCGCCGGACGAGCAGGGCCTTGACGAAGCCATGCCGCGCTTCTTCGACAGCCTGCAGGCACTGGACCCGAATCTGCCACTGCGGCTGGTCCCTCTGGAGATCACGGAGTTCAATCCGGTCAAAGACCGGATGAACGACGAGCGGCGTGCGAGCCTGGTGGTTCAGCAGAAGGCGATAGCGGCGTGGAACATGGAAATCGGGCGCAGGTTCACTGCGGAACAAAGGGCACTCGACATCAGCACGGTCAGGCTTCGGACCCGGCCGTGACGTGCCATGACCTGTCGACACGAGTCGGCTAGGCTCACCATGCGGCCCGACGACGTTCGGGGCCGCAGGGGAGTCGTTCGATGGCCGTGCGGTCGATGGGATTGGATTTAGGGGAGTTGGCTGAGCGGCTGGCTGTAGACGCGTTCTGGAGAGGGTATTTGCGGGCCCGTACGGATGTCGGCATGCACCTCGCGGTGTTCTCGCAGCCTCTGCTCGGGTTGGTGCTGGAGGGTCGCAAGACGGTGGAATCCAGGTTCAGTCGCGTCCGCTGCGCGCCGTGGGGCGAGGTCCACGAGGGGGATCTCATCCTGTTGAAGGAGTCGGGAGGGCCCGTTTGCGGCATGGCGCTTGTGGAAAACGTCAGCTTCTTCGATCTCGATCACGAGCCTATCGGCCGGATCAGGGAGTTCTTTGGCGACCGCATTTGTGCCGGCGAGGATTTCTGGGAGCTGAAGCAGTCTTCCCAGTACGCGACCATCTTGCAGATCGGCAGGGCCGTGGCCGTCGATCCGTTCGACTGTGACAAACGGGATCGACGAGGATGGGTGGCGCTGCGTTCGCGGCAATTGGAGCTGATGTTGTGAACGATCGCCCGCTCGTGGTCTGTTTCTCGGGCCGCATCGGGAGCGGAAAAACCTCGCTCACGCTCGCGCTCGCAGGACGGCTCGGGTGGCGGCGGGCGGCGTTCGGTGACTATCTGCGCGACCGCATCTACCGTGAGGGTGGCGACGCCCACGATCGAGAAGCTTTACAAGAGCTGGGGCAGCACCTCGTCGACACAGATGCCGAGCAATTCTGCCGGAACGTGCTCGCTCACGCAGGATATATTCAGGGTGAAAGCCTCCTGGTTGATGGAATACGTCACGTAGCGATGTACCGGCTCGTGACATCGCTCGTGGCGCCGGTTCCGACACGACTTCTTCACTTGAGTGTAGATAGTGAGTATGTGCTGGATCGTGTTGATCGCAGATCTGGCGAGGTGCCCGATCTTGCCCGTGCTGAGGCCCATAGGGTCGAGGCCGAGCTGGTCACCGACCTGCCAGCTGTCGCCGACGCAATCGTGGACGGCAACCTGGAATTCGATGAGGTCGTCAGGTTGGTGACGAGAACTGTAGCCTCATTCAGTTTCTTGCCCACTAGAGTCAAGTAGCATCGCGTGGATTGGTACATGCGCATCGAAAGCCCGACACGATCGGCTTCGCGTCAGCCGCCGGTGGCCGGAGTTGTGTCCGAGACGCGAACGTCGTGTGACGCACTAGACTCCCAGGAGCAGCCGTTTCTCGGAAACAAACTCGCCGACAACCTCGTACGAGTGATGTCGTTGTGCAGCGCCGGTCCGTCGAAGCGATTTGCCGACGCTGCGGCTGCGGCGGGAAGGCACTGACTACACGGGACTGGCGCCCCGCGGCCCAAGGGGCCGCGGCCGGGCTCTAGTCCGCGGGAACCACGATCACACGGAATGGCTGAC
>CAZNMY010000046.1:296-41510 GCA_964574325.1 uncultured Devosia sp. | reverse complement strand
CGAGCGTAGATGTATGCGTCGATCGGGGTGGAGCCGACGAACCCGATGGCCTGGATGTCTGGATCGTCGATGATGGCGTCCACTGCCACCTTGTCGCCGTTGACGACATTGAGAATGCCGGGAGGCAGACCAGCCTCGAGCATCAACTCGGCCAGTCGCATCGGCACACCGGGCGCCCGCTCTGAGGGCTTGAGGATGAAGGCGTTGCCGCAGGCGATGGCGGGGCCCAGCTTCCAAAGCGGTATCATGGCCGGGAAGTTGAACGGGGTGATGCCGGCGACGACGCCCAGTGGCTGACGCATCGAGTAGATGTCGATGCCCGGACCCGCCCCTTCGGTATACTCGCCCTTCATGAAGTGTGGCACGCCGAGCGACACCTCCACGACCTCGACGCCGCGCAGGATGTCGCCTTTGGCATCGGCGATGGTCTTGCCGTGCTCTCGCGCCAGCAGCTCGGCCAACTCATCGTTGTTCTTCGCAACGAGTTCCAAAAACTTCATCAAGACACGGGCGCGACGCTGCGGATTGACTGCTGCCCATATGGGCTGCGCAGCCTTGGCATTTGCGACCGCCGTGCCGAGCTCCGCGGCGCTGGCGAGTGCGACCTTGCCGCGCTGAGTGCCATCCATTGGTTGCCAAACGTCTGCAAAACGCCCCGAGGCTCCAGGGACATGCTTGCCTCCGATAAAATGTCCATACGTAACCATCGTGGAACCTCTTGCTCGTTGTTGTGAAACAGTCGCCCTTGTTTCGAGACTTGAAGTTGCGTGCGAGCGCATCGGCCCCGGAGGCGAGGCATCTGAGTTGAAAAAGCGTATTGTCTCGGTTCCGTGCCTGGCCCTCAGACGAACTGGACTGCAACGCTGCCGAGCGGACCGAAATCGGCGTGGAGCGTATCGCCCTTGTTGGCCCAGACAGGTCGCGTGAACGAGCCTGACAGCATCAGGTGACCGGGCTCGAGCACGGTGCCGAAGCGGCCGACCTTGTTGGCGAGCCATGCGATGGCCATCGCGGGATGACCGAGCACGCCGGCGGCGATCCCCGTCTCCTCGATCTCCGAGTTTCTGTAGAACACGGCGCCGACCCATCTGAGGTCGACCTCCGATGGCTTGACGGGGCGGCCACCCAGCACGATGCCGGCGGCCGCCCCGTTGTCGGCGACGGTGTCGAAAATCTTGCGAGGGTTCTGGACGCGGGCGTCGATAATCTCGATCGAGGGGATCACGTACTCGGTAGCGCGAAGCACATCGATTAAGCCGACGCCTGGACCTTTCAGCCGGTCCTTCAGAACGAAGGTCAGCTCCGGCTCCACGCGCGGAACGCAGAAGTTGGCATGCGGAACCTGGGCGCCATCATTGACCAGCATGCTGTCGAGCAGGTGTCCGTAGTCCGGCTCATCGATCTGAGAGGACTGCTGCATCGCCTTCGACGTAAGGCCAATCTTGTGGCCGATCAGCTTTGCTCCGGCCTTGATCTTGTACGCGGTGACAAGGCTCGAAATGACATACGAGTCCTCGATCTCGATGTGTGGGTATGTCTTCGAGAGTTGGACGGCCGGCGTGCGCGTCGACTCCGCATTCAAGAGGATCTCTGCCGCGGCCTTACGCTCGGCTTCGGATAGCATGGTGAATCCCTTCTACTAATGGAATAGGTGAGAGCCATTCAGCGCTAGGCCTATCGCTGTTGCGCACTGCAAGGATGAGCACGAGCGCAATTGACGGTGGTGTTGATCAGAGTTCCGGGTCGCCCGCCGTCAGCCAAGTCCACATCCGTTCGCGGATCTGACCGTCCCAGGTCGCTCTCTGGTCGCATTCTGCTTGTGATAAAATGGCCGGCTCGACGGCGCAGGCGAGGGCGTCCAGCTCGACCCGGGCCGCGTCCTCGAAATACCAGCTGAGCACGACTGCTTCTTCGAGCGAGGCGCCCGCAACGACGAGACCGTTGCCGCGCATCAACACGGCACGCCCCAGTCCCATGAGATTTGCCAGCTCGGTGGCGGCCGCGTCCGAGCGCAGCAATTGCGGATCATCCCAGAGATGAGACTTGCCGTGGAAGTAAGCGCCAAAGCCATGCAGCGGCCGCGGCAGGCGCCGCAGTGCGCCGAGGGACATCGCTTTGGACGGCATCGAACGAACGATCCCGCCGACATCGGGTCGAAGTTTGTAGATCTCCCGATGAATCCGGACCTCGCCCAGTACGCCGGCCGGAAGTGGTCCATCGAGCGGCACAACAGTGCACGCCTCACCCGACGCGATGAGCCCCATTGGCCGCGGCGGACAAACGAGAAAGCTCGATGCGTCGAGGCGTGCGCTGCAATGGCCGTAGGCATGCGCCAGTCCATGTCGGCCAATCGCACGAGCTGCGAGCCGCACGGTGCGAGCGGTCGGGAGCTCCACAGCAGTCACTTGCGGAACTCCGGGATGTCGGGCTTGGCGCCCCACTGGCAGAAGCCAGCGGCGCTGAACGGCAATTGCCGCTCGCGATAGAGTAGCTCGTCGGCGATTTCGCGCACGCCGGATGAGTATTCGTAGACCATGCCGTCCGGGCCCTCAAAGTAGAGGAATTTGGCCGAGGAGGTCGGATGCTTGCCTGGGCCGAACACCATGCGGACATTGCGCTCTCTCAGGAAATGATAGGAGCGCATGATGTCGTCGCCGCTCTCCACCTGATGGTTGATGTGCTGGATGCCCGGCTTGGTCGAGGGAAACAGCGCGATGGTGTGATGAACCTCGTCAATTCTGAGCAGAGGAGCGTCGCCAATGCGATCGCTCACGCGCGCATTGCAGACTGTGGTCCAAAAGCGCTCGTCGCGCACTGCGTCGGTGGTGCACAAACCGACGTGGCTGAAGCCCGTGATGCCAGCGTCACGCTCTCCGTGGTAGCGCGTCCCCGAATGCGCCGGCCGCCAGACCAGCTCGATATTGTTTCCGCTGGGGTCTTTGAAACCTACGAAGGCCCGCACTTTCCGAAGATCGGCCTCGGCCGCCGTTCCGATTTTCACGTCATGGCCAAGCCGCGTGAGGGTTGCTGCCGCGTCATCGAGATCCTGAGCTGTGGCGACCTCGAAGGCGACCGCTTGATCGGCTGGATCGCCCGCAAAGTAGCAAAGCGTGTGCTCCCGTTGATCGGACTTCATGTATACGCCGTCGCGTGTTCGCTCGGCGATCTCCAGGCCGAGGAAATCTCGTGCAAAGGACACGGCACCTTCGAGGTCTCGCGTACCCAGCCGCACGTAACTTACGTCCTGCAGATGAATCATAGGCGCCTCCTCTCGTCCTATTTTCGGTTTCTACTTTGTCTCAGGCAGACTGCTGTCGCTGCCCCAGGTGCAGAACGAGCGGGGCGTGCGCGCGAACTGGCGCGGCCGGTGGCTTTCCTCGTCGCCAATCGTTGTGGCTTGCGTCACGTAGCTAAACGCCACTCCGGTTGGTCCAGCGAAGGTGACGAATGCCTGCTCCGACGTCGGCCGCCGACCGGGACCGTGCAGCAGGCGCACTTGCATGCCCTGCAGCGAGTATTGAGCCTGCATGACGAAGTCGATGTCTTCCACGGCATACTCGACGGCAAGAACGCCTGCGCTCTGCGCGGGATAAAGTGCCAACCGGTGGTGAGACTGGTCGAAGCGAATGAACGCCGCATCGCCGACCCAGTCGCTGATGCGACCGTTGAATACTGTCGTCCAGATCGTCTGATCAGCCGCTGTGTCAGTTGTGCGGAGCGCGACCGCTGCAAGCCCGGTGATGCCAGCGTCGCGCGCGCCATGATAGCGCCATCCCGAGTTGAGTGGGCGGCACACCAGCTCGATGCGATTTCCCGAGGCGTCCTTGAACCAGCCAAAGTCCTTGACCCTGCGCGTCTCGATCTCGGCAGCAGTGCCCCGTCGCAGCTCGACACCCAATGCGGCGAGCGCACTGGCCGCCTGATCGAGCATCTCCACATGGCGGATTTCGAAGGCCACGGCCTGATCGGTCGGCTCGCCACGAAAGAAGACGAGCGTATGATCGCGGAAGTCGGACTTGAAGCTCGCCTGCGTCTCGTTTCGCTCTACGAGCTCGAGGCCCATGACACGCTGTGCGAAATCGACGGCCGCGGCGAGGTCAGTTGTGCCCAGCCTGACGTAGCGAAGCTGCTCGATCGCGATCATGTTCTCTCCCTTTCCGTTGATCGCATTATGTATCGCTAAATGCGAATGCAAACATTCTTGAGCTCCGTGTAGAACTCCAGCGAGTGGATACCGCCTTCTCTGCCGATGCCGGACTCTTTCGATCCGCCGAACGCGGTGCGAAGGTCGCGCAGGAACCAGCTGTTGACCCACACGATGCCGGCTTCCAGTTGCCTTGATACGCGGTGAGCGCGACTGAGATTGCTGGTCCACAGCATGGCCGCGAGACCATAGGGCGTGTCGTTGGCAAGCGTGATGGCCTCGTCCTCGCTGTCGAACGGCCGAATGTGAGCGCAGGGGCCGAAGATTTCCTCTCGGACTACAGCCGAGCTCTCGTCCAAGCCGGTCCACAGCGTCGGCTCGATCCAAGCGCCTCCGGCGAGCTTTCCGGGCATGTCGATCACGTTGCCACCGGTGATGACCTGGCCGCCGTCCTGTCGTGCCTTGGCATAGTAGGAAAGTATCTTCTTCCGATGCTCCAGGCTGATGACAGGCCCCAACGTCGTGCTGTGATCGTTGGGATCACCGGCCTTCAACGCGCGCGCCTTAGCGGCGAGGCCCGCTACGAAGCGATCGAAGATCGGCCGCTCGACATACAGCCGTTCAGTCTGCAGACACACTTGCCCCGAGTTCAAAAAGACGGCACGCGCCGTCTGCTCCACGGCCTTGTCTAGGTCACAGTCCGCGAAGATGACGCCGGCATTCTTACCTCCGAGCTCGAAGCTGACGGGCCGCACTCCGACCGCCGCCGCCTGCATGATCGCCGTGCCCGTGCGCGTCTCGCCCGTGAACGTGATGCCATTCACGCCGGGATGGCGGGTCAGGAACTCGCCGGCCGATCCCTGCCCGAAGCCGTGCACGACATTGTAGACCCCGTCAGGAACGCCGGCTTTCTTCATGATGTGGCCGAGAAGTGCCGCTGTGGCCGGTGTCTCCTCCGATGGCTTCACGATCACCGTGTTGCCGCAGGCGAGAGCGGGCGCGACCTTCCACGTCATCAACAGCAGTGGCAGATTCCAAGGGCAGACGACGGCGATCACGCCCTTCGGCGCGCGCAAGGAATAGTTGATCGCCTCGCCGCCATCCGGCGTGACCATCGGAAACGCTTCGGTTGGATGATGCTTGAGGATGTCGGCGAACACACGGAAGTTCGCAGCGCCACGGGGAATGTCGAGATGGGAAGCCAATTCGACGGGCTTGCCGGTATCGGCGACTTCGGCCGCCAGGAAGGCGTCGAAGTTGGCCTCGATTTCGTCCGCGACGCGATTGAGCAGTTTTGCGCGCTGGTCGATCGTGAGCTTCCCCCACGGCCCCCTGAGCGCCCGGCGCGCCGCGGCAACTGCTGCGTCGACGTGACCGGCAGTCGCCTCGTCGACGATCGCGATGACTTTCCCGGTAGCCGGATTGATGTCGTCAAACCTCTGGCCAGCGAAGCCGTCGAGATCGCTGCCGTCGATGTAGTTCTTGATGCGGGCAAGGCTGGTCATTTCGCCGTCCTGACTTTCTTGGAAGGCGTATCGGGCCCATTCCCGGAAACGCTAGCGTTACAGTCTGCCGGCACTTCTCAGCTGCTCTTCATCTTGCGAATGGCAGCGAGCGTCGCATCGACAGCTTTGAGATAGTCTTTCTCGACCACCTGACCGTATTCGATTTTTTCCGGGCTCCCGCCCGCTGCTCCTGCAAGGCTCAGCTTGAATCTGAAGCGCAGACAGAGCCCATCAGCGTCCTCTTCGATCAGGTTCTCGATGGTGCCCAGCACCGATCCGTCGAGCCGGACGAATTGGACGCGCTCTTGCGGGAACAGCGTAATCCGCTCGCAGCACTTCTCGCCGCGAAACTCGATTTCACGCACGAAAATCGTATCGCTTTCCCGCTCGAGAACCTTACAGTGGGTCATCGCCGGAACGAACGGCAAGGCGTTGTCAGCCTTCATGACGAGACCCTTCCACACATCGGATCGGGTCAACACCGGCTGTCCGGGCTCATTGACTGGCAAACGCCTGGAAACTTCGATCATCGCTGAGCTCCTCCACCTTCAGCGCGCACTTAGCTTCGCAGCAATTTGCGCCACGTGCCCACCCTGGAACCGTGCACCCGCGAGTTCATTCTCGGACGGTTGTCGTGAGCCGTCGGCATCGGAGATCGTGGTTGCGCCATAGGGCGAGCCGCCGGTGACTTCCTTCACGCCGCTCTGACCTTGGAAAGCGTAGGGAAGCCCGACGATGACCATGCCGTGATGCAGGAGGACGGTGTGCATCGACAGGATCGTGCTCTCTTGCCCACCGTGCTGCGTCGCCGACGAAGTAAAGGCACTTCCAACCTTCCCGATGAGCCCCCCGCGCGCCCACAAGCCGCCAGTCTGATCGATGAAGCTCTTCATCTGGGCAGGCATGTTTCCAAAGCGCGTCGGCGCGCCGATGATGATGGCGTCATACTGAGCCAGCTCTTCCACTGTCGCGATCGGTGCGGCCTGATCGAGCTTGAAGTGGGACTTCCGAGCAATCTCTTCAGGCACCAACTCCGGCACGCGCTTGACCACGGCATCGGCGCCCGCCTGGCGCGCCCCGTCGGCAACATCACCGGCCATGCGCTCGATGTGTCCGTAGCTCGAGTAGTAGAGCACAAGAACTTTGGTCATCAGCGATCCGTCTCCTCGATACCGACCTGACATCTGCAGAACTGACATCCACGGCGCCTCGTGGCTGCGATAAGCCTGGCGCTGACGCGAAAATCATAGTTCAACGGTCGCACCTCAACGATGATGCGACAAATATCGATTTTATGGTTCACGGCAAGGAAAATGTTTGCTATCGATCTTGCAGCGAGATTGCTATGCTGCACCGACGCCCGTAATTTGGGGCGTCAGAGACCGAACGTAGGAGACCGCATGCCGCAAGACATCGATCAGCCACGTACGCTGTCCGATGCGGCGTTCCTGCGCCTTCGCTCCGATATAATGACCGGCGCGCTGAAGCCCGGCACCAAACTCAAGATCGGCGACCTCGTCACTCGTTACGAAGTTGGAGCAAGTCCGCTTCGGGAGGCTCTGGCGCGGCTGTCGTCCGATCATATGGTGGTGCTCGAAGGGCAGCGCGGCTTTACCGTAGCTGCCATCAGCCGCGACGAATTGGCCGATCTTGCTCGGGTCCGAGCACTGGTCGAGGCCGAGGCGGTCGCCCTATCTATTGCGCACGGCGACGTTGAATGGGAGGCCCGCATCGTTGCGTCATACTTCCGCTTGCAGAAAGCTCAACGGCAGGCTGAGGCGGCAGGCCATTGGTCACTCGACTGGGAGGACTGCAATCGTCAGTTCCATGATGCCCTCGTTTCGCACTGCGGCTCCGTTTGGCTGCTGCGTCTGCAGCAGCAGCTTTACGCGCAGTCCCTTCGCTATCGCTTCATCTCGTTCGAACAACCGGAGGCTCCCCGCGACGGGGACGCCGAGCACAAAGCGCTCATGGACGCTTGTCTCGCTAGGAATGTCGAGCGCGCTCGCCGATTGACGATCGAGCATATCGAGCGAACGGCAAAGGCCGTCGCAGCAATCCTGCCGAGCTCCGCCACCACGGAAGTGAAAACCGCCTCGCGCATTCTCCAGCTGATGAATGGTGGGAGAAAAGCGAATGCTCCAACGCCAGCGCGGGCCGAAGGCAAGGCACCTCTGAAGCGCAAGCCGGCTCGCTCGCAGGCCCCGCGCGGTCGCGGCAAGCGCGCCTCACAGTGAGCGAAATAGGGTCAATTTAAGTTTCAATGGGTCAGGAGTCAGCAGTGACGCGTCCGTTCAAATTAGGAAGTATCAAGCAGGGTGGCGCTGCGACGGTCGTGGTCGAGATCGACGGCAACCTGTTGCCGTTGCGCAATTTGCCAGGCGGCAACGCTCTACCTGATACGCTCGATGCCATCGTGAGCGACTGGACGCGGAACTTCGCATTGATCGAGCAGTGCGTCGACAAGACGGAAGCTCCACAAAAGCTGGCACTCAATCCCAGTGACATCAAGTGGATGCCGCCCACTGCAAAGCCGCGCTGCCTCATCTGCATCGGTGCCAACTATCGCGACCACATCGCCGAAATGGGCTTGCCGGTGTTGCCGAAATTTCCCTATGCGTTCCTGCGTCCGCCGGCGTCACTCTCGGCCCACCTCGAGGTGATCGAGCTGCCGCGAAATGTCGAGATGGTCGACTGGGAGGCGGAGCTTGCAGTGGTCATCGGCAAGCGCGTGCGCAACGTGACCGGCAAGGCCGCAATGGATGCCGTCGCCGCCTACACTCCGGCGAATGATCTTTCGGCGCGCGACTGGATCGACGACAAGCCACTCATCGGAATCGACTGGGTCATGCAGAAAGCCTGGGACAAGTTCCAGCCGACAGGCCCCCTCATCACGCCGGCCAAGTTCGTACCGGATCCGCAGAACCTCGCGATCAAATGCGAAGTGAACGGCGTGGTCAAACAGGACTCCAACACATCGCAGTTGGTTTTCGGTGTGCAAGCGATCATCGAGCACCTCTCGCGGTTCATGACGCTGGAGCCCGGTGACATCATCGCCACTGGGACGCCTTCCGGCGTCGGCTTTGGCCGGAAGCCACGGGAATGCCTGAAATCCGGAGACGTCGTACGGGTCACCGTCGAAGGGCTCGGTGTACTCGAGAACAGAATGCAGTGAAGCAACGCCGCTCGATACGGCACGACAAGGAGGAAAACCCATGAAAGTCCGACGCATCGGGCATGCTAGCTTCGTCACGCCAGACGTCAGCAAGCAAGTCGCATACTACACCGAGGTGCTGGGCCTCACGCTCGTCGATCGCACATCGGACGCCGCCTATCTGGCGAGTACGCTCGACCATCATTCTGTGGTCGTGCGGCACGGCGAAGCGCCCTTGTGCACCCATCTCGCGTTTCAGGTCTCGCCCTTGTCGGATCTTGGCGAGATGCAGAAGCAGATCGCGGCCCACGGCGTCAAGGTCGAGCGAATGCGCGATGCCGAGCCGACGATCTCCGACATGCTGGTGTGTGAGAACCCGGCCGGCACCAAGATGCAGATCTACTGCGAGCGCCCGGCCTCGTCACAGAAGTTCCAAGAGAAGGGCGTCGTTCCGGTCAAGCTCGGGCATGTCGCCTTCAATGTCATCGACGTCCAGAAGGTCGTGAAATTCTACGTCGATGTTCTGGGCTTCCGCGTGTCGGACTGGATGGGCGACTTCTTCGCGTTCCTGCGCTGTGGTCCGGATCACCATACTATCAATCTCGTCGATTCAAAACGCATGCGGTTGAACCACATCGCGTTCGAGCTGCGCGATTGGGCGCACGTGCAGTCGTCAACTGACTACCTCTCACGCAACGGCTATCCGTTGATCTGGGGTCCTGGCCGGCACGGGATCGGGCACAACATCTTTACCTATCACCGCGACCCCGATGGACAGGTGGTTGAGCTGTTCTGCGAACTCGACCGTCTCAACGACGAGGATCTCGGTTGGTACGAGCCGCGCCCGTGGCACAAGGACCGTCCCCAGATTCCCAAAGTCTGGCCCAAGGACCCCACGGCCGCCAACATGTGGGGCATTCCGCCACCTCCAGGCTTCCTCGACTGACGCCTTTCCAGATCTGAAGTTGCGCGAGCGGAGATAACGGTACCGATGTCACTCCAAGATCAAATTGCGGAACTGACGCGAGGTATGCTCCGCAAGCGGCTGTTCGTCGTGATCTCGAAAGGCAGCGGCCGACCCGAGCTGATCTCGAGCTTGTTGCCCGAGCATCTTCAGTACATGGTCGGGCTTGAGAAGGCCGGCATTCTGTTCGCGTCGGGGCCGCTCGGTGCGGGCGACAATGCTGCTGTGGGTGATGGCCTGACGATCCTCAACGTCGATACTCTCGAGCATGCACGCACGCTGGCCAGCATCGATCCGTTCGTGCGCTCAGGCGCTCGAAGCTTCACGGTACGCGAGTGGACCTTGATGGAGGGCCGCATGCAGGTGACGCTGTCGTTCTCCGACAAGTCTCTCGCGCTCGGCTGACTGGAACCCGGACTGCCAAAAACGACGCCGTCACCACAAGCGTGCGAACAGACGGCGCAGCCTGCAGAAGGAGGGGCAAGTATGCAGTCGATAGGAGTCATCGGCCTCGGCAAGATCGGCAAGCCGATGGCCGAGAATCTGATGAAGAGCGGCTTCAAGGTCGTTGGCTACCGCCGAAGCCCGACACCGGAATTAGAAGCGCTCGGTATGGTTCGCGCGGCGTCCCCGGCGGATGTCGGCGCACAAAGCGACGTCGTGCTGTCCTGTCTGCCCAATATTACTGCGCTGGACGAGACCATCTCAGGTCGTGAGGGTCTCGCCAAGTCGTCGCGTCCCGGCCAGATCATCGTCGAGTTGGGATCATATAAAGTTGCCGACAAGGCGCGCCAGATCCCAGTGCTGGAGGCCAAAGGCGCTAAGTTCCTCGACGGCGAGGTGAGCGGCACCGCGGGCATGGTCGCCCTGCGCAAGGCGGCAGTCTATCTCGCTGGCGATGAGACCGCGGCCCGTTCCATCGAGCCGGTCATCAAGGGTTTTGCCGACACCCAGTTCTACCTCGGCGCGTTCGGAGCGGCGACCAAGGTCAAGTTGATCAACAATCATCTGCTCGCCGTTCACTTGGCGGCGGCTGCCGAAGCGATGGCGGTCGCGACCAAGGCAGGGATCGACATCTCGTCCATGATCAGAGCGATCTCTGCGGGTAGTGGCGGATCCAGTGCGTTCGCCGTGCGCGCCCAGGCGATGGCCGATCGAAAGTTCATGCCTCCGATGGGGACGAGCGAGGCGCTCGAGCATTACCTCGTGGAGGCGAAGGAGTTGGCCACGGACATCGGCCGAGCAACGCCGATGTTGGACCGCGCCGCGGAAGTCTATGCCAAGGCGCGGGAATTTGGCGTCGAAAAGCAGGACGTCGCCGTGATGGTCGAAGTGCTGGAGAAAATGCCGCCAATCGAATCCGCGAAGAAGGGGGGATTCCGCTTCTTCCGTCGTTCCTGAAACGAGCAAATATGTCGAACTATCACCAGGGAGGATTTCACATGAATACGAACGCACTCAAACTCTGGCTCGGCGGCGCTGCCGCTGCGATTACAGCCGTTGCTGGCGCGGTGCCGGCCTCGGCCCAAACCAAAATCAACGTCGCTCACGTCTTTGCAAACGACTTCCTGCCCATGTTCATGGCCAAGGAGAACGGCTGCTTCGCCAAGCGCAATCTCGACGTCAATCTTACGCTGATCCCCATCGCCAACAACATTCCCGCAACGATCGTCGCCGGGTCGACCCAGATCGGCATGACGACGGCGACGATCATGCTGCAGGCCGTCGAGAATGGCCTCGATCTCGTGGCTGTCGCAGGGTCGTCGCGGATGATGGCGAACAATCCGACGATGAGCGTCGTGATGCGTCAGGATGTCAAAGTTTCATCCGTTCAAGACTTGAAGGGCAAGCGGATTGCTGCCCCGGGCATAAACAGTCTTGGCGAAGTCGTCCTGCGCAAGTGGTTCAAGAACGCCGGCTTGAAGCCAGGAGAGGTGAACGTCGTCGAGGCCCCGATTCCGCAGATGTTCGATCTGCTCAAGGGCGGCACGGTCGACGGCATCGTGATCATGGAGCCGATCCGTTCGCGGATCGTGGGGGCGAACGTCGGCTACCGTCACCCATCCGAGTTCTTCGCCACGACCGCGCCCGACTCCATGGCGACGTTCTGGATCACCTCCGGCGCGTGGGCGAAAGCCAACGGCAAAGCGATAGGCGAGATGCGCGCCTGCCTCGCAGAAGCCGTCGAACAGATCGGCAAGCAGCCCGATGTCGCAATGGCAGTCGAGCTGAAATACGTCAAGGCCAACGCCCCGGTTTATGCGAAGTTCGAGTCGAAGATCACCGCGGCCGATCTCAAGATCCATGCCGACATCGCCACCGACATGGGCCTATTGACCAAGCCTGCGAAGCTCGATGCGATGGTCCTGCCGTGACCATCCCAGCGGCCCGGATGGAGGCGCCAGTGACCGAGCCAGTGTCGTCGTCCGGGCCGCCGATCATGTCGACGAGCAAAGTTTGCCTGTCATTCGGCGCACCGCCGAATGACAGGCTGATCCTGCGCAACATTGATCTCGAGGTGCGCAAAGGCGAGTTCGTCTGCCTCGTTGGGCCATCCGGATCGGGCAAAACGACGCTTCTGCGATTGATCGCGGGGCTGATGCGCCCGAGCAGCGGCAAGGTCGAGTTCGAGGGCGCCCCTGTTACAGGCCCGTCCCGCACGCGCGCCGTCGTGTTTCAGGACTACGTCAATGCCCTTTTGCCGTGGCGCACAGTGGCAAAAAACGTCGAGTTGGCGCTGGAAGTGCGCCAAGTTCCCGTCGCAGAGCGCCGGCCATTGATCGACAGCCTCCTCCAGAAGGTCGGCCTTTCTCGCGTCACCGAACATTATCCCGGGCAGCTCTCCGGCGGCATGCAGCAGCGATTGCAGATCGCGCGCTGCCTTGCGCAAGACCCTCATATTCTGCTGATGGATGAGCCGTTCGGCGCGCTCGATGCGCTGACGCGGCAATCTTTGCAGGACGAGTTGTTGCGTATTTGCCGGGATCAGGGTGTGACGGCGATCTTCATCACGCACGATCTGGAAGAGGCGATCTACCTCGGCGACCGTGTGCTCGTTCTGTCGGCCAATCCGGGGGAGATCATCGACCAAGTGACGGTCGACCTGCCGAGCCCGCGCGATCAACTCACCACGAAGGAGCATCCCAATTTCCTCGCCTATCGCCATCGCCTGTTCGGTCAGCTGCAGGGGCATTGACACATGCTGAGCTGGGCCAAAGGCGCTGCTCTCCCGATCTTGCTCGTCGCCATCTGGGAGTTCGCCGCGCGTACGGCGCGGATAAAATACGAGGCGATGTCGAGCCCGACCGAGGTGTTCTCGGCACTTGTCCGCGGCATCACCGACGGAAGTTTATTCCTCGCCACGTGGCAGACCCTGGAGGCAACAGTATTCGGCCTGATCCTGGCTATTGTGATCGGTGTGGCGGTTGGAACGATCGCAGGCATATCGCGCAACGCCAATCTTGCCCTTATGCCTTCCGTCGAAGCGCTCCGTCCGATTCCGGCGATCGCCCTCATTCCCCTCACGCTGCTGATGTTCGGCTACGGCTTGCCGATGGAAGGGCTGATCGTGGCCTATGCGTGCGTATGGCCGGTCCTCCTCGCGACCGCCGACGGCGTCCAACGCATCGAACCTCGGCTGATCGAGGTTGCTGCGGCGCTGGAGATGTCGCCCAGGGATCGGTTCCAGAAGATCATTCTGCCTGCAGCACTGAGCCGTGTGATGATCGGCATCCGGATCGCCATAGGTTTCGCACTCGTCGTGGCCATCACTGTCGAGATCGTCGTCAACCCTCGCGGCCTTGGCTACAGCATGATCCTCGCGCAACAACAGTACGACGTGGCGTCTATGTACGCGCAATTGCTTTGGCTCGGCTTGCTCGGGATAGCCATCAATGCGGCCTTGTCGAAGATCGGGCATGCAGAACAGAACTACGGGGTCCCATGATGGCACCGCAAATCAGACGATGGCTGATCGGCGCGGCGTTGCCGGTTGCTCTCTTCGGTAGTTGGCAAGTGCTGGCTCAAGCGCAGTTGCTGTCGCCTGTATTCTTTCCCGCACCATCGAGAGCGATCGGCGCCCTAGTCGATCGCATCACCGACGGCACGCTCTGGCCACCCCTTATCGCGACGGTCTGGCGCATGCTGCTGGGCTGGCTCCTCGCCGGCATTTTCGGGATCCTGTTGGGCGCTGCGATCGGCAGCTCGAAGCTGGCGCGAGAATACCTCGCGCCGACGCTCGAGTTTTTCCGACCGCTGCCGGCCTCTGCCATCATTCCCGTGGCAATCCTGTTTCTCGGCCTGACCCAGCAGATGAGCCTCGCCGTAATCGCATTCGGCGCGATCTGGCCCGTGCTGCTCGGTAGCGTCTATGGCTTCTCGACAATCAAGCACCGATTGCGAGAGGTGAGTGCGTCGCTCGAGATGAGCCGACTGGAGTTCTTCCGGCACATCGCGCTGCCATCCGCGTTGCCAGACATCATTTCGGGCGCTCGCATCAGCCTCGCCATCGCGCTCATATTGTCTGTCGTGGTCGAGATGCAGGCGTCGCTACCGGGGCTCGGGCAGGACATCATGCAGGCCCAACGCCGCTTCCGCAGCGCCGACCTCTATGCTGGATTGATCGTGCTGGGCGTGCTGGGCTTCGCAGTCAGCTATGGGCTTCGCGCGATCGAGGCACGGCTCCTACGTTGGCGCGACTTCAAGCATTGACCCCTGAATAATACGCGGCAACGTTTTTCTCGCAGGAGAACTCGATGTGGTTCAATGCCTTGGCGGTGACAGCTCTAAGCGCCCTCTCTGCGGTGCTATTATCGACGGCTAGCCTCGGGCAAGTCTACCCGGCGCGCCCGATTCGAGTGATTGCAGCGACGAGTCCCGGTGGACTGAGCGATGTGTTCATCCGTGCTCTGGGAGAAGACCTGCTCAAACGTATCGGCCAACCGCTGGTTATCGAGAACAGACCAGGAGGCGCTTTCAACATTGCCGCGAGGGCGTGCAGCGGCGCGGAAAGTGACGGTTACACCATCTGCGTTCTGCCAGCTGAACCAGTGACCTACAATCAGTATCTGTTCAAGAACCTCGGGTTCGATCCGGAGAATGGCCTCTTACCGATAACCAATCTGTTTTTCATCACTCAGGCGCTCGTGGTCAGTTCGTCACTGAACGTTAAAGACTTGCCTGCACTCGCAGCGCTGTCCAAGGCGAAGCCTTCAACTCTCAGCTATTCGTCCGCAGGATATGCCCAAACGCTGTTTATCGAAAACTTCAAGAAGCAGTCAGGAGCCGATATCGTCCGCCTTCCTTTCAAGGGCGGTGGCGATGCGGTTACAGGCGTTCTCACCGGCACGACGCCCATTACGTTCATTGGTTTAGGGAATCTGATATCGCATATCCGCGCCGGATCGGCCGTTGCATTGCTGGCCGACAGCGCGAAGCGATCTGCATTGATTCCCGAGACGCAGACAGCGACCGAGTATGGCTATCGTGGAGATCTAACACGCAGCTATTTCGGTCTGTTCGGGCCGGCGGGACTTTCCGCTGGAGTCGCGGTCAAGCTCAGGGACGAAATTGCTCACGTTGTCGAGCAGCCGCGGTTCGCCGACATACACCTCACCCAGCGCGGTTTGGTGTCCGCCATCAGTTCATCCCCGCAGGCTTTTGCCGATTTCCTGCGGCAGGATCGAGCGTCGGCAGAGCGTGTCGTCCGGGATAGCGGCCTGCAGGCTCAATAGAATCAAGCAGTCGGCGTCTCGGTCTCACGGCGCAGGTGCAGGGCAAACAGGGGCTAAGTGGTTGTCCGACCCTGCCCCCATCTCCACGCCATCACGTATTGGAACCGCAAGATGACGACTAGCTCCGTCGCCTCACTCATGCCAACTGAGATCGTCGAAATCCGCGTACGTGATGGAACCAGGATTGCCGCGGCCATATATCTTCCGGAGCAACCGCGGAAGTGTCCCGTCTTGCTGGCGGCATCGCCTTACAGGTTCGACAATAACATGGCTCCTGCCCTCCCGATCTTCCTTTGGCGGGAAACCGGCCCCATCGACTACTACCTTCGGCACGGATATGCATTTGTCCATATGGATGTTCGCGGCTCCGGGCGCTCGGGGGGAGAATATCGCTACATGGACGCTGCCGAGCAGCGCGATCTTTATGACGTCATCACCTGGATCACCCAACAATCCTGGTCCAACGGACGCATCGGCGGAATCGGCCAATCCTATTATGCGCGCATGCAATGGTTCATGGGGATACAGAACCCACCCGGGCTCGCATGTATCGCGCCATATGACGGAAACATCGACACATACCGCTGCTCAGCCTTCACCGGGGGCATTCCTGGCGCGTTTCCTTCGATCTGGTACAATTCGACGACACGGCCAATCAATCAGTATCCTGCGGATGGACCCTCGCGGCTCATTACCTGGGACTACCCCGGCGAGGTTCAGAGGCATCCGACCTACGACGATTTCTGGCGCGAGCGCGCGGCGGCCGAGCGCATCGATGAAATTCAAGTCCCCGTCTTTTCGATTGGCGTCTGGTCCAAGGTCGATCTCCACCTCAATGGCAACATTGTCGGCTTCCAGCGAGCGAGAGGCAACAAGAAGCTGCTGGTGTTCGGCTCATCGAACTTGTTCGCAGCGGTCGCGGACTTCTCGAGTGAGACGTTCCATGAAAAATATCTCCGCCCGTTCTACGATCTTCATCTCAAGGGCGAACAGACTTCATACTCGGAAGAGGCAGCGGTTCGATATTTCATGACCGGAGCTGACGAGTTTCGGACCGCCGACATCTGGCCGCCGCCCGAGGCAGAGCATCGGCGGCTGTTCTTACGCGGTGGCCCGACAGGCACCGTGACGTCGCTGAACGACGGTGCACTCGATTTCGCGGGCCCTGGTGAGGGAAGTACGGATTTTCACTATCCGAACCCGGGTTGGCGCGCCGGCGTTGTCGGGTTCGACAAAGAGGGCCGCCCAGATCCCGTCCGACGTGTCCTGACGTTCGCGTCCCAGGCATTGGCAGATGACCTGGAAATTGCGGGGCCAATTCTGCTTGTGCTCTATGCGTCATCGACCAATTCCGACACTGATTTTGTCGTCAAGGTTTCCGAACAACGCCCGCTCACTAAAGACGACCGGGCAAATGATATCCAGCCTCGTTCCACCACGGTAACAAAAGGCTGGCTGAGAGCCTCTCATCGAGAGATCGATCCCACGTTGTCTCTCGAAAATGCGCCCTGGTACAAGCATACCACTCCAACGCCGATCGCGGTGGGGCAGGTCTATAAGTACGAGATCGCGGTGATGCCGACGGCATATCGCTTCAAGAAGGGATCACGCATCCGCTTGGAGCTGGCGAATGGTGACTCCCAGTTCACAGAGTTTGTATTCCAGCACGATTATACACCTAACAAAGTCGGGACGGACACGATCCTCCATGATGAATTGCACCCATCACACTTGGTTCTGCCTGTGATCGGGTGACCCGCGTAGTGTTTCGCCGAGAAGACATGACCAATTCAAACGGTGATGGCAGCGAGATCAATCTCGAATGGCGAACAACATCGCTCCTCGTCAGCCAGTTTGAGCTGCATCGAGGCGCGTCTCGAGCCAACGCATTGCGACGTTGAAGATCGTTGATGAATTGCGATCCAACATCATTTGATGGGAGTTGCCGTGAATGCCGATCGACGGCAAATCGGCGATTTCGATAGCGCAGCTCCTGCTTTGCATCGCGCTCACATAGTCGTCTACGCTGCTGCGGATGCCCGGCCACGGCGGCGTCTCCTGCCAGTTGTCACCCCAAAAAATGCACTGTGGCACCGAGGCGAGCTGATCGACGTTGATGGCATCCAGCAAGGGTACGGCGGTCAGTTCGATGGTCACGATAGCGGCGATGAGTGCAGGCAGCTCCGCTGCCAGCATCGTCGCGAGATACCCGCCCGAACTCTGGGCTACGATGATTGCCGGCCCGATGCGCTCGATCAACTCCCGATAGGCACTGAGCTCGAGGTCGTCCTGACCGGGAAATCGCGGCACGACCTGCTTGGTATATTCGTCGAAATGATCGATGGGAAATTGAGAGTTGGGAAAGAAGCGACGCTGTGCAGGATCGGCGTCGTAAGCCGGGCCAACGCGAAGAAGCCGCCACGTCTGCTCGTTGGGCCTGAACACAGGCTCCACAGACAAAATTTCCGGATATGGTGCATAGGACGCGCGCCCTTTTCCGCAGGCGTCCGTCAAGAAGGTGTCGTAGCCGCGCCGCAAGAACAGCGTTTGCCACCCCGGCCGGCCATCAGGCGTCGTCTCCCACATTGCGCCGGTCGATGTGCCGCCATTGAGGAACAGCACCGGAAAGGGGCAAACCGGATCGACGAGCCTGACGTAGTGCACGTAAGCCTGCCCGCCGACATAGGTGCCGTTTGGATCGACCTTCAACGGGGGCGCGGACGCAGCATATTTGATCTCGCGCACCGGCTGTCCACTCAGCGACGCCAGTTTCCCCCCAACGAAAAAACTGCCGATGTCACGGACGCAGATTTCCGCATCCTGACGTTTCGCAGCATGGCTCATTGCGTGTTCCCGTTGGTTCGCTCGGCGCTCAGCTTCGCGCTTCCAGCAACAAACTGTCGTCGACATAGATCGACACCGAGGTCGGCGCCGTTTCCGGTAGCAGCTTTGCCGCAATCAAGGTGGAGATCACCTTGCTCAAGCCTTTCGCGTTCACGGCGACGTCGTGCGTCAGCGCATCGGTGCTCGTATAGTGATCCCACGCCTTCAATGCGTGCGCGGGAGGACACGGCAGCTCGCGCTCGGCAATCTTCGCCGCCCCCTCGCGATTGGCATAGAACCAGTCGGTCGCACGGATGAGCCCGCGCAGAAACCTCACGGAAATCGAACGATTGGCCTCGACCCACTCGCTGTTGGCATTGACCGAGACGAATTGCCAATCCGGCACATAGTCGATGATGTTGCCGAGGTTGTTCAGACCTGCGTCCATGCCGACGAAGTTCCATGGGATCGACTGCAAGCCGGCGTCTATTGAGCCCTCGAGCAACGCCTTGTGACGCGGCGGCACGCCGCCGGTCTCCTTAACTTGGTAGTCGCCCGGAAACTGCAGCCCATGCGCCGCCAGCATCTCGCGGATCTGGAAGAACGTGCCCTCGGTCATGTTGAGAATACCGATGATGCCGCCCTTGAGATCTTCGACGCGCTTGAATTGAGGCCGAGCGAGCAGAGAGTGCGTGAGCTTTCCCGTGTTGCCGGCGATGAGACGCATAGGACCGCCTTCAACGACGTTCTGCAGGATCGATTCGGGCGTACCGAGGGCGAAGTGCATGCTGTGGTCGAGCAACGCTGGGACCTGCGGCGCATTCCCGTACATGATTGTGGAGACGGCAAGTCCTTCATCGGTGAAGAACCCGCATTCCATGCCGACCCAGAGCGGCATGTTGAAGAACGTGCGGGACACGATACCGACGACGATGCTGTCAGGCATGTTGCAAACCTTCCGATTGAGTGGAACGGATATCGACAATGTGGGTTCGCGACAGCTCACTGATGGAATGACAGCCCAGCAAAGCAAGTGCCCGATCTACTTCGTCTCGCAGGATGGCGACCGCTCGCGCAGCCCCAGGCTCTCCGCCGGCCGCGACCCCATAGAGCGTCGCGCGGCCGAGCAGTACGCCGTTGGCACCGAGCGCCAACGCCTTGACGATATCAGAGCCCCGGCGGAAGCCGCCATCAATGAGAACGACAGAGCAGCCAGCAGCATCGACGATCTCGGGCAACGCCTCGATGGTGGCGAGCGAGCCGTCGAGTTGGCGTCCGCCATGATTGGATACGACGACGCCGTCCGCGCCGGCCCCGAGGGCCTTGCGCGCATCCTCAGCCGTCAATACGCCCTTGATCAGCATCGGCCCGTCCCACTCTCGCTTGAGGCGCGCCATGTCGTCCCAATTCAACATCGGGTTCCGGTTAGCGCGCGAGAACTCAGACATGTCCGCTGCAGTGGCACCGTTCGGCAGGAACTCGGCCAGATTGGCCATCTGCGGCATCCCTCCGTTGGCGAGCCACACTGAGATCAGCCATCCCGGATGCAACATGCCGTCGAGTACGACAGGCGGTGTGATCCGCACCTCGTGCGCGAACCGGTTACGTGCATCGCGCTCGCGGCGCCCGGCATAAACCGAATCGACGGTTACGAGGAGAACCTCGTAGCCCGACGCTTTGGCTCGAGCCATCAACCGTGCAGAGAACGAGCGATCCCCCCAGGGATAGAGCTGGAACCACTTGGGGCCTTTGCTCTTCGATGCCACGTCCTCGATCGACTGGCACGATGCCGTGGAAAGCGCGAAGCCGGTACCCGCCGTCGCTGCGGCATTGGCGAGAGCGACGTCCGCACCGTGCCAGTGCAGCCCGTTGAGTCCGGTCGGTCCAATCAGAAAGGGTAACGCGTACTTGCGGCCAAAAAGCTCGATCGACAGATCGCGTTGCGCGTTCGCCGTCAGCAGTCGTGGCCGGAAGCGGTAGCGATCGAAGCCTTCCCGATTCGCGCGCAACGTGACCTCGTCCTCCGCGCCGCCTTCGAGGTAGTCGAAGATAACCTTCGGCAGTCTGCGGCGTGCGAGGCTCGCGAGGTCTGCGATATTCACGGCTGCATCAATACTCATTCGGCGACTGGCCCGTTTCCGCTGACCTAATCGGCAGTGATGCCGGTCTCCTTGACGACCTTCTCCCACTTCGCGAGGTCCCGCGCGATCAACGCGCCAAGCTGATCTGCGCTACCGCCGATAGGAACGAAGCCAATGTCCTTCAATCGGCGCGAGATCTCCGGCTTGTTGAGCGCCTTGCGCGCTTGCTCCTCCAATCGGGCTACGATGTTCCGAGGAACGCCACCGGGCGCTATCAAGCCATTCCAGCTGTCGAACTCGAAGCCCGGATAGCCGGCCTCGGCAATCGTCGGAACATCAGGCAAGGCATCCGTGCGCTTGGCGAACGTCATGGCGAGCGCGCGCAACGAACCAGACCTCACATTCGGCATCGCGCTCGATGGTGTGTCGAAATAGAGATGCGAGTCGCCGCGCAACATCGCCGTCGTGGCATCCGGTCCGCCACGGTAGGAGACGTGCTGAACTTTGATGCCGGCGGCCGAGCGGAACAACTCGCCCGCGAGATGTGGGCCCGTGGCGTTGCCGGCCGAGGCCATGTTGAGCTCGCCTGGTTTGGACTTGGCGAGCGATACCAGTTCCTGCACAGACTTCGCAGCCAAGCCCGTAGGTACGACGAGCACGAGCGGCGAGGACGTCAGCCAGCTGACGGGCTGGAGGTCCTTCGTCTCGTACGACATCTTCTTGCGCAGCCATGGATTGACGACATGCGGTGTCGTCACGACACCGAGCGTATAACCGTCTGGCTCCGCCGAAGCGACCGCCGCGGTGCCGAGCATGTGGCCGGCGCCCGGCCTGTTCTCGACCCACACCGATTGACCGAGGACCGGGGCCAGCTCGTTTGCGACGAGTCGCGCCACGATGTCAGTGGGACCACCCACGGCTGCGGGAACGATGATCCGGACAGCTTTCGACGGCCACAGTGGCGTCTGCTGGGCGATAGCGCTTGTCGTTGTGAAAGCGCCAGCGAATACAGCGAGCGCAGCGATCTTGAGAGTGGAGGACATGGTCATCTTACGGTTGATCCTGCCTACTGCGCTTTCATGCCGAGCTCGGCAATGATGCTCGACCATTTCTTCATGTCGGCTGCGATGGTGGCCTCGAACTGTTCGGAGGTACTGCCGCCAACGTCGAAACCTGCCTTGAGCAGACCAGACTTCACATCGGGCAGGGCGACGATGCGCACGACCTCGTCGCGGATCTTCTTGCGGAGCGCATCAGGCAGGCCGGCAGGCCCCACCAAGCCCATCCAGGGCGAAGCCTCGTAGCCCGGAAGCCCCGCCTCCGCGATTGTTGGCAAGTTGGGAAGAATCGCGGAACGCGACGAGCTGGCGACCGCGAGCGCTTTGAGCTTTCCGGCTTCGATGAACGGCAACGAGGACGAGATAGCGTCGACCATCATCTGCACGTCTCCGCTCAGCATAGCCGTGATCGATGGTGCGCTGCCGCGAAACGGCACCTTCTGCACACTCGTGCCGCTCATCTTCTTGAACAGTTCAGCTGCGAGTTCGGTCGTGGTACCACCGGCTGCGTAGTTGAGCTTGCCGGGATTGGCCTTGAGGTGCGCGATCAGTCCCTTGACCGATGTCGCAGGAACATTCGGCGTTACGACGAGCACAAGCGGCGCCCATCCGATGATCGTGATCGGCGTGAAGCTCTTTACCGGGTCGTAGCCGAGGTCCTTGTAGAGGTGAGGGACAATCGCGATCGGACCATCGTTCGAGATCATCAGGCGGTAGCCATCCGGCGGCGCGGACGCGACGGCACGAGCACCGATCATTGAATTGGCCCCTGCCCGGTTCTCGACGATAACTGGCTGACCCCAGCTGCTCTTCAAACGCTCGCCGAGGATTCGGGCAAGAACGTCAGAAGGCCCGCCCGCCGAAGCGGGCACGACGATGGTGATCGGCTGCGTTGGATAATCCTGAGCCGCAACAAGGCTGCTAGAGAACACGACAGCGAGCATGGCGGTCAATTGCATCGGCCGGCACATGGCCTCCCTCCCTCTTTGTTTTCGGTTCACAGCGACCTATGCGCGATAGTCAGTCGTGACCATGTCGAGTTGGCGCAGATATGCCGGCCACTCGTCCTTCGCGCCTGTCACCTTCCATCGTTCCCATTGCTGTGCCGCGTGCTCGCAAACATCCGGCGATGGAAGGACGATCTCCGCCCCGGTCGCCTCGAGCATCATCTGCGTTTCCGCGGCGGCGATCAGGTATTTCATCAGCGTCACGGCTTCGGATACGGCTTCTCCCGCTGTGAGCAGGCCGTGATTGCGCAGAACCATCGCCCTATTGTCGCCGAGGTCGGCTGCCAGCCGCGCGCATTCGGCCTCGTCCTCCGCAATTCCCTCATATGAGTGATAGGACAAGCGCTTATAAAAGCGCATCGCGCCCTGCGTCATCGGCAGCAAACCAATTTTGTGAGCCGAGAAAGCCATGCCGACATTCGTGTGAACATGCAGTACGCAGTTGAGCTCCGGTTTTGCGCGCAACAGCCCCCCATGGATCGTGAAGCCGGCCTTGTTGACGTTCTGGCTCTCGTCGAGCTGCCCGCCGTCCATGTCGAGCTTGATCAAGTTCGAGGCGCGAATTTCCTCGAACAGCAGTGCATGCGGCTTCAGCAGGAAGGATCTGGGCTCGCCGGGCACGCGCATCGAGATGTGATTGAAGATCAGATGGCTCCAGCCGTAAATCACGCTGAGACGGTGCGCGGCTGCCAGATCGACACGTGCTTGCCACTCAGCTTCCGTCACGTCAGAGCGTGTGATCTTTCCGAAGTCGCGGTTCGCATCGGTGGTTCCGTCCATGTTGCAATCCCCTACCTGGACGCTGACAACAGGCGAGCGGCTTATCCATTCGCCTATTACTTACTTATCTAAGTAACGTCAATTGACCATCGAATTGAAAGGCGGTACCCGTGCCGGACAGCACAATGGAAATTGATCGAGGAAAGGCCATAGAATGCAGCTTGTCCGGGGCCGGGAAAATCCACGCCGCGCGGGCAAGTCGCAGCGACCTTCACAAGCCCCCCGCGGTGAGCAGAGAACCGGTCGAAAGACCGCAGCGGAGACCTCGAATGCAGCTTCTCGGCCGGAGGTGGCTCGAGACCCGCTCGAAAACAGCATTCCGTTTCTGCTGCGGCGTACGTCCAGGTATTTTCGTCTCGCCCTGCAGAACCGCTTGCGCCAATACGGCCTCGGTTTCTCGCATTGGTTCTATCTGCGCGCGCTCTGGCTCGGGGATGGAATCACTCAACGCGAATTGTGCAAACGCATCGAAGCCGTCGAGCCGGCGGCCGTGACGGCCCTCGCAGGGCTCGAGCGTGGCGGGTACATTCGGCGCGTCCGCAACAAGGAGAACCGGCGGGAGGTTAAGATCTTCACGACAGCGAAAGGCAAGGCCCTGAGCAGCGAGTTGTTGCCATTCGCAGCACAGATCAGCGCCGTCGGTGTCGAGGGCATTCCGGAACACGAGTTGGCTATTGTCCGCTCGGTTCTGAACCGAATCCGCAGCAACATGTCGAACGCCAGGCTTGGCGAGCCGTAGCCAGGAGACAGATCGAACATGCACGAGATCAGCATTTCGACCCCTTCGAGGACTCTATTCGCGGTGCCATTCTGGATCGCGGCGCACGAGGGATACTTCGCCGACGAGGGCATCGACGCGACGCTCGAGATTGTCGGCGACAGTTCGGCGATCAAGGATCGCCTTCGAGCGGGAGTTGACCAGTTCTCCATCGATCCACCTGACGGCATTATTCTCGATGCTCTCTCTGGCGGGCCACTGCGCATCATTGCAGGTAACGCTTGCCGACCTCCGCTCTTCATCGTTTCGCGGCCGCACATCACGGCATTAGCGCAATTACGCGGCGCAACCATTGGCGTGCTCTCGTTGAACGAGGGCAGCTCGAAACTCATCCCCAAGATAGCAGCAGCTGCCGGGCTCTCGATGGCAGACGTCAAGGTCATCGAGGTGGGGGGCGCGCCGACGCGCAAGCAGTTGCTCCTCGATGGCAAGATCGATGTCGGACTTCAGCCGATGCCATTGAATTTCGAGGCGGCGGCTGCCGGGCTGAACAATCTGGGCTGGACCGGCCAGTTCGAGCCCTACTGGCAATTCACGACGATCAACACAAACATCGAATGGGCACGTCGCGAGCCTGCCGTCGTCACTGGCGTGTTGCGCGCCCTCGGACGTGGCATGACGGCGATGACCTCATACGCCAAGGCAGCCCAGATCGTTGAGCCAGAGTTGCTATGCGGCATCGAGCATGCCGAAAAGGCGCTGCGCGAATGCGTCAGGCTGGGCATCCTCGATCGGCAGCTGCTGGTTTCCGAGCTCGGCTTGTCCAAAGTGTTCGCGAATATGCAGGCGGACGAAACCATCGACAGCGGTCGGCATTTCGAGATGACCGGATTTTCGGATTTTCGCTTTCTACATGCCGCTCAAGGCGCGACGGCCTTGCGGTAGTACGAGAGATCGTAGTGTCGAGCAGGGTCGGTCAGCTTCTTGTTTGGTTGACCGTACTCGCTTCTCAGCTCCAGGACTGTGCGCACGCCGGCCTCGCTGAGTTCGGCTTTGCGGGCAAATCCGGACTTCGGGTCGAGCAGAACGTCGTACGATCGGTTCGCCATCTGCTCGGCCATGTTCGGGGCATTCTTGCGCAGGATCGCGATGGCCTCTGCCTTGTTTGCCGGCGCGTAGAGCCAGTCGAGTGCTGCGATGTAACCTCTGATGTAGCCAACAACTTGCGCTTCGTTTGCCTTCGCCCAGTCGCGCCTCGCGGACCCAATCAGTCCCTGGTAAGCGCCGAGCGCTTCCGAACCGTTCGCAAGACGGTTGAAGCCTTTCGCTTCCGCTTCGACCTCGAACGGCGAGATCAGCAGCGTACCGGCGTGCTTGCGCTCCATCAGCGCCTGAAAGCGTTGCACCACGCCACCGGCGCTGACGTACTGCACATCCTTACCGACGCCGGCCTTGTCGACCAGCTTGCGCAAGACGAACGCATAGCCGGTCGTGAGCGCATCGACGGAGAGCTGCTTGCCCTTGAGGTCGGCGTAGCTCTTGACCTCAGGTACTGTCACGAACCGCAAGAAGCCGTTGTCGCCGCCCATGAAAGCAAAGATGTCCGGCTTTGTCGTCGTCGGAGCAGAGCCCTGCCCCTCCATGCAGGCGATGACGTTGTCGATCGCGGTCATGGCAATGTCGAACTTGCCGTCGATGAGGCCGGTGAGCTGGAACTGCGAGTTCGGAGTCGGCGTGATCTTTACGCCGACGCCGTGGCGAGCAAAGAAGCCCTTTTCCACGGCAGTCCAGATCGGCCAGTTGAAGCCTCCGGGAAACACGATCAACTCGATCGGCTTGGCCGTTTGCGCTAGTGCCGCGCTGTTAGCGCTAGCGAGAACGGCAACCGCCATAGCGGCAGCGCGAGCCAACTGCATCATCGGTGATCCTCCCCGGTGCTGGCGACGCCTGATGCGCTACCAGTAAACAACAAAATATCGATATACTGGATCCCAGCAAGTAAATTCGTTGCTGTCGATAAGGCATAGGGCTGTGGAGTGGGCTTCTCAGCCGCCGCTGATCGTTCCCGCCATCGAGGCCGGCGCGGCACGGTCGACCAGGAACAGAACCAATGTGGCGTCGCTCATGATGCGGAGCTTCTGTAGCTGTTGATTGAGGTCCGTTACCGCATCGCCTTTGTTCAGACGCTCGCCGCCAATCTCTATCGCGCCATCCATCACATAGAGCCAGGGTGACAGGCTGCTGACCGCCGGAACATCGATCTCTCCTCCCGCGCTCATGTGCAAGTCGTAGACCCGCACTGAATTGCGGATAGTCAGCGGCGCACTGCTGCCTGCCGGGCCGGCAACCAGTCCCCAGCTGCCTCTGGGAGCACCATCGGGACGATCATGGAAGCTGACCATGGCCGGCAGATCAGCCTCGCTCGGCCGGACGAAGATCTGCAGCATCTCGACAGGCTCATAGGGCGTACGCTCCTCATGCCAGAAGCTCTTGCCCGCATTCATCATCATCAGTTTGTTGGCTGAAATGGCTATGCGGTGACCAGCGGTATCCTCGTGCAGCATCGTCCCGCGCCACAGATAGCTCAGGATCTCATCGTTCTTGTGCTCGTGCATTCGAACGACTGTGCCGACCGCCAGGTTGGCATGGTCCACGACGCTCAACGGTCCAAAGGCAGAGGCCGCGCCACTGCCGAATATGGCACCTGGGTGCATGCGGCGAATACGGAACGGCCCGCGTCCAAAGGTCTGGCCGGCATCGGCGCGCAGGATTTTTAGCATCGGTTACGTCTTTCTATTTGCGCCTGAGAGATCGGCTTCATGACCGGAACAACCGTGACGGTCACGAAGCATACGATGTCGGATCCAAGCGCGTCGCACCTCAGGTTACGACTTGATCGGCGGAAGCACATCAGTGAACAGCAACTGGATCAGTTGCTGGCCCTTCGGTGAGCCCCAGTTCTGAGTGAGCTCTGCGATCATGGTGTTGGTCGCGGTCAGAACGACGCCGGCGTCCTGCATGCGGCGGCGCGCCATGTCTTCGGAGAGCTCGAACGGCGACCCCGATGCGTCCATGACCGCCTGCACGTTATAGCCTTCAGTGACAGCGTCGATTGCCGGGAAAACGAGGCAGACGTCGGTCGTCACGCCAGCCATGATCAGGTTCTTTCGGCCAGTCGCCTCGACTGCAGCCTTGAAATTCGCATCAGCCCAGGCATTGACGACGCCTTCGCGCTTGACGCGCTTCTTGAAAGCGTCAGGCAGAATATCCTTCAACTCCGGCAACAACGGCCCTTGCAGGCGATCCTCCTGGCTGGAGGTCAGCACGGCCGGGATACCAAGGATGCTGGCGGCCTTGGCCAGTGCCAGCGACATGCGCTTAGCCTGCTCGACGTCAATATTCTTGATGAGTTGCATCGTACCGACCTGATGGTCGATCAGAAGAAGCGCCGAATTCTCGGGGGTGAAGGTGGTGGTCATAGCTGGTCTCCTGTGCTCGTCGTGAGCGTCGTTGCTCGCTCATGAAATTACATATGGAACAACCCAGCGGGAGACTTGAAAAGTACTCACTTCATGTTCCACAAATGGAACATGAAGGCATTCCAGGACTTCGACGGGCTCGCACTGTTTGTCCGCATCGTTCAGGCGGGCGGGCTCGCGTCGGCCGAACGGATGACGGGCATACCCAAGGCGACACTCTCCAGGCGACTGTCCACGCTGGAGGAGGCTCTGAACGTACGGCTGGCCCGCAGGACAAAGAAGGGTGTCATACTCACCGAGCAAGGGCAGCAACTCTTTGACCGCAGCCGGGCCGCTTTCGCATTGGCGGGAGAAGCAATCGCCGAGGTTCAGGGTGAACGCGCGGCTCTATCGGGAACTGTTCGCCTGTCCCTTCCACCTGACCTCGCTACAGCGGTGCTTGCTCCGGCCCTTATCCGAGTCAAATCCCAATACCCCGCGATTGTGATCGAGATGACGCTCTCCGATCGCATCGTGTCACTCATCGAGGAAGGATATGATCTCGTGGTCCGCATGGGATCGGTCGCGGATTCAGATCTAATGTTCAGAAAGATCGCGACGCTGGAGCGGACGCTGGTCGCCAGCCCTGGCTTTCTGGCCGCACATTCAGCTCTCAGCGTACCGCATGACCTGAAGGGCTTACCCGCACTCGCGATCCGGCGCGATCTGGTCGAATGGAAACTGAGCAACCGCGATGGCATCGAAGCAAACGCGCATCCGAAGGTCGAATTCGCGGCGAACCGCCAGACCATCCTGATTGACGCCGCGATCGCTGGCCTTGGCATAGCCAACTTGCCCACGTGCATGGTTGCGGACGCACTGGCCGCGGGCACGCTTGTCCGAGCGCTGCCGGATTGGGCACCGCCACCGGTCGAGATGACTGCGCTTTGGCAGAGGGACAGGATTGCCGGGCGTTTGGTCAATCTCATCGTGGCCGAATTCGTAAACGCGCTGGCCGATCAGCCTGCGCAACTTTGATGTTAACCCAATCGTTTCGGCTCCTGCCATCCAAGTCGTTGCGAGGCCCGTTTTCCGGTTGCGATCAAATCGTCGAGCGTTGCATTTGGCAGCTTCGCGAGTGAAGCCTGATTGCTGACGAGAGACATGACGGCCCGCAACTCACCCTGCATATCGAATATGGGCACAGCGAGCGCACGAATGCCGTGAAAAACCTGTCCATCGATGCAGGCGTAGCCGTCGCGCCTGACTTGCTCGGCGAGCTTGGCAATGTCGGCAGACGTCGGCTTGGGATCATCCATGCGCGCCAGTTCAGATTTCAGGATCGGCTTCAGTGTCCCCTGCTTATAGTGGGCGAGATAGATGCGCCCCGCGGCTGAATCGTAGAGTGGCAGTACCATTCCGAGGCGGAGGTCGGAGGTGAGCGGTACGTTTCGATTATGCACGCGCACCATCGTCACGCCGTAGTCACCCCACACCGACAAGTGCCCATCGACGTTCACGCGGGCGACGAGCTGCCGGAACTCGTCGTCGGCGATCTGGATCAGGTTGGCGCGATTGAGGGCCGCCATGCCGAGCCGCAGCGCGAAAGTTCCCAGGTCGTAGTGACCGCTGGTCTGCTCTTGATGCACCAGCTCGGTACGGATGAAGCTTGCCATGTAACGATGCACCATGCTCGGCGACATGCCGGACAACTTCGCTAACGTCGTCAGTGGCAGCGGCCCACCGGATTCAATCAGCAGCTCCAGAAGCTTGCCCCCCTGCTCGATGGATTGGATGCCCTTACGCTGGTCGGTCATTGACGCTTCCATTTTGCCATTGTACAATTCATTTGCTAGTGTGCAAACACGCAGCCAATGATAGTCAAGCCGAGACCACGCATCAACTTGACCAGCCGGCAACGTTCGGTGGGGGAAATCGAGGGAGCATTCAAGCCCGATGCCATTTGTCCCTACGACAACATCCGAGCGACTGCGGCTCGCCGCTGACATTGGCGGCACGTTTACCGATGTGGCGGCTTTCGACGCCAAGACGCGACGCCTGCTTCTGGGCAAGAGCCTCTCCACGCCGCGCGCGATGGTCGAGGGCATCGAGGCCGGCGTGACGAAGGCCGGAACCACGTTCTCGGAAGCGGGCCTGTTCCTGCACGGCTCGACGGTTGCGATCAACACCATGCTGGAGCGCACGGGCGCCAGGACCGCGTTGGTCACCACGCGCGGGTTTCGCGACGTCTACGAGATCGGCCGTATCAATCGGCCAGACGCTTATAACTTGTTCTTCCAGAAGCATGTGCCACTGGTGCCGCGCGAACACTGCTACGAGGTGACCGAGCGCCTCTATGCGGACGGTCGTGTCGCCAAGCCGCTCGACGAGGCTGAGCTGCATGCTCTCGCCGACACGCTGGCGCGCGAGCGCATCGAGGCGGTCGCGATCCTGTTCCTGCACTGCTACCGCAACCCCCAGCACGAGTTGCGGGCAAAGGAGATCCTGCAGCAGCGTCTGCCTGGCGTATTCGTGTCGGCTTCGCACGAGCTGAGCCAAGAGTATCGGGAGTTCGAGCGCTGCTCGACAGTCGTTGCCAACGCATTCATCGGACCGCGCGTTCAGCGCTATCTCACCGAAATCGGTGATCGCATCACCGGTGAAGGCTTCAAAGGCACGTTCCTCGTCGTGCAATCGACGGGCGGTCTATTCGAGCTCGACAAGGCGCGCACCGAGTGCATCCGAATTTTGGAATCCGGTCCGGCTTCCGGCGTGATCGGAACGAAGGCACTTTGCCACGCACTCGGCATGGACAACGCTATCGCGTTCGACATGGGCGGGACAACCGCGAAGGCCGGCGTGATCCTCGATGGCCGTGCCTTGACGACGGGTCACGCACTGATCGGCAGCTATGACCGCGCCTTGCCGATCCAGGTTGCCACCATCGACATCTTCGAGGTCGGCACAGGGGGCGGATCGATCGCTAGGGTCGAACACGGCGGCGCGCTCCATGTCGGGCCGCGCAGTGCGGGCGCAGAGCCAGGGCCGGCCTGCTACGGACGAGGCGGCACCGAGCCGACGATCACTGACGCCAACCTGCTGCTCGGGCGACTTGGCGCGGATCGTTTCCTCGGCGGCGAGATGAAGCTCGACGTCGCTGCAGCCGAGAAGGCGATGAAGCGCGTGGCCGATCAGTTGGGCCTTTCGGTCACCGATGCAGCTAACGGAATCCTGCGGATCGCCGCCACCAAGATGTCCTACGCCGTGAAAGGGGTAACAACCGAGCGCGGTCTCGACGCCGGTAGCTTTGCCCTCGTCGCGTACGGTGGAGCAGGACCGCTGCATGCGACGGCGGTCGCGCGTGAGATCGGCATCCGCAAAGTCATCATCCCGCGTGCACCCGGCCACTTTTCGGCGTTCGGGATGCTGTTCTCTGATCTGCGCTACGACTATGTGCGCACGTGGTTCGTCCCACTTGCGACACTCGATTTCGATGCGTTCGAGGCGACCTACCGGGAGCTGGAGCGTGATGGTCGCGCCGCCATCGCCGCGTCCGCGATCTCGCCACGGGACGTGACTGTCCAGCGCGCACTCGACATGCGGTATGTCGGCCAGGAACATTCGGTCACCGTCGAGATCCCAACAGAGTATTTCGATAAGCAGGATCGCGCCGCGATCAAGGCGCTGTTCGATACGGTGCACGCGCAGCGTTACGGCACCTCGGCGCCGGACGAGCCGGCCGAGATCGCCAGCTTGAGGACGACCGTTACCGGCATCGTCGAGAAACCCGGTATCGAGCAGATCGAGCGCGGCGCTGCGACGCCGCCCGCAGCTGCGCGCACTGGAAACCGCAAGGCTCACTTCGGAGCACTCGGGCTCGTCGATACACCTACGTTCGCGCGTGACCGGCTGCTGGCAGGAAACCGAATAGAGGGACCTGCGCTGATCGAGGAGCACGCCTCGACGACTGTAGCGATGCCCGGCGACCACGTCGAGGTCGATGCCATCGGCAATTTGGTTATCAGCATCTCGGGAGCACGGTGATGAGCGAGCACAAGGCCCCGGTCGATCCCGTACTAGTGGAGATCGTGCGCAACGGCGTGATGGCGGTGACCGAGGAGATGAAGATCAACCTCATGCGCACCGCCTACAACATGATCATCTACGAGGCGCTCGACTTTACCGTCGGGATCTTCACGAAAGACGGTGATACCGTCTCGATCGGCTTGGGATTGCCGATGTTCATTCGTGGCATGTCGGAGACCGTAAAGGCGAAAATCAAGCAATACGGTCCGGACGGGTTCGTGCCGGGCGACGTACTACTCACCAACGATGCTTACACGACAGGAAGCCACCTCAACCACCTGACATTTACAACACCGATCTTTCACGAGAACCGTCTGGTCGGCTTCTCCTGTTGCATGGCGCACTGGCCAGACGTGGGTGGAACGCTCGGCGGCGTCACCACCGACATCTTCTCTGAAGGCCTCCAAATTCCGATCGTGAAATATATGCGGGCCGGTGTGGTGAGTCAGGAGATCCACGACATCATCCGCATGAATGTCCGACTGCCCGAGCGGGCGATGGGCGATCTTCGGGCTCAGATCACGGCGATCAAGACCGGCGAACGGCGGTTCCTCGAGTTGCTCGAGAGATACGGTCAGAAACCCGTGCTCGACTGCATTGGTGTCCTGATGGATCACGCTGAAGCCGCAGCACGCGAGCGCACACGCTCGATACCGGACGGCGTTTATGAAGCAGAATCCTTTATGGACGACGACGCCGTCGACATCGCCAAGCGAATCCCCATTCGCGTGAAGGTGACCGTTGCTGGCGACGAGATGACCGTCGATTTGACGGAGGTCGCCAAGCAGGTGCGCGGATTCTACAATTCCGGCGCGACTACGGGCGTCGCCTGCGCGCAGGTTGCATTCAAGTGTGTGACGTCGCCCACCGACTATCCAGTCAACGATGGATCATTCCGCAATCTGAAGGTCATTCTGCCGCCCGGTAGTATCGTCAGTGCGACGCGACCGGCACCGATGCGCTGGTGGATGGCGTTTCCGATGACCGTCGTCGACACCATCTTCAAAGCGCTGGCAAAGGCGGTGCCCGATCAGATCATCGCCGGGCATCATGCGGATCTCTGTGTGGCGATGCTGCACGGCCACCATGCCGATACCGGCAAGCTGTTCATCGCGGCACTGGGTCCACTCGGCGGCGGCTGGGGTGCCAAGCGCGGCGAGGACGGCGTGTCGGCCACCGTCTGCATCAACGACGGCGATACGCACAACAGCCCGAGCGAGCAGCTCGAAGCCAAGCACCCCGTGATGGTCGAGAGCTTATCGTTGATCACCGATTCGGGTGGTCCTGGACGTTTCCGCGGCGGCCTGGGTGTCGAGACTGTTGTTCAGGCGCTGACGGACTTCAACGTCAACACCAGCATCGAGCGAGCGGTTTGCTTGCCATGGGGTCTTGAAGGCGGCCTCGAAGGCACCGGCAACGAGATGCTGATGCGCCGCGACGGCGTCGTCGACGATGACGTGCCGAATGCGAAAGTCTTTCATGCGCTGGTCAAGGCGGGCGATGCCTTCGTCCTGCGCTCGGGCGGAGGCGGCGGTTTCGGCTCGCCGCTGGAGCGACCGGCAGAAGCCGTGCAGCACGACGCGCGTCAAGGCTATGTCTCGGTCGAGGCGGCACGGAACTACTACGGCGTCGTGCTCGAACCGAATTCCCTTGCACTCGATGCCGCAGCGACGACAGAGCAACGCGCGCAGTTGGTCGATGTGCATCGCCGGCGTATCGCCGAGCAGTCGGAGGCGCCGCGTCGAATCGAACGCAAGACGCTGGACACCTTGCCGCCGGGGCACCTCGCGGTCCGTTGTCTTCTGCCGTCTTGCTGCGGGCGCTGGCATGCGCCGCGCGGTTTAAATGAGCAAGACCTGACCCCGTAGACATCCCGCACAGTCTCACGAATGGGCCGACAGCAGCACTACGCCGACTTTATCACCATTGCCGCCACACCGCACAAATAGCAAATCGAGGAGGAAGTCCAAGCATGGCCCGATCGAAAACAATAGCGTCGTCGCGGCTCAGTCGCGTCCTGAATCGGCTGGCGAGTATCGCTGTCTTTTCAACCCTCGCGATCGGCAGCGCGGCGCAGGCGCAATCCGTGAAGCTAACTTTCGCAACCGGCATGCCCGCCGTCAGCCCGATCGTCAAATCGGTGTGGGAAGCGTGGGCCAACGAAGCCAACGCGGGCGCGCAAGGCGAGTTCGTCATCGAGGTCGTGAACGGATTCACGCTCGCCAATCCGAGCAACATGTGGGAGCGCACGGCGAGCGGTGTCATCGACATTGGGTTCGGCCTTCAAGGCGCTTCGGGTCTGCCGTTCGCGAAGACGACGGTCGCCAGTCTCCCGCTGGTGTTCGACGACCCGGTCAAGGCATCGGCGGCTCTATGGCGCCTGCACGAGCGCGGACTGCTCGGCGACGAGTACAAGGCGGTCAAGGTGCTTGGGCTCGCTGCATTGCCGATCCAGGGCATCAGCTCGAGCAAGCCAATCAGGTCCCTCGACGATCTGGCCGGCGTGAAGATGCGTGCGGTCGATAAAGTTGCGGCCGATGTCGCGACCGCGCTCGGCGCCGCGCCGATCTCAGTACCCTCGAACGAGGTCTATCAGGCACTGAGCCGCGGCGTGGTGCAGGCCGCCGTCGTGAACTGGTTGATGATTGGAGCATTCAAGGTAGGCGAGGTTGCCCCACAACATCAGCGCGCCGTCCCACTTGGCGCAGTGCCGGCCTATCTCATCATGAACCACGGTTCTTACAACAAGCTCACACCCAAGGGTAAGGCGCTGTTCGACAAGTACATCGGGGAGCTTGCAGTTCGGAAGATGGCTCTCGGCCATCATGAACTCGCAGTACGCATCGAGGCCGGCGTGAAGGCTGACGGCAAGCAGACGATCCTCACCTTGCCGGATGCGGAGAAGGCGAAGTGGGAAGCTCGTCTCCAGACCGTTATCGAAAGCTGGACCACCCGGACTGACAACGGAAAAGCGATCCTCGCCGCTTTCCGAGAAGAGCTCGCGAAAACCGGCAAATAGGAACTGGTACAGCGAAGCGTCGAGCCGGAAAGTAACGCGAATGACGCAAGCAATCGATCGAACGCCGATGCCTAAATCGGTCCGGTTCGATAACGCTTTTCGCATATTGACCCAGCGCCTGGCATTTGCCGGGGTGATGGGGATGCTGGCGATCAGCATCCTCACGACCCTCGATGTGCTCGTCTTTCGCTATCTCCTCAACACGCCCATCTCAGGATCGAACGAGTTCCTCAGCACGGTGTTCGCGGTTGCGATAGCGGCCGTACTGCCCAGCGGTCTCGCCCAGCGAGGAATGCTGGAGGTCGACATCTTCGCCGAGCGCATGGGGCAAAGGCGCGCGGCATGGCTGCGGACGATCGCTGCAGCATTCCTACTGGTCTTCCTCGTGATCGTCGCGTGGCGGGTTGTCGACTATGCTGTCGATGCTTACAAGACCGGGCGCCAGACGGTCATTCTGCAGTGGAAGACATGGCCGTTTCTCAGCGCAATTGCCGCCATCTTCGTGCTGTGCGTTCCGGTCCAGCTCGCGTGTTTGGTCGAGCAGATTTATCGACTGACGAGCGCTCCAACTGGAACTGACGATGGTTTAACATCGAACACGGGTGCGTTCGGACGGGTTCTGGTTGTCGTTTCGATAGGCGTGCTGACAGCGCTGGCAGTGGGCTATTGGGGCGTCGGGCACTTCAGCGCCTTCATTTCGGGTCATGGAGCACTGCTGGCGGCCGCATTGTTCCTTGTCCTCTGGGCATTGATCATGGCCCTGGTCCCGGTCGTACTCGCCTTGTTCGTGTGCGGGTTTTTGGGCATTGCGCTTCTCAAGGGCTTTCCCGTCGCGTTGACGATCGTGGGATCGGAGACGACGGCTTTGATCACCAACGTCGATCTCGCCGTGCTCCCCCTGTTCTTGATCATGGGAGGTTTGGCCTCGGCGAACGGTATGGCTAGCGACGTCTATCGGCTGGCATCGGCCATCTTCGGCTTCCAGCGCGGCGGTCTGGCTCTGGCAACCATTGGTGGATCGGCCGGGTTCGGCGCATTAACCGGGTCCTCGCTCGCGACCGTCGCCACTATCGGTCGCGCGGCTTATCCCGAAATGATTGCGCGCGGCTACTCCAAGAGCTTGGCCACCGGCTGCATTGCGGCAGGGGGATGCCTCGGCCAGATCGTGCCGCCTTCGACTGCGGCGGTGCTGTATGCGATCCTTGTCGAGCAGTCGATCGGCACGCTCTACATCGCGATGCTGATACCCGCCGTCATCTCGATCCTGTTCTATCTGGCGGCGACGTGGCTCATCATCACGCTCCGCCCCGATTCAGCGCCTGGCCGGAGTCAGTTTGATCTAGCTGAGTTCCTTGCGGCCTTGCGCGCGAGCGCGAGTTCTTTCCTCATGTTCGGCGCCGTGATCGGCGGGATTTTCGGCGGCATTTTCACGGCGACGGAAGCGGCGGCCGTCGGCGTCCTGATCGCGTTTCTCGTCGCAGTCTGGCGCGGCAAGCTCAAGGGCGAGGCGCTGTCAGGATTAATCGTCGAAACGACGCAAGCAACGGCGATGCTCTATTTCGTATTGATCGGCGCCAATGTCTTTTCGTTCTTCATGGGAGCCGCCGGTCTTCCTGGGCTCCTGACCCGCATGATGGTCGAATCCGGCCTTGGCCCGCTCGCAATCATCACTCTCCTGCTGCTGGTCTATCTCGTGCTCGGCATGGTGATGGATGCCTTCACCATCCTGCTTGTGACGGCGCCAATCGTCGCCGGAGTCATCGTCGCGCTCGGCTACGACCTCATCTGGTGGGGCGTGATCATGGTCGTCGTGATCGAGATCGGTGTGATCTCGCCACCATTCGGCATGAACCTCTTCGTCATGAAAGGCGTCGCGCCCGACGTTCCGCTAACGACCATCTTTCGAGGTGTGTGGCCGTTCGTGGCGGTCGACGTGGTGAAGCTCGCCATCCTGGTCTTGTTTCCCGTGCTGTCGCTGTGGCTGCCTTCGATCGCGCTGCGATAGCCTGGGGTAGAGGCCTGAGAACCACTTGTCGGAGAATGACAATGGAGGACAACATGAAGCGCAGTCTGATCGCTATATTCGCCGGCCTTGTTTTCGCGTCCACCTGCGCCAAGGCCCAATCCTACCCTGACCGCCCGATCCGGCTCATCATCCCGTTCCCACCCGGTGGTGCGGTCGATACCATCGGCCGTATCATGGGGGCGAAGCTGCAGGAGCGGTTCAACCAACCCGTTGTCATCGAGAGCCGCGTCGGGGCCGGCGGCAACATCGCGACAGACGCCGTGGCGAAGTCCGCTCCGGACGGCTACACTCTGCTACTGACGACTAACGGGCACGCCGTCGGGCCATCGCTATTCAAGAAGCTTCCGTACGATCCCGTGGCGGATTTCGAGCCGGTCACACAGCTGATAAAATCGAGCCTGTTTCTCGTCGTCAGTCCCGACACTCCGGCCAAGAGCCTGCAGGAGCTCTTGGCGCTCGCGAGGAGCAAGCCGGGCGTGCTCAACTACGGCACCTCTGGTATCGGCAGCGTGCTGCACCTGGCGATGGAGCTGCTGAAGTCGGAAGCCAAGGTCGACATTCAGATGGTGTCGTTCCGCGGCGATGCACCGCTCATGCAGGCGCTGACGCAGAACGTGATCCAGGTCGGGGTGGTGCCGCAGGTGACGGCCTTGGCTCAAATCGAGGCCGGAGCTATTCGGGCGATCGCGACGACCAGTGCCACGCGGACGGTCTTGATGCCAAACTTACCGACCATTGCCGAGCAAGGGATTGCCGGATTCGATATCGGAAGCTGGAACGGCATCTTTGCTCCGGCCAGGACACCGGCACCGATCGTGAAGCAGATCAGAGACGCAGTAGCGGAAGCGGTCAAGGACCAAGCGGTCATCAAACGCTTCGTGACATTCGGAGCCGAGCCGGTTGCCGGAACGCCGGAACAGCTTGGCGCTCTGTTGAAGACGGAGATAGCGAAGTTTGCTGCGATCATTCGCGATGCGAAAATTCCGCAACAGTAGTGGCCGCACAGAGCCCGGGCCACCTCCCGGTGTCGCTGTGCGCGCGAATGCCAATGAGTTGGGCGCGCATCAGGATCTGCGCCCAGTCTCAACAACAAAGCAGTTCAGCAGAAAACTGAGAGATGGAAACTCGAAATGACACGCGCTGACCACGTTGGAAGCTTGCTGCGCCCTGCGGAGTTGAAACAAGCGCGCGCGCAGCACGAGGCTGGCAATTTGTCAGCCATTGAGCTGCGCGCCCTCGAGGACGAGACGATCAAGAAAGCGATCGCCAAGCAGGAGGAGCTCGGACTTGCCAGTGTCACCGATGGCGAGTTTCGCCGCGCTTATTGGCACTTCGATTTCTTGGCCGGGCTCAAGGGCATGGAATTGATCGCGGTACCGACCGGGGGCGCGCAGACGGCCGCCTTTGCGCAGAAGCACCGGCTCGACACGACCGGGCGAATCGAGTGGCAGGATGGCCATCCTTTCATTGAGGATTTTCGCTTTGTTTCAGCCCACGCGAAATCGCCTGCGAGAATGACCATTCCTTCGCCCACAATGGTGCATTTTCGTGCAGGCCATCTGGCGCTGAAGACGGGCGCGTACAAGGACCTCGACACTCTCGTTGCCGACCTATCCTCCACCTACGGCAATGCCGTCAGGGCGTTCGCTGCTGCCGGGTGCCGTTACCTTCAGCTGGATGAGGTCAACCTCGCCATGATGTGCGATCCGGCGCAGGTCGTGCAAGCGCGCGAGCGCGGGGTCTGGCGTGACGATCTGGCTGACGTCTATGCCGAGATGATGGATCGGGCGATCCGCGACCGTCCTGCGGGTATGCGCATCGGTATGCATCTGTGCCGTGGTAATTTTCGATCCACCTCGGCGGCAGCAGGCGGCTACGAGCCGGTCGCCGACGCGCTCTTCAACGGCATGAGCATCGATACCTATTTCATGGAGTTCGACTCTGATCGTGCCGGCGGATTCGAGCCGTTGCGCTATCTCCCCAAAGGCAACAAGACGGTCGTGCTGGGCCTCGTCACGAGCAAGACGGGCCGCATCGAGGCCAAATCCGAGATCAAACGCCGAATCGAGGAGGCCGCTCGCTTCGCACCACTGGAGCAACTGGCTCTCAGCCCGCAGTGCGGCTTCGCCTCGACCGAGGAAGGAAATGCCATCAACGAACAGGAACAATGGGCGAAGCTGCGCCTATGCGTCGAGGTTGCGAACGAGGTTTGGGGCAACACGTCAAGCTCGCACGGCGTGTAGACGAAGCTCACCGCCCTTCGTGTAGAGCGCGGATTACGGCGCATGTGATAGCGATCTTCGCCACCTGCCGCGAAACATGATCGAAGGGACTCGTCTCTGCCGACGGTTTGGTTCCACTCAGGCCCCGGCCCGCTCGAGTTCACAAGATGGGCCACCTCACCGTCGGCCAGGGCCAGCCCCTGCTGCAAAGTGAAATTTGTGGAGCTTGCACACCCCAGCAACCATCTCCGGGCTAAAGGCTGGAAGCATAAGCGGCGTCATCCAGCATTTCGTCCGCGACCCGTCGAGTGCAGGTTTCAGACCGACTACTTTCGTTTGCTCCGTTTGACTATCCCCTCTGCCGTCTCGTCGAGCTGCGCCAGCCCGCGCACGAGCTGGGCTCTAAGGGTCTTAAGGTCTCCGAGCGGGTCATCCTCGCCTTCGAGCAGGTCGAGACGAAGGCAGTCAGCAATCACGGAGCCGAGCGTCTGTTTGGCGAGACCACCAGCCTTGCTCGCCACCTCGATGGTCTCACTATCGAGTCCCTCGGCGTCCAGCACGACGCGCCCGTTCGGCGCCAGGCTAATCGTCAGCCGCGCACCGACCAGAACCGTTTGCTCAACCAGGCGCGCGGGTAGCACGACCTCCACACCGACGTTGGCACCGCGCGCTCCGCGCAGACCGGCTACGTAGGTTTCGGCGATGTCGTCGTCCTTCGCTTTGCCGCGCGTGAAGTATGGCGTGACCGCAATGCTCTTGGTCATGGCGCTCCCCCGCAGCAGCTGGCTATCGGCCCGAACCGACATTCGTTGGGATAATCCGGAACTGGGATTACTGGGAAAGGCCGTCAGCAGCACCGGCCACCCGCAATGCGCGACACTCTGCGCTCGCCTGCACAGGAACAGCTTCGAGCCTTGCTGCGCCGGCTCCGCCGCGAAGCCCGGCTGACGCAGGCCGAAGTCGCCACGCGGCTCGACAAGCCGCAATCGTTCGTCGCCAAGTATGAGCAGGGTGAGCGCAAACTCTCTGCCGTCGAGTTCGTCTACGTCGCCCGCGCGCTCGGCGCCAAGCCCGAGGGCATCATGGCACAACTCGCTAGCGCGATCGACAAGATCGATCGCTGATCGGCTCACGACCGCTGGCCGCAGCACGAACATCAGTGGCCTTTCCCCGGCGCGTCATCACTCCATCGTGCGCCGCGTGCATTGAGACAAGATAAACAGGGAGCAGCGAGGCGACCATAGCATTCGGAAGCAACGGAGTTAACGTTGACGCCTGTCAATCCGTGAATGAGGTCACGCGACCACGACGAAATGGGCGGGCCCGCCCTCGGCTGAAGGGGCCTCGGGCGGCCGGGCTCTATCGCGCGGCAGAGCCGGCCGCGCGACCGAGCCGCCGTGCGAAATGCCGGCGTCTCGGCGCATTCGCGTAACGATCCCTCCCGCGGTGCCCGCTGCACGCGTCCGTGCCGATACGCACCCGCGCCGGAACGCGGATCAAGCGTGATCACGTCTGCGACTTCCATGTCCGTACGAAGATCAGATTGTCTGCAACGACTGCGTTGGTGGCGTGGGGTCGTCGCCGTACGCTTCGTTCTGACACGCACTCATGGCCGAGACGCGGTTGCGCCCCCACACATCTTGCAGGCTCAGCACACTCGCGCTCGGGGCCAGCGACGTCACACTCACGGCGTACTCGCTGTCGCGGCCAACGCCAATGGCATCTCTCCCCCGCGCATCCTCGCGCAGCCGGTCCCGCCTCCCGCCACTGCTCCCCTCCACACTCGCCCGCGAGACCACGCCCCGCCGATCAGCGTGCGACGGTGCGGCAGTCGTCTCCTTGAAGACAACCCAGCTGAAGCGCCGGGTCCTCCACTGCGTTTCGGCCCTTCGGGTGTCTTCGTCGCCGACCGCCGCGATTCGCGCACGCCGGCAGGGGATGGTCCCGCGCCGGAGACAAAGAAGGAGCAGTTAGATGGCTACCATCGGTTCTGTGACGAAGCGCGACGACGGCCGTTACGAGGGCGAGATCAGGACACTGTCGGTCCGCGCCGACATCGTGGTCCTGCCGACGGGAGACAAGTCGACGCCGAACCAGCCGGACTACCGCGTTCTGAGCCAGGGCATCGAGATCGGCGCGGGCTGGATCCGCACCGGCCAGATCTCGGGCAAGGAGTACGTGGCGCTGTCGATCGCGGCGCCCGAGCTCGGCTCGAAGACGCTTTACGCCAACCTCGGCCGTGCGGCAGGTCAGACCGATCCTGACGTGTTCGCGCTAATCTGGAACCCACAGGACTGACGCACGCAACGCTCCCGCGCCTTCGGGCGCGGGGGCACTCGCGTGCCCCACTATTCGGGCCCCCCCCCCCCCCCGGGGGCCGCGGCCGCGGGCGGGGGGGGCGCGGCGCACCCCGCGGCCCCCCCCCCCGGGGGCGCCC
>CAZNMY010000046.1:0-286 GCA_964574325.1 uncultured Devosia sp. | reverse complement strand
CGCCTTCGGGCGCGGGGGCACTCGCGTGCCCCACTATTCGCCCACCCGCCCACCCTGTGGCCGCGCTTCGCGACGGCTTCGCCGCGCGGCGCTCGCCCTGTCGCTCGCGCTTCGCGCATCGCGCCTGCGGTCGGCATTGTGCGCTACCTTCCCCTTCCCGTCGCGTGCTTCTAGCGTTGGCCTTGGGACGATAATACGGACGGGCGAGAGGGCACTGGCGGGCCCTCAAATCGCCCGCCACCGCCGGGGGGCGGGGCCGCCCCCCCCCCCCCCCCCCCCCCCCCCC
>CAZNMY010000045.1:0-41716 GCA_964574325.1 uncultured Devosia sp. | reverse complement strand
ATTTCGAAACCCAACTCGCGCGCATGGCGGATGAAGGCAAGACGCGACAAGTCGGCGGATCCGTAAAGGCGGCGATTGCTCGACGTGCGAGGTGGCTCCGGCAGAAGGCCGATCTGCTCATAGTAGCGGATGGTCGGGACCTTCACGCCGCTCCTGCGTGCAACCTCACCGATGCTGATCTCGTTCATCGAACAATCCTCTTGATCCTCCAGTCACTAGAGGATGTAGGTATGTCGTCTGGTTTGACAAGGCGGAAACCTGGACGTTCGATCCAGATCCAGACGAGGACTGAAGCATGGCCACCACGAACGAGGTTTACCGTGTCACAGGCATGGACTGTGCCGCGTGCGCGACCAAGATCGAGACGGCCGTGAAAAGGCTGCCCGGCGTCGCAACAGTGGAGGTCTCGGCCGCGACAGGGCGGCTCAAGGTTTCGGGTGAGCTGGACGGTGCCTCACGGGCAGCCGTCGAGACCCAGGTCATGGGCCTCGGCTACGGCATCCGGCACGAGAGCCCATCGGGCGAGAGCGGCGGCGATGACCATGCATCCCACGCCGACCACGCAGCCGAAGGGCTGACCTGGAGTTCCGGAAAGGTCCGCCTTGTCGTGGGATGTGCAGCTGCCCTTGCTGTCGCCTATGCGCTCAGCAAGGTGTTTCCTGCGATCGCGAACCCGGCCATGGTGCTGGCGTTGGCCGTTGGCCTCATCCCGATTGCCCAGCGAGCGTGGTCGGCCGCGCGGGCCGGCTCGCCGTTCTCGATCGAGATGCTGATGACGATCGCGGCGGTCGGCGCGGTTGCCATCGGCGCGGCCGAGGAGGCGGCGGTCGTCGTCCTGCTGTTCCTGGTCGGCGAGTTGCTCGAAGGCTATGCGGCCGGGCGGGCGCGCGACGGCATACGTGCTCTCACAGCATTAGTTCCCAAGACCGCGCTCATCGAGGTCGACGGCGCCACCAAAGAGATACCTGCCGATACCTTGCCCGTGGGAGCTACGATTGTGGTGCGGCCCGGCGATCGCGTGCCGGCGGACGGCGAGGTGATCGAGGGCGAGAGTGGCATCGACGAGGCGCCGGTCACGGGCGAATCCGTGCCGAAGCGCAAGAGCAGCGGCGACCGCGTGTTCGCCGGCACAATCAATCTGGACGGCATGCTCCGCGTTCGCGTCACAGCCGCGGCTGCCGACAATACCATTGCGCGGGTCGTGCGGCTCGTCGAGGAAGCTCAGGAGTCGAAGGCACCGACGCAGCGCTTCATCGATCGCTTCTCGCGCTACTATACGCCGGGTGTGCTTGCATTCGGGGCACTCGTCGCCGTTGTGCCGCCTATGCTGTTCGGCGGAAACTGGAGCGAGTGGGTCTACAAGGGGCTGGCCGTACTGCTGATCGGCTGTCCGTGCGCGCTCGTGATCTCGACGCCGGCCGCCATCGCGGCGGGTCTGTCATCCGGCGCACGACGGGGCCTGCTGATCAAGGGCGGCGCCGTTCTCGAAACGCTTGGACGGGTAACAATCGTCGCGCTCGACAAGACCGGCACGCTGACCGAAGGGCGTCCAAAGGTGACGGACATCGTCGGGATCGGTCGGCCGGAGCGCGACGTGCTGGCGCTGGCAGCGGCCCTCGAAACGGGATCAAGCCATCCGTTGGCCAAGGCCATTCTGGCGCGCGCCGCCGAGCAGAGCGTTACGATCCCTGCGGTGTCCGGGGCTTCTGCCGTCGGCGGCAAGGGGATCGTGGGCACCGTGGACGGGCAGGAGTTGTTCCTGGGCTCGCCTTCGGCGGCGGAGGCACGAGGCGCTCGGCTCGAGACCAGCCGGGGCCAGATCGGCGAAATGAACGACGCCGGCAAGACGGTCTCGGTGCTCATAGTTGGAGGAAGCGTCGCTGGATTGATCGCGATGCGCGACGAGCCACGCGCCGATGCCAAGGCCGGTCTCGATGCTTTGAAATCTCGCGATATTGGCGCAGTCATGCTGACAGGCGACAACCGGCGGACGGCGGACGCCGTGGCCAAGAGCCTCGGGATCGAGGCCCGCGCCGAACTGCTGCCCGAGGACAAGCTACGTATTGTCGAGGAGATGCGGCGCGCGGGGCAGATCGTGGCGAAGGTCGGCGACGGCATCAACGATGCACCGGCGTTGGCGGCGGCCGATGTCGGCATCGCGATGGGCGGCGGCACCGACGTGGCGCTCGAAACCGGGGATGCAGCGATCCTGCACGGCCGCGTCGGCGATGTTGCCGCGCTGATCGACTTGTCGAAGCGGACCATGACCAACATCTGGCAGAACATCGCCGTGTCGTTGGGGCTCAAGGCCGTGTTCCTGGTGACGACGGTGATGGGCGTCACGGGCCTGTGGCCGGCGATTCTGGCTGATACCGGCGCAACAGTCCTCGTCACGCTGAATGCTCTCCGCCTGCTCCGACAAGACCGGTCGTGAACTATCCTCCACAGTCAATATGAAATGGTGCAACCCGAAATGAGTCCTTCCCGCATGCTTCGACTCGCCGTCGCGGCCCTCGTGCTCGCCGTCGTTCCAGTCCAGGCAGCGCGCGCGGCCGGCGCGCTCGAGATGATGACGACGTCGGCGTGTTTCTGCTGTCACGCATGGGCCAAGCATCTTCGTGAGGCCGGTTACTCGGTCGCCGTAAAGAGTCTCGCCATGGGTCAGCTCATGCGCCAAAAGCTCGGCGCCGGTGTGCCTGCCGCCCTGGCGGCGTGTCATACCGGCAGAATAGATGGCTACGTCATCGAGGGACACGTCCCGGTCCGAGAGATCCGCCGCCTGCTCGCCGAGCGTCCCGAAGCGATCGGCCTTGCGGTACCCGGCATGCCCATCGGCTCGCCCGGAATGGAAGCCGGCTCGAAACGCGCAGCGTATGAAGTTCTGCTGATCAAGAGAGACGGAACAACTGAGGTCTTCGCAACCTATGCAGGAAATTAGAGCATCCGACCTGCTTCAACGACTGGGGCTCGTTTCAGCCGTCGCAGCTAGTGTCGCCATCGTCGACCTACTTACGAAATCCATCGCAGAGGAACTTCTGTCGCGCAACGGCTCGGTAGTGATCACGCCATTCCTAAACCTGCGCCTAGCCTACAATACGGGAATCAGCTTTGGGCTCTTACGGGCCACTTCGGGTTCGGCTGTCATCGCAATGATCGCGGTGCAATCGCTCATCGTTATGGGCCTCGTCCTGCTCGCGGTCAGGAACTCGGCGCGTTTGGAACGGCTCGCGCTTGCCCTGATCCTCGGCGGCGCATTGGGCAACATCGTCGACCGCTTTCAGGACGGCGCAGTAACGGACTTCCTCGATGTTCACCTCAGCGGCTGGCACTGGCCAACCTTCAATGTCGCCGACATCGCCATCACCTGTGGCGCTGTGCTGCTGATCCTCGTCTCGTTGCGATTAAGTCAGCAAGCCAATGGGATCTGACCATCTCTGGAATTGCTGCAACATGATCAATGAGGATGACACCGCGTCTCCCAGTGGCCGTGGCAGACCTGTTGGCCATGCCGCCAGTCGAGATGTCCGTGGCAGACGCGGGAGCAGTGCCGGACGACCGGGCGATGGTGTTGCTGGTAGTGATGGTGATGGGCCCTGGGGGCATGACCGCGGTGACCTTGGTGACCCTGATGATGCCCGTGACCATGCCCTTGGTGGCCTTGGGCGATCGAGGCGGAGGCCGTCGACATGAGCAGTCCGGCAGAGCATAAGCCGGCGGTCAGGAGGCGAGTGACCTTGAGCATTTTTGAAGCTCCTTATTGGGTGGTATTGCAGGCGCGTACACACATCGCGGATTAGATGCATGCAGAGGCTGTATGAGCGCTGAATGAAACGTTCACCGCGTGTTCAGCAGGTTGGCGCGCGACTGGCTTTCGCTGTTGCCCCTTGGCCAGCTTGGGGGACACATCGATGTGATCCAGACCGATACGCAATTGACAGCGCCGCGTGGCGCCGGTAGCGGGATGAAAGTGGTAACAGCGAATCCCATAGGGTCAGCAGAGTGATCGTATTCCGACATTGGGCGAAAGCATGGACCGGGGCACTTTTGCTCCTGCTTGCTGTCGTTTTTGTCGGCAGTTCCTATCACGTGCACCACGGCGAGCACTCTCGAGCTCAAGAGGTCGCCGCCCTCACGGAAGGCGATCGTGTGGCTGTGACCGTAGAAGGCGAGGATGGTTCGCCTGATACGGGTGATCGACACGATAAATGGGCCTGTCAGACATGCACGGTGGTTGCACAATTGATCGTGCCGCCCATCCTCATGGTTCTGACGACTGAGGTACCGGCGGGCGACCTGTATCGCCATGTCGCCGTCGAGGGGGCTGGCATTGGCCCGCCCAGCGTGGAGCGACCGCCTATGCTGTTGATCGCGTAGTCCGGCCGTCGCTCATTGGGGCGCGGCCATTGTGCTCGCGTCAGCCACAGCGGCGGATCTTCATGAAGCTCACTATATTTCCGGCCACGCGGCGACGCTCAGCAGTCGCGTCTCTGTCCATGCTCGCGATGTTGCCGTTGGTCGGTGATGCAGCGGCCATCGATCTGCAGCAAGCCATCCGCCGGGCGCTCGATGCCGACCCGCGCATGGTGGGAGCGCAGCTCGAGATAGAGGCGACACGCGGCGGCGTGATCCAGGCTGCCAAGCGCCCGAACCCGGAGTTGTCTGTCGAGGTCGAGGACTTCCTCGGCAGTGGCGACTATCGCGGTTTCGCGAAAGCAGCGGTGACGATCTCAGTCCAACAGCGCTTCGAGCGCGGTGGCAAGCGTGACGCGCGCATCGCGGCAGCTCAGGGCAGGGAGGACGTGGCAGCTGCCGAGGTTGCCGTGACCATGCGCGAGATCATCACGCAGACGAAAATCGACTACATCGCCGTGCTCGGAGCCATGCAGAAACTCGAGCTGCTGGCACGTACAGGGCGGCGTTTCGACGAGTTGGTCCCGTTGTTGCGTCGCCGTGTCGAGGCGGGAGCTTCGCCGCCGGCAGATATCGCTCGCGGAGAGCTGGCTGCTGGCCGTGCGCGTGTGATGATGGAAAAGTCGCGCGTCGAAGTACAGTCTCTGAAGCGCCAGCTGGTCTCGAACTGGGCAGGAAATTTGGAGGACGCGGCCGTCGTATCGGGGCGCCTTCGGCATAATGGACATTCGACGATTGGCTTGGCCAATCTCCTGCCCGGATTGGAAGAGCATCCGGCGGTCCGCATCTGGGCTGCGGTCTATTCACAGCGCGACGGCGAATTGCGACTGCAGCGGGCGACGGCGTCGCCCGACCTTACACTCGGCCTCGGTGTCCGTCGCGTCTTCGAGACGGACGATACGGTGCTGAGGGCTGGGGGTTCGATCCCCCTCCCCATTCGTGATCGCAACGAAGGTTCGATCATCGAGGCAGAGCGGCGTCTCGCCAAAGTCGAGTTTGATCGGCAGGCGGCGTTACGCCTGCTACGCCGTCGTGTGATCGAAGCCCACGGCGAGCTGGAGGCGAGTTGCCTCGAGGCACGGCGTCTGGCCGAAGCCGTCGTACCAGTCGCTCAGAGGGCGCGCAACGACGTCCAACAGAGCTTCGATCAGGGCCGCCTGGGCGTAAAGGACCTGCTGGACATCAATCGCGACCTTTACGAGGCCGAGGTGACACAGCTCGAAGCCGACGTGCGCTGCTATGCAGCAGCAGCCAAGGTCGAGACCCTCGCAGCCCGTCGGCCTTTCGGCGGCTGGGATGCAGTTACGCGGAGATAGAGTATGAGTGATGCATCGAAAGATTCGGTCGACAATTCGGCCGCCTCCGAGGTCGCGGCCAAAGTTGCCCAGTCCCCGAAGTCCAGAAGTACCAGCATCGCGGGCCAGACCGTTGCCGTTCTTCTGGTGCTTGCGGGCGGCGCTGCCGCAGCCAAGTACGTCATGTCGATCCAGCGGCCTGTAACGAAGGCGGCCGACAGCCACGGCCCGTCCGAAAAAAAGGACGGCCACGAAGGGCATGGCGATCACGGTGCGGAGAAGAAGGTTGTCAAGCTGTCGGCTGCCCAGATCAAAAACGCTCAGCTGACGATCGAGGAGGCGGGCCCTGCCAAGATTCGTGAGTCGATCGTGCTCAACGGCATCATTCAGCCGAACGAGGAGCAGGTTGTCGCCGTATCGCCGCGGTTCGGCGGAGTCGTGCGGGCCATCCGCAAGAGGCTTGGTGAGAGCGTCAAGCAAGGCGAGGTCGTTGCGAGCATCGAGAGCAACGAGAGCCTGACCCAGTACCAACTGACGGCGCCGATGGCCGGCATCGTCATCGAGCGTAAGGGCGTGCTCGGCGAGTTCGCCGACAAGGACAAGCGGCTGATGGTGATCGCCGACCTGACATCGGTATGGGTCGATTTTCGCGTCTATCAGCAGGACTTCGCGAAACTGAAGCTGGGACTGCCGGTCGAGGTCTCACTTAACGGCCTGACCCGCGCCTCGACGATCAGCTACATCTCGCCGATCGGCCTGACCGATACGCAGAGCATGCTCGCGCGCGCCGTATTGGACAACAAGGACGGCACCTTCCGGCCTGGCCTCTTCGTGAACGGCCGCGTGCGCCTGGGCGAGCAGCCCGCCGCGGTCGCTGTCAAGCTCAGCGCCATTCAGTCCATCGACAACAAGCCGGTCGTGTTCGTCGAAGGTAAGGAGGGATTTGAGGCGCGCGAGGTGGAGCTTGGCCTGAAGGACGACGAGGTCGCGGAGATTCTCTTCGGTGTGGTGGCCGGCGACAAGGTCGTCACTGGCAACAGTTTTGTGCTCAAGGCCGAAATCGGCAAGGGCCAAGCGTCGCACGAGCACTAAGTCAGATCGTAGGAACGCATCATGATCGCCCGTCTCGTCGCATTTTCCGTCATGCAGCGTTGGCTCGTGGTGTTCGCCACGCTCGGCATGGCCGCGCTCGGAGCCTGGAGCTTTCTGCGTTTGCCGATCGATGCGGTGCCTGACATCACCAACGTGCAAGTGCAGATCAATGCGGTCGCGCCCGGCTTCTCGCCATTGGAGGCCGAGCAACGCATCACGTTCCCGATCGAGACCGGCCTCGGCGGGCTGCCGAAGCTGTCATATACGCGGTCGCTCTCGCGGTATGGCCTCTCGCAAATCACAGTGGTGTTCGAGGATGGCACTGACCTCTATTGGGCTCGCACACTCGTAAACGAGCGCCTGCAGCAGGTGAAGGATCAACTCCCGCAAGGTATCAAGCTCGCGATGGGCCCGATTGCGACGGGACTCGGCGAGATCTACCTCTACACCGTCGAGGCCAGGGAAGGTGCGCGGAAGCCAGACGGTGATCTCTATGCGCCTGTCGATCTGCGCACCCTTCACGACTGGGTCGTCAAACCGCAGCTGCGCACGGTGCCGGGCGTCGTCGAGGTCAACTCCATCGGCGGTTTCGAGCGGCAGTTCCATGTGGTGCCCGACCCGGAGCGTCTTACGGCGTTCAACATCGCACTGCATCAGCTCGTCGAGGCGATAGCCAAGAACAACGCGAACACTGGCGCCGGCTACATCGAGAAGAACGGCGAGCAGTATCTGGTACGCTCGCCGGGCCAGCTTGCCACCATCGAGGACATTCTCGACATCCACATCGGAACGCATTCCGGCATACCGATCCGGATCCGCGACGTCGCTCGCGTCGAGATTGGCAAAGAACTGCGCACAGGCGCTGGAACGCACGACGGCAAGGAGGTCGTCCTCGGCACCGCCGTGATGCTGATCGGAGAGAATAGCCGGACGGTGTCGACGCGGGTCGCCGACAAGCTGAAGCAGATCGAGCGCAGCCTGCCTGAGGGCACGTTCGTACGTACGGTCTACGATCGAACGACGCTGGTGAATGCAACGATCAACACCGTGCGCAACAACCTTCTGGAAGGCGCCGTCCTCGTCATCGTTGTCTTGTTCCTGCTTCTGGGCAACATCCGAGCGGCAATCATCGCGGCGCTCATCATCCCGCTCTCGATGCTGTTCGCTGTTATCGGCATGGTCGAGACGAGGATCAGTGCCAACCTGATGAGCCTCGGCGCCATAGACTTCGGCATCATCATCGATGGCGCGGTCATCATCGTCGAGAACTGCCTGCGTGTGCTGGCCGAGCGCCAGCATGCGCACGGCCGTCTGTTGACTCGTCGAGAGCGCTTCTCCGCCGTGACCGACGCGACACGTGAGGTGATGACGCCGAGTGTATTCGGCACATTCATCATCATGGTGGTCTACCTTCCGATCCTTACGCTGACCGGCGTCGAAGGCAAAATGTTCACGCCGATGGCATTGACGGTCATCATGGCGCTCATCGGCGCCATGATCCTCTCGATGACTTTCGTCCCGGCTTGCATCGCGCTGTTCGTGACCGGCAAGGTCGCGGAGAAGGAGAACATTATAGTTCGCGGCTCGAAGGCGATCTACGCGCCAGGGCTGCGCTACGCGCTGTCTCAGCGCTATGTGGTCGCCGCGATGGCCGTAGTTCTGGTCGTGTTGACGGGTATCGGTGCCACCAAGCTCGGCACCGAGTTCATACCAAGCCTCGACGAGGGTGACGTCGCCGTCCAGGCGCTGCGCGTACCCGGCACAAGCCTCACCGAATCCGTGCGGATGCAGGCACAGCTCGAGGAGCGGCTGCGCAGAATTCCGGAGGTCAAGGAATCGTTTGCACGAACCGGCACGGCGGAAATCGCCACCGATCCGATGCCACCGAGCATCTCCGATGGCTACGTTATGCTGAAGCCGCGCAGCGAATGGCCCGACCCGAAGAAGCCGAAGGCGACCCTGGTCGCCGAGATCCAGGCCGCCGTCGAGGAGATCCCGGGCAGCAATTACGAATTGTCTCAGCCGATCCAACTGCGCTTCAACGAACTCATCGCCGGTGTGCGTGCGGACATCGGCGTCAAAGTTTTCGGCGACGATCTCGACAGATTGCTGGAGCTGGCCAATCGCGTCTCGGCAGTTCTGCAGGAAGTTCCGGGAGCAGCTGACGTTCGCGTTGAGCAGGTCACCGGCCTGCCGATCCTGTCGATCAAGCCTGATCGCCGGAAGCTAGCGCGGCTCGGAATCAGTTTGGCAAGTGTGCAGGAGGCCATCGAGATCGCCATCGGCGGCAAGTCGGCAGGCGCTCTGTACGAGGGCGACCGCAAGTTCGAGATCATCGTCCGACTGCCAGAGGATCGGCGGGTCGATCCCGAGGCCTTGCGTCGCCTGCCGATCGCGTTGCCGCCCGCCGAGGAAGCCAAGGACGGCAACGCCAAGCTTGCGCTCTACTCCTCGGCAGCTGCGATGCCCCGCTTCATCGCATTGGGTGAGATCGCCGACATCAGCTCGGCGCCGGGGCCGAACCAGATCAGCCGCGAGAACGGAAAGCGTCGCATCGTGGTCTCGGCCAATGTGCGTGGTCGCGATCTCGGCTCGTTCGTCACGTCGGCACAGTCGGCCATCGAAAAATCGGTGAAGCTGCCGCCGGGCTATTGGATCGGCTGGGGAGGTCAGTTTGAGCAGTTGATTTCGGCTACGCGACGCCTCGCCATCGTGGTTCCGATTGCACTCGCGTTGATCGCGCTCCTGCTTTTCACGAGTCTCGGCTCGGCGAAAGACGCCGCCATCGTGTTCACCGGCGTGCCGCTGGCGTTGACCGGCGGCGTCGCCGCCCTCGCCCTTCGCAACATCCCATTGTCTATCTCCGCCGGTGTCGGGTTCATCGCGCTTTCAGGTGTGGCGGTGTTGAATGGCTTGGTGATCATCGCGTTCATCAACAATCTGCGCCGCGACGGACTGGGGCTCGACGAGGCAATCTACCAGGGCGCCATGCAGCGCCTGCGCCCCGTTCTGATGACCGCGCTCGTGGCCTCGCTCGGCTTCGTGCCGATGGCGATCGCAACGGGTGCGGGCGCCGAGGTCCAGCGCCCGCTCGCCACCGTCGTTATCGGCGGCATCGTCTCTTCGACGTTGCTGACGTTGCTCGTGCTTCCCGCCCTCTACCGGATGTTCCACCGGGAGGGTGACTTCGCCCCGGAAGAAGACTTGAACCTGGAAACCAAGGAGAATGCGCATGCGTAGTCGCGTCAATATGCTGGTCAAGGCCACCTTCGTCGCCGCCGCGCTCTCGTTTGCAGCACTACCGGCCGTCGGCCAGCAAAAGAAGGGCCATGACCACGGCAGCGAAAAGCATGCCCACCCCAAGGCCAAGCACGGCGGCATGATGGACGATATCGGCGAGTACCACGCTGAGTTGGTGATCGCCGGCGGCAAGATCGCCATCCATCTCCTCGACCATGACGGCAAAGATCAGCCCTCCGATGGCTTCAAAGCGACAGTTTTGATCACGATGGGCTCGAAGCGCGAGGGGCCGTTCGAACTCACTCCTGCAGGCGGCAGTAAGCTTGAAGGCAGTGGGCCCGCCACCGCGCCAAAGGGCGCCCGCGCCATCGTCACGCTCGTCGACAAGTCCGGCAAGAGCGCGCAGGAGAGATATGAGTTGAAATAGCCAGTCGTTCTGCGGGCAACCTCCCGGATGCGCTCGGCATCCGGGAGATACCTAATTCCACCAAGCGAAATCGTCGTGCTGGTGTCGCCTGCGGGGAGTGAAGGAGATTTTATGGCGGCAGGACATGCTCACGGTGGTGGACGAGCGGCGAACGAGCGGTCGCTGAGGCTGGCCTTGGCGCTAACCGGAACGTTCCTGGTCGCGGAAGTGATCGGTGGGATCGTGACGGGTAGTCTTGCTTTGATCTCGGACGCCGCTCACATGCTGACCGACACGATCGGGCTAGCTATTGCGCTGGCGGCGACAAAAATCGCGGCACGACCAGCCGACAGCCGGCGGACGTTTGGCTATCAGCGGTTCGAGATTCTCGCGGCTGCGTTCAACGCAATTCTCCTCTTCGCAGTTGCTGGCTACATTCTTTATGAGGGCGTGAAGAGGTTCTTCGAGCCGCCGCCCGTACAGACGTTTGGAATGCTCGTGATTGCCACGCTCGGGCTCGCCGTCAATCTCGTGGCGATGCGCCTGCTGAATGCAGGCAAGGACAGCAGTCTAAACGTCAAGGGTGCCTACCTCGAAGTATGGAGCGATCTCCTCGGCTCCCTGGGCGTGATCGGGGCCGCAATCGCGATGTGGTTGACCGGCTGGATCTGGATCGATGCCGTGGTCGCGATCGGAATCGGGCTTTGGGTTCTGCCGCGTACCTGGACGCTCCTGAAGGAGACGACAAACGTGCTCCTGGAAGGGGTGCCGGATGGCATTGATCTCGAGGCTGTTGCACAGGCGTTGAAGTCCGTGGCGGGCGTACGCGACCTTCACGATCTCCACGTCTGGGCGTTGACGAGTAACAGTCCCTCGCTATCGGTCCATCTGATTGCGACGGACGCTGCGAATGGCAGATCAATACGGGAAGACGCCGCCGCGATGTTGGAGCGAGAGTTCCACATTGCGCATGTGACTTTGCAAATCGAAGATCAGGATTGCCGCTCGAATACATCGACAAATGAAGCTGTGCACAGCTGAAGCAAGGTACATCGACTCACGAGAATGCTCAGGGAACGCTATGAGTTGAAGCACCGGCGAAACGGCAAACATTATTCGCTTTGATGAGACGAGGAGAGTGGCATGCCGAGTGGTACCGCGAGTTTCGACAAAGCGCCCGGCGACGAGACCGAGTTCTCCATCCGACGCGATGCGCTGCCAGCTGCGCCGCTCACGGACGAAGACGACTATCACGCCGACGTGTTCGAGGCTGAAGAGGATCCCGCTGCGACGCGCGCCGCGGGAAGGGTCGCCTGGGCACGCAACGACCGGTTCTCGCCTTGCTACAGTCACCTGCTGCTCGACAGCAGCGACCGAGTCGTTGTCGACAAATCCTTCGAGATCGGCAAGGCCGAGATCGAGTTGCTCATCGCGCTAAACCGCTACCAGCCTCGCGGCAAGAATGACATCATCGCGTTCGGGCTGCGTGGTGCGCGCCTGCGCGGCAAAGAGAGCTTCGAGGAGGTGGAGCGCCTGCCGCTCGAGGACGCGCGCCCCGATCATCTCAACTACCGTTGCGTCGTCGGATATTACTTCCGCGCAACGGGCAAGTTCTCCGCCTTCACCGGCTCGACGGTGCCCTGGCAGGGCTACATGGCCGCCGGGACGATCAAGTACAATCTGCTGTCGCCGGGCTGCTACATCTACAAGAAGGGCACGCACATGCCCGCCACCCGCTCACGCTGGGTGACCCCGGCTTTGCGGCTCAGCGACGCCGAAGGCGCCCACTCGGGCGAGGCGACTGTCTTGCGCAACAAAGGCGATCTCGCTTTCGAGTTGACCGATACCTGGGACTACTGCTCGCCCGCCGACAACATCCATTGCGCCTACTCGAACACCAAATTCTCCTCGCTGGGCTGTCAGACGATCAAGGGCGGCATGAACGACGGCCTGTGGGCGGATTTCGCGGCAACGCTGCGCACATTGCCTGAAGGCGCGCGGGTCGACTATGTGATGTTCACGGGAGCCGAGGCGTCGCTTGCTGCGAGCTTCGTGAAAGCCGGAAAGACTGCAAGCGATCCCGAGGCGCTGAGACGCCTTGGCCGTCTGCGCGTCGGTTCGATGGGCGACGAGGTAAAGCGCCTGCAGGCAAGGCTCGGCACGGAGCAGACCGGCTATTTGGGCCCGGCCACCAAGAAGAAGCTGGTCGACTTCCAAGCTGCCAATGGTTTGCCGGCAGATGGCGTGTACTCGCCCGCCATCGACAAAAAGCTTGGTTGGAACGTTTTGACCGAGCACGCACCGGTTGAGCCGGTTGCCGTCGCAGCCCCTACCATTGCGGCACCGGCTGCCGCTGCGGTCGCTGTGGCTATACCTGCGGCGACTCCCCCTCCCCCGCCTACACCGGCTCCAGCTGTCGCCCCGCCAACGCCAGCTGTGGCCGTGGCGGCTCCGGCTGAGGCCCCCGCGCCCGCCCCCGTTCCGGCACCTGCGAGTGCGCCGTCGCCCGCGCCGGTGATGGCTGCCCCAGCTCCGGCCGTTGCCGCCGCACCGGCCCCGTCTCCCACAGTCGCACCATCGCCAGCCTCGGCATCGACCGCAACTGTCGCCGGAGTTCCGACGGATAGCGGCCAGCCGTCTGCTGCGGTGCTCGCGGCACTGGCCGCCCTGGCGACACCAGCAGCGGCGGCCCCGCCGGCTTCGCCATCGGTTGTGGCCCAGGCCGTCGGCGCGGATACCGTGGCGCGTACTGCCGATATGAGCACCAGCCGATCGGCCCCCCCGCGTCAGAGCCCCGGACCGGATCGGGCAGCCCAGGCGCCCTCGCCGTGGCTTGGCCGCTGGGTTGCAACCTTGGGCTTCGTGCTGCTCCTGGCTGCCGTTGCCGTGGTCGCGGCGAAGCTGATGGGGCAGGGCGCTGTTGGACCGCAGTCGACGCGAGACTGGATCGAGCTTGGTTTCACGTGGTTGGTTCTCCTGGCGTCGGTGTTTATCACAGCCGCGGGGATCCGCATGTCACGTAGATAGCCGTCCGCATCCGGTCGAACAGATCCAACATCGAACACGTTGGCAACGGAACGATATAAGTGCAGTGCATGCTCATCAATTATCGAACCTCAGTTTCGCTGCCACGATCGCAGCGGTATCGAATCTCTTGTTGTGGTCTCATTCTGCTGCTAGCGACGTTGGCCTACACTCATGTCGTGCCCTCAGTTGAAGCTCACGAAAGGAAGTGGCGACAAACCGCATCAAAGTCAGTCAGCAGTTGGGTCTGCAATGCCTATGGCTTGGCCGGTGGCCGGCAGACAGTCACCGGATCGCCCAGGCCCACCAAAGCCGCGGCTCTTACCAGTGTGCTGAAGGATTGCCGAAGTTCCCTGTTCGCCTGCCGGACAACGGGATGCTGGCCACGGCAGTGATGCATAGCAAGTCTGAGGACGTCATCAGATGCCCAGAACCGCCAACGTCGCATTCTGTCTACTTTCATGCATCCTGGTTGCTGCGACGAACACTGTCGCCCAGCAGTCACCCCAACCAATCCCATCGCTCGCGCCGCCCCACGATCCTGATCACGCGGACAGGGCTGCGACATGGTGCGCCGTCCATGTCGGAAGACGTGAGCTGTCGCATGCGATCTCCGACTGCAACTATGCCATCGCTGAGAACCCGAACAACGCCATCGCTCACGCGAACCGTGGCACGCTTTACTTGACCTACGGCGATACGACCCAGGCACTAGTCGACTACGAACGGGCACTGGCGCTCGCGCCCAACGACGCCAACAATCACTACAACCGGGGCGTGGCGCGCGGCCTTCTGGGACAACGCGACGAAGCTATCGCCGACTACACCGAAGCGATCAGACTGAACCCTCGTTTGGCCATTGCTCACCACAACCGTGGTCGCGAGTATGAGGACGGCGGGAATCGCGCCAGGGCCGTGGTGGACTACGAGCGCGCGCTGGAGATTGATCCCAAACTGGAACCCTCGATCCGAAGCCTCAAAAGGTTGCGCGGGGATCTGTAGTAACCCGTCCCTGCCATGGGGCACGCGCCAAAGGCTACTTCGCCAACACGATCAACTCTCCGGTCATAGACGGCTGATGTTGGCTACAGACGATTCCATGGATGCCCGCCTTGTCGGCAACAAACGTGACCTTCGTCGACTGTCCACGCTTTACCGTGAAGGTCTTCCCGAAGGCGGCAATCGTCGTGGCGTGCGCGGCGCCGTTGATGCCGACGAAATCAAGTGTGACCTCATCGCCCTGATTGACGATGATTTGTGACGGCTGCCAGACGTAGGCGCTCACCTCCCATCGCTGGCTCTTCGCATCAGGCGGCGAGAGGACGAAGCCGCCGCCGTTCGGTAGCGGAGACGTAGGGAATGGTTCCTTGTCCGCCGTGACGCCGCCCTTGGGCTCGACAGCCAGAATGGTGAAAGTGCGCTTGACCGGCGTCTGTGCCCCAGCCCAGAGCGCGCCGACGCACGCTGCTACGCCTGCGAAACCCAATCCCACCCAGATCGTTCTCATCATCCACCACCATGAATTTGCTCGAATTCGAGGTAAGTTAGCTTGTGCTAAACCAGTTAGTCAATGCGAATTTTTCGGCTCCGAACGTTACTTGCCGCGGCAATGCAGTCTGCGAGCGAATGACTGGTGCTTTCCGGCGGATGGCACGTTGCCGAAATATTTCCAGCCCCTTATATCCAGACATCGAGAGTTTCTAGCTCGTAAAAATGCACCGGAGGGCATGATGATGCAGGCTACCCACCTCACCCGTCGCAAGCTTGCGTCGCTCCTCGGTGTGGCCGGTACGATTGCAGGATTGCGCCTTGTCGGCGGCGCAGCAGCGTCGACATTGCCGCTCATCAAGGTCGCCCGAGATGCCTCGTGCGGTTGCTGTGCACTATGGGCCGATCACCTGCGTGGGGCGGGGTTTCCGGTCGAGATCAATGACCGGCGAGACTTGACGGCGTTGAAGGTCAAGCTGGGCGTACCGAGCGATCTCGTGTCCTGCCACACGGGTGAGGCCGCCGGCTACGTCATCGAGGGGCATGTGCCGGCGTCCGCGATCGTGAGGTTGATTGAAGCGAAAGAGAGCATCAGAGGGCTGTCGGTACCGCGCATGCCGATCGGGTCTCCGGGTATGGAGAGCGGCGATCCAGGGACTTGGCCCATCTATGATGTGATCGCCTTCGGGCCGCAAGGCCGTCGCGTATTCGCCCGATATAAGGGCAGCCAAGCGGTATAGGTCTGGCGGTCACACCGATGCTCTACAGCAACGGCTCCAGCACGATCTAGTTGCGGAAATAATTTGTAACAATCCCGCAATACTACCGAAACGCGACTCTCTCATTCGTATGTTTCGACATCCCAAGGCGTCAGGATGATCGTACCGGTTCGTCCGCTAGGAAGAGCCGAGGGACTTGGAGGGAGTTCGCATGCGCAGACTACAAATATTCTTGTTGCTGGCGATTCTACCGGGGCAGGCTCTGGCTTTCGGCTGGCATCGACATGACGACCTGCCCCAAGTCATCGGCCCGCGCGATCCAGGTGATCCGGGTGAGCGGGTGCCGCGAACCACCTATCAGGCGGTCACTGCTGCCACAAAGTCCTTCAGGCCTATTGCGCCACTGCCGTGGGAGGAAATGAACCGGCGCGTGATGCCCCGACCGAAGTCCGCGCCCCCAGCAAAATAGCGGGCAGGGCACGGGCGAAACTGGTCAGCCGGGGGTAACCATGTCCAAGACTGAGAGATGGCGCTGGGGGGCGCTCAAGCGGATGAGATCTCGTTCAGCAGTGATTGCCGTATCGACAGCCGCAATGCTAGCCGGGTGTGCGAAGTTCACGCCCGACGGTGGTATGTCGACCGTGCAATACGTCGCCGAGAAGGGGCTGCAGAAGGACGTCGACCGGATTAGGGGTGACGCTGATGCAGCGGCTGCCGAGGCGCGAGTGCGGGGCATCCTCGCATCGGGGCTGACTGCGGACAAGGCCGTGCAGGTCGCCCTGCTCAACAATCGTGGTCTCCAGGCGGCTTTTGCCGAGCTGGCCATGATCGAGGCCGAGAGCGTGGAGGCGGGCTTGCCGCCGAGCCCGACGATCTCGTTGGGTCGGACGACAGCTACACTCATCTCGTCCACGCCGGCCGTCGGTGCGATACTCGAGATCGAACGGCACGTTCTAGTCAATCTCTTGAGCCTGGCTACTTTACCAAAACGGCGACAAATCGCCGAGCAGCGGTTCCGTCAGGCCCAGCTTCGAGCTGCCGAGGCGGTCCTGCGGATTGCCGCCGATACGCGGCGTGCCTATTTCCGCGCCGTCGCCTCGGCGCAGGCCGTGGTGTTCCTGGAGGAGGCCAAGTCGGCTGCGGAGGCGGCGTCGGAGGTCGCCAAGCGGCTCGGCGAAACCGGCGCGCTCAACAAGATCGATCAGGCGCGCGAGCATGTGTTCTATGCCGACCTTGGTGCGCAGCTCGCGGCCGCAAAGCTGCGGCGCGGATCAGACCGCGAGCGCCTGATTCGCCTGATGGGTCTGTGGGGCAAGGACGCCAACCTGCGCACGCCAGCTCGGCTGCCCAGTTTGCCGGCGCGACCGGAAGCACTCGACAATATCGAAGCTGAGGCGATCGAGAAGCGGATCGATCTCGCCATCGCGAGAATGGATCTCGACATCCTGGCAAAAAGCTATGGATTGACGCGCTCGACGCGCTTCCTGAACGTGCTGGAAATTTCTGGCCGCTCGATCTTTGAACGCGAGAAGGTCTCCACGCTCCTGCCCGATGGCGACGTCGAGTTCGAGCGAACCAAGACGCGGTTCCGCGGCTTTGATCTTGAGTTCCAGATCCCGCTATGGGACTTCGGCGAAGCGCGAACGCGTAAGGCCGAAGAGACCTATCTGCAGGCCGTGCACCGTCTGGCCGAACGCGCGGTCAACGTCCGCTCGGAGGTACGCGAGGCATATGCCGGCTATCGTGGCAGCTACGACATCGCCGTGCACTACCAAAGGGAGGTGATCCCGCTGCGCAAGATCATCTCCGACGAGACGATGCTTCGCTACAACGCCATGCTCGCCGACCTGTCGGTACTTTTGATCGATGCCCGCGCGCGCATCATGAGCAACATCGCGGCGATCGAGGCGCAACGGGACTTCCATATTGCCAAGGCCGACATGCGTGTCGCGATCATCGGCGGCGGTGTGGGCGGTGGCGGAGGTGACGCCCCGAAGACCGCTGCTGCTGGCGGCGGTGAAGCCGCCGGTCACTGACATGGCATTCAGCCGGGCGGCAACGACAGGAGTATCGCTATGACAGTTTCTCGACGCGGATTTATCGGTTCGACGGGCGCAGCAGCGGCCCTGGTGACGGCCACATCCGTCAGCGGGCGTGCGCAGATCGCCAGCCTCCCCGAGGCACCAATCCAGAAATCACCGCTGATGCAGCCGCCGCTGTATCCCAGGACCGGGCCCGACTATCAGCCGGTCGTCACCCTCAACGGGTGGACACTGCCATGGCGCATGAATGGCGAATGGAAGGAGTTCCACCTCATTGCCGAACCAGTTGTGCGCGAAGTCTCGCCGGGTATGAAGGCTCACTTGTGGGGCTACAACGGGCAGTCGCCAGGACCAACCATTGAGGCTGTGGAGGGCGACAAGGTCCGCATCTTCGTCACCAACAAGCTGCCCGAGCACACGACGATCCACTGGCATGGCCAACTCCTTCCATGCGGCATGGATGGCGTCGGCGGGCTCACGCAACCTCACATCGGCGTCGGCAAAACCTTCGTCTACGAGTTTCAGCTCATGAAGAGCGGAACCTTCATGTACCACCCGCACGCCGACGAAATGGTGCAGATGGCGATGGGCATGATGGGCTTCTTTGTCGTCCATCCCAAGGACCCGAAGTTCCGCCGCGTCGACCGAGACTTTGTCTTTCTGCTCAACGCTTTTGACATCGACCCCGGCTCTTATGTGCCGAAGGTCAACACCATGCTCGACTTCAACATGTGGTGTTGGAACAGCCGGGCCTTTCCCGGTATCGATCATCTCGTCGTCGCGAAGAACGACAAGGTGCGCATCCGGTTTGGCAATCTCACGATGACCAACCATCCCATCCACATGCACGGCTACGACTTCAAGGTTTCGTGCACCGACGGTGGTTGGGTCGACGAGAAGTCGTCATGGCCAGAGGTCACGGTCGATGTCGCAGTCGGCCAGATGCGCGCCTTCGACTTCGACGCGATCTATCCTGGCGACTGGGCGATCCACTGCCACAAGTCGCATCACACCATGAACGCCATGGGCCACGACGTGAAGACCTATATCGGCGTGGACAAACGCGACCTCGTCAAGTCGATTGGCAGGCTCGCTCCCGGCTACATGGCCATGGGCTCGACCGGGATGGCGGAGATGGGCGAAATGTCGATGGCTCTGCCCGACAACACGCTGCCGATGATGACGGGCTTCGCGCAGTTCGGGCCGGTGGAGATGGGCGGCATGTTTTCGGTCGTGAAGGTACGCGAGGGCCTCGCAAAGAACGATTACAAGGACCCCGGCTGGTACAAGCATCCGCAGGGCACCGTCGCGTTTGAATACACGGGTCCGCGGCAAGCGTTGAACGAGCCCGTGCGGGTGCCGCAGAAAGCGAGCGGCGTTCCAACCAAGGCCGAGGTCACTGTGGTCAAGCCCAAGGGCGGCCACGGCAAGCACTGATAGAACATGTAGATCAGGAAGGAATAGTAGATGCGACTTTTGATGGCCGGCTTATTTGCAATCGGACTAGTCGCGACGGGCGCATACGCCGTCGCGGCTCCGGGCGCGAAAGGACACACGCATGCTACCTTCAACGCCGGAGTGCCGGGCAATCCGAAGCGGCCATTCCGGGTCGTTGAAGTGAAAATGGGCGAAGGCGACGGCAAGATGTTCTTCGCGCCCGACAGACTCGAGGTGCAACGAGGGGAGCAGATCAAGTTCGTGATCAGGAACGACGGCGGTCTCAAGCACGAATTCATGCTCGATTCAGTTGCCGCAAATGCAAAGCATGCGGTTGCGATGCAAAAAAATCCCGAAATGCAACACGACGACCCGAACGGGAAACAAGCGGATCCCAAAGCGACGGTCGAATTGCTTTGGCGATTTACAAAAGTCGGCACGTTTGAATTCGCATGTCTGATCCCCGGCCACTACGAGGCCGGCATGAAAGGCGTGGTAGTGGTCTCCGCCGCCAAGAGCAAGAAGTCTGCAGGAAAGTAGTCAGTACCCCAAAGGAGAAAGTCATGAGAAAGTCTACAATACGCAACGTGCTCGCGATTGGAGCCGCCGTAGCGCTTGCTGCAACTGCCGTCGCCGACAGCGTCATGGTGCGCGGAGAGGTGACCAAGACCGATGCCGATGCCGGCACGATCACGATCAAGCACGAGGCGATCAAGAAATACGACATGGACGGCATGACCATGGTGTTCAAGGCTGGCGATCCCGCGATGCTGAAGCAAGTCAAGCCGGGCGACAAGATCATGTTCCATCCGGACAAGGTCCAAGGCCAGTTCACCGTGACCAAGATCGAGAAGGCCAAAAAATAGGTCCAGCCAGCTTGCTTGGCGGCGGCGGGCCAGTCCCGCCGTCGCCGTCGGACGCCCTCGCGCCAGACCCATCGCCGACAGCGGCAGGATCGACACATGTATTTCGTCCCGAGCGAGCGGATCGCCATTTTTGTTGACGGTGCCAGTCTGCACGCCACTGCGCGGGCTCTCGCGTTCGATGTCGATTACCGTCGGCTGCTCGCCTTGTTCCGCAGCAAGGCGAGCCTCGTCCGCGCCCTGTATTACACGACGCTGGTCGAGGACCAGGAGTTTTCCCCGCTCCGTCCGCTCATCGACTGGCTCGCATACAACGGCTTCAGCGTGGTCACCAAACCCGCCAAGACCTTCACCGACAGTGATGGCCGGCGCCGAGTCAAAGGCTCTATGGCCGTCGAGATCGTCGTTGATGCGTTGTCCCTGGCGCCGTACCTCGATCATCTGGTGCTGCTCACCGGTGACGGCGAGTTCACCACTCTCGTCGCCGGCCTACAGCAGAAGGGCAAGCGCGTCAGTGTCGTCTCGACGCTCGCAACCCAACCGCCGATGGTCGCCGATGAGCTCCGACGCCAGGCCGACCAGTTCATCGATCTGGCGATGTTGGCCGATCAGATCGCTCGGACGCACGAGGCCCAGCGCGCAGCGGCTCACGAAATCGGCCCGGACGCCGTTATCGACTCCAAGCCTCTGGTCGTTCGCCGTACACGCCGGGCCCCGACGGCCACAGCGCAAGACGTTCCACGACGCCCGCAGTCACCCCCGACGACGGCCAGTTGAGAGCCGAGCATCGATGCCTCCGGATCATCAGATCGCCAAGCCCACTACGGAGGATCAACCCGCCGAGCACACGCCGTTCGCTGATGCCCACATCCTGATCGTCGATGACGACTCGCAGTTGCGCCAGCTCGTGTCCAAGATGCTACGTGCGCAAGGCTACCGCGCCACCGCCGTCGCCGGTGGCCGCGAGATGCTCGAGACACTGCGTGCCACATCTGTCGATCTGATCGTGCTCGATGTGATGCTGCCCGGCGCCTCCGGGCTCGATCTGTGCCGTCACGTCCGGCAAACATCCTCTGTGCCAATTCTAATGTTGACGGCCAAAAGTGAGGAGACCGACCGCGTGCTTGGCCTGGAAATGGGAGCCGATGACTATCTCACCAAGCCGTTCGGCTCACGTGAGCTGCTTGCGCGAATCCGCGCCCTTCTGAGGCGTGCAACTACTGCGCCCAATCTCGTCAAACCACCCTCCGGCACCAAGTACACCTTCGATGGTTGGATTGTGGACACGCTTCGAAGAGAACTAATCAACCCCGATGGTGTCGTCGTCGACTTGTCGACGGGTGAGTATGACCTCTTGCTTGCCTTCGTCGAGGCGCCACAGCGGGTTCTCACGAGAGAGCAATTACTCGACATGGCCCGCAATCGCACCCCGGTTCCTGGCTTTGATCGCAGTATAGATGTGCAAATGAGCCGACTGCGCCGCAAGATGGGGAGCGAGGAAGCGGAGGGCATCATCAAGACCGTTCGCGGCGCCGGCTACATGTTCGTGCCAACCGTCACTCGGCTCTGATGGCGAGGATCCTTCCATGAGGCTTCTCCCGGACACGATTGCCGGCCGCACAGTCGCGGTTCTGTTGATTGGTCTCATCGTGTTCCAAGCCGTCAGCATTTGCGCCTACCAGATCGGGCTGGACAGCGAAGTCGATTTAACCAACGAAGCTCGCCTAGCCGAACGCCTCGTCACGATAAAGCGCGCTTTGGCCGGGTTGCCGCCCACAGACCGAGAAAAAACGGCTCATTCACTGTCAGGTGGACCGCTCGAGGTGCACTGGAGCGCCGTGCCCCTCACCGTCGACAGCGGTCATGCTGTCGACAGGACGGAAGGACTGCGGCGACGGCTTCTCGCGCTCGCCCCTGAGATGGGCAGCAGCGGTCTCATCATTGGTGCACCGAGCCCGCTGAGCGACAAGCCTGCCGATCCGCATCTGCTGCACGTTTCGATGAGGATTGCCGATGCCAGCTGGGCGAACTTCAGTGTCACCAGGCTGACCGGTTCCCATGGCAGCCTGTCGAGCATCGTCGCCTCGACCAGCCTGATGGCGATAGGCGTGCTTTTACTGTCCATTCTGCTGCTGCGATCAGTAACGCGGCCGCTACGCGAACTGGCATCGGCCACCCAGCGGCTTTACGTCGACGGCGACCCCAAAGCCATTGCCGTCTCCGGCCCGCGCGAAATCCGCGAGCTTGCGGCCGCTTTCAACGAGCTGCAGCAGCGCGTCAAGAAACTGATCGACGACCGCACGCTGACGTTGGCCGCGATCTCCCACGATCTGAAGACCCCGCTGACCCGTGCCCAGCTTCGTGTCGAGTATCTAGACAATGCGGAACTGCGCCATCAGATCAACGGCGACCTGGCAGAAATGCTAGCCATGGTCGAATCGACACTTGCCTTCCTGAAGGGCGACCAGACCGGTGAACCCGTTCAGGATTTCGACCTGAAAGCCATTCTCGAAAGCATCTGCGATGACCTCACCGATGCAGGGCATCAAGTGACGTTCTCCCCCACGCGCACGATCGTTCTCCGCGGTCGTCATCTCGCCCTCAAACGCGCCTTCAGCAACGTGATTTCAAACGCGGTCAAGTACGCTGCCACAGTCGTGGTCACGGTAGCGAACCGTGACGGCGCGGTCGAAGTGCTCGTCGATGACGACGGACCAGGCATTCCGGCCGATCACCGCGAGGCTGTCTTTCAGCCCTTCTACCGCATCGAGGCGTCACGTAATCGAGCAACAGGCGGAACCGGCCTCGGCCTCACCGTTGCCCGCACCATCATCCGCAGTCATGGCGGCGACGTCACGCTGCACGACGCACCGTCCGGCGGCCTGCGGGTGCGCGTGTCGTTGCCGGTGCCGCCGCGCGCCGACGGCAAGCGGAAACAAAAAGACATTGAAGCGAAATCATCATGAAACGCGAGTGCACCAATACTCCTCTTCACCGGCATACGACAGCGCCGGTGGAAGCATGGCCAGCCGATCGTGGCCCTGCCCACACTCACAGGAGAATTGATCATGACAAGAACCATCATCGCATCGCTGATCGCGCTCAGCATCGTCGGCGGCATCGCCACCTCCGCCAGCGCGCATCGCCCGAAGCCCCAGGCCGCTGCCGAGAAGCCGTTCTCGGGCCAGACGTTCTGGGAGGAGCAGCAGAAGAATACCGGCCAGTAACCGGCGCAACTCTTCGAATCCAGTTGGAATACAGTTTGGGACCGGGCCGGACAAGACGTCCCGCCCGGTCCTCTCGTCGTTTACTCATCCGAGAACTCAATGTGGAGTATCGAAATGGTCTTTCGTCAGTGTCTGCGGATGGCGTTTGCTGCGATCAGCGTTTCCCTCGCTAGTGGTACCGGAGCTAACGCTCAAACCACGAGTGCCGAGAACGGACAGGCCGTGTTCCGCGTATGTCGGGCCTGTCATCTCGTCGGTGACAACGCCAGGAATGCTGTCGGACCGCAACTCAACAGTATTGTTGGACGACGTGCCGGCAGTGTGGCCGGCTATGCCTACTCCGCCAACTTGAAGGACCTCGGTGCGGGCGGTTTGGTATGGTCCGATGAGAACCTTGATCGCTATCTCGAGAACCCGAAGTCCGTAGTGCCGAACGGAAAGATGGCATTCCCAGGCGTGAAGGATGGTGCCGATAGAGCGGATCTGGTCGCCTATCTCAAGACGCTTTCTACCCCGTAAGTCCTTGTTATGGATCGACCGGACCTGATGAGCGCGCCGCTATCCGAGACGTTGAACGTTCGGGCTCGCCAATCCGGATATGGTAGCTATTGCCGCTGCATCTCGCGGATCGGCGTCGCAGTGACGTTCACGACACTCTTGGCGGTGGGTTTCGCCCAGGGCGACGTGGTCGATGAATGCGGAACAAGATCGAGACCGGACCGCGCCGTGGTTGCGTGCAGTCAGCTATTGGAAGCTTTTCCGAACAGCTGGAGCGCTCACTATAACCGCGGCATTGCACACCGCGCTCGCGGAGATACCGATGAGGCGATGCATGATTTCAATAAAGCGATCCACCTGAACCCGCAGGCTTGGCAGCCCTACTACAGCCGAGGTCGCATCCATCTCGATCGTAACGACTTCGACCAAGCCATAGAGGATTTCTCCACGTCTCTTGCGATCCGCGGCAACAATGCACTCGCGTACAACGCTCGAGCATGGGCTCGATACAAGCACGGTCGGCTCTCGGATGCGATGACCGACGTCAACCGCGCGATCGCATTCGATCCCGGGTATGCCGCGGCGTACGACACGCGAGCGCACATCTACGAGCACCAAGGGCGGCGCGAGGAGGCCATTGCCGACTACCGCAAGGCACTCGCTCTCGATCCCACGAACAATTTGGCTCACATCACGCGCAAGGGGCTGGAACGTCTCGGCGCGAAGCCATAGCAGGTCGCTGGATATTTTGGGGACATCATGACCGACGCTCGAAGTGCGACGATTGACGAGAAGCCCGGACCTTACGTCGTCTTTGCGACACCACCTGCCACAACTCGCGAGGCCGAGGGCACACCGGGCACGGACGAGGACGACGCCTTCGAGGGCGAGCTAGAGCTGCCGGAACTTACGCGGGCGCCGAGCGTGCGATGGGCGCCGAACGATCGCGCCTCGCCCTGCTATAGCCACTTGATTACCGATGGCCAGGCGAGCTTAACGTCACCGCGCCAGTTCGAGCTGAGCCGCGCCGAGATGGAGCTGCTGATCAAGCTCAACGGCTATCGGCCGACCGGCTACAACGACATCATCGCATTCGGCGTCAGGGGCGCGCGCATGCGCGGCGCCGAAAAGGCGGAGAACGTCGATCGCATCGCGCTCGAGGACGCAAGGCCGGATCACCTGAATTACCGATGCATTGTTGGCTTCTATTACCTCAAGACCGGGAAGTTTTCAGCCTACACCGGCTCGACTGTGCCGTGGCAAGGCTACATGACCAAGGGTATGCGGCTCAATATGCTGCCGACGGGCTGCTACATCTACAAGATCGGCACACACGCGCCTGCAACCCGCTCACGATGGGTCACGCCTGCCCTCCGCCTGAGCGATGCCAAGGGCGCCCACACTGGAGCTGCGACGGTTCTGCGCACGCGCGACGACCTCGTCTTCGGTCACAACGACGATTGGGACACCTGCGAGCCGGCAGACAACATCCATTGCGCCTACAGCAACAGTGGCTTCTCCTCGCTCGGCTGCCAGACCATCAAAGGCGGCATGTTCGACGGCCTCTGGGCCGACTTCGCGCGCGTTCTTAAAACGATGCCGACAAATGCGCGGGTCGACTACCTTCTGGTGACTGGCGCGGAGGTAGCCATCGCGGGCGAGCTGCTGCGGCGTGCGCCGCAACCGTCGACGGCTATTCTGCTCAAGGCGCTCGGCCGCCTGCGAACGGGCTCGGAAGGAGAGCTTGTGGAGCGTTTGCAAGCCAAGCTCAGCGTGCCGCAGTCCGGATACTTCGGCGCCGGCACAAAGGAAGCGCTCGTCAAGCTGCAGAAGTCGAGCGGGCTTCCAGTCGACGGCATCTATTCGCCTGCGATCGATGCGCGCCTCGGCTGGAGCATCTTCGCACCAATAGTGGAGCCGGCTATCTCCCCGCCTGTAGTTGTGAGCAGTGCCATGCCGCCGACGCCGCCGGCGGCTGCAGTTGCGCCGGTCGCCGCACCAGCATTGTCAGTCTCGACTTCGCCAAGTGCACCCGGTGCGCAACAAGCTCCTACGGGCGGCGCTTCGTCGGCAACCATCGCCGCGCTTGGGGCGCTGGCTGCGCAGCAGCCCACACCCGCCGTGGCAGGCGCTCCCCCGACGGCTCAACAGCCGCAACCGATTTCAGTCGCGGACCCATCGATACAACCATTTCCCGCGCCGGCAACTCCTGCCGCTCCGTCGATCCAGCCCGAGCCCCGGCCGCAGGCCCCGTCGACGGCGGCATCTGAACCCGCACCGGCACCGGTCCAGCAGCAGCCTGCCGCGATCCCCACGCCAACGCCTGTTCCAAGTCCACACGCGCCGGCCGCGCCGCCATTGCAGTCGACGCAGGTCGCTGCAGCTCCTCTGCCGCCCGGAGAGCAACATGTCTTGCTGACGGCCGACGACCTGCGCGAGTTTGCTCCGCGTGCACGTCCCGACTACGCGCAAGTTCTCGGTACACAGGGCAACGACGTGCTCGCGCGCTTTGGCATAAATCGCAACGATCTGCGCTTCTGTCACTTCATGGCGCAAGTGGCGCACGAGTGCGGTGAGTTCACGATCGTCGAGGAGAACCTGAACTACTCGGCAAAGCGCATGGTCGAGATATTCGGGGAGGGGCGCCATTCCGCCGCGATCGGAATCGGCGAGGCGCAGCGCCTCGTGGGCAACAAGGAAGCTTTCGCCGAACGCGTCTACGGCCTCGGTAACTCGCGAAAGGCGCGCGACCTCGGCAACACCGAGCCGGGTGACGGCTATCGCTACCGCGGCCGCGGATTTCTCCAGATCACCGGGCGCGCGGCGTATCGTGAAATGGGCAAGCGGATTGGTGTCGACCTCGAGGCCGAGCCTGACAAGGCGGGTGAGCCGCTCTACGCATTGATGACCGCGGCTGCTTTCTGGGACAGCCGCAAGCTGAACACCTACGCCGACCAGGACAATATCGAGATCATCACCAAGCGCATCAACGGCGGCTTCAACGGCCTAGCGGACCGCAAACGCAAATACGCCAAAGCAGTCGAGGTGTTCTCCGAGGACCATAAAGGTTCTCCAAGCCGTAGCGTCGCGACGACGCGGGGAGCGCCTGATTTGCGGCGCCAGATCGAGTACGGCGATCTCGGCCCCGATGTTTTGCAGATGAAGCAGCTGCTGAGTGCTGTGGGCTACGGCGGCTTCGTCATGGACGAGGACTTCAGCCGCGCCACTCACCTTGCGGTGGTTCGCTTCCAACTTGATCGCGGCCTACCGGCCAACGGCATCGTCGATGGCACGGCCTGGGAGACGCTCGAGGCTGCTGCACCCTCACGAGGCTCGCGACGTACGCCATCTCGGGCGGACCGGGACTGGCGGAAACCCTCCGGCAATCCGGCGCCGCCAAAAGGCAGTCTATGGCTCAGCGTACTTGGCCTGATCATGTTGATCGCATCGATTTCAGTCATCGTTTTCAGAATCGTCGAGCACGGCAAGCCGCTCCCACCGCAGTCGGCCAGAGACTGGATCGAGATGGCTTTCACGTGGCTGATGACTTTGGCCTCGCTGATGGTGTTGGCCTCAGGTCGATCCATCGCGCAGTACTCCGGTGCCGAGCCAAATACGTGGGGGCACCTGGATGCCGTCGCTGAGCATGACGAGGCCATCCGCCCCATCGTGAACGATGAGGCGAGGCAGTGATCCGGTTGAGCTGCTTGCGCTGGATACCAAGCTTGACGAGGCCAGTATCGTGATGGGGCTCCGAAACTCGAAACGCGCGCGCGGTCCTGAAAACGCGCAATCCAAGGGCGTTCCAATCCGCACCGACTGGGTTTCCAGGATCGTCATCGCAGCCTTCGTGCTGGGCGCTGCCGTGCTGATCTGGAACGCCGCGAAGTCGCCGTCGCGCCAGTCCGTTCCCGTCAACGTGCTCGTCCCGGCTCTGTCGGAGGGCGAGCAGGCCGGCGAACGCACCTTCGATCAGCATTGCAGCGAATGCCATGGCAAGAACGCTGCAGGAACCAAGTCGGGACCGCCGCTCGTCCACAAGATCTACGAGCCGTCCCATCACAGCGACGGCTCGTTCTTCCGCGCTGTGCGCCAGGGCGTGACCGCGCATCACTGGCACTACGGTCACATGCCGATGCTCCCGGCAGTTTCTGACCCGGAGGTCGCGGCCATCGTTCGCTACGTGCGTGCCCTGCAGCGCGCGAACGGCATCAAATAGCGGTAGCCACGAAGCGCCGCCACATCTTGTTGGGGCACTGAAACAAAAAAACACGAAAGAGAAATCAACCGGAAAAGTACAATTGCTACTGATCCTCTCCATCGGCCCGCAACGGCGCCGGTCATGGTTGAGCCGCGATAAGCCGGTCTCATCTGTCTCAATAGGAGAAATGATCATGACGAGAATCATCATCGCAGCGCTCGTTAGCCTCGGCATCGTCGGCAGCATCGCTACGTCCGCGAGCGCGCACCGCCCGACGCCGAAGCCTCAGCCCGCTGCCGAGCAGCAGTTCGATGCTGCAAAGTTCTGGCAACAACAATCCGAGAGATCAGGTCAATAGGCACATCTCCGCCGCTGGCATGCTCGCGCCGGGCTGGACCTATGTCCGGCTCGGCGCAGTCGCACTCGCTTTCTGCGACGTCTGACGCACTCGCGCTCCATCCCAACAGTCGAAGGGCGGCGTGCGCAAAATGGAGCGAAGCATGTTCCACATGATCGCCTCTCTGTTCGTCATGAGTGCTGTCGTAGGCGCCGATATCACGACGAGCCCGCACCGTCCTAATCCACCGAGCACCGAGGAGGACGGGACGATTCCGCCCCGAGAGTTTTGGGAGCAGCCGCGGCGATAGTGCGGCTGATGCAGGGTCACTGCGTATTCCTGTCGGACTGATGTGACTCGTAGTTTTTGAGCCACATCTCGTGACGGTAATATTTTGAAACCGAACCGAAATACTGCGGAAATCTGCCTGCAATGGTCACCCCGTAACTCTCGTCCTCAACCGCGTTCGTGCAGTCAAGATGAATTGCTCGATCGAGCGGGGCGCATTCGCAACCTGTATCAGTGCTAAATTGGGGGAGACCTGCAATGAAATAACTCATGCTATCGGCCAGCGGTTTCGCGCTCGCCGCAGCCGCCAGCCTGCTGACGACGTCTGCCATGTCTGCCGACCTCGGCGGCAATTGCTGCGCCGATCTCGAGGAGCGAGTGGCAGAGCTCGAGGCAACCACCGTCCGCAAGGGTAATCGCAAGGTCTCGCTGCAGATCTATGGACAGGTGTCCGAGGCGATCATTTGGTGGAACGACGGTGCGGAGAGCAATGTCTACGTCCAGGAGATGATGGGCGCGCAGAACCGCCTCGGGTTCACCGGAACTGCGAAGATCAACAGCGACTGGTCGGCCGGTTTCAGGCTGGAACTGCAGATCAGGGCGTATAGGTCGAATTTCGCCAACCAGCTCTCGCTCGGTGCCAGCAACAACACTCAAATCGCAGTCTACAATACGCAGTCCGTGGCGATCCGGCACGCTCACTGGTTTTTGCGGTCGGAAAGGTACGGTACCGTCTCAGTCGGGCGAGACTTACAGGCGGTGACTGGCACGCAGTCAATCAGCTTGGTCAACCCGGATGGCTTCAGTGGTCCTATTCTCGGACCGGGCATGGCCAATGCAGGCTACTTTCTCCGTCGCTCCGGCACGACCGGCAACGCCGGCCTCAGCGGTCTGACGTGGCAGAACTTCGCTTATATCAGGAATGGCGACGGCCCGACGCCAATGGACTACTTCTTCACCAGCTCCGGCGTGAAGTACTCTTCGCCTTGGTTCCTCGGCCAAACAAAAACCTCCGGCTTCAACTTCCAGGCCGATTGGGGCATGGATGACGTCTGGTCGGTGGCGCTGCGCTACGCAGAGGACTTCGGCGCCTTCCGCGTCGCAGGCGGCGTCGGCTATTCGAACTGGTCAGGTCCCGACCGCGGAATGTGCTCCACAGGCGCGTCCGGGAACACACCGGGCGCCCCGCCGCCGGGCACTACACCAGGAACTGATCTTGGCTCGAGCATACGCTGTGATGCGCTCCAGGCCAGCGGCAGCCTTTTACACGTGCCGACCGGGCTTTACGTCTCCGGCGGCTGGGGGCAAATGTCCGACAAGAACGCCAATGCAGCGCTGCTGGCACGCACCGCTAGTTTCCAGAGCGGAGCGAAGGGCGAGAACAGTTTTTGGTGGCTGCAGGGAGGATGGCAAGCCAAGCTGAATACGCTCGGCAACACGATCTTCTGGGGACAATATATGGAGTTCTCGACCGGCCTCGGCGTCGTCAATAACCTCGTCCAGACGGTCGCTGCCAACGACGTCGTGAACTCGCTTGGCACTGCGGCCGTGATCCGGAACACCGACACCCAAGTTTGGGGGGGAGGGATCTCGCAGAATATCGATGCGGCTGCGATGACCCTGTACGCCGGCTTCCATAACTATACGACGTCGGGAACCATTGGCGCTATCGCCTCGTCTGCGCGAGCCAGGACCAACCCGATCGATGACATGCAGCTATTCTACACTGGCGCAACCATCCGATTCTGATTCGCTGAGGCGTTTCAGTTTGGACCAGTTGGGGCTGCCGACCGCCAATCGGCGGCCCTATCAGGCCGGTCCCGACGCCACCACGGGACCGGCCCCTTTTTGTCTTGCGGATGCCGGGGGGCATTGATCTTTCACCGCCCGCAAGCTGGTGCGCACTATGTTGCATCAACTCATCGGGAAGGCAATTTTCCTTAGCCCGAATCCGAATCGTATCCCGTTCGGCCAACCATGGTCGCGGTCGGCTCTTGAAACGGACGATAGCGCATTGGCCGCAAACTGGTGGCACCGCAATTGCATCTTGGAAGCACGGGTCATTGATTTCCGTGCTCGAGGAGACAAGATTGCTCGACGGTCAAATCACAGCCGGTTACTCCGGCGTCCACCTCAAAACTCCAACTGTCGCGACAACTGGCCAGATCGTCGTGCTCAGCGGCGGCGGCCCCTTGCCGTGGATCATCATCAATGCCGTGATCGAGCGGTTCGGACCTGTCACGGTGCTGGAGGAGACGCCGGAGCCGACGTCGCTGATGTTCCGCCGCCGCTTGAAGAAGCTCGGGGCCGTCGAGGTTGCCGGTCAGATTGCGTTCGGTGTTCTCCAGCGAGCCCTGCGCTTCGCAAGCCGGCACCGGTTGGCCGAGATCATCGCCAACCACCGGCTGGTGCCTGCCCCACCGCCGAACTGCACCGTCATCCAGGTCAGTTCGGTCAACACTGATACCTGCCGTCGCGAGTTGCAACGCTTAGAGCCGGCCGTCGTGCTCGTCATCGGCACGCGGATCATCGGCCGGGCCACGCTGGCGGCGGTGCCCGCGCGGTTCATCAACTATCACGCCGGCATCAATCCGAAATATCGCGGTATGTGCGGCGGCTACTGGGCGCTGGCGAACGGGGACCTGGGAAATTTCGGCGTGACCGTGCACCTCGTCGATCACGGCGTGGATACGGGCACTATCCTGCATTGGGAGACAATCGCGCCGGACGCGCGCGACAACTTCGCTACGTATCCGTTCCTGCTCGCCACGGCCGGACGTGTCGCCGTGCTAAAGGCCCTCGGCGACGCCTTGAGCGGCGATATCAAGCCGCTCACGCGCGAGATGAACTCGCACCAATGGTACCATCCGACGTTGTGGGGCTACCTCTGGACCGGCCTGACGCGCCGGATTTGGTAGCAGGCTAGTTTGACGATTGCGTGCCGTGCACTGGAACCCCGGCGTATCGGCCGCGTTTCGGTCGGTATATTCATTATTACGGTGTGCCATGCACGAGCATCTTCATCCGCAGCCACGAGAAGCCAACGAAGACCAAGGAGCTTCGCGGTCGAATCACTATTGGCTTCTTGGGCTGATGGTTATGGTTTCATATTTCGTCATGTACGCTTTCATGTACGCAATGGTCAATTCAATCGACAACGTCTACCACAACGTAAATCAATTTTATATGGCCGGACTGATGGCGGCTCCGATGGCCATCATTGAGATCGCGATCATGCGATCGATGTATAGCAACAACCGACTCAATTTGCTCATCGTGGTGATCAGCTCCGCGCTGACGCTTCTGTTTTTCATCATGATCCGCCAACAGGTGGCTGTGACAAATGCGCAATTTTTGAGATCGATGATCCCGCATCACGCTGGAGCTATCCTGATGTGCAAGCAATCTACGGCAGAGGCCCCCCAAATCAAGCAGCTCTGCCAATCGATTATTTCTGGCCAGGAAGCGGAGATCCGGCAGATGAAGGCGTTGCTGCAAGAACTGATAAAATGAGGCTGCGTTGTTCGAAGCGACAGCACTACTCGCGACGTACCGTCGGCACGAACATGTAACCGACGCCGCGGACGGTCTTGATCATCGCCTGGCTGTCTTCGCTCGCTTCGATTTTGCGACGCAGGCGACTGACCTGCACGTCGATCACGCGGTCAAAACCCGTGGCCACGCGGTTCTTGGCGCCATCAAGCAGCTGCTCCCGTGTCAGTACGCGCTGCGGTGCCTCGAGAAAGGTCAGCAGCATATCGTATTCGCCCGTCGACAGATCGACGACGACCCCTTGCGGATTGAGCAACTCGCGGCGCATCAGGTCGAGGGTCCACTCCTCGAACACCAGGCGTATCGCCGCCGCTTTCGCAGGCTCTGCGTTTTCGCCCGCAGATTTGGCGCGGCGAAGAACGGCATTGACGCGCGCCAGCAGCTCTCGCGGATTGAACGGCTTGGCCAGATAATCGTCGGCGCCAAGCTCGAGCCCGACGATGCGGTCGGTATCGGCTCCAAGCGCCGTTAGCATGATGATCGGTACCCTGGACGTCTTTCTCAGCTCGCGGCACAGATCGAGGCCATTGGTGCCCGGCAGCATGACATCGAGCACGATCAGGTCTACCGCCGCCGACTTCAACGTTGGCCACATCTCCCGGCCGTCGCGCACTGCCGTCACCCGATGACCATGGGCGCGCAGGAACTTTGCCGCTAGATTGCGGATCTCGGCATCGTCATCGACGATCAGGACGTGGCCGGCCGTGCCATCGCCTCCGAACAGCGATTGAGGGTGGTCATCGCTCATGTCAGCCGTAGTGTCCTTCCTCTAACCATGCGAATTTAACGGTACTCGCCCATCGACGGCAACTGCGAGTCGCACAATACTCCGCTCGCACTGAGACCCACTAGGGCCACCCTCGATACACCGCGCCACGCCAACACGCGCGCATTCCCGACTGGCTTACACCGTCACGGCGCGTCGCCGGCGGAGGGGTGGCTTGTGCGCCCTCGTGCTGCCCACAGAGCCAGCATGGGGACGACCACCCATTGCAGGAGCGGCGACAGCCCCATCCCGATTAAGGGGACCACCGGCATCAGCTCGGAATAGCTCCACGATAGCCGCACCGAGGTGTTGAGCCACTCGCTGTAGATGGTATAGCCGATCCCGATCACCATCGTCAGCCCCCCAACCTTATAGAAATCAACTGCAGGCCAGCTCCGGTGACCGGCGGCGAGGAGCGCTATCAGCAGCGACGCGCCCGCAATTAGAACATCTCCGCCCGTACAATGGATAACGGCGAAGGCCTGTTCGCCCCGCGTCCCGGTTTTCCAGAGCGTGTAGAGCGGCAGTTGCGCGATCTCCCAGAGCAGATGGACTGCTGCGCCGACCACGACATAACGGCGGATAGCACCGATCCAATCTTGCTGGTTCATCCAAGCGCCAATGCTCATGCTTCACCGATCTCGTTACCTGGCCCGACCGATCACCCTACCTGTGCACCGTACCCAACTGAGCCCACCCGGCGGCCTCATCAGCTCACGCGGATCGGCTCGCCCGTCGACCGCAGCGGTCTCGTCGGGCGTCTGCAGACCCTGCAAGTCGGTACCGAGGAGATCGGCTGCGACCTCGACGACATGCAGGTGCAGCCATTGGCGAACAGCATTCCTCCGACGTCGAGTGTACCATCGCGAAGTATCCTGCCGAAAAAACATGGTCCAGAAAGAAGCAGTGCATTGGATCCAGCTCGGTTGTCGACGCTGACCATTGCAACCATTCCTGCGCTGGCGCCAGCTGCTTCACGCTCATGTTCGAGCTTCCTTCTCAATTGCGCGCTCCAACGTCCCCAATATCGACGCGCATGGACATCTCGCGGCCGTCCCGTCGGATCGACAGCTCGATCTGGCGTCCAACACCGACCTGCTCCAGTTGGTCCGTCAGATCGGCCAATCGGTGAACGCGCTTGCCGTTGGCCACAACGACCACGTCGCCCAGGCGACCCGTGGCAGAATCAATTCCCTTCATGCCCGCTCGCTGAGCGCCCGACCCCGCCATGGTGCGCAGGACGACCACGCCCTCGATGCCGAGGCGCGTAGTGACGGCCTCGTCGGCGACGATGATGCCGATGCCTGGTGTCGGAACGTATCCTCTGCGAATGAGCTCCGGCACCACGCGATTGACGACGCTGACCGGAATGGCAAAGCCAATGCCCGCGTTCACGCCGGACGGTGATAGAATGGCCGTGTTGACGCCGATGAGGCGCCCAGATGAATCCAGCAGTGGCCCGCCCGAGTTGCCGGGATTGATCGAGGCATCGGTCTGAATGACGTTGGCCACCTCTCGTCCCGCGCTGGTCGGCAGGCGGCGCTTCAACGCGCTGATCACGCCGACGGTCAACGACTGATCGAGTCCAAAGGGGTTGCCGACTGCATAAGCGGCCTGGCCGACCTTCAGGTCGGCTGAGCTGCCAAGCGCAAGCGGTGGCGGCAGCTGCCTCGTTCCCTTCAGCCGCACGACGCCCAAATCGTAGTTCGCTGCTCTGCCGACGATGTCGGCATCCACCACCTCGCCCGAGGCCAGACGAACTTTGACCAGATCGGTGCCACGCAGGACATGCTCGTTCGTCACCACGTGGCCCGCCGGATCCCAGAGAAACCCCGTCCCCGACTGCACGGCAGAGTCATTACCCTCCACCTGCACATCAACAGCGGCAGGTCGGCCGACGATCTGAACCACCGAGGGCGAGACACGTTCGAACAGCTCGATGACCGAACGCTCGGCGTCTGCGAGGTTCCCCCGTGGTGCGACCGGGCGCGGGGTCGTCGCAGCGAACAGCAGCCGCTCGATATAAGGCTGCGCGGTCATGAGTCCCAACAGCCACAACGCGGCGATGGCCGCCCATCGAAAAAACCTGTCTCGCATGGACCACCTCACACTCTACGACGGCAGGAGAGTGAGGTGCAGATTCGATAGCCTCTCGCGAATGCATAAGGACCCGGCATGGCTTTCACCTCTCTAGTCGGCAATAATCCATCGCGTTGAGATCAGCAGCCCAAGGACGAGTGCGACGAGAGCAGCAGCGGCCGCCAGCGCTGCGACGCAACCGGGACGGTGACCACCAGTGATCCACGCCAGCGTGCCTTTGACCAGGGTATTGACGCCGACGGCCAGCAACAGCGCGGTGCCCGCATCGCTGGGTTTCAAGTCTGAACGTCCGAGCTTGACGAGCGAAAGAGTGATCGCATCGACGTCGGCGAGGCCCGAGACAGCAGCGATCACGTACACGCCTCGTGTGCCGGCCCATGCTGCCGCGAGCTTGCCGAGCAGCATGATCAAGCTCAGCAATGCGGCGAATGCCAACACCACGGTCAGCTCGAACGGGTTCTTGAGCTCAAGTGCGCTGCTTGCCGCCGCGCCGCGCTCTTGGCGCAGCATCAACAGGCCGACCATGGCCGCCTGGGTCGAGGCAGCAAGACCGAGCGGTGCCGCCAGCCAAAGAGCCATCGCCGGGTTGAAGAATGCCGTGATTGCCAGAACTCTGACCATCATAGCGACGTTGGCGAGCAGAGCTCCCGCCATGAACAAGCGCATCCCGCCGTCGCTCGAGCGCGCCAGCCGTGCCATCGACAGGGTGACAGCCGTCGATGAGACGAGCCCCCCGGCCAACCCGGACAGCAGGATGCCGCGGTTCTCCCCTGCCACCCTTATCGCTGCGTAGCCGGCAAACGACACCACCGCGATCATCACCGCCATCAGCCAGATCTGATGCGGATTGAATGCGCCGTAAGGCCCGAGCTCTTGATTGGGCAGAATTGGCAAAAGAATCACCGTCATGGCCAGCAGCAGCAGGCCGGCCCGCAGCTCCTCCCAGGTCAGCCGCCTTACCCAGCCATGTAATGCGGACTTGACGGCCAGCAGGCCGGCCGTTGCGACGCCAGCTGCAGAGGCTACGGTCGGGTCACCCAGCACGGCCAAGGCGCCCAGCCCAAAGGCGATCATGGTCCCGACCGCGGTCGTCGCACCGAAGGTTCCGTGATGCTGGAGCTCGCGCAGCCTGAACAGGACGATGGCGCCGGTGAACATTGCGGCGGCGATGCCGAGCATCACCAGCCCACCATCACCGCGACCGCGTGCCAGTGCCCCCCACACTCCACCGAGCAGTCCTGCCAGTGCGTGCGTTCGCAGCCCGAGTGCGCGCTCCCCTTCCGCCTCGTCACGACGCTGCCAGCCGCGCTCGATCCCGATGATCAGGCCGATGGCGAGAGCAACGGCAAGGCGCTGGATCAGGTCGATATCGGTATCGGCGTGCACGCTTTCACCCTCGCCGTTAGCTCATGCTGGCATGTGAGGCTTACCCGTCGGCATCATCTCCGCATTGCCACTTCAGGCCCGGCCCTCGTTCTCTCGAGCAAGCTGCTCCAACGCGGCAATGCGGTTTTCGGTGCGCGGGTGGGTCGAGAACAGGCTATCCACGCCTCGGCCTGCCAGCGGATTGATGATGTAGAGATGAGCCATCGCCGGTGAACGCTCCGCCGCCTCGTTCGGGAATTGCCGAGCAAGAGCCTGAATCTTGCGCAGCGCGGAAGCAAGCCAGAGCGGCTGCCCTGTAATCATGTCGCCCAACCTGTCGGCCTCGTACTCTCGCGACCGGCTGATCGCCATTTGAACTAGACTGGCGGCCAGCGGCGCGACCAGAGCCAACAGCAGCGTGCCGAGCAAGCCGCCACGGCCACCGTTCCGCCGGCCGCTCCCAAACATGACGCTCAGCTGAACAAGATTCGCAAGCATCCCGAGTGCGCCGGCAATCGTCGCCGTGACCGTCATGGTCAGCGTGTCCCGATTCTTTATGTGGGCCAGCTCGTGCGCCAGCACGCCGGCGACCTCCTCGCGCGTCAGAAGCTCGAGCAATCCCGTCGTTGCTGCAACGACGGCACGATCGGGGCTTCGCCCGGTCGCGAACGCATTGGGCTGCGCGCTGTGCATGATGAAAACTCGCGGCATCGGCAGGTTCGCTCGCGCAGCCAGCTCACGCACGATGGCATAGTATTCAGGCGCAGAGGGCTCATCGATCTCGTGCGCACCTTGCATTCGCAGCACGATCCGGTCCGAGTTCCAATAGCTCAGAACGTTCATGATGAGGGCTACGGCAAAGGCGATGACCATTCCACCGATACCACCCATCGCGTAGCCGGCACTTGCGAAGAGCGCCGTGAGGGCCGCCAGCAGCAATCCGGTCCTGACATTCATGGGGTTGCCCTTACGCGCCGTGCAGTGCCGGCCTCACGTTGCCATTGCGTCTTACGGCCTCGATTTCGCTGTTGCGCTACCGAAGCCCAAGACTTTGCGGTCGCGCTCGGCGATCCAGGTCGCCAACGGCCCGAATGTCGTCTCGAACGTCCACGGCGTCTCGATCACCTTGAAGCCCGCCTCGACCAGAAGCTGCGGCATCCTGCCCTCTACGTTGGCGCGCGTGTTGTCGAACCCGTCGAGCAACTGCACGGGCAGGAAGCGCAGGCGTGTCATAACACCGGGCATCGCACCCCAATCTAGGATGATCAGACGGCCACGTGTCGGATCGAGTAGACGCGCCATCGCGGCAAGCACGTCGCGCTTGGACGCCTCGTCAAGGTGATGGAACACAAGGCTCGACACGATCTTGTCGAAGCAACGTCCCGCGAGCGTGCTGGCCAGCCCAGCCTCCTGAGCCAAGCCGTGCACGAACTCGATTGTGACGCCGGCGGCTGCCGCACGCTGACGAGCAAGCTCGATGATCTGGCCATCCGGATCTATGCCCGTGATCTCGGTTCGAGGCTCAGACAGCTTCAATGCGACAGCCAGCGTGCCGGTGCCGCAACCCACATCGAGGATCCGCTCACCCGGTTGCGGGGCAATGAGCGCTACGAGCCGGCTTCGCCACACCGACTCGCGCATTGTGACGGCCACGACGCGATCGTAGAGTCTCGACAATGCGTGATATCCAAGCGCCGGCACGTAACTCTTGATGTTGCGATCTTCCGGTCGCGGCGTCGGCTGCATCGGTGTTCCTCGGAATCATGCATTACGGACTTCGCGACAATTCGAGACAAAAGTTCCCTCACCTCAAGCGGTGTGGGCACGACAAGCGGGATTACCGAATCGCCTCAGCAACGCGGCGACTTTCATTGCTCCGCTGCCTTGTTCGGTACTGCGCTCGGTGCCCATCGCCCTCGCGCCGAGAATGTTCCCCTTGTGCTCCTTCCACGGCGGCACAACAGCGATCGCGGCAAAGCCGAGCAACCACGAGGAAGGCCCTCGATGACCAGGAGCTACCGCCGGGCAGCGCGTTACCGCTACGATGGCAATGATCGTAAGCGCTCATGACGTTCTCTGCTCTCGCTTTGTTGGTGGAATTTCCTCATAACCGCGGCCCCTGCACCATCTGGTGGCCTTTACCGCCGATCGGGATCTCACACAAAACCGTCAAGGTCGCGGCATCCACCACCCAGATCTTCGGCTCCTTGGCGCTTGAGACATAGATTTTGCCCCGGCCACGCACGACGGCCAGATGGTAGGGCTCGGGTGCTAGCGACAAGGTGCGTTGCGGCTGCTTGTTGCGATCGATGGCCACCAGCTTGTTGTCGTCCTGCACCGCCACGAAGCTCCAGTCGCTGTCATCGGACACATCGACACCGTGCGGATTGGCGCCGACGCGATATTCGCGGGTCCGGCGCGGATCGATGAGATAGATCTCCGAGACCGAGCCGCTCTTGACGTTGTTGACGTAGAGATGCTGGCCATTGGGCGCTATGGCGAGATGCTCAGGCTCCTTGCCAACCTTGAAGGTCTGCACCAGCTTCCAGGTCTTGGTATTGAGCGCGATGACAGTGCCGTTGCCACCATTGCTGACATAGACGAGCGCGCCGTCGTTGCTGAACACCGCGTAGTTGGCTCCAGGTCCCGTCGCCACCAAAGGACGAGCCTCAAGGGCGACCAGATCGATCACGGTGATGCCGTTGCGCGCGGGATGGGTCACCACCGCGACACGGCTGTCCGGGCTCGCCGCCACGTGGTGCACGGCTCCCGGAACATCGATCTGGCGCTCGACCTTCAAATCGCTTTGGCGAATGATCGTCACCGTGCTGACGACCGCGACCGTTCCAGCATCCCCAGGCTTGCCGGCAGCATGGTGGGCCGTGTGGTCCTCCTCGGCAACGCCGGCAGGTTTGGCCGGCGCGGTGCCAGGCGCCCGGGTGCGGCTACTGCCGGCGATGAGGTAGCGACCGTCGGGGGTGCCCGCCAGGCCGTGCGCGGCCGATACGTCATCGATGCGGCCGATCACCTTGTCCTCGGCAACATCAATCACAACGATGGCGTTGCCATCGCCGAGCGGCACGAACATGCGCTCCGCAGCCAGCGCCGCCGTCGCCGTCAGGCCTGTCGCGAACACCACTGCTGCAATCTGCGTCCAGCGTCTCATTGTCTTTGCCTTTCCCTGCTCATGCCGATCTCTGCTGTCCGATCTCATTCCACCATCAGGCGTCCCCGGAACATCCCCATCGGGCACGCGAACTCGTGAACGCCTGGCTCCTTCGGCAACAGCTCGACGGCGACCGTCGTGCCGGTCGGCAGATCGGCGCTCTTGTTGAAGTCGGCGAAGATCACCTTGTCCGAGCACGCGGCCGTCTCCTCGCGCCGAAAATTGAGCCGCACCGGTCGCCCCGCGCGCACGATAATGGTGTCGGGCGTGTAACCGCCCTTCACCAGGATCATCGCCTCCTGGTATCCGCTCGAGCCTTCGCTGGCGCGCACGCCGCTCGAGCGCTTCAGCCAGAAGAACCACACGATGACGGCAATCAGAGTGAGACCGCCTGCGAGCACCAGCCAACGATCAACGGTCATGACGCGCTCCTTTTCGGTGTGAATGATCTCAGCCGGTTCGCATTGCTGACGACGGTGACTGAGCTGAAGGCCATCGCCGCCGCCGCGATCAGCGGCGAGAGCAGCAGGCCGATGAAGGGATAAAGGACGCCCATCGCGATCGGGATGCCGGCGACGTTGTAGCCGAACGCCCCGACCAGGTTCTGGCGCACGTTGCGCATCGTCGCCCGGCTGATCTCGATGGCGGTCACTACACCGACGAGGCTGCCCTTGATCAGCGTCACGTCGCTCGCCTCGATGGCGACGTCCGTGCCCGTGCCGATGGCGAAGCCGACATCGGCCTGGGCCAGAGCCGGCGCATCATTAATGCCATCGCCGACCATGCCGACATTCTTGCCCTCAAGCTGCAGCTTCTGCACCTCGTGCGCCTTGTCGTCGGGCAGCACCTCGGCCAGCACCCGCTCGATGCCGACTTGACGGGCGATGGCCTTGGCCGTGCGCTCGTTGTCGCCGGTCATCATCACCACCTCGAGCCCGAGCGCCTTCAAGGTCGCCACCGCTGCCTTGGAATCCGACTTCACCGTATCGGCCACGGCAACGAGCCCGGCCGACTTGCCATCAATGGCGACAAACATCGGCGTCTTGCCGTCGCCGGCGAGCCGCTCCCAGTCTTTGAGCAGATGATCGATTACGATGCCCCGGTCGCGCATGAGCTTGGCATTGCCGAGCAGCACAGACCGTCCATCGACCTCGCCGCCGACACCATGCCCCGCAATCGCCGCGAACCCCTTGGCATCGACAAGGATGAGCCCGCGTGCCTCCGCGCCCTTGACGATAGCCTCGCCGAGCGGATGCTCGGAGCCTCGTTCCAGCGACGCCGCAAGCCGCAGGACATCATCTTCCGGAAAGCCGTTCGCTACCACATCGGTCAGCGCCGGCTCGCCCTTGGTGATGGTCCCGGTCTTGTCGAGAATGATGCAATCGAGATTTTCGGCACTCTGCAAAGCATCGCCCGAGCGGATCAGAATGCCGTGCTCGGCGCCCTTTCCAATCCCGACCGTCAGCGACGTCGGCGTGGCCAGACCTAATGCACAGGGACATGCAATGATGAGGGTCGTGACCAGCACGATGGTCGCATAGACCAAGCGTGGCTCCGGCCCGAACAAATACCAAGCGATGAACGCCAGCACGCCCAGGATCATCACGCTCGGCACGAAATAACCAGAGACGGTGTCGACCACACGCTGGATCGGCGCCTTGGAGCCCTGCGCGTCCTGCACCATGCGGATGATGCTAGCGAGCGCCGTGTCCTTGCCGACCTTGGTGGCGCGGAATTTGAAGCTGCCGGTCTTGTTCAGCGTGGCGCCGATCACCTCATCGCCCGGCCGCTTCTCGACCGGCATCGATTCACCCGTGATCATCGATTCATCAAGGGCACTGGATCCTTCGATGATCTCGCCGTCGACCGCAATCTTGTCCCCGGGCTTCACCACCAGGATGTCACCAGCAACAACCTCCTCGACAGGCAGGTCGATATCGCGCCCGTCGCGCTCCACCCGCGCGGTCTTCGCCTGCAGGCCGATCAGTTTCTTGATGGCTTCCGACGTGCGCCCCTTCGCCTTGATCTCGAGGGCGAGCCCCAGCACGACGAGAGCGACGACAACGGTCGTCACATCCCAAAACACCTCCGCCAGCTCGGCCCGCGGGAAGAGCCCTGGAAACGCGACCGCGATCACCGAGTAGAGATACGCGGCCGAGATGCCGATCGCGATCAAAGTGTGCATGTTGGCCGAACGATG
>CAZNMY010000044.1:0-44319 GCA_964574325.1 uncultured Devosia sp. | reverse complement strand
CGGTGGTGGTGGCGGCGGTGGCGGCGGCGGCGGTGGTGGCGGCGGCGGCAGCGGCAGCGGCGGCAGCGGCAACAGCGGCGGCGGTGGGGCGGGCACTTCCAGTGCCAGAGCCATCGACGAGACCGGAACCGAGTATTCGCGCGAGCCATTCAAGGACTGCCCGCAGTGTCCCGATCTGGTGATCGTCCCCAAGGGCGTTGCGACGGTCGGCGCGGGGCCGACGGACCCCGATCGGAAGGCCGGAGAGCAGCTCGCGGTCGTCATTCCGATGGCCAGACCTCTGGCGGTCGGCCGCCTCGAGATCCTGCGTCAGGAATTCAGCTTTTTCGTCGAGGAGACGCGTTTCCAGAGTTCGACGGCGTGCGACGTCGGCAAGCGGCGCGGTGTGTTCAACTGGCAGAAGCCGGGCTTCGAGCAGGACGAGCGCCATCCCATCGTGTGCCTCAGCCAGCCGGAGGTACGCCTTTATCTCTCCTGGCTCAGCGAGAAGACCGGTCGGACCTATAGGCTGCCGACAGAGGTCGAGTGGGAGCATGCCGCCCGGGCAGGGTCGGATACGCCCTTCTCGATCGGGCCGATTTCCCGCACGACGGCCAATGTCGGCCGTACCAGGGACGGTACGGCGGTCGGCGGACTGTTCGCGACCAACGCGTGGGGTCTCTCGGATGTGGTCGGCAACGCGTGGGAGATGACATCAGACTGCAGCGATGAAACCGCGGCCGCAGCCCAAACCCGCGATGTGCCGGAATGCCGCCGGCTGCTCAAGGGCGGTGCGTGGTCGTCGCCGATCTCCTCGTCGCGCCATGCTGCGCGGCGTCTGTTGAAAGACGGGAATGCGACCAACGACGTGGGTTTCCGCGTGGTGCGCGAGGTCGACGACCGGGACAACGACAAGATTCTCACGGTCGCGCAGAAGAAGGCGTTGCTGCAGGACGATAAGGACGCTGCTGAAATCGCATCCAAGACCAAGAAGGATGCCGACGATGCCCGTCTGAAGAAGATCGAGGAAGAAGAAGCGGCGTTGGCCAAGAAGGCTGCGGACGCGAAGCTGAAGGCTGCGCCGAAGAAGTAGACGCAGCCCGCTTTCGCCGTAATGCCTTCGACTTTCCCGCTCGGCCCAGATCTACTCGGCCCAGATCTACTCGGCGCAGAGCAGGGCAGCGCGCGAGACCCCCGCGAGTGGGGTCAGCGCACGACGGCGGGGCGCCATCCCGCCGCTTCGGCCTCCGCGACCGAGCAGAACCAGCGCTCGCCCTTGCCGGTTTCGATACGGGTCTTGTCGTACCAGCGGTCCCACGGCATGTGGTAGATGTTGCCGCTGCGGGTGATGTTGCCCTTGATGAGGCAGTTCTCCGTCGTGCCTTCGGGCTTATCCACGGACGCGGCCTGCCAGCGCTCGGCGCGCCAGGTCCAGGCAGGCTTCGTGTCGGCTTGCCAGATGCCGCGCTTCGCCGCGCGCGCCTCGCTCTCGACCCCGGTATAGCGCTGGGAGTATTTCACGAACGCCCAGGCGAGGCCTTGGCGGACGAGGTCGGCGTTGATCTCGAGGCCCTCGACCGTACAGATGCCGAGCATGCGGCCGTAGGCATCCCTGCCGTGGCTGTCGCACCGGACCGTTCGGTCGCGGACCAGGCGTTCGACGTGGGCGGTTGCCTCGCGGCCGCATTTCCAGGTCGACAACAGCCAGCGGCCGACGCCCGCACGGGTGCACGTCTGGTCGAATTCAGGCGCATCGATGCCTTCGAGGCGAACACGGACTTCGCCGATGGCGATCGTGTCGCCGTCGATGACGCGAGCCGGACCCGAAACCGACGGCGGCGAGGTGCCGATGCCGGCCTTCGCGGGCTCGTTGGATTGGCCGATCAGAAGAGGCAAAGCCAGCAGCCCCGCGAACGCTAGGGCACCGGCCTGACGCGCCGCACGCAGCGGCAACGATTCACGCGGAGGTTGAAACATGCCGTCGAATCTGCATGATTCGCGAGGCAAGGGCGAGGCTGAACAAAGGCTCGCGGCGGCAGATCCACGGCTTTAATCCGGCGAGGGTTGCAGAGGCTTATCTTACCGGCATCGTTAACTTTTATGGCGCGATCCGGAAATTTGTCCCCCGGGGCGAGCGGGTGCGCTCTGCAACTTTTCCGGGAATTGTGGCCATTCCCGCACAGGTTGTGGCTCGTGAGTGTTCAATCGCCGCGGAGTTGCCGGGTCGCGACGGGGTAGAGGCCTTCGTCGCCCAGCATCCAGACCGAGAAGCCGTCGAGGCCGAACAGCGGGAGGAAGGCTTCGTCGAGCACGTTGAGCCCGCCGGTGAAGGCGCCGAATGCGGGCAACACGAGCCGCAGCCCATTGGCGATGAAGCAGGGTCGGCGGAGGGAGTGGCCGTGCATCGAGAGGCGGGCGGCCGGGTGGTAGTGCCCGGCGATCTCGTGGGTGATGCGGCCGGTCGCGGGGATATGGCGGAGGGTCAGTCCCGACAGCACTACTTCGGGGACGGATGCGCCGCCGAGTATGGCGTCGATCTTCGGATCGTGGTTGCCGGTGACCCAGATCCATTCGCGGTCGTCCTGGACGATGCGGAGGATGTCGAGATCCTCGGGGGCGATGCGCGCGGCGGCATCGGCGTCGTGGACGCTGTCGCCGAGTGCGATCACGGCTTCGGCCTGATAGCGGTCGACGGCCTCGGCGAGCTTGATCAGGGTCGCGCGTGTGTCATAGGGCGGCAGCAGACGGCCGCGGGATGCGCCGGAGGAGCCCTTTTCGAGGTGGAGGTCGGCGACGATCAGAGCTTTTTCGGCGGGCCAGTAGAGCGCGCCGCTGCGGTCGGCGACGAAGGTGCGGCCGCAGACCTCGATGGGCTGGCGGCTGAAATCGTCGAGGCCGAAGCGTTCGGGTTTGAGCTGGAACATCGCAGTCCATTGGTTGACCCGCCCGCCAGAGGCTGGAGCAGGGTGCTGGTCGCTTCCGTGATCAGATTCTCCGCGGCCTCGCGGAGCATGCTTTCCGCCGCGCCGCCGGCAACCGTCTCGCGGCCGATGTCGAGCAGGATCGGGACCGACAGCGGAGAGACGCTGTCGAGCCTGCTATAGCGTATCTGCCCCCTGATTCGCCGCAGGAATGCTGCGAGGCGTTCGAGATCGAGCAGGCCTGTTGCCGCATCCTCCCAGGCGGCTTCGAGGAGGATGTGGCGGGGATCGTGCCGGCGCAGGACATCGTAGATGAGATCGGAGGAGACGCGGACCTGGCGGCCGCTCTTCTCGAGGCCGGGATGGCGGCGCTCGACGAGGCCGGAAATGATGGCGCAGGCGCGGAAGGTGCGCTTCATCAGGCTCGATTCGGCGAGCCAGGCTTCGAGGTCGTCGCCCAGCATGTCCTCCTCGAACAAGGCGTCGAGGTTCAGTGTGCTACCGTCGATCATCGCGCCGATGTCGCCGAGGCCCCAGATCGACAGGCCGTAATCGTTGGCGACGAAGCCGATCGGGCGGGCGCCCGCGCGATCGAGGCGGCGGGTCAGCAGCATGCCGAGCGTCTGGTGGGCGAGGCGGCCCTCGAACGGGTAGGCGACGAGGTAGTGCTTTCCCGCCCGCGGAAACGTCTCGATCAGGACTTCGGCGGCGGACGGCAGCATCGAGCGCTGGTCCTGCAGGGTCAGCCAGTCCGCGACCGGCTGGGGCAAGCGGCTCCACGAGGACCTGTCGGCGAGCATGGCGCGGACGCGGGCGGCGAGGTGGGTCGAGAGCGGGAACTTGCCGCCGGGATAGGTCGGCACCTTGGGATCGCGGGCCGCGGCGCGGGACACGTAGGCTTCGCTGCCGCTCTGGCCTTCGAGGCGCACTACCTCGCCGGCGAAGACGAAGGTGTCGCCGGTCTCGAGGGCGCCGATGAAGTCCTCGTCGATCTCGCCCAGCACGCGGCCGCCGACGAGTGGCCTTTCCGCCGGGGACTTGGCGCGCTGCGCCAGGCGGGAGCCGACGAGGCGGACCTTGAGCATCGGGCTTTCGACGATGGTGCCGACGTTGAGGCGGATCTGCCGGGCGAGCCGGGGATGCGCGAGGCGCAGCTTGCCGTCCTCGGTCGGGCGGAGTTTGGCGAACCGTTCGTAGGAGCGCAGCGCGTAGCCGCCGGTCGCGACGAAATCGACGATGCGGTCGAACTGGGCGCGCTTCAGGGCCGAGTAGGGGGCGGCACTCTGCACCTCGGCGTACAGCACGTCGGCCGAAAAGGGGCCCGCAGCGGCGGTGCAGGCGACATGCTGAGCGAGGGCGTCGAGGGCGCCGGTGCGGGACATCGCGGCGTCCTGAGCACCGGCTGCGGCGGCTTCGAGGGCTGCACGGCATTCCAGCACCTCGAAGCGGTTCGAGGGCACGAGCAGGGCTTCGCTCGGCTCGTCGAGGCGGTGATTGGCGCGGCCGATGCGCTGGGTCAGGCGGCTTGCGCCTTTCGGGGCGCCGACGTTGACGACGAGATCGACGTCGCCCCAGTCGATGCCGAGATCGAGTGTGGACGTGCAGACGACGGCCTTGAGGCGGCCCTCCGCCATTGCGGTTTCGACCTTGCGGCGCTGGGCGGCGTCGAGCGAGCCGTGGTGCAGGCCGATGGGCAGGTTGGCGTCGTTGACGCGCCACAGCTCCTGGAACATCAGTTCGGCCTGGCTGCGCGTGTTGACGAACACGAGGCTCAGACGATGCGCCTCGAGTGCGGCGTAGATTTCGTGGACGGCATAGCGCGTGGTGTGTCCGGCCCAGGGGATCTGATCCTCGGTCTCCATGATGCGGATGAGGGGGGCGGCCCCGCCGGCGGCGACGACGAGATCGGACAAATGGATGGCACTTTCGGGCTCGATCTGGGGCACGAGCCATGCGCGCAGTTCGGAGGGGCGGGCGACGGTGGCGGATAGCCCGGTCGTCACGAGGCCCGGCGCAAGCGTGCGAAGGCGCGCCAGTCCGAGGGCCAGGAGGTCGCCGCGCTTCGATGCCGCCAGCGCATGCAACTCGTCGAGGATCACGAAGCGGAGATCGGCGAACAGGTAAGCGCTGTCGGAATGCGTGAGCAGCACCGCGAGGCTCTCGGGGGTGGTGAGAAGCATGTCGGGCGGCTTGGTGCGCTGGCGCTGGCGTCTGGCCTGGCTGGTATCGCCGGTACGCGTCTCGATGCGGATCGGCAGCGCCATCTCGGCGACGGGTTGCTCGAGGTTGCGGGCGATGTCGACCGCGAGCGCCTTCAACGGCGAGATGTAGAGGGTGTGGAGGCCGGCGCCGTTCCGCTCGCGAGGCCGCGCCATGAGATCGACGAGGCTCGGCAGGAAACCGGCGAGCGTCTTGCCGGCGCCGGTCGGGGCGATGAGCAGCGTCGAGCGGCGGGCGGCGGCCTGCTCCAACGACGCCAGCTGATGTTCCCGCGGGCACCAGTCCCGGGAGGCGAACCAGGCCCCGAACGCGGCGGGCAGCAGGCCGGCTCGCGGGTTACCTGCGGGGCGTGCGGTGGAGGGCGGCTTGCGGCGTCGCATGGAAGTGCGGTTTATTCCTCGTCCGGAGCGGATGTGCTATGGCCTCGCGCTGCAGATCTATACGCGCGTGCCGGGCGGCGGAGCTTCATCATAATGGATATGGAACGGTTTTTCGGCGGCAATCCGCTGGGCGTGCTCGTCCGCCTCGTGGTGATCTCGGTCGTCGTCGGCATCGTCATGTCGGCGCTGGGACTGACACCGGGCGAATTGTTCCGGCGGATCGATTTTCTGCTGCAGCGGATCTACGACATGGGCTTCCGCTGGTTGGAGTCGCTGCTCGGATACTTCCTGATCGGGGCCGTGATCGTCGTGCCGATCTGGCTGATCGCGCGGTTGTTTTCGAGCGGAGCCAAGAAATAGCGGGCGAATGGAGCGCCGAGGGCGACCTTTTGCGCGGCTTGCTGGCGGGGAACGCCACGGCTATAAGCCGCCCATCGATTTTGCACCGCAACAACATGCCACACACGGGACGCACCATGGCCATCGAGCGCACATTCTCCATCATCAAGCCGGACGCCACCGCCCGCAACCTGACCGGCGCCATCAATGCCGTCATCGAGAAGGCCGGCCTCAGGATCGTCGCGCAGAAGCGGGTGCGGTGGACCCGCGCGCAGGCGGAGAAGTTCTACGAGGAGCACAAGGCCCGCCCGTTCTACGGCGAACTCACCGAGTTCATGACGTCCGGCCCGATCGTGATCCAGGTCCTGGAAGGCGAGAACGCCATCGCGAAGTATCGCGAAGTGATGGGCGCAACCGATCCGGCGAAGGCTGCCGAGGGCACGATCCGCAAGCTGTTCGCCAAGAGCGTCGGCGAGAACTCCTCGCACGGCTCCGACAGCCCGGCCGCCGCCGAGCGCGAGATCGCGCTGAACTTCCGTCTGGACGAAATCGTGGGCTGAAGCAGCCGGCCTCATCATCGACGTGACAACGCCGCCGCGTGGCTCTCCACGCGGCGGCGCTTCGTCATGGAAATCGTAAGCCGGCGCTTACTGGGTGTTGCGGTCGGCCTGCTCGGCGAAGAACTTCTTGCCGTCGAAGCGCTCGGCGGCCTGGACGGATACGGCGCTGGCCATAACAGTGAACGCGAGAGCGGCGATGAACAGGGACTTCATGGGGTATCTCCTGGATGACGTGATCTGGTGAAGGACTGGGTTGGTGTTTATGTCTGGGGTGGGGCCCGGCCGTCACTGGGTGCTGCGGTCGGCCTGCTCGGCGAAGAACTTGGCGCCGTCGAAGCGGACGGTGCGATCGGCAGCGCTCGCGGCGATCGTGCCGGCCAGAACGGATGCGATCAGCGTAGCGGTGAGGATAACGGTCTTCATGGTCATCTCCGTTGGTTTGCTCATGGCCGATTTTTCGGCCTCTTGTCGAACCGGGCCCCTGGGCTGGGGAGGGGAGTTGAGTCAGCGCCGGTTGCCGTGTTCGATGACCGTCATATGCCGCCGATCGCCGCTCAACTGCAAAGCAACAGGGCGTCATTGCGAGTTCAAAGGAGATCGCGAAGGCGTGATCGGACGCGTGATCGCCCGACGCGTGGGGCCGTGTTCGCGCCGGTAGATCCGAACCGAAGCCGGGCGTCTTACCAGGCGATCATTCCGAGCCGTGTCGGCGTCCTCCTCGGAGCGATGCGCGGGGCCTCCGATAAGGCGCCACGCGATGCAGGCTGCGGGGGCGCGTCGCCGCTGGGCTGTCCGGCCGTCTGTGCCTGACAGCCAGAGCCGCGGCGTTCGATTGCGGGACGGCCTTCGAGACGACTGCGCGTGTGCCTTTCGTGAAATGGCATTTCATCGCGGTCGAGCCGTCGGTTCCCTGCGGTGGGATGAGGCAGCGCACGGGCATTGAAAGGTTTCGGCGACCCTGCTTATGGTGGGGGATCTCATCATCACGACAGCGAGCCCGAGGGGACGACCGTGTCCAGCATCAAGATCAAGGCGAAATTCCACGAGGCTTCCGGCACGGCCGAGCGCGAGTTGACGATCAGCCAGGCCGTCATCGCGGGGTGGACGGGGCGCGATCCCGCGGCGGTGCAGAAGCACATCAAGGAACTCGAAGAGCTCGGCGTGAAGCCGCCGGCGACGACGCCGATCTTCTATCGCTGTTCGGCCACGCGGATCACGACGGCCGAGACGATCGAGGCGACGGGCACCGCGTCGAGCGGCGAGGTCGAGTACGTTCTCCTGCAGACGGGCGGCAAGATGTGGGTCGGCGTCGGCTCCGATCATACGGACCGCGAGGTGGAGACCTACGGCGTGACGGTGTCGAAGCAGATGTGCGACAAGCCGATCGCGATGTCGTTCTGGGCATACGATGCGTGCGCGCCGCACTGGGACAAGCTGATGCTGCGTTCGTTCATTCCAGAGAATGGCGGGCGCGTGCTCTATCAGGAGGGTGCGGTCGCCGGGATGCTGTCGCCCGCCGATCTCATCGGGCGCTACACCAACGGTGGGAAGGCGCTGGCCGAGGGCACCATCATGTTCTGCGGCACGTTCGCGGCGAAGGGGGGGATTCGGCCTGCTCCCCGTTTCGACTACGAGATCGAAGATCCCGTGCTCGGCCGCAAGATCACCGGCGGGTATGCGATCACGACGCTGCCGGTGTTGGGTTAGGCGTTTGCTCGTTGGGTCAACCCCGGACGCGCATCGCGCGAGCCGGGGGGGACCCGACAATCCCTCGCGCGTCGTGGATCGTTGGGTCGCGGCTCGCAAATATGCGACCCTTGACCCAACCTACGAAGAAAGACAGATGTCCTCATCCAACAAACTCGTGCTCGTTGCCGGCGGTGGTCCTGTCGGGCTGCTGTGTGCGCTGCTGCTCGGTCGCGCGGGAATTCCCGTGCGTGTGTTCGATGCCAACCCGTGTCTGCAGGACGATCCGCGCGCGGCGACGACGCATCCGGGAACCCTCGACGTGCTCGCGGAAGTGCCCGGTCTCGTCGAGGACATGGCGCGCGTGGGGCTGGTCACGCCGACCTTCCAGTTCTGGGACCGGCCGACGAATACGCGGATCGCCGAGTTCGATCATGCGGTGCTCAAAGACGACACGAAGCATCCGTTCGTCATTCAGTGCGAACAGTTCAAGACGGCGAAGCTGCTACTCGCGCGCGTCGAGAAGCTGGCGAACGTGGAGGTGCTGTTCAATCACACGGTGACGGATCTGGAGCAGGGGGCGGACGGCGTCACTGTGAAGGTCGACACCCCGAAGGGCGTCGAGACCCATAAGGCAGCATGGCTGATCGGCTCGGATGGCGGGCGCAGCACCGTGCGCAAGCAGGCCGGCATTCCCTTCGAAGGCTTCACCTACGAGGAGCGTTTCCTCGTGCTGACGACGCCGTTCGATTTCGCGGCGAACCGCGGCTACTGCGAGCGGACCTACATCGCCGACCCCGAGGAGTGGTGCAACTGCTTCAAGGTTTCTGCGGATGGACCGCCGGGCTTGTGGCGCACGGTGTTTCCGGCAGACTCGAACGAAGATCCGGAAAAGACGCTCAGCGACGCCGACGTGCACGCGCGGATGCAGAAGTTCTTTCCGTTGCCTGGCAAGCACGACATCGTGCATCGCAATCTCTATACGATCCATCAGCGGGTCGCGGGTACCTTCCGTAAGGGGCGTGTTCTGCTCGCGGGCGACAGCGCGCACGTCAACAATTCGATCGGCGGCATGGGGCTCAACGGCGGCTTGCAGGATGCGGCGAACCTCGCGGGCAAGCTCGCGGATGTGATCGTCAATGGTGCTTCCGACAAGCTGATGGATCTCTACGACAAGCAGCGTCGCACGGTGACGAACGAGTTCGTTCAGTCGCAGACGATCGCCAACAAGAAGCGCCTCGAAGCGCGCGATCCAGAGACGCGGGCGCAGAATTTCCGGGAGCTCAGGGAGAGTGCCGCCGACCCGAAGAAAGCCCGCGAATTCCTGCTGAAGACGGCGATGATCGCCATGCAGCAGCGCGCGGCGTCGATTACATTGGAGAGCACGTGATGGCAGGAACGACGAAGCCGACGGCAAAGCCGTTCCTGGTATTGGCGGATGCATTCCGCGCAGGGCAAGATTCGCCGGCGGCGCTGCTCGGCCGCTGCTTCGAAGCGATCGATGCGCGCGAGGGTGAGTTGCAGGTCTTCACCGCGATCAACCGCGAAGGCGCGACGGCTGCGGCCGAGGCATCGTCGAAGCGCTGGCGTGAGGGCAAGCCGCTGTCGCCCGTCGACGGCATGCCGATCGGTGTGAAGGACGTAATCGAATCGAGGGATATGCCGACGCAGATGGGTTCGGCGCTGTTTGCCGGGCACAACACGGGGTTCGACAGCGCGTCGGTGCGTGCGCTGCGCGAGGCCGGCGCGGTGATCGTCGGCAAGACAGTGACGACGGAGTTCGCGGCGACCGAACCCGGCCCGACGCGTAACCCATGGGACACCGAGCGCACGCCGGGCGGGTCGTCATCGGGGTCGGCGGCGGGCGTTGCGGCGGGGTACTTCTGTGTGGGCCTGGGTACGCAGGTGGTCGGCTCGATCCTGCGGCCGGCGAGCTACTGCGGCGTGTTCGGCATGAAGCCGTCGATCGGCGCGATCAACCGCGGTGGCAGCATGGACCACATGAGCCAGAGCGCGCAGGGCGTGCTCGCGGCGACTATGGCGGACGGCTGGGCCGTGCTGCGGGCAATCGCGGATCGGGCCGGCGGTGATCCGGGGTATCCTGGCCTTTATGGGCCGGCGTCGCTTCCGGCGGCGTCGAAGCCACGGGCTGTGGCGATCCTCGAGACGACGGGTTGGGCCGAGACGGGGGAAGAAGCGAAGTCGCAGTTCGACGGCGCGGCAAAGCGTTTGCGCGATGCTGGTGTCACGGTGCTGACGCGTCGTGACAACGCCGACATCGAGGCCGCGGAAGTCGCGCTGCAACGTGCGATGCTGCTGACGCGCAAGATCAACGCGTGGGAGTCGCGCTGGCCGCTCAACACGTTCAGCGACCGCGATGCGTCGAAGCTCAGCCAGACGATGCGCGATCGTCTCAAGGAAGCCGAGGCACTGACGCTCGACGAGTACCGCGCGAACATCGCGGAGCGCGAGAAGGTGCGTGGCATCTACGCGCGGATGGTTTCGGTGGTCGATGCTTCGATCACGTTGTCGGCGCCCGCCGAAGCGCCGGTCGGAATCAAGTCGACGGGCAATCCGGTCTACGTCGTGCCGGGTACGCTGCTCGGTGTGCCCGTGGCGTCGCTGCCGGTGCTGTCGTGCAGCGGGCTTCCGCTGGGGCTGCAGGTGATCGGCTATCGCGACAAGGACGCGGAGTTGATGGCGACGGCGGCGGCGATCGAGGCTATCGTGGGGTTGGAAACGGCGGTGCGTGCTTGATTGCCCTGGCGGGCAATACGAGGGATTTCATCCCTCGAACTCCCTGACCAGGGACGCGTCCCTGGACCCGCTCTCTGGGCGGCTGAAATCGGGAGACGGCGCGTCGGTGGATGCAGGATCATCAGGTTGTCGACAGAAGAGGAGGTCGAATGCCAGTCAACAAGGCGCATGACGAGTTCTATACGCTCGATCTGACGAAGGGGTGGGAGACGCCGGCCGGCTATCCCGAAGGCATCCAGCAGAAGATCATCGCGGGTGGTCTCGACGAAGCGAACAAGCGGGGCACGCGCACGCGGCTTCTGCGTTTCGCGCCGGGCGTCTACACGACAGAGCCGTTCGTGCACGAGTATTGGGAAGAAGTGTTCCTGGTGCAGGGCGATCTCACCGTCGGCAACGACAAGGAAGGCAAGGGCGGCACGGGCTATCCGCCGTTCACGTATGCCTGCCGGCCGCCGGGGGCCTGGCATGGTCCGTTCCGCTCAGAGAAGGGCTGCATTCTGCTCGAGATGCACTACTTCGATCCGGTTTGACGCGTTGAGGGCCGGTCCGGCATGGGCCGGCCCAATCCATTTCGAGGAAACGCTGCGATGAAAGCCGTCTGGTACGACAGCAAAGGTGCGCCTCACGACGTTCTCGTGGTCGGCGAGATGCCCGATCCGCATCCCGGCCCCGGGCAGGTGCGCGTGAAGGTCGTCGTATCCGGTCTCAACCCGTCGGATACGAAGGGGCGTGGCGGCTGGCGCGGCCGCACGAAGATGGATTACGCGCGCGTCATTCCCGGACAGGACGGCGCCGGCGTGATCGACGAGGTCGGCGCGGGTGTCGCTGCAAGCCGGGTCGGCGAGCGTGTCTGGATCTACGAGGCGCAGCAGCACGGCAGCGCGTTCGGAACCTCGGCCGAGTACGTCGTCGTACCCGCCGAACGCGCGGTGGTGCTGCCGGGCGAGATCTCGTTCGACGTCGGTGCGGCGCTGGGTGTGCCCGCGCTGACCGCGCACAACGCCTTGTTCAAGGACGGCGGCATCCAGGGCAAGACGGTGCTCGTGTGGGGAGCGGCTGGTGCGGTCGGTCAAGCCGCGGTGATGCTCGCGAAGTGGGCCGGAGCGCGCGTGATCGCCATCGTATCGACGGCAACGGCGACGGACGTTGCGGTGGCGTCCGGCGCCGACGTGGTGATCGATCGTAAGCGCGAGGACGTGGTGGCGCGCGTCAAGGAGGCAACGGGCGGTGCAGGCGTCGATCGCGTCATCGACGTGTGGTTCGGTGCCAACGTCGAGGCGGACCTGGCCGTCCTCAAAGTCAACGGCGTCGTCGCGAGCTACTCCGTCGGCGGGCCCGAGGAGTTCATGCAGTTTCCCTTCTCGCGCTACATGTCGAAGGGCATCACGCTGCACACGATCTATGTGTACGGCATGTCGCGCGAGGCGCATTGGGCCGCAGTTCGGGACACGACGGCGGCGCTGGTCGCGGGCGCGTATCGACCGCGGATCGGCGCGCGGTTCGCAATGGCGCGTGCCGCGGATGCGCATGCGGCGCAGGACGACGGCAGTGTCACCGGCAAGATCGTAATCGACATCGGCTCGGCGTGAGCCGCGCCGCGAGCGATGCGAAATCAAGAGAGTGAACGTCATCGGGAGGAAGGTCATGCGCTCATGGTGCACGGGAAGTCTCGCCGCTTGTTCGGTAGCGTTGGCGATCGCGACGGCCGGAACGGCGTTCGCGCAGCCGTATCCGTCGCGCACGATACGGTTCGTGGTGCCCTATGCGGCGGGCGGCGGCACCGATTCACTGGCGCGGTTCCTGGCCAAGGGCATGGAGACGCGTCTCGGCCAGACGGTGATCGTCGAGAACAAGCCGGGGTCGGGCACGACGACGGGAGGGCTGTTCGTCGCGAAGGCCGAGCCCGACGGCTACACGCTGCTGATGGCGACCTCGTCCACGGTCGCCATCGCGCCGAGCATCTACAAGAATCTCGCCTATGATCCGACCGTCGATTTCACGCCGATCACGATGATCGCGCAGGTGCCGTTCGTGCTGTCGACGATGTCGTCGCTGCCGGTGTCCAACGTCGCCGAGTTCATCAAGCTCGCCAAGAATACGCCGGGCGCCTTGAGCTACGGCTCGGGAGGGGCTGGCTCGCCGCATCACGTGTTCATGGAACTGTTCAAGTCGATGACGGGAACCGATCTCAAGCATGTTCCCTATCGCGGCGGCGGCCCGGCACAGCAGGACGTGGTGGCCGGTCACATACCCGCGATGTTCGCGGATATCGGGCCGGCGACAGAGCTGATGCGCTCGGGCAAGTTGCGATTGCTCGCGGTCACGACATCGAAGCGGTCCCCAATCGTGCCGGAAGTTCCGACGCTCGATGAAGCCGGCGTGAAGGGCTACGAGGCGAATTCGTGGCAATGCGTGGTGGGACCGGCGAAGTTGTCCGCTGAGATCGTGGCGCGGCTCAACAAGGTGCTCGCCGAGGTCGTGGCGGAGCCCGCTTCCCAAGCGCATTTCCAGCGCATCGGAATGCAGGCCGGCACGAGCACGCCAGCGGAGAACGGTGCGTACATCAAATCGGAAGTCGCGCGATGGGCGAAGGTGATCAAGTCGGCTGGGATCGGTGAGCCGAAGTGAATAGTGAATAAAGGGCGAATGGCCAATCGCGAGTGGCGAATGGTGGGTCATTCAGCTCACGAGTAATTCGCCATTCGCCATTCGCCCATCGTCCATCGGAGGCCCTCATGACCAAGAGCATCAGGATCGGCATCATCGTGCCGCACGCGGACGGTCGCGTGCCGCCGGAAGGTCCCGTCATGTACCCGGACGTGGAGTGGGTGTCGAAGGGGACGGGCGTGCAGTCGCTCACGCCCGAGGGCTATGATCCCGCGATGAAGGCAATCCTGCCGGCGGCCGAGGACTTGGCCAAGCAGGACGTCGAAGCTGTGATGGTGATGGGCACATCGCTCACGTTCTACAAGGGTGCTTCCGTGCACCGTAAGCTGCTGGAGGACATGGCTCGCGTCACGGGGCTGCCGGTCGGCACGATGAGCCAGGCCGTGATCGACGGGTTGCGCGAAGTCGGCGCGACCAGGATCGCGGTTGCGACGGCCTACAACGACGAGGTCAACGGGCGGCTGCGCGGTTTCCTTGCGGACGAAGGCTTCGACGTGCGCTCGCTGAAAGGTTTCGGCATCTCTGAGTTCGGCGGTCCGGCTGGCCGGAAGAGCGAGCAGGAGATCATCGATCTCGGACGCGGCGTGCTGGTTGAGGCGCGCGATGGAGGAGCGGATGCGGAAGGTCTGCTCGTGTCGTGCGGCGGGCTGCGAACGCTGGGCGTCGCAGCACCCCTCGAAGCGGGCGAGGGCGTACCCGTGGTGGCGAGCACGCCGGCCGCGTTCCGTTTCGCGGTCAAGCTCACGGGGCGGGACGGCAGCTATTCCGGACACGGGCGGCTTCTCGCGCGGGCCTGACGAGGCGTCGGCCGTGGCATTGCCAACATCTGCCGGTGGGCTCATAACGCCGGGCAGGTTTCACGGGGAAAGCGCGCATGTCGGCCAAACTTCAGCTCACGATCTCCTGCGGTGACTACGAGATCATCCGCCCGCTCAAGGAAGGCGTGGTCAAGCCCGATGGTATTGAGCTGACGTTTCTGACCGACATGGATTCCAACACGCGGCATCACCGCTTCATGCATGGCCGCGAGTTCGATGTCGTGGAGCTGTCGGGCTGCACGTATCTGATCGCCCGCGGTATGGGACAACAGTTCATGTCCCTGCCGGTGTTCCTGCATCGCCGCTTCCGGCATGGCGCGTTCTACGTCAACACGACGAAGGGCATCCGCTCGCCGAAGGATCTGGAAGGCCGCACGGTCGGTGCGAAGTCGTGGACGGCGACCGCCATTCTGTGGATGCGGGGCATTCTCGAAAGCGAGTACGGCGTCGATCTCAGGTCGATCACTTGGCTCACCGATCTCGACGAGCATGTAGAAGGGTTCGAGCCGTCGAAGGATTTCAAGGTGTCGCGGATTCGCGAGGACCAGTCGATCGAGGACATGCTCGTCAACGGCGAGGTCGACGCGCTGCTGCATCCCGACATCATCGAGCCGATGGAGAACAAGGATCCGCGGGTGGCGCGCCTGTTTCCCGATTTCAAGGGCGAGCAGATCGCCTACTTCAAGAAGAACGGCGTGTTCCCGATCATGCACGTGACGGCGATCAAGCCGGAGGTGCTGGAGCGGCATCCGTGGGTCGCACACAGCCTGATGGTCGCGTTCAACAAGTCGAAGGCGCTGACGATGCGACGGATGGAAAACCCGCGCATCATTCCGCTGGCGATGTGGCGCGAGGAATGGGAAGCGCAGCGCGAAATCTTCGGCCGTGATCCCTGGGAATATGGTCTGACCCCCGGCAATCTGAAGAACATCGAGACGATGATCGGTTATGCGCACGGTCAGGGATTGATCCCGCGGCGCATGAAGGTCGAGGAGTTGTTTCTCAATCCGACGGCCGGCGCCAAACGCGACGGCATTTTCCGGTATTGAAGGCGCGGCAGGGGCCGAGCCGGGATCTTTCCCAGATGTTGTCAGTATAAAGGCCCCGGCTCTCGCTATTCCCACGTCCGGGGAGGCATGGGGTTTCGGTGGTACGTGGGGCTTCGACCTGGGAGCTGCATCTGCTCTACCGTGCGAACAGCATCGACGTGAGTTCGTCTATGAGCGCGGATGCGTCGGCGGCGGTTTGGCCGGTGCCGTAGACGTAGTGATCGGGGCGGACGAGTACGATCGCCGCCTGATGGCGGTCGAACCAATCGCACAGGATGCCATCGCATTCGTCGATGGCGATCACGCCTGGCGGAACGGGTGTGTCGACGGAGGCGAGCTTCAGCCCCAGGCTCTTCACGCGCGGATCGTTTGCGAGCTGAGAAATGTCCACGCCGCGCGAAACGAGGCGGAAGCTCCAGCCGGTCACATCGTCCAGCAAGGCTTCACCGTTGGCGGTGCGCACGCGCGGCTGGGGAAAGATGGTGCCGACCGCGTTGCTCGTATCAGCCTTGGAGAGGAATCCGCCGGCCAGTTTCGGGATGAAGGTCTGGCGGACTTGCTCGATGCCATCCGGGCTCGACAGCAGGCCTGCGTCGCGAATGGCGGCCTTGGCCGGATCGAGCTCGCAGATGATGCGGCCGAGTGCCTTGGCGGCTTGCGTTGTGCCGCGCACGTGAGGCGCACGTTCGTCCTTGTAGGAGGAGAGGAGGGGTTCGGCGGGCGCACCACCGCCGAGAATGAGATCGAGTTTCCAGGCGAGGTTGGTGGCGTCGCGCAGGCCCTGGCACATGCCCTGGCCGAGGAACGGCGGTGTCATGTGCGCGGCATCACCGGCAATAATGATGCGGCCCTGGTGCCATTGCTTGGCGACGAGGGCGTGAAACCGATAGGTCGACGAGCGCCACAGCTTGGCATTCGCGGGCGATATCCAGCGCGAGAGCACTTTCCAGATCTGCGCTTCCTGATTCATTTCCTCTGGCGTTTCGCCCGGCAGCAGCATCAGTTCCCAACGGCGGTGCTGGCCGGGACCGATGACGTGAGTCGACGGCCGCGCCGGCTCGCAATACTGCACGTTGGTTTTCGGCAGGTTGGGCAGGTGATCCTTGTCGACGATCGCATCGACGACCAGCCACGGCTCGTCGAAATCGAGATCGTCGAAGCCGATGCCGAGACGGCGGCGCATCGGGCTCGAGCCGCCATCGCAGGCGACGACGTAGCGGGCGCGGACGTTCTCGGTCGGGCCCTCGGGTGAGCGCAAGGTGAGGGTGACGGCGTCATCGTCCTGCACGACATCCGTCACTTCGGTGCCGAGGCGGACATCGACGCTCGCGCGCTCCCTCGCGCCGTCGCGCAGGATCTGATCCACCGCCGGCTGCGAGAACAGAAAGTTGGGGCACCATCCAAGCGCGTAAGGCGGCGCCTCGGTAATCAGCTTCTTGATGATCCGGCCGTCGAGACCGTAGTAGATCGAGCGGTCGAAGATCGCGGTGTGCGGCAAGACGCGCTCCGCCAGACCCAGGTGCTGGAAGGTCCGCATCGCCTCGTGGTCGAGCACGACGGCGCGCGGGCGCGGATGCACCTCCACATCCCGGTCGATCGCGAGCGTGCGGATGCCGCGGACGCCGAGCAGGTTCGCGAGCGTCGCACCGACCGGCCCCATTCCGATGATGGCGACGTCGAAGATCGCGGCACTCGTCATGTCGTTTCCGCCCTCATGTTCGAAGCCCGCAAGCCCCGAGGCAGAGGCTCAGCCCGTCAGCCGCTCGATGTTCGCGCCGACGCCGGTCAGCTTTTCTCCGCAGAGTTGCCCCCTCAACCCAACGCCGGAAGCAAGATGAAACTTCCGGTATTGAATCGCGATCACTGTCGATATCAACTTACTATTCGAAATTGCGAGAGAGGTATAAGAACGTCGCTCCCGCAACAAGAGCGACAGTCACCACCAATGATATGAGCAACCCACTGAGTGTCCGGCGTCTCCTCAGTCCGGTAACGCCTTTGATGACTGTCGATGTGTTTAGAATCATCCACGCAAGAATTGCTACGCTTGAAACCTGCTGCGCAATGACGAAGTTTGGATTCAATTTATTCCAGACCACCACTCTGCACATGAAGGTCGACGCATTTGCGCAGAGTTCTCTGATGACGGGATCGCCAGATAGATCGGTTCGACTTGCAATCAAACCTCCTGCATCGAAACTGCCAGTGTAAACTTCTCGCATGTAGGAGAGTAAAATTAGATTAAATGGCAGATAAAGAAGCGAGAGTGCTGCGGTAGGATACGCAAGGCTTTGGAAAAAGCCGAGGGGCGGAATATTCTTTCCCGAGACCAAGCAGCGGATGCCAAGGTACCATACCATTCCGATGGCCACATAAAGAGCTATGCCGATTAATGAGCCGGCTATTTGATATTTTTGGAACATATCCACAAAAATGCCCGCGGCTTTGAGCCATGGATTATCGCTTACGTCACCGAAATTTATCTGAACACCAAGGGCCGCCATTGCCATGCTGTTCAGGAGTACAGCTAAAAGACTGAGTGTAAACCAATAGATTGCCGCAGACTTAAGGCTCGCGCTGTCGCCACATGTTATGAGAGGCGATACTCGACTCGGAGAAATGATCGCGTCCAGAGTAATCTGTGCGTAGTTTGCCCGCTTCTTTGAGATTTGCGCCTGTTGAACGAAGCTATTGCGTTCAGTCGCGCGCAAATATTCCGCCTGCAATGCGGCCTTCTCGGCAATTGAACTCGACATGATGAAGGTACGTTGTAATTCGGTTATCTCTGGAGCGTCTGGCCTGCGGTTTTTGAGCCAAGTTTGAGCGTCAGCCAATGCGCTGCCACGCAAAAGGAGGTCGTCGCCTTTGCCATCCGAGCCGAGATCTTTCCAGCGAGTGGCTTGTTCGCCGAGGATCGTATGGGCGCGAATCCACTGGACGTCTTGCCGCAATGCGGAGACGAGTTCGGCCAGTGGTCGGGCAAATGACTGCCCCTCGTCGAAGATTACATAGTTGAGGCGCCGAAGGCGCTCCGGTATCTCAGCTTCAACGACTTTGAGCCACTGCACTGGAACGATTCGCTTCCCGAGTTCCGCAGCCCGGTCGACCTCCCACTGGCACCTGGGAGAGCGGATTGACGACGGAGTGATGATGAAAATGAAAAAATCGGCCCTGAGAATCAGAGCGCCAAGTCGCTCCTCCCAGTCAACAGCCTTCTCGATGTCGTGTTTGTCGAGAAAAGGCTCATAACCAGCAAGATCAAGGCCGGGGACCAACTCATCAGCGAGCGGACTTCCGTCGGCGCGGGAGTAAGAGATGAACACTTTCGCTTTTTCGCTAGTTCTCTCAGGTGCGTTACTCATTAAGCGCATCCTTGAAATGAATTAAAACTGAAATTGGCGATCGGCTCGAGAATTCTCCGTTTTCATTTTTGCGGTCCTGAGCCCCCTGCTCAGCCCGTCAGACGCTCGATGTTCGCGCCGACGCCGGTCAGTTTTTCCTCGAGGTGCTCGAAGCCGCGGTCGAGGTGGTAGACGCGGTTGATCATCGTCTCGCCGTCGGCCATCAGTCCAGCGATCACGAGCGAGACGGAAGCGCGCAGGTCGGTCGCCATAACCGGGGCGCCGGTCAGCCGCTTGACGCCTTTGACGGTGGCGCTGTCGCCGTGGAGCTGGATTTCCGCGCCAAGGCGAGCGAGTTCCTGCACGTGCATGAAGCGGTTCTCGAAGATCGTCTCGCGGATCACGCTGGTGCCGCCGGCGCGGGTCATCAGCGCCATGAATTGCGCCTGGAGGTCGGTGGGGAAGCCGGGGAACGGCTGCGTCTCCACCGAGATCGGCTCGATGCTGCCGCCATTGCGGCGCACGCGGATGCCGGTTTCGGTTTCGGTCACTTCCGTGCCGGTCTTCTTCAAAGCGTCGAGCGCGGTGTCGAGAAGGGCATAGCGTGCGCCTTCGAGGACGACATCGCCGCCGGTCGCAGCGACGGCCATGGCGAAGGTGCCGGCCTCGATGCGGTCGGGCAGCACGGTGTGGGTTGCGCCTTCGAGACGGTCGCGGCCCTGGATGCGCAACGTCGACGTGCCGATGCCGTCGATCAGCGCGCCCATCTTGACGAGGCAGTGGGCGACGTCGCCGATCTCGGGCTCGCGGGCGGCGTTGTCAATGACGGTTTCACCTTTCGCCAGCGCCGCGCCGAGCAGGGCGGCGTGGGTCGCGCCGACGGAGACCTTGGGAAATACGATGCGGCCGCCGCGCAGGCCCTTCTTGGCGTGGGCGACGACGTATCCCGCTTCGATGTCGATCTCGGCGCCGAGCGCCTTCATGGCCAGCAGATGCAAGTCGACCGGGCGCGTGCCGATGGCGCAACCGCCGGGCAGCGAAACACGTGCTTCGCCGCAGCGCGCCAGCAATGGGGCGAGCACCCAGAAGCTCGCGCGCATCCGCGAGACCATTTCGTAAGGCGCGGTCGTGTCGACGATATCGCGGGCGGTGAGATGGTAGGTCTCGCCCATCACGCCGGTCGGGTTCGCGCGCTTGCCCTCGATGGTGTGGTCGGCGCCGTGGTTGCGCAAAATGCGGGCGAGGAGCGCCACATCGGCGAGGTTGGGGACGTTCTTGAGGGTCAGGCGATCCGACGTCAGCAGGCTCGCGATGAGCAGCGGCAACGCCGCGTTCTTCGCGCCCGAGATCGGCATCGAGCCCTGGAGCCGCTGCCCGCCTACGATCTTGATACGGTCCATGTCGGCCCCCGTGCAGCTCGATGCGGCTCAGATCGGGTGACCTGATTCGCGGAAATTCAGCCCCATTTAAGCCCGGCGGCATGGCTCTGCAACCGCGCCGAGAGACGCGCTACGGGACTTGACCTGTCATCGTGCCGGTAGTGTGGTAGCCGCGAAACTCAATCGAGGCCGCGGGCTCGTTCCAGGCGGCCCTCTGTGATCCCTGGGAGATCGCCGCTATGGCTGAAATCGTGATGGCGATGGCGACGACGCATGGCCCGCAACTCCATACCGACGTCGAGAAGTGGCACCTGCGCGTGATCGCGGACAAGGGACGGCGGCATCCGTTCCGCGGCGGCGACTACAGTTTCGACGAGTTGGTCGAGATGCGCTGCAAGAAAGAGGGGCTCGAGACCCGGGCGTCGTTCGAGGCCCAGAAGGGCTATCACGCGCGCTGTCATGCGGCGATGGACAAGCTCGCCGACAGGTGGGAACAGATCAAGCCCGATATCGCGGTGATCCTCGGCAACGACCAGAACGAGATCTACCAGACCGATACGTTGAACCCCGCGTTCATGGTGTTCTACGGCAACAAGATCCCGCATCATCCCCAGGACAAGGCCGACCTCGCGAAGATGCCGCCCGGCGTGGCGGAGGCGGAGATGGGCCACGCGGTCCCGGCCTACACGGAATACGAGGGTGTGCCGGAGCTGGGGCTGCACATCATCAAGACGATGATCGAGAACGAGTTCGACGTGACCGCGTGTAAGGAATGGCCCAAGAAGACGCGCAATGGCGCCAGCCACGCGTTCGGCCACATCTATCGACAGGTGATGCGCGACAAGGTGGTGCCGAACGTGCCGCTCTATCAGAACACGTTCTATCCGCCCAACCAGCCGACGGCGCGGCGCGCCTATCGCTTCGGTGAGATCGTGAGGCAAGCGATCGAGAGCTGGCCATCGGACAAGCGTGTCGCGGTGTTCGCATCGGGCGGCATGAGCCATTTCGTGATCGACGAGGACTTCGATCGCCGTTTCGTGACCGCGCTGCAAGAGAAGGACAAGGACTACCTCACCTCGATTCCACTCGCGGAGTTGCAGTCCGGCACGTCGGAGCTGAAGTCGTGGATCTCGCTCGCCGGCGTGCTCGAAACGTATTCGACGACGATGCACGAACTCGATTACGTGCCCTGCTACCGCTCGATGGCCGGCACCGGCACCGCCAACGGCTTCTACTGGTGGGACATCAAGTGATCGTCGGGTCGCCGGGCTGAGGTCCACCGCATGGCTGCCATGCCCGATATTCCGAAGGCGGAGATCGCCATCGTCGAGCAGACGAACGCGTTCCGCGTGGCCAACAAGCTGCAGGCGGTTCGCACGGTTCCCGCCTTGACCAAGGCCGCGCGCGATTTCGCCGTTTTCCTCTCGTCGACGACATTGTTCTCGCACGAGGCCGATGGCCGGCGGCCGATCGATCGCATCAAGGCAGCCGGCTATGCGCCGTGCGCGACGGCGGAAAACCTCGCGTGGCACAGCGATTCGAGGGGCTTCGAGACGCTTCAGCTCGCGACGGCCACGGTCGAAGGCTGGAAGAACTCGCCCGGTCATCGCAAGAATCTATTGATGGAACATGCGACCGAGACCGGCGTGGCCATCGTCAAGGCGCGGCGCGAGCAGAAGTATTTCGCGGTGCAGTTGTTCGGCCGTCCCGAGACGCAGAAATACAGCTTCCGGATCGAGAACGCCGCCGCGCGCGACGTGGTTTATCGGGTGGCGGGAGAGACCACGCGCGTCGCCCCGCGGCAGATCGTGACGCACACGGCCTGCACCCCGGCCGAGATCGCGATCGAGGTGAAGGCGGGCGGATTGCTCACCAAGGCCGTCACGTCCACCTATCAAGCCAAGGGGGGGCAGGTGTACCGCCTCACCGGAAAGGGGAGCGAAATTGCGGTCGAAGTCGTGGGGAAGTGACCCCCGGACGTCGCGATCGAGGGAACGCCATGCGTCCGCCATGTATACATATGGGCTGCAGCCCGCTTAGACTCGGGCGCGACGCCCCGGCGAAACAGGGCGAGACGAACGAAGTGAAACGGGAGAGAGACGAATGGTGATGTGCAGGTCGATTGCCGTTGCGGGGGCGCTGCTGGTTGCAGGCGCGGCGGGCGGCGGTCAGGCGCAGGACTGGCCGACGAAGCAGATCAAGGTCGTCGTGCCGTTCACGGCGGGCAGTGCTACCGACATCGTCGGGCGCGCCGTGTTCGAGCAGATCGGCCGCGACAACGGCCAAACCGTCATCGTTGAAAATCGCGGCGGCGGCGGCACCACGATCGGTTCGGCTGCGGTGGCGAAGGCCGATCCCGACGGCTATACCGTGCTCGTCAATTCGACCTCGCACGTTGTGGTCGCGACGACGTTTCCCAAGCTGTCCTACAATGTTGCCGAAGATTTCACCGCGATTTCCGCGCTCGCCGCGCAGCCGTTCGTCGTGACCACGCGGACGAAGTACAAGTCGCTTGCCGATTTCATCGCGTATGGAAAGGCCAATCCCGGTGCGATCAACTACGGATCGGCGGGCATCGGCACATCTGGCATGCTGTTCGCGGAACAGTTCGGTATCGCCACCGGCATCAAGATGACCCATGTGCCGTTCCGCGGCACGCCCGAAGCGATGACGGAGATCATAGCCGACCGGCTCGATATGTTCCCCGGCCCCGTCGTCTCCGTCGTCGGTCTCGTCGCCGACAAGAAGGTGGCAGCGCTCGCCGTGACGACGCCCAAGCGAACGAAGGCCTTCCCGGACGTACCGACGTTGCAGGAAGCCGGCGTGAAGGGCTCGGATTACATCTTCTGGGCCGGCGCCTTCGTGCCGTCGAAGACGCCGAAGGCGGTCTCCGAAAAGATCCATGCTGCCGTCCTGAAGGCGCTCGCGAACCCCGATGTGATCAAGCGGATCGACAACCTCGGTGCGGAGCCGATGCCGTTGCAGATGGCTGCGTTCGACAAGTTCGTGCGGGCCGAGATCAAGATGCACGCCGACATCATCGCGAAAGCCGGCATCAAGACGCAATGAGGCCAGGGCCGTTCGCGTGGGTCAGGTCTGCGACAGCAGGGCCTCCACGCGCCGGCCGATGGCGAGGCTCGCGGTCAGGCCGGGGCTTTCGATGCCGAGCAGGATGACGAGCCCTTCGGTGCCGTGCGTCTCGGGGCCATGGATCGCGAAGTCGGGCACGGGCTCGCCCTCGCGATAGAGTTTCGGCCGGATGCCGGTATAGTCGGGGTGCAGGCGCGTCGCGTCGAGCCGCGGGTAATAGGTGCGGATGAAGTCGAGGAACTGTTCGAGCTTCTCGGGCTTGAACGTGTAGTCGATCGACGGAATCCACTCGATGTCCGGGCCGAATTTGCATCGTCCGCCGACGTCGATCGTGGCGTGAAGCCCGAGCCAGGCGCCCTGCGGCATCGGATAGATATGTCGTCCGAACGGGGAGCGGCCCGACAGCGCGTAGTATTGGCCGACGGCGTAGAACGTCGGCGGCGGGCGGTAGGCCGTTTCGAAGTCGAGGGTATCTGCGAGGATCGAGGCGCCGAGGCCGGCCGACATGACGAGGCGGCGGCAGGTGATCGCCTGGGGCTCAGCCCCGCTCTCGCCCACCTGAAGCTCGAACAGACCACCGGATATGCGTCGCGCGCTCTGAACGGGAGAGCGCAGGATCACCTGGGCGCCATGGGCTTCAGCTTCGCCCTGTAGCGCCAGCATGTAGGCGTGGCTGTCGACGATGCCCGTCGAGGGCGACAGCAGCGCGGCGACGCAGGCGACCTCGGGCTCGAGCGCCTTTGCTTGTGCCGGCGTCAATTCGACGAGATCGTCGACGCCGTTGGCGATCGCGGTCTTGTGCAGGGCGGCGAGCTTGCCCAACTGGTCGGGCGCGGTGGCGACGAGCAGCTTGCTGCACGGCCGGGCGGCGACGCCGTGGCGCTCGCAGAAGCGGTACATCTCGTGCTTGCCTTCGACGCACAACTCGGCCCGAAGGCTGCCCGTCGGATAGTAGATGCCGGCGTGGATTACCTCGCTGTTGCGCGACGAGGTCTCCGAGCCGATCAGGTCGTGCCGCTCCAGCACCATCACCTGCTGGCCGGCAAGCGCCAGGGCGTGTGCGATGGCCAACCCGACGGCGCCCGCGCCGACCACGATCGTCTCGACATCGGCTTGGATCGGGGGCGGCATGGCGGCTCGCATAGCGGCTGGGGCTCCGGACGGGGGTGGTCGAGGCGGGATTACAGCCGTTGTGAAGCCACGCCGATCGGCGGCAGGTCAAGGGGCTTGACGTGGCCGATGCAGGGGCACGGCTTAGGACTTCATTTTCCATTCTGGACTAATGGTTTGCTGGGGGCGGATGCGCTTCGGTCCGGCCATGCGGCGGGACCGTCCTGCCGGTGGGGCGGGGGCGCGACATTCCGAGCCCGATGTTCGGGGAGCGCCTTGTTGCGTGGTGTATCGAGGTAGAGGTCGATGAATTTGCCGGGTGTGGGAGCGAAACAGCCCGCGAAGACCGCGCCGGAGCTGCGTGAGGCAGTGGCCGCATGCCGGCCGGTGCTGCTCGCGGCCGCGCTGTTCTCCGGGATGATCAATCTCCTGGCGCTGACCAGCCCGATCTACATGCTGCAGGTCTACGACCGGGTGATCCCATCGCACAGCGTGCCGACGCTGATCGGCCTGAGCATCGGTCTCCTGATCCTGTTTGCCGCCTTCGGATTGCTCGATGTCATTCGCGCGCGGCTGATGAGCCGGGTCGCGGTGCGCATCGAGCGGCAGTTGCGCGACCGTATCGCCGGGCTGGTGATGACGTTGCCGCTGAAGGCAGGTCCTTCGGTCGATGCCCATCAGCCGTTGCGCGATCTGGAACAGATCCGAGGATTTGCGGCGAGCGGCGCACCGATGGCGCTGTTCGACATGCCGTGGATGCCGATCTATCTGGCGCTCGTCTGGCTCTTGCATCCCTACCTCGGGATGCTGGCGACAGCGGGTGCCTTGATCCTCGTCGGTCTCACCATCCTGACCGACGTCCGCGGCCGCGGGCCGACGCACGATCTCGTCGCGAGCGGCGGGCTGCGGGCGCAGATGGCGGAAGCGAGCCGGCGCAATGCCGCCGCGATCCGTTCGATGGGAATGAGCGGGCGCCTCAAGGCCAATTGGGCGGCTGTCGACGAGCGGTATCTCGCCGACCACACTGCCGCAAGCGACGTGGTCGGGACCTACGGTGCGATTTCGCGCGTGTTCCGCCTGTTGCTGCAGTCGGCGGTGCTGGGGCTCGGCGCCTATCTCGTGATCGATGGGCAGGGAACGGGGGGCGTGATGATCGCGTCCTCGATCCTGGTCTCGCGCGCGCTCGCGCCGATCGAAATCGCGATCGCAAACTGGCGCGGGTTCATGGGCGCGCGTCAGAGTTACACACGCCTTTCGCTACAGCTCCAGGCGATGCCGGAGCCGCGCGAGAGCCTGGCTTTGCCGAGCCCGGCCACGAGCCTCGATGTCGAAGGATTGTTCGCGTGCGCACCCGGCCAGAGCCAGCCGGTCGTCATCAACGCGGGCTTTTCCATCACCAAGGGAACGGCACTCGGCATCATCGGGCCGTCGGGAAGCGGAAAGTCGACGCTGGTTCGCGCCCTGATCGGTGCATGGCATCCGCTGCGCGGCACGGTTCGCCTCGACGGGGCGGCGCTCGACCAATGGTCGCCCGACGATCTCGGGGGGCACATCGGCTACCTGCCGCAGGAATTCGAGCTCATCGAGGGAACGGTCGCGGAGAACATCTCGCGGTTCGAGCCCGACGCGCCAGCCGAGCTCGTGATCGATGCCGCGCGCAAGGCCGGGGTGCACGATCTCGTCGTGCGGCTGGCGAACGGGTACGAGACACGGATCGGCGAATCCGGGGCGGGTCTGTCGGCGGGGCAGCGGCAACGCATCGCGCTGGCGCGAGCGCTCTATCGCGATCCCTTCATGGTGGTGCTGGACGAGCCCAATTCCAATCTCGACCACGAGGGTGACCGGGCGCTCGAGGGCGCCATCCTCGGCGTGCGCCGACGCGGCGGCATCGTGCTCATCGTGGCGCATCGTCCATCCGTGCTCGCGAATGTCGACTACCTCCTGCACATGACGGCGGGTCAATCGCCGGTGTTCGGCACGAAGGCCGAAGTGATGCGGCGGCTGGGGGCTTCACGGCCTGCTCCGCCGGCTTCGGCGGTCACGGGAGGTCCTGTCGGTGAGGCGATCGCCAAGATGCAGGCTTCTCTGGCGGCTTGCGGCATCGTGAGCAGCGCAACGGCAGACGCAGCAACGGGCGCTGGAATTCCGGCGCCACGCAGCAGATTGTCGTCCGACGGCCGGTGAAAGGAAAAGTCGCGATGGCGGAGGCGAGGAGCGGAATGTCCGGAAAGCGCACGGCGGGGCAACATCGCACGGTGCCGGACGATCTGCGGGCTCACATCGTCGCGGGGCTCGCGACGGTCATGCTGCTGGTGGGCGGACTGGGCGTCTGGGCTTCGACCACCGAGTTGGCCGGTGCGGTGATCGGCGCCGGCACGGTTGTCGTCGACGGCAACGTCAAGAAGGTGCAGCACGCCAGCGGCGGGATCGTCGGCGAAATCCGCGTCCGCGAGGGGGAGCGTGTCGAAAAAGGCGACATCGTTCTGCGTCTCGACGAAACGATCACGCGGGCCAGTCTCGGGATCGTGTCCAGCCAGTTGATCGAGCTCGAGGTGAAGCAGAGCCGTCTCATCGCGGAGCGCGACGGGGAGGCCGATCTGGTGATGTCGGCGAGCCTGGCGGCGAAGCTCGGGTCGGCCGAAGTCGCACAGTCGGTCGCGTCCGAGCGGCGCTTGATGCAGAGCCGCCTGTCGAGCCGGAAGGGGCAGCGGTCGCAGCTCGAGGAGCGGCTCAATCAGCTCGAACAGCAGATTTCCGGCATCGAGGGCCAGCACAAAGCGAAGACGAAAGAGCTCGACTTCATCAGACAGGAGCTGAGGGAAGTCGAGAAGCTGTGGGTGAAGGAACTCGTGCCTCTGTCCAGGCGCATCCAGCTCAATCGGGAAGCGACGCGGATCGAAGGTGAAGGGGGACAACTCCTGTCGTCGATCGCGCAGGTGCGGATGAAAATCGCGGAGACGCGGCTGCAGATCATCCAGCTCGACAGCGATCTGAAGACCGAAGTGACGAAAGAGTTGCGCGACGTGCAGTCCAGGCTCACCGAACTCAACGAACGCCGGATCGCTGCGGAGGACCAATTGAGGCGCGTGGACCTGAGGGCGCCGCAGTCGGGATACGTCCACAATCTGATCGCGCATACGGTGGGCGGCGTCATCAATGCGGGCGAGCAGGTGATGCTGATCGTGCCGTTCGACGAGGCGCTCGTGCTGGACGTGAAGATCGGTCCGCAGGATATCGCGCAGGTTCGCGTGGGCCAGGAGGCAGTGCTGCGCTTCACCTCGTTCAACGCGCGCACGACGCCGGAGCTCAAGGGGGTGGTGTCGCGGGTCTCGGCGGATCTGACGCGCGAGACGCAGCCGGAGCGCGTCTACTTCACGGTGCGCGTGACGCTGAGCGAGGATCAATTGAAGCTGCTCGGCGAGCAGCGGCTGCAACCGGGACTGCCCGCGGAAGTCTTCATCCAGACGGATGCGCGAACGGTCGTGTCCTATCTCGCGCGGCCGCTGGCGGATCAGGTCGCGCGGGCGTTCAAGGAGCGCTGAAGATCACTCTCGCGTCTCACAACGGCAATGGGGTAAATCCGAGTACGCGACGGCCGCGAACAGAAAACCCGGCGCACGTGGTGCACCGGGTTCAATCGATCGGAAATGGTTCACTCGACGTCGTAGGCGTCGTAAGTTGGGTCAAGGCCAATTGGCCGCGACCCAACATGATCCGGTACGGCGTAGAAGTTGGGTCGCCCCCGGCTCGCGCTTTGCGCGTCCGTGGTTGACCCAACCTACAGGATCAAATGGCGCCTGCGGCCTCGGCGGCGGCGCGTTCTGCTTCGACGCGTGCCTTGTCTTCCTTGCCCTTCACGGTGGGATCGCGATCGACGAACTCGATCACCGCGCGGGTCGCCATGTCGCCGAAGCGATAGCCGGCCTTGATGACGCGCGTGTAGCCGCCGGAGCGGTCCTTGTAGCGCGGGCCCAGCACATCGAACAGCTTCTTGGCCATGTCCTCGTCACGCAGACGCGAGGCAGCCAGACGGCGCGAGTTGAGATCGCCGCGCTTGGCGAGCGTGATGTACTTGTCGATGACGCGCTTGAGATCCTTGGCCTTCGGCAGCGTCGTGATGATCTGCTCATGGCGGATCAGGGAGGCGGCCATGTTGGAGAACATGGCCTGGCGGTGCGAGCTGTCGCGGTTGAAGCGACGGCCCTTGCTTCTGTGTCTCATCGTCTTTTTCTCTTCTCGTTACAGGTTATGTATTGGTTTTGGGAGGTTCTTTGGCCTCGCCTTGAAAGATGGGCGAATGGTGAGTGGCGAATGGCCAATGGAACCTGCGCCCCATTCGCCATTGGCCATTTCGCCATTCGCGCCCTCAATACTGGTCTTCGAACCGCTTGGCCAGCTCCTCGATGTTGTCGGGCGGCCAGTTCGGAACTTCCATGCCGAGGTGCAGGCCCATGGTGGCCAGCACTTCCTTGATCTCGTTGAGCGACTTGCGGCCGAAGTTCGGCGTGCGCAGCATCTCGGCCTCGGTCTTCTGGATGAGGTCGCCGATGTAGACGATGTTGTCGTTCTTCAGGCAGTTCGCCGAGCGGACCGAAAGCTCCAGCTCGTCCACCTTCTTGAGCAGTGCCGCGTTGAACGCGAGCTCGGGGTGCGACTTCTCCTCGACGGCCTTCTTGGGCTCCTCGAAGTTGATGAACACGGCGAGCTGGTCCTGCAGAATGCGGGCGGCGAGCGCCACGGCGTCCTCGGCGCGCATCGAGCCGTCGGTCTCGACCTGCATCGTCAGCTTGTCGTAGTCGAGGATCTGGCCCTCGCGGGTGTTCTCGACCTTGTAGCTGACCTTCTTCACCGGCGAATAGAGGCTGTCGACCGGGATCAGGCCGATCGGCGCGTCGTCGGGACGGTTGCGCTCGGCGGCGACGTAACCCTTGCCGATGTCGGCCGTGAACTCCATGCGGATCGCGGCGCCCTGGTCGAGATGGCAGATCACGTGCTCGGGGTTCAGGATCTCGACGTCCGAACCGGCCTCGATGTCACCGGCCTTGACGGGGCCGCGGACGTCCTTCTTCAGGACCATGCGCTTGACGCCGTCGGAGTGGATGCGAAGCGCGATTTCCTTGATGTTCAGCACGATGTCCGTCACGTCCTCGCGGACGCCGTTGATCGAGGAGAACTCGTGCAGAACGCCGTCGATCTGAACGGTCTTGATGGCGGCGCCCTGAAGCGACGACAGCAGGACGCGGCGCAGCGCGTTGCCGAGTGTCATGCCGAAGCCACGCTCGAGCGGTTCTGCGACCATGGTCGCGTTTTTCGTCTTGTCGCGGCCGATCTCGATCTGCAACTTCTGTGGCTTGATCAGGTCCTGCCAGTTCTTCTGGAGCACGTTGGCCATGGGGCACCTCGGGGTCAGATGGCGGGCGCGCGTGGGAGTGCGACGGGCCCGGTCCTTCGACGAAAAAGCCGGCGCCGTCTTGGGGACGAGCGCAGGCAGGGGATTCTGAGACTTGGATCCGATAGGCCGGTGGTTTGCGCACGCCGAACGGGCGGGCGTGGCCGGCCGCCGGATCAGACGCGGCGGCGCTTACGCGGACGGCAACCATTGTGCGGGATCGGGGTCACGTCGCGGATCGAGGTGATCTGGAAGCCGACCGACTGCAGTGCGCGCAGGGCGGATTCGCGGCCGGAGCCCGGACCGCAGACCTCGACCTCGAGGATCTTCATGCCGTGCTCGGCGGCTTTCTTGCCGGCGTCCTCGGCAGCGACCTGAGCCGCATAAGGGGTCGACTTGCGCGAACCCTTGAACCCCATCGTGCCCGAAGACGACCACGCGATCGTGTTGCCCTGGGCGTCGGTGATGGTGATCATGGTGTTGTTGAAGGAAGCATTGACGTGGGCGACGCCCGACGTGATGTTCTTCTTCTCGCGGCGGCGCACCTTGGCGCGGCCTTGTGCGGATTGCTGCTCTTTGGCCATAGGACGTGAAGCTCCGAAACGGGCACGGGTCCCCCGACGGGTCGGGGTGAGGGGACGGATATCTGACGAAGTGATGCGCCGTTCAGCCGGAATGGCGGCGAACGACGGCGCGAATTACTTGGTGACTTTCTTCTTGCCGGCGATCGCGACGGCCTTACCCTTGCGGGTGCGGGCGTTCGTGCGGGTGCGCTGGCCGCGAACCGGCAGCTTGCGGCGATGGCGCAGGCCACGATAGCAGCCGAGGTCCATCAGCCGCTTGATGTTCATCGCGGTTTCGCGACGAAGATCGCCTTCCACGACGTAATCGCGGTCGATCGTCTCGCGGATCTGGAGAACCTCGGCGTCGGTCAGCTGGCTGACGCGGCGTTCGGCCGGGATGTTCACCTTCTGACAAATCTCCTTGGCATAATTCTGTCCGATGCCATGGATATACTGCAAAGCGATGATGACGCGCTTCTGCGTCGGGATGTTCACGCCGGCAATTCGAGCCACGAGGCTTCTCCTCAAAGGCCGTTCGTTTCGAACGGCACCTGCTTGGTGGGTCTAGATGGTGGGTCTAGAAGTCTGTTTTGTCCGGGTTTTCTCGGGTCGTCACAGGCCTCTGAGAGCCACGTGACCACACCTCGCAAACCTGTCCGTCGTCTTGCATAGTCGTCAGGCACGAAGCTTGAACGCCAGTTGGAACCGAGAGCGCCAGCTCACGGGTCACGCGCATTCTTCGTGCGTCATGAAAACGCAGCCTTGTAGCGACTGTGGAGGGCGGCGTCAACGCCCCGCGACAAGAGGGCTTCATGCGACGGCGGCCGGTGTGTGCAACTCGGGGCTGATGTAGGCTGCAAGGTGTATCGGTAACAGGGATGCCCGGGCATGTCGGAAGGTACGTCTATCTGGTTCGACGGGCGGAGTGTACCCATCGCGTATGAGGCCGATGTCGTGGTGGTCGGAGCGGGACCGGGTGGTTTCGCGGCGGCGCTGCAGGCGGCCCGGATGGGTGCGCGGGTGGTCGTCGTCGAGCGGCTCGATATGCCCGGCGGGGTGCACACTTCAGGGCTTCAGGGGGCGGCGGACGGCGGGGCCGGCGGCATCCATACCGAGCTGATGCAACGTTTCGGGGCTGCGGGCTACGTCTATACGGCGACCGAGAGCACGCATCCGGGTTGGGCCGGCAATCCGATCTCGCACTACGAGAGCCGCAAGAAGCCGGGCAGCGATTTCTGCCGCATGAGCTTCAACCCGGAAGGCGCGGGCTCGATCATGTGCGCCATGCTGGAAGAGGCCGGTGTGACGGCGCTTTACGGTGCGGCGTTCGTCGATGCCGTCGTCGACACCGCTGGCGGCCTGGGGACGATCGAGGCGGTCATCGTGGAGACTGCGAGCGGCCGGCAGGCGATCGCGGGGCGCATCTTCATCGAGGGCACGGGGACGGGCGAGCTGGTGGCTCGATCGGGCGCGCCGTTCGTGCGCGGGGGCGGCGGACAGCCGCAGGGGGCCGCGTGGGACGGCGTGGAGCGGCCGATCCCCGGGGGCATGCTGTGGATGATGAGCGGCATCGATTTCCAGCGCCTGCGGCGGCATCAGGAGACCGCGCGAGACCCGCTGCTCGAGAAGGTGATGGCCGAGGCCACGGCCGCGGGCGATCTGCCGGCGGGGGTCTATCGGCCGCGCATGGACGGCTGCCACGTCTACGGCGAGAACTACATCGGGCATCCGACCCTCGACATGAGCCCGATCGCGGCGGCGGGGACCTACGTGCTGTGGCAGAACGTGCCTTACGAATGGGCGCTGCACATGGACGACAGCGCCGCCGATCACGCGAAGGCCAAAGCCGCGCTGCGTGCGTTCATCGATATCGAGGCTCGTTTCCTGCGCAAGTATGTGCCGGGGTTCGAGGCGGCGACGCTCGTAAACGTCGGCCGCATGGTCGGTGTGCGCGACGGCCGTCATCCGATCGGCGAGCACGTCTTTTCGCTGGAAGATGCGCGCGCGGGCCGGCATTTCCGTGATGCCGTGACGAAGCCGCTGACCAAGACGTTTCACTGGGGCGGCATGAGCCAGCACACGTTCGAGGTGCCGTGGCGCTGCTTCCTGCCCAAGAGGATCGACAACATGATCCTGACCGGCGCGTCGCTGTCGTTCACCTATGATTCGATCTTCATGGTGATGCGGAATTTTCCCTGGTGCACGCAGACGGGGGAGATCGCCGGGTTCGTCGCCGCGCGGTGCATCGAGCGCAACATCGCGCCGAAGGCTTATGCGTTCGACGCGCCGTATGTGTTCGCGGGGCGTGGCTGAAGCGGTCGCCCGGAATCTCGTGCCGTCGATCTCGCGCCGTCGATCGTGCTCAGCGCTGATCCTCGCCGAGCGCTGCGATGCGGGCAGCCGCGCGCGGGTCGCCTGCGTTCATGGCCTGGTCGTAGAGAACGCGGGCAGCGCCGACGTCGGCGACGCGGTCGCGCAGTCCCCAGGCGGCGAGCACGTTGGGATCGAAGGTTTCGGCGAGCGCGAACCGGGCATTGACGCTGCCGTTGTTCGCGGCAACCGCGAGTTCCTGGCGCGCGCCGGGCATGTCGCCTGCCGCGATCATCGTCTCGCATTTCTCCAACAAGGAGAGCTCGTCGAGGCTGATCGGCGGCGGCAGCGGCGACGGCTCGCTGGAGTTGGCAATCACAGGCGAGCCCGCATCGAACGAATTGGCGAGCGCGACGGGGGCCTGCACGTGCGCGGTCAGGCGCGGGCGGGGCTTTTCGCTGAGCCAGGAAAGTCCGGGAATGCGCGAAACGTCGGTGAACGAGGCCGACATCAGGATCGCGACCACGATCAGGGCGACGGTCAGGATGGCCGGCGCGATGGCCTGCCCGCGGGATCGATCGTGTGTGACGCCACCGGTATCGGTGCTGGTGATGGGGTGCTGGAGAATCTGAGGGAGTGCGGGGTCCGCATCGTTGGCGGCGGGTTGAAGCTCGGCGACGCGCTTCTTGGCTTCCTTGATGCGCATGGTTCGCGCGTTGCGATCCGTGACCTCGCGCAAGGCGCGCGCGACGTCGTCGAGCTGGTGCAGTACCGCGGGCTGCGCCACCGTCGGTGGCAATGGCATGTCGCCGCTCAGGTCGAGCCGTTCGACCAATCCCCCATTACGCATGAAACCCCCAAACAAACGCTGTACCTGATCCGCAACAACGCGCGTAACCGGCATCGTAGTCTCCCGCCCAGGCACACAAAGCCCATCAATTGTGGCAAACGATTGATTTCGTTAGGTTCGGGAGCGTGATAATCGAGCGGCGCAACGGAGGGTCGGGCTATGCTGCTGATGATCGTGGGACTGGCGGTGTTCTTTCTCATCCACCTCGTGCCGACGGCGCCGGAGGTGCGCCGCGGTCTTTCCGACAGGATGGGCGAGGGACCGTACAAGATCATGTTTTCCGTGGTCTCGGCGGTGGGGCTTGCGCTCATCGTCTATGGCTATTCCAAGCTTCACGCGACGCCCGGCAAGAACCCGATCATCTGGTCGCCACCGGCGGGGATGCGGCATGCGACATTGCTGTTGATGCTGTTCGCCTCGATCCTTCTGGCAGCCGCCTATATCCCCTCGCGCATTCGCAGCGCCGTGAAGCATCCGATGCTGGCGGCGGTGAAGCTGTGGGCGCTGGCGCATCTGCTGGTGCGGGGTGATCTCGCTTCCATCGTGCTGTTCGGCTCGTTCCTCGCCTGGGCGGTGTTCGATCTCATTTCGGCGAAGCGGCGCGCAGCACTCGGGCCTCTGGGCGCGCGCACCGGTGGTCTCGGCGGCGACATCGCCGTGCTGGCGGCGGGCGGTGCGTTCTATGCGCTGATGGTGCTGTGGGGCCATGCCCGGTTGATCGGCGTTCCCCTGATACCGGGGTGGGTATGAACGAAGGAAGGCTGATCGGCATCGCGCGCCGGGCGCGTCCGCGTGCGCCGATGGAGGAGATAGCGTCCGTCGATGTCACTGCAGGGGCGGGTCTCGACGGCGACCACAAAGGACTGAAGTTTCCGCGTCGCGGCGTGACGATCCTGTCGCGGGAGGATTGGGCAGCGGCGGTCGCCGAGCTTGCCGATCTCGCGGGGCCGGTGCCGCTTCCTTGGACGATCCGGCGCGCGAATCTGCTGGTCGAGGGGGTGCTACTGCCGCAAGCGAGAGGCGCGATCATCACGGTCGGGCCGCTGGTTCTGGAAGTGACCGCGGAGACTTATCCGTGCAGCCGGATGGAAGCCGCGCATCGTGGTCTCTTGCGCGTGCTGGCACCGAATTGGCGCGGCGGGGTGACCTGCAAGGTTTTGGAAGGCGGCGTTGTGTCCTGCGGAGATCGAATCGCTGTGGTTTCGAGCCCCAAACCGCACCGGCCGATACTTCCGGGGTGATTCGTTTTCCGCGCGTAGATGTCGCGAATTGCCTGCGATCAGGTCCCACATCATGATCGAAATATCCGGGAACGGAAATTATCCGGTTCTCGGAGGGTTGGATCATATTGTGGACATCGGTATCAAGCAGCTGAAAATAATAAGATTTTTGAAAATTTGGACCGTTTTGGAATGTGGCGCGTTATTCTCGCTATCGGTCTTTTGATCGGCATTTGGCCACATTCGGCGCCTTTCTCGGAGCGAAGTGGGGCACTCGAAAAACGCTGAAATAGCGCAGAGGTATCGCATGACGATCGAAACGACCCGCTATCGTTGCTACGAGCCCCGGCAGGCTTCGAGCCGGCGGCTGCAAGAGCTGATCCCCGCACAGGCGGTGAATACGGCGCAGCCCATGGACGCCGACGTCTTCACGGTCGGACTGGAAGAGGAACTGTTCGTCGTCGACGCGATGACACTCGATTGCGTCGAGCGGATGCCGGAGCCGTTCTTGCGGGATGCCAAGGCGGCCCTCGGAGACAGCGTCAAGCGGGAGATCATCGCCTCGATGATCGAACTCGTGACGCGGGCGCATTCGTCGATGGCGGCGGCTGGTGACGAATTGCGCTCGATGCGTTTCGTGCTCGGCTCCATCGCGCGGCGGCATGGATTGGCTTTGCTCGCTTCGGGAACGCATCCGTTCTCCGATTGGCGCCGTCAGACGATGACCGACAAGTCTCGTTACTCGGAAGTCGCAACGTCTCTGGGCCAGGTTTCCAAGCGCGTGCACGTGTGCGGCCTTCACGTTCACGTGGCGATGGCCGATCCGGCGTTGCGGGTGTCGGTGATGAACCGCGCGCAGCAATTCCTGCCGCTGTTGCTGGCATTGTCGACCTCGTCGCCGTTCTGGCTTGGGACAGCGACCGATTTGAAGAGTTACCGGACGGCTGCCTACGACGAGAGCCCGCGGACGGGGCTACCGGTGCGTTTTGCCGATGGTGACGAATTCGACCGGTTCGTCGAAAAGATGCAGGCCGCCGGCTTCATTCCCGATCAGAGCTTCCTGTGGTGGGCGATCCGGCCATCGCTGCGCTATCCGACGCTGGAGCTCAGGATCGCGGATACCTGCACGAACTGGCGCGATGCCATCGCGATCGCCGCCGTATTCCGGTGTCTCGTGCATTCCCTGGTCCGCGATCCGACACTCGGCGCGGCCTGGGAGGAGCATCACCTGCTCGTGAACAACGAGAACCGCTGGCAGGCGATTCGCCATGGTCTCGACGGTGTTGTTCTCGATGCGAATACCGGCGCGGTGAGTTCGATGCGCGACAGCGTGCGGCAGCTCGTGGATGCGCTGCAGACGAGTGCACTCGCGCTGGGCTCGGTCGCCGAGTTGAGCAGTGTCTCGGAGATCCTCCGACGTGGCACCAGTGCCGATCGCCAGGCGCGATCGTTCCGTCGCGCGATAGATGGTGGTCAGCCACCGGAACTCGCGGTGCGTCAGGTCGCGTCCGATATCGCGCGCTGGACGCTGGCGGCCTGATCCATCGCGTCTCGCGCCTCGCGATCCAGTGTGCGAGGTTGCGAACTCGATGGCGCGCATTCGGAGTGCTTCCCCCCGGCACTCCACCGGCTCTACTCTGGCACTCCCATCTACCTCCGTCAGCGCGTGCGTTCGAGCACAGCCCTGTATCGCACGCAGGCAACGCCGTCGCGTGCCGCCGTTGACAGCGCTTTGCGCTGCGGACGACACTGCGCTGTCATCCGGAACAACCGGAAGCGGCGAAGGTCGAAAAGGCCGGGGTAGCGGAGGAACGAATGGGCAATTCTCGGCACAAGTCTGGGCAATGGACGCGCGGTGCTGCGACACGCGGCGCCGTCGAGGGTGCGGACGATAGCAAGGTTGCCGGCGGCGGATTGTTGGACCGGCGGTTGTTCCTCAACGGAACACTGGGTTCTGCCGCGGCTACCGGTGTCACTCTCGCAGGTGCATCCTCGGTGGAAGCCGAGGCGCTCGGGGTTCCCGACTGGATGAAGGCGCCGGGCTCCGCGTTCGTCGGCTACGGCCAGCCGTCGAAACACGAAGCGAAGACGGCAAGGACTGTCGGCGCTCAACCGAATTCGCCCGGGACTGGGGTCGCACGGACGCCGCATCACCTGCTGCACGGTACGATCACGCCGAGCGGGCTGCACTTCGAGCGCAGCCACAACGGCATTCCCGATATCGACCCCGATGCCCATCGCCTGCTCGTGCACGGACTGGTCAAGCGGCCGCTCGTGTTCACGCTCGAGGCGCTGGCGCGCTATCCGATGGAGAGCCAGACGGCGTTCATCGAATGTGGTGGGAACTCGGGCGCGCTCTATGGCGCGAAGCCGGCGCAGGGCAATATCCAGGCGCTGCACGGGCTCGTGTCCTGCGCGGAGTGGACCGGCGTTCGCGTGAGGACGCTGCTCGCCGAAGCGGGTGTCGAGCCGAAAGCCACTTGGGTCTACGCGGAGGGTGCGGACGCGGCCGGCATGAGCCGGTCGGTGCCGCTTTCCAAGATGATGGATGACGCGATGATCGCGCTCTATCAGAACGGCGAGCGCGTGCGGCCCTCGAACGGCTATCCGATGCGTCTGCTGCTGCCGGGCTACGAAGGCAACATGCACGTGAAGTGGCTGCGGCGGCTCAAGGTGACGGACGGGCCTGTCATGGCGCGCGACGAAACCTCGAAATACACGCTGCTTCTGGAAACGGGGAAGTCGCTCCAGTTCTTCTTCCCGATCGAGGCGAAGTCGATCATCACGCATCCCTCGCCGGGGCTGACGATGCGGGGGAAGGGCGTCTATGAGATCTCGGGGCTCGCGTGGTCCGGCAACGGGCGGATCACCAAGGTGGAGGTGTCGGCGGACGGCGGCAAGAGCTGGGCGCGGGCGCAGTTGCAGGAGCCGGTGGTGTCGCGGTCGCTGACGCGGTTCCGTCTGCCGTGGGCGTGGGAAGGTGCACCGGCGATGCTGATGAGCCGGGCGACGGATCAGACGGGCTATGTGCAGCCGACGCGGGCGAAGCTTCTCGCGGAGCGCGGCGCGCGTGCGCAGTATCATTTCAACGGCATCGCCTGCTGGGCCGTGTCCGACAAGGGCGAGGTTTCCCATGTCTATGCGTGACCCTCTGAATGTGTGCTACGGCGCGCGGCTCGGCGCCAAGTTCGTCACCCCACTTCTTGATGGGTTCGTCACCCCGCCCCCGACCCCTCCCCATCGAGGGGAGGGGGGAAGAATGGGCGGCAAGGCTGCTCACCAGGGGAAACAATCCTTCGATACCAGGCCTAACCTGTCCCCCTCCCCCTTGTGGGGAGGGGATAGGGGTGGGGGAGTTTTCGCAACGGCTCCGGATCGCACCCCGCCCCCGACCTCTCCCCATCGAGGGAAGGGGAGAAGAATGGCGAATGGGAGAGGCAGGTCGGTTCTGATGTCGCTCACCGGCGTCGGACTGGCAGTCGCACTTGCGTCGACGGCAGTGGCGCAGACGCGACCGGCGGTGAAGGGGCCCGCGCTGGGGCAGCCCATTTCCGCTGAGGAACTGGCCAAGTGGGACATCGATATCCCGCCGAGCGGCAGGGGGCTTCCGGCTGGCAGCGGCACGGTCGCGGCGGGCGAGGCGGTCTACGCGAAGTCGTGCCAGAACTGTCATGCGCCGAAAGGTGCGGGCAAGCCGAACGATGCCTTGGTGGGCGGTGTCGGTCACCTCGCGGGCAAGGGGCCGGCCTTGAAGACGGTCGGCAGCTACTGGCCGTATGCGACGTCGGTGTTCGACTATGTGCGCCGCTCGATGCCGGTGTCGGCACCGCAATCGCTGTCGAACGACGAGGTATACGCGGTGACGGCGTATCTGCTGCATCTCAACGGCATCATCGGCGCCGACGACGTCATGGACGCCAAGACGCTGCCGGCAGTGAAGATGCCGAACCGCGATAGTTTCGTGCCCTACAAGGCGAGGAAGTAGGCGATCGGCGGGTGGAAACGTGTAGCGCTTTGCGCGACGTGAAACGGCGTTTCACTCTTGCTGCGTTTCGCCTGATGCGTTTCGTCGACCGCGTGGGTTGCGGGGGAAGCCGGGCTGCTCCTATAACCGGTGCGAGACATTCCCCGTTACCCGTTCCGGGAGCCGCAGGAGCCAATACGCGATGAAAGATCTGGAGATCGACGTCAACGGCCAGATGCTGAAGGTGAAGGAGGACGGCAGCGGGCCGCCTCTGCTCTTCCTTCACGGGGCCGGCGGCTCCAACTGGAGTCCGATGCTGAAGCTGCTCGCCGAGAAGCATCGCGTGATCGCGCCGGAGCATCCGGGATTCGGCCGATCGCCCACGCCCGACTGGATGATGAGCGTCGGCGATCTCGCGTTCTTTTATCTCGACGTGATCGAGAAGATGGGGCTGAAGGATCTGCATCTCGTTGGTCATTCGCTGGGCGGATGGACTGCGGCCGAGCTGGCGATCCGCAATACGTCCAGGCTCAAGTCTCTCACGCTGCTGGCGCCCGCCGGTTGCCGCTCCGAGACGGTGCCGTTCGGCGACATCTTCCTGTGGGACGCGGAGACCGCGACGCGCAACCAGTTCTACGACCAGAAGCTCGCGGAGGAGCGGATCAAGCTGCTGCCGCAGGCCGATCTCGATGTGGCGCTCCAGAACAAGGCGACGGTGGCGCGGCTGGCGTGGTCGCCGCGGCTGTGCAATCCGCAGCTGCCGCTGTGGCTGCACCGGATCGACGTCCCGACCATGCTGCTGTGGGGCAAGGACGACAAGATCGTTCCGTTCGCCTGCCGCACGCCGTTCGTCGAGAAGATCAAGGGTGTGAAGCTCGTGGCCCTCGCGCAGTCCGGTCATTCGTTGCATACCGAGCGTGCCAGGGAATGCGCCGAGGCCATGATCGCTTTCTGCCGGGAGGTCTGACCGATGAAGTTCTATTTCTTCCACCTGATGCCGTACGGCAAGATTCCGGTCGCCGAACTCGACAAGCACGGCTCGACGTGGCTGACGTTGCCGAACTCGCTCTACGATCCCGTCGAGGGGACCAAGCTCTACAAGCGCTACATCGACGAACTGGAATACGCTGACGAACTCGGTTTCGACGGCATCTGCGTCAACGAGCACCATCAGACGGCCTACGGCATCATGCCGGCGCCCAACGTGATCGCGGGTGCGCTGGCGCGCTCGACGAAGCGGGCGAAGATCTGCGTGCTCGGCCGCGCCTTGCCGCTCATCAACAATCCCCTGCACATAGCGGAGGAGTTCGCGATGATCGACAACATCTCGGGGGGGAGGTTGATCGCAGGTTTCGTGCGTGGCATCGGCACAGAGTACTACGCGAACGCGTCGAACCCCAGCCTCAGCCATGCGCGCTACTACGAGGCGCACGATCTCATCTTGCGCGCGTGGACGGAGCGTGGACCTTTCCGGCATGCCGGCAAGCACTTCGAGTTCGACTACGTCAACATCTGGCCGCGGCCCGTGCAGCAGCCACGTCCGCCGGTGTGGATACCGTCGCAAGGCTCGTCCGAAACGGTCGACTGGTGCGCGCATCCAGATCGCAAGTACGTCTATCTGCAGACGTTCTCGCCGATTGCGGCCGCCAAGAAGAGCTTCGACCGCTATCGCGAACAGGCGAAGCAGCACGGCTACGAGGCGAGCCCGGATCAGCTCGGCTGGGCGCTGCCGATGTATATCGCCGACACCGACGAGCAGGCGCGGGCGGAACTCAAACCGCACATCGAGGATTTCTTCAACCGCTTCCTGCGCTATCCGCTCGAGGCGCGACTGCCGCCCGGCTATACGTCGATCGCCAGCACGAAGGCGCTGCTGGAGCAGAAGTTCAAGCAGCGGATCGGCGCGCAGAACATCGACAGCATGCTCGACCTCGGGCTGGTGCTGGCGGGCAGCCCCAAGACGGTGTTGGCGACGATCAAGCAGCGGCAGAAGGAGCTGGGCTTCGGCCATCTCATCGCGATGCTGCAGGTCGCGACGCAGCCGGCCGAGCAGACCGCGAAATCGATGAAGCTGTTCGCGACTGAAGTGATGCCCCATTTGAAGGGGTAAAAGCGCACTGTGAACCAACGGTTTACGCCGGTCGTCGGGAGCACTTGACGCCGGCGTGGGCTGTGGGCTAACTCGCCGCCGATCGTCGTGGTGATTTGGCCGGCCGGCTTGCAGCCACGTTAAACAACTCGCTAAAACAGGCCGTGCGCGACCCGGTTACCGGTTCGCCCGGCCCATCGAGGCGGGGCAGCCGATGCCGGGTTTTTCGTTTCCGTAGCCGTCCTTCCGGGCGCGCACGGGGAGGCGCGCCCATGCAGGTCATTCGCCAATTCAATGGCGGCGGTCCGGAGAAGCCGATACCCGAGACGGTGGTCGAAAAGCCAGCGGAGTTGCCGCTGTCGGGTACCGACGAGATCGAGCATCCGTCGAGCAAGGTGGCGCGGTTCGGGCTCGATGCGCCGTTGCGGCTGGAGTGCCAGCAGGATCTCGCGCCGTTTCAGATCGCCTACGAGACCTACGGGGAACTCAATGCGGCGAAGTCCAACGCCGTTCTCATCTGCCATGCCCTGACCGGCGATCAGTACGTCGCGAGCGCGCAGCCGGTCACGGGCAAGCCCGGCTGGTGGACGACCATGGTCGGGCCGGGCAAGCCGATCGATACCGACCGGTTCTTCGTGATCTGCTCGAACATCCTGGGCGGCTGCATGGGCTCGACGGGGCCGGCGTCGATCAATCCCAAGACGGGCAAGCCCTACGGCCTGGATTTCCCCGTCATAACGATCGGGGACATGGTCGACGCGCAGGCGCGGCTGATCGATCATCTCGGGATCGACATGCTGTTCTCCGTGGTCGGCGGTTCGATGGGCGGCATGCAGGTGCTCGAATGGGCAGCGCGCTACAAGGATCGGGTGTTCACGGTGGTGCCGCTGGCGACGGCGGCGTGGCATTCCGCGCAGAACATCGCGTTCCACGAGGTCGGGCGGCAGGCCGTCATGGCGGATCCCGAGTGGGCCGGCGGCAAGTACACCGAAGAGGGACGGACGCCGCGCCGAGGTCTCGCGGTCGCGCGCATGGCCGCACACATCACGTATCTGTCGGAGGAAGCGCTGCAGCGGAAGTTCGGCCGCAATCTGCAGGACCGGGCCACGCGGACGTTTTCGTTCGACGCGGATTTCCAGGTGGAGAGCTATCTGCGCCATCAGGGCTCGACGTTCGTCGACCGGTTCGATCCCAACAGTTATCTCTACATCACCAGGGCGATGGACTACTTCGACATGGCCACGCAATACGGCGGCGTGCTCGCCAATGCGTTCAGGGGCACGAAGACGCGGTTCTGCGTGGTGTCGTTCACCTCCGACTGGCTCTATCCGACGCGGGAATCGAAAGAGATCGTGCAAGCCTTGAACGCGGTAGCCGCCAACGTCAGTTTCGTCGAAATCGAGAGCGACAAGGGCCACGACGCTTTCCTGCTCGAAGAGCCGGAATTATTCGCGACGATGCGCGGATTCCTCGGGTCTGCGGCGGCCAAGCGCGGTCTCCCGCCGGCGCGAGGGGTTCGATGACGCCCTGGCAGGATCAGACCCCGCGGAAGCATCGCGTCGATCATCTGTTGATCGCGGACATGGTGAAGCCGGGGGCACGCGTGCTCGATGTCGGATGCGGGGACGGCGCGCTGCTGCACCTGCTCGCCGAGATGAAAGACGTCGACGGCCGCGGGATGGAAATTTCGCGCGAACGCGTGAATGCGTGCGTGGCGCGCGGACTGTCGGTTATCCAAGGCAATGCCGATCAGGACCTCGACGCCTATCCCGACAAGGCGTTCGACTACGCGATCCTGAGCCTGACGATCCAGGCGACGCAGCATCCCAGGCGCGTGCTCGAGAACCTGCTGCGGATCGGCGAGCGCGCGATCGTGTCGTTCCCGAACTTCGGACACTGGAGCATCCGCTTCAAGCTGTTGTGGAATGGCCGGATGCCCGTTACGCCGAACCTGCCGGAGCAGTGGTACGACAGCCCCGACAGCCATCTGTGCACGGTCATCGACTTCGTCAACCTGTGCAAGGAGGTCGGCGCGACGATCGAGCGTTCCGCCGCGTTCAACGCCTCCGGCCGCCAGCTCTCGACGCGCGGCACGTTCATGGACATGCACAACCTGTTCGGCGAGAAGGCGGTGTTTCTGCTGAAGCGGTGAGGTGCTTGCAAACGGGCTTCAACGGCGTGTCGGCCCTCCCATCGCAAACCCGCGGCGTTCGCATCTGCCCGCATACCGTTCCAGTGCCGCAGAAGCACGGTGATCCTCGTGCGGAGAATGGAGGCCGACATGCCGGATATCGAGATCGACGGCGCGCGTGTACTGGCAGACCTGACCGCGCTTCGCCGGATGGGCGAATACAAAACGGGCGTGCACCGGCCGGCGTTGTCGCCCGAGCATCTGCAGACGATCGAGTGGCTGGTCGCGCGACTGCCGGAAGCAAAGCTCACCGCTGATATCGACGGCATCGGCAACGTGATCGGCCGTAGCGATGTCGCCGGCGCCAAACTCCTCGCCGGCTCGCATCTCGACAGCCAGCGGTACGCCGGTTGGCTCGATGGGCCGCTCGGCGTCGTCTATGCACTCGAGGCAGCACGCGCGATCAACACCTCCGCCGCGTTCGCGGGCAAGGCCGTCGAAGTCGTCTCCTGGTGCGACGAGGAAGGCAATTTCGCCGGATTGCTCGGTAGCCGCTCTTATGTCGGTGATCTGGCCGATGAAGAGATCGACCGGCTCACCGACTTCGGCGATGGCCGGCCTCTGCGTGATGCATTGAGCGCGGCTGGTTTCGCGGGGCGGCCGCGCGCTGAGGTCGAGGACGGCCGGTACATCGGGTTCATCGAGGCGCACATCGAGCAAGGCGACGTGCTGGAGAGCCGCGATCTCAAAGTCGGTATCGTCACGTCGATCGTCGCCATCTGGCAGTATCGTATCTTGATCGAGGGCGTACAGAATCACGCGGGCACCACGCGGATGGCGATCCGCAAGGACGCAGGTCTCGCCGCCGCGCGATTGGCGGTGGCGATCGACGAGGCGCTTCCCGCGGTCGCAGGCCCGCGCTCGGTCTGGACGACAGGACGCATAAGCCTCGATCCCGGTGCGCCCAGCATCATTCCCGGCGGGGCTGAAATGATCTTCCAGTTCCGCGACGACGATGTTGCCGTGCTCTCGCGGATGGAAGAGCAGTTGGTCGCGCTGGTCGCAGAAGCGAATGCGCGCGGGCCTTGCAAGCTCTCGCTCGTCACGGCGCGCAAGGGAACGCCGGCCCGCATGAGCGATGCATTCCAGGACGCGGCTGAGACCGCTGCAGCGCGTCACGCGCCGGGGCTGTCTCTGCGGATGCCGTCGGGCGCCATCCACGATGCGGCGAAGCTTTCGACGCGGATGCCCGCGGGGATGCTGTTCGTGCCGTCGATCGGCGGGATCAGCCATCATTGGACGGAGAACACGGCCGACGAGGATATCGTGCTCGGCGCGCGCGTGTTCGCGTCGTGGGCGGCGGAGTTGTTGTCGCGGGCGTGAATTCGCTGCGCGAGCGGGCTGCCGCCCGCACCCGCTTGGGGGATGTATCCCCCAAACCCCCTCTATTTTTAGGCGCTGTTCGGCGTTCATGTTGGTGATCCCCAGCGCACCCGATTGCGCAAAC
>CAZNMY010000043.1:0-44825 GCA_964574325.1 uncultured Devosia sp. | reverse complement strand
CCTAACCCCTCCCCATCGAGGGGAGGGGAATTCTGTTGTGGCTAGACGAGCCCGTCCTTGCCTTTGATGTCTTTGGCGGCGAGGCCGCCGATACGGTGATTGAGTTGGCCGCGGTTGGCGTAGGCGCAAATGATGGCGATTTCGTTGGGCAACGGCGCGTCGGGCAGTGTGATCGAGATGCCGTCGTAGTGCGAGCGCACGTAGAGCGCGTCCTTGTGGGCGAGTGGAATGTCGATGGTGGAGCCGGGCGATGCGCGCTTGGTGAACGAGGATATCCAGGCCACGCCGCCGCCGGCCGCTTCGCGCATTACATTGCCGAATACGGTCGTCAGCATGGCCGAGCCGTGCTGCTGCTCGCCAGCGATGCCGACGATGGCGGCCTTGCCGTAGCTTTCCGGCGCGTAGGGCTTCAACAGCGAAACGGCGTGCGTGGTGATCTCGCGGCCGAGGGCTTCGCTGGCGGCAGTGATCGGACCGAGATCGTCGACCCATCGGCCCGCATAGGGGTTCGTGATGATGGCCGCGACGGCGACTTTGCGCAGCGGCGGAGTAGCGGACTTGCCGGCTTCGCTGCGCGCTTCGTCGACGAAGCTCAGGATCTTGCGGATCTCGATCTGCATGTGCGGGCTCGCCTCGTTGACCTCGTAGGTTGGGTCAAGCTCCGCACTTCTGCGGGGCGCGACCCAACACGTCTCGACGTGCGGTTAAGTGTTGGGTCGCGGCCGGCAGTGCCAGCCTCGGCCCAACCTACAGCGAGAGAATTGCCTAAGTCAGTTAGCTTTTCAAGAGAGTTGTTCGGTGGTAGTTTCGGAAGTCGGCAGTCGGCAGTCGGCAGTCGCGAAGTCGGGAGGCGAAGGGCGTGGCGCGGATCAGGTCATCGTCGAGCGAGAGCGGGCGGGTCGCGTCAGGACGGCGGGCGGAATTGCGCGGGGGCGGTCAGCGGGTGGGGAAGGCCAAGACGGCGTTGACGGTTTCGCGGCCGGAACTGCTGGTCGACGGCTCGGACGGCGCGTTCCGGCGGCTGGTGCACGGGTTGTTCAGCTTCATGGCGAGCCACGAGGAGATTCGCGCGGGTCACGCGCGCGTGATCGGACTTGCCGGCATCGAATACACCGTGCTGATCTCGATCGCGCATCTGGCGCAGGGCGGCGACGTGAGCGTGTCGGCGGTGGCGCAGCACCTGCGGCTGACCGGGGCGTTCATTACGAACGTGTGCAACCGGCTTGTCGCTCTCGGGCTCGTCGACAAGGTGGTCGACACGAAGGACCGGCGACGGGTGGTGCTGACAGTGACGGGGGAAGGGCGGCAGCGCCTTGCCAGGCTCGCGCCGACGCAGCGTCAGGTCAACGATGTGGAGTTCGGATGCCTGTCGGCGAGGGAGTTCGCCGGGCTCGTCGACATCATCGAGCGGCTGGTCGAGAGCGGCGAGAAGGCTGTGGCGCTGCAACGATATCTCGAGCAAGGGAAGTAGAGCGGGCGGATCGCCTTGCTGGGCATGGGGGGCAGTCGGCGGGTTACGCTACGCTAACCCGCCCTACACCAGGGTATTTATTCCGCGGCTTCTTTATCGGCCATCGGCATCTTGGAGATGGGGCATTCGGCCCACAGCTCGGTGAGCGAGGCGACGAGGTGGTCCATGTCGGCGTCGGAGTGCTGCGGCGTCGGCGTCAGACGCAGGCGCTCCGTGCCGCGCGGGACCGTGGGATAGTTGATCGGCTGGACGTAGATGCCGTAGCGCTCGAGCAGCGTGTCCGAGATCGCCTTGCAGCGCACGGGGTCGCCTACGAAAACCGGAACGATGTGGGCCGGGTTGTCCATCACCGGCAGGCCGGCGGCATGAAGGCGCTTCTTCAGCGTGCGGGCGCGTTCCTGGTGGCGGGCGCGCTCGAGCTGGCTCGATTTCAGGTGGCGGACGCTCGCCAGCGCGCCGGCGGCAATGGTCGGCGCCAGCGACGTCGTGAAGATGAAGCCCGCCGCGTAGGAGCGGATCGCGTCGCAGAAGTCCTTGCTGCCGGCGATGTAGCCGCCCATCACGCCGAAGCCCTTGGCCAGCGTGCCGTTGAAGATGTCGATGCGGTGGGCCTGGCCGTCGCGTTCCGCGATGCCGCCACCGCGAGGGCCGTACATGCCGACCGAGTGCACTTCGTCGATATAGGTGAGCGCGTTGTACTTCTCGGCGAGGTCGCAGATTTCCTTGATCGCGGAAATGTGGCCGTCCATCGAATAGACGCTCTCGAAAGCGATCAACTTCGGCAGCGAGGGATCGCAGGCCTTCAGCAGGCGCTCGAGATCGGCAACGTCATTGTGCTTGAAGATCTTCTTGGGGCCACCACCATGGCGGATGCCTTCGATCATAGAGGCGTGATTGAGTTCGTCGGAAAAAATGACGAGGCCGGGAAGCAACTTCGTGAGCGTCGAGAGTGTTGCATCATTGGCGACGTAAGCCGACGTGAAGAGGAGGGCCGCTTCCTTGCCGTGCAGATCGGCCAGCTCGTCCTCTAGTTCGACGTGGTAGTGCGTGGTGCCCGAGATATTGCGGGTGCCGCCGGAGCCGGCGCCGACCGAGTCGATCGCCTCGTGCATCGCGGCGCGGACGACGGGTGACTGGCCCATGCCCAGGTAGTCGTTGGAGCACCAGACGGTGATCTTGCGGGTGCTGTCGCCTTCGAACTTCACGGCGTGGGGGAACTGGCCACAGTCGCGCTTGATGTCGGCGAAGACGCGGTAACGGCCTTCCTGGTGCAGTGCCTCCAAAGCAGCGGCAAAGCGGGCACGGTAATCCATCGTTCTCACTTCCCAACCCCGTTTCGAAGCCATCGTACCGCCGGTGCGGTGTCCGCGCGCTCGCACGGTTCGCGATGGGCATCCGTTCGTTCCCAGCCTCGGACCTGCAAGGTTTAGACTTACACCAAATCCAAGGATACCCAGCGCGATGTCGCACGTCGAGTGATCACGGAGCTTTGATCTGCATCAGCCCATCGGTGCGCGCTTCCGGCGAGGAAAATCCCGTATCTGCCGCCAGTTCCAGACCGTCGGCGGCGCATCTTCTTTCGGTGCAAGTTTTTGTTTTTGTTATGTAATCATGAGCCCTTGAACTTCGGGGCGCGCTTGCCGTGGAAGGCTTCGACGCCCTCCTTGAAATCCTCGGACTGGCGGAGGCGGGAGTAGTTGTAGCCTTCCAGCTCGATGGCGATCGACAGGGAGGCGTCCTCGGTCTCGTTGAGGAGCTTCTTGGCGGTGCGCTGAGCGAGGGGCGAGAACGTGCGCAACTCGGCGACAAGCGCGTCGGTCGCCTTCTCGAGCTCGGCATCCGGGACCATCTCGGTCGCGACACCCCAGTCGAGAGCCTGCTTCGCCGTGATGCGCTTCGACCGCATCACGATGTCCTTCGTGCGGGTGATGCCGACCATTTTCTGCAGCCGCGCCGAGCCGCCGGAGCCCGGGATCTGGCCGAGCTTCTGCTCGGGCAGCGCGTAGAGGGTCGTCTCCGAGGCGATGCGGAAATCGCAGGCGAGCGAGATCTCGAAGCCGACGCCGAAGGTGTAGCCACGGTTGGCCACGATCACGGGCTTTTCGCAGCGGGCGGGGGCGGCGATGTTCCAGGCGAGCTTGGAAACGTGCTCGGGGGACGCTTCCATGAAGCCCTTGATGTTGCCGCCCGACGAGAAATGCTGACCGATGGCGCGGAGCACGATGACGCGGACGCGGGCGTCGGCATCGAGCGCTTCGAAGACGAGGCGGAGTTGGTCGCGCTGGGCCATCTCGATGACGTTGAGCGGCGGGCGATCGAGGATGATGTCCGCGCGCTCGTTGCCGGCGTCGATCTCGACGCGAAAGCCGTCGAGTTCGGCGAGGCGTGGATCGGCGAAGGTCATGCTCTGGGCCATGTGGGGGCTCCTGAAGTCGGGGTGGTCGGTCGCGATAGGGTTTGGTTGGTGAGCTAGCATCGGCGAGCCAGGACGCCAAGCGGCTATCACCCTTTGGCGGCATAACGCTTTTGAAGCAGCCACCCGACGATGGGGACGAGGAGCAGCCAGGGTGTGATGCGCATGAGGATGGAGAGGAACGGCGTGAAAATGCCAGGCTGAATGACACGGAACCCGAAGCGCCAGCCGCGCCAGGTGGCACGGGCGACGGCGGCGGCGGTCATGCCCGGTATCAGCTTGCGGTAGAAGGCTTCGTTGGCGCCCATGCGGGCATGGAATGCAGTCTCGACGGGGCCGGGCGTTACCACGCACAGATGTACGCCGCTGCGGGCTGCTTCTTCGGACAGGGCGCGAGTGAGGGAGGTGACGTAGGCTTTGCTCGCGTAGTAGGCCGCCTGATAGGGGCCGGGCGCGTAGCCGCCGAGCGATGAGATGTTGATGATGCCGCCGCTGCGGCGCTCGAGCATGCCGGGCAGGAAGTGTCTGGTTAGCAGTGTCAGGCCGCGGACGTTGAGGTCGATGAGGTTGGCGATCACGGCTGCGTCGTGACCGACGAACTCGCCGCCCAAGCCGACGCCGGCATTGTTGATGAAGATCTCCGCGTGAAGGCCGTTGGCGGCCAGCGAACTCTCGATCAGCGTTGCGGCGTCGGCGCGTGTGACGTCGAGCGGCAGCGGGATCGTCTCGACTTCGTGGCGCTCCGAGATCGTGCGGGCGGCGGCTTCCAAGGGCTCGCTGCGGCGGGCGATCATCAGGACGGGGAGAGCGGTCTTGGCGGCGAAGATGTCGGTGAGCGCGAGGCCGATGCCTTCCGATGCGCCGGTAACGACCACGGCAGGACGGCTCGAGACCGCGCGGTCGGCGGCGCCCCGGGGGGCGCCGCCTGTCGGTGTCGGTGTCGGCGGGGAAGGCGTGCTCACGGTCAGCGGCTGGCGATCGCGCCGTCGGGCAGGTTGATGATCTGCACGCGCCGGTTGATCGAGGCGAAGGGCTGGCTCTCGTCCTTGAGCTGCTCCTTGCCGTAGCCGATCACGCGCAGGCGTGCTGGATCGATGCCGAAGTGCTTGACCAGATAAGCCTTCACGGCGTCAGCGCGGCGCTGCGAGACGACCTGGTTGGGTTGGGGGCGACCTTTCGCGTCGGTGTGGCCGGCGATGAGAAAGCCACGATCCCGGAAGGCTTCGTTGGCCAGGATCTGACCGATCTTCTGCAGCGTCGGCTCAGCGGTCTTCTGAACGCTCGAAGAGTTGAAGGGGAAGTAGATTTCGAAGTCGAGTGACGGCCGGTCCTTGACGGCTTCGGCGACCTCGGTGCGCTCCTTCGCCGAGAAGGCGCGCGTGCCGGCCTTGTCCAGCAAAGCGCGAAGGCGGTTCGCTTCCGATGGGGCCAGGGATCGCGCCGGCGGCGCTGCCTGACCGATGCCGCGCGAGGTCTTGCCGAGAAGCTGGTCGATCATCTGCTTGTCGGTCATGCCTTGCGCGTGGGCGATCATCGGAAGTGCCGTCGTCGCGGTGACGAAAGCTGCGCAGAGCCCGGCGAGAAGCGACAAGGCGCGCCTGTGCGCGCGGTTTGCTTCAGCGGAGTCGAAGGCCATGGGAATTCTCCTGTGGTGACGCCGTATGCTACGAGGCTAGTCGCGGCATCCGTACCTGTAAACGTGAAGCCGTCGACGACGTAAAGGTCGATCTTCGGTTTTGACGATTGCAGGCTACGACGCGGAGGATGTGGCCGCTGTTCCGGCTGTAACAACCGGTCCGGCTTCCTCGCAAACGCGCAGAGACGAGCGCCGCGCTCCGGGGGCGTACTTCGGAAATCCCGGTGTTGCATGAGGGACTCTCGAGCCACAATTTCCACGAGATTGGCCCGTGTCCAGCATCCGAACCGCTGGACCGCGCCCGCGACTCTTGTTACCCGCGACTCGAAGCATTGCCGGAGTTTGCGTTGTTCCGGGCCAACCGGTCGCCCCGTATGGGCCGGTCAAAGGTTTCAACAGCGCGGCACGATATGATCAAAGCACCCTATTTGCGCTCCTTCTCTACCAGCGCAATCACCTTCACAGCGGCGACGGCGATGACGAGTGTGGCAGCAATGGCTGCCTGTGGCGGAGCGCCGACGCTGGTCGCGCTCGGCGGATTGATCGGCCCGCCGTCGATCACGGCGACAGAAGCTTCCACCGACCAGGCGCTCGAGCTCATCCGTAAACGCCGCGAGGAGGCTTCCGGCGCTTGCCCGGCAGGCTTCGCGCGATCGGGGGGCAACTGCGTGCCCGTCGGCGCGGCTTCGGCCCCGCAACAGGTCGCCGCGGCTTCGCCGCCTCCGGCAGCCGCGCCTGCGCCAGCTCCCGCCGTCACGACGACGACGACCACGGGGCCTGCTCCTGCTGCAGCGCCGCAGGCCAAGCGCCCGCAGGTGTCGCGCCCGGCAGCACCGGCACGGGTGGCCCAGGCTGCTCCTGCACCGCAGTCGGCCACCGTCAGATCCGCGAGCAGCGGCTATTCGGGCGGCTCGCTGAAGGACGACGGCTATCCGATGCCAGCCGGGGGAACGCTGCGCGCCCACGGCGTCTGGGTCGAGGGCTACTACGATCACGAGAAGCGCGACAATCTCGCACCGAATCAGGCCAACAACCAGGACCGCAGGACGACGTCGGGCGGTATCATCTCTGGCGTGGACGTATCGAACTACCAGATCGGCAGCGTGCCGAGAGGGTTCCAGATCGGCGCATTCGGCGGCTACAACTCCACCCGCTCGAAGTTCACCGACGTGACGCTGCTCAGCACGGGCAGTGACAATGCCAGCGATCAGCGGACGACGTTCAGCGAACAGCGGCAGGAGATGGATGGTACCTTCATCGGCCTCTACGGCTCGGCGGTGCACGGTGCTTTCTCGGCAGATATCGCGTTCAAAGTCGACATCTTCGACGTCGAGCGCCGCTTCCGGGAGCGCGAGGTGTTCGACGAAGGGTGCGGTGGCCCGCTGGTGATCACCGACAGGGTTTCCAGCACCACGACGTCGATGACCAACTACGTCGTCGCATCGAACGCGAACTATCGCATTCCGCTTTCGATGGGGCACTATGTGGAGCCGACGGTCGGCGTTCGCTACTCGTACAGCGACTTCGGCGGCAATGCGGCGGCTCTGGGCTACCGTGACGGCGACTCCTTCCGCGTGCAGGGCGGTCTGCGTCTGGGCACACGCTTCAATACGCGGGACGGCTGGATCTGGAACTCGTCATTGACGGGTCTTCTCTACAGCGACGTGGCGATCAACGGCTACACGGTCACCACCACCACTCCGGGTCTGCCGCCGCCAGTCAGCGCGAAGATCGACGAAGGCAAGTTGCGCGTGATGGGCGTGCTCGAGAACCGCGTCGATGTGGGCTACGGCTACACGCTGTACAACGATCTCGAAGTTCGCGCCGGTGACGACTACTTCGGTTTCGGAACGCGGGCAGGCATCCGCTATCAGTGGTGATGCCGCCGCTCGTCTGAGACTGTCCTGACACAGAACGAGCCCGGGCGCGCTACCCGGGCTCGCCTTGTTTCTCAGTACGGCGCACTGGTGCCGGGCCGTGCTTGCGGCCTCGAACCTTGAAGGCGGGTTCGGAAGTGGTTGGCTCCGCGATCGGACGACGGCGTTCTTCCGCACTGGTGCCTGGCCCAATTCGAAGAGGCCCAATCCGATGCGATCCGTGCCGTCAGGAAAGGCGCAACGTAAAGAGAAGTGATGCGCAGGGATCTGCCGCACCCTCTACCCCACCGCTGTCGTCATGGCCGCGCAGGCGGCCACCCACGTCACACTGCTTTGTAGCGACCGTTTCGATGTCGCAACTTTGAGAAGACAGTTCCTTCCTCAGCCGAACTCTCGTGGAAAGCTGCCGTGGGTGGTCCGCCTTCGCGGACCATGACGGCTGAGCAAGTTGACAGCTGGTCGCAATCGGACGCGGTTGTTGTTGCGGCAGGCCTCAGGCCCGCCACATCGAACAAGCTTGAGAGGTGGGGCCTCGAACCTTGAAGGCGGGTTCGGAAGTGGTTGGCTCCGCGATCGGACGACGGCGTTCTTCCGCACTGGTGCCTGGCCCAATTCGAAGAGGCCCAATCCGATGCGATCCGTGCCGTCAGGAAAGGCGCAACGTAAAGAGAAGTGATGCGCAGGGATCTGCCGCACCCTCTACCCCACCGCTGTCGTCATGGCCGCGCAGGCGGCCACCCACGTCACACTGCTTTGTAGCGACCGTTTCGATGTCGCAACTTTGAGAAGACAGTTCCTTCCTCAGCCGAACTCTCGTGGAAAGCTGCCGTGGGTGGTCCGCCTTCGCGGACCATGACGGCTGAGCAAGTTGACAGCTGGTCGCAATCTGACGCGGTTGTTGTCACGGCAGGCCTTAGGCCCGCCACATCGAACAAGCTCGAGAGGTGGGGCCTCGAACCGCGAAGGCGGTTCGGAAGTGGGGCGCACCACCGACGGGTGGAGCTTCAGCTCGCGAGCTGGCTCGTCATCTGTACGGGAATGGGGATCGGAGGTGCAGCCGCGCCGCTGCTGGAGGGAGATCCGGGCTCGAGGCGAGGCGCGATCGTGGCAACATCCATGACTTTTCGCGACCGGCCCTCGAAGCTTGCGCCATCCGAAACCGACAGAGACTTGGCGTGAATGTCGCCTTCGACCTCGGCGCTCGGGTGCAGGATCACGCGTGAGCCCATGATGGTGCCGCTGACCGTGCCCCAGATCTCGACGCTGTCGGCGGCGATGGTGCCTTCGACCTGACCGGATTTCCCGACGACGAGCTTCTGGCTGTGGAGTTCCGCGTGGATCTTGCCGTTGATCTCGAGCGCGCCCTTGCAGCGGATCGTAATCGCCTGGCCCTCGATGGTGAGATCTTCGCCGATCACGGAGGGCGTCTCACCGTCGAGGTACATGGGACCTTTGGGCACGATCGAAATGCCGGCTGCTGCCGATGTCGCCTCCGGCATCGGAGGTGGAAACGGCTGGTCTGCCGGGAGGGACGCGCTATCGGCCGCTACTGCGGCTCTGGCTTCCTGAAGCTGAGTGAGAGTCTGATGTTGCGAGACTGAGGCCCGTGTTTCCCCTCGACGCGTGAACATGGCTTGAAAATTCCCCCTCGTTGAACAGTGGTGAGAAACGAGAAAGAGCTTTGCCGTGTGGTAGAAATGTGTCTCGCGCGCGAATCGCAATTGCTCGACATGAGCCTTATCGGTGAAGGTTTTCAGGTTTGCCGCAAGATCAACCCAGTCCGGGAAGTCGCGCGTCGGCGGGGCGGATCGCGCCGGCCTTCTCGGCTTCTTCGAGGGTGCGTGCGAGTTCCTCGCGTGCCTTCTCGGCTTGCCGTTGCCGGTTCCACAGCGAGGCGTAGAGGCCGTCCTTGGCGAGTAGCTCGGCGTGTCGGCCCTGCTCGACGAGCTTACCCTGTTCGAGCACGAGAATGTTGTCGGCGTGCACGATCGTCGAGAGGCGATGGGCGATGACGAGCGTCGTTCGATCCTTGGCGACGCGATCGAGGGCGTCCTGGATTTCCTTTTCGGTATGGCTGTCCAAAGCGCTGGTCGCCTCGTCGAGGATCAGGATCGGCGGCGCCTTCAGGATGGTGCGCGCGATGGCGACGCGTTGCTTCTCGCCGCCCGACAGCTTCAGGCCGCGCTCGCCGACCATCGTCTCGTAGCCGTCCGGCATCTGGCGGATGAAGCCGTCGATCTGGGCTAGCCTTGCGGCTTCCTCGACCTCCGCTGGCGATGCATCGGCACGACCGTATTGGATGTTGTAGAGGAGCGTGTCGTTGAACAGGACGGTGTCCTGCGGGACGACGCCCATCGCGCCACGAAGCGAGGTCTGAGTGACGTCGCGGATGTCCTGGCCGTCGATCGTCACGCGGCCGCCGGCGATGTCGTAGAAGCGCATGAGGATGCGCGAGATCGTCGATTTGCCGGCGCCGGACGGGCCGACGATGGCGACCATCTTGCCGGCGGGAACTTCGAAGGAGAGGCCGTTCAGGATCGGCCGCTCGGGCTCGTAGCGGAACGCGACTTCCTCGAAGCGAATGGTGCCGCCCGCGACCTTCAGCGGCGTCGCGCCGGGCCGATCCGCGATCTCGGGGTTCTGCTCGAGGATGTCCATCATCCGTTCGATGTCGAGCAGGGATTGCTTGATCTCCCGGTACATCGTGCCCATGAAATTGAGCGGGATGAAGAGCTGCAGGAAGATCAGGTTGACCATCGTGAAATGGCCGACGGTGTTCTTGCCTGCCATCACGTCGATCGCGGACATCGCGAGGCAGGCGGTGAGGCCTGCGGTGAAGATGACGCCCTGGCCGGTGTTGAGCACGGCGAGCGAGATGTAGGTGTTGATGCTCGCCTTCTCATACGTCACGAGCGACTTGTCGTAGCGTTCCGCTTCGCGGCGTTCGGCGCCGAAATACTTGACGGTCTCGTAGTTGAGCAGGCTGTCGATCGCCTTGGTGTTGGCCTCGGTGTCGCTCTCGTTCATCGTCCGGCGGATCTGCATCCGCCACTCGGTGGCCCAGAAAGTGAACCACAAATAGAATACGACCATCGTGACGATGGCGACGATGTAGCGCCAGTCGAACTCGATGGCGCACACGGTGAGGACGAGTATCAGCTCGACGATGGTCGGCAGGAACGTCATCAGCGTCATGCGCGTCAGCTGCTCGATGCCGTCCCGGCCGCGCTCGAGCACACGGGTCAGGCCACCGGTCTTGCGCTCGAGGTGGAAGCGTAGAGACAGCCGATGCATGTGCTCGAAGGCCGTCAATGCCATCTTGCGGACGGCATGCATCGCGACCTTGGCGAAGAGACCTTCGCGGATCTGCATCAGAACGGTCATCAGGACACGGACGATGCCGTACATCAGCGTGGCGGCGAGGGGGCCGACCAGGAGCCAGTACGCAGCCGGGACCTCGCTCGATTTGCCCGAGACGATCGCGACGAGACCGTCGGTCGCCCACTTGAAGGTGAAGGGCATGAGGACGGTGACGACCTTCGCCACCAGCATCAATCCGAGCGACAGCAGCACCGTGCGCTGGAGGTCCGGCCGGTCGACCGGCCAAATGTGCGGAAACAGACCGCGCAGCACGCGAACGCGTGCGGGATCGGGGCGCGGAAGCTGCCAGTTACCTCTGGCGCCGGGGGAGGCGGGAGCTGATCTTTGCATGCGAGGGGTCTTAGCGAATGGCCCCGGCGTTGTCGACGCCGGCTGCCACGATTGTGGATCACCGTCGTTCATGATGGCGGCCGCGGGAAGCCGAGGAACATGGAAACGGGCGCCGGATGAGATCCGACGCCCGTCGATGCGCAGTCACAGTGGTCGCTCGGGACCTATTGTCTGCGGATGCGCGGGATGACGATGCGCTCGCAGGGCATGATAACGCCCGAACGATTGCGGATCGCCGGGTTGGACGCGAGCAGCAGGCGGTATTTCTGTCCGTTCCTGTAGTGGGCCCGGGCAATGGTCCAGAGGGAATCGCCGCGCTTGACGACGTAGGAACGGCCAAGCCGTACGTTATGTCCGGCAATTCGGCCGCACGTGCTGTGAGCGTGGGCCCGCCGCATGCTGAACTTGGCGTGCTTCAGCGCATCCGAGCGCTGGGCGACGGCGATGCGCGGCTTCCGGGTCTTGGTGCCGGTGGCGCCGGCCGTGCGGATGTTGCGCTGTTTCAGCCTGGCAGGCTTCGAGGTCGAAGCGACCCTGGCGGGCGTGGGCGCGGCGGACCTGCCGGTCGCTGATCTGGATGTGACGGGCAAGGGCTTCGGGCTTGCGACTTCGGCCGTTTTTGCGGGGGCAGGGGCGGGGGCGGCGGTGGACTTCACCGGCGGCGGCGTGGCGGCAGTTTTCGCGGCTTCGGCCATTTCGGCTGCGCGTCTCGCCTGCTCTGCGGCAGCGGTCTTGCGGGTTTCCTCGGCCTTGGCTGCAGCAGCAGCGGCGGTGGCCGCAGCGGTCGTCGCAGCGAGAGCTGCAATTTTCGCCTGGGCCTCGGCCTTCGTGCGTGCTTCCGCCTCAGTTTTTGCTTTTGCGGCAGCGGCGGCGGCGACCCGACGTGCCTCTTCCTCGGCCTTGGCTTTCGCTGCGGCATCGGCTCGTGCCTGCGCGTCTGCATCGGCCCTGGCTTTGGCAGCGGCTGCGGCGGCAACCCTGCGGGCTTCCTCCTCGGCCTTGGCCTTCGCGTCGGCGTCGGCCTTCGCCTTGGCAGCGGCTGCTGCTGCGGCGGCGGCCACTCGCCTAGCATCTTCCTCGGCCTTGGCTTTTGCGTCGGCGTCGGCTTTCGCCTTGACCGCGGCGGCGGCAGCAGCAGCGGCGGCTACGCGGCGTCTTTCCTCATCGGCCTTGGCTTTCGCGTCGGCGTCGGCCTTCGCCTTGGCCGCGACACGGCGGGCGTCCTCGTCTGCTCTGGCCTTCGCCTCGAGATCGGCTTTGGCCTTGGAGGCCGCTGCGGCGAGACGCGCTTCTTCCTCGGCGCGGGATTTGGCCTCGGCGTCCGATTTCGCTTTTGCTTCGGCTTCGCGCCGCTGCTGCTCGGCGATCCTGCCCGAGTCTTCGACGGCCTTGGGCTGCGGCGATGGGCTGATCGTGGCGACGGTCGTGGGCTGGGGGGGCGGCGGCAAGTTCCTGGCGGAAGGCATCGCACTTTCGGTCGGGTTCGGCTCCGAGAGGCGACGGACGATCACCGATTGATACTGTCGATTGGCGCGATCGAGCCAATCCGCGACCGTTTCCTGGATCTGATCGAACACGTCCTTCTCGGCGGGAGCGGGAACGCGGGGGGCTGCAGGCGTCGGCGGCGACGTCGGGGCTTGCGGCGTCAGGGAGGGTTGCGGCGGAGCCTGAGCCACGATTTTCGGCTGAGCGGCCTTGCTCGCGGGAAGCTGGGGGGCCGGAGTTTGTGGGGGCGGAGTTTGCGCGACCTGCTTTGGCGCGGGGCGAGGTGTAGTGGCCGGCGCCGGCTGGGCCAAGCTCGTCGCGGGCTCGCCTTCCGACAGTTGCTTGACGATCACCGCTTGATACTGGCGGTTCGCGCGCTCGAGCCAATCCCAGATCGGGGAGAGGAAGTCGTCCTCGGCGGGCCGGGCGGCCGCGCCGGGCGACGCCTTCTGCGGGGGCGCGGTCTGAGCGACGACGATGCTTTGGGCCGCAACCGACGACAGCAGCGAAAAGCCGCCGATGGATATCGACAGGCCCATCGTGAACGCCGCTAAGGCGAAACGCGAACACAACATATCTGAAACTTTCTCCTGGCCGCCTCGCCCGGTAGACGCGGCGGCAAATGCATCCCAGCACAAGCCGTTGATATGATTGCCCGGCCCTTCGATCCTGGCTGAACAATAAGCACAACTCCGCGGGCTCGCCAACTTTCGTCGTCATTTCGTTAACCGACGGGCATTCGTCTGGTAATTCAATGGCTCGAAGTCCAGGACCGTACCGTGGTACGTACCGTGGTCCCCGCAAGGCGTGCATCGAGGCCACAACATGGTATGTTGCGTGGTCGCCCTCGTCGAAGTTCTGCGTGACAGCTCCGGATCACAATCCGCCGGTGTCGGGCGCTGGGCCGCGAAACACGTCACTCCTTCCAAGTTCAAGCCATCACCATGCGAAATCGAGACTCTCAAGGCATACCGGGCAGCGCGGCACTGCCCGTCGACTCGAAATCTCAGTCAGAGCCCGCTGCCCCTTCAGGAAGTGGTTTGCGGAGCGTTTGCGTGTACTGCGGTTCGGGGGCCGGCGGGAATTCGACCTATGCGGAGAATGCACGGATCTTGGGCAAGGCACTCGCAACCGATGGCGTGGAACTGATCTATGGCGGTGGCAGTCTCGGTCTGATGGGAGAGGTTGCGACGTCCGCATTGGCGCACGGCGGCAGGGTCACGGGGATCATCCCGACGTTCCTGATGAACAAGGAGCGGATGCTCGATGCGGTGACGGAACTCGTCGTCACGGATGACATGCATCAGCGGAAGATGGAGATGTTCCGCCGTTCGGATGCGTTCGTCGCGTTGCCGGGTGGGATCGGTACGCTCGAAGAACTCGTCGAGCAATTGACGTGGTCTCAGCTCGGTCAGCATCGAAAGCCGATCGTGCTCGCGAATATCGGCGGGTTCTGGTCGCCGTTCCTGGCGATGCTCGATCACATGAAGCAAGAGGCATTCATTCGGCCGGGACTGGAAGTGACGTTCGGCGTCGTCGACCGGGCCGAGGACATTCTGCCGGCAGCGAAGGCGGCAATGCGCGTCGTCGACGAGGCGAAGGCGGCCGAGATCGAGAAGCACTTCTGAGCGTGTCGGCTTTCCAGCGTCGGCGGCCTGCCGGAATGCTCGATTTCCGAGCCGCATTCAGTTGCCGGCCGGAAGGGTAATCGGGTAGGTTGACGGCGCCTGCTCGAGAGGTCCGGTGCACGTGACGGTCCGTGCGCATGCGAGGCCTCGGCACGACCTCATGAGTGCTTCGTTGAGTTCACTCCTCGATCCCGTGGCGCTGAGCGCCCACAAAACGCAAAACGCCATACATACCGCGGTGTTGTTCGCCGGGCTGGGCGGGCTCGTGGCGATGTCGGGATGGATGCTGTTCGGGTTGCCGGGCTTGGCATGGGCGGCAGTTCTGTTCGGACTGGCCCTGCTGTTCGTGCCGAGTTTGCCGCCGGAGCTGCTGATGCGGCTCTACCGCGCGCGAAAAGTTCTCCCGCAACCCGGCGATCAGCTCGGTGAGGTGCTCGATATTCTGACGGAGCGGGCCGGTTTGCCCGCGCGTCCAACCCTGTATGTCGTGCCGAGCATGGCCGTGAATGCGTTCGCGGCGGGAAAGTCGGACCGTGCGGTGATCGCCATAACCGAGGGTCTTCTGAGGCGTTTGACGCTGCGTGAAATCGCCGGGGTCATGGCGCACGAGGTCTCGCACGTCCGCAACAACGATCTCTGGGTGATGGGGGTGGCGGATGCTCTGACACGCGCCACGCAGGCGATGTCGTTCGTCGCGGTGTTCCTCGCCGTTCTCAACATCGTCGCGGCGTTCCAAGGCGAGCAATATGCGACGTGGTGGGCGATCCTGTTTCTCTACCTGGCGCCCATGATCTCCAATCTGCTGCAGCTCGCATTGTCGCGTGCCCGGGAGTTCGACGCCGATCTGGAGGCGGCGCAGCTCACCGGCGATCCGCTGGGGCTGGCGGCTGCCTTGCGCAATCTGGAGGAGACCACGGGCCGGGTGTGGGAAGATGTGATGCTTCCGGCGCCGGGCCGGCGGGTGGCCTATCCGTCGTTGTTCCGTTCGCATCCGTCGAGCGAGGAACGGGTGCGGCGGCTCGTCGAAATCAGCACCGTACCGGGGCTGCCGCCGATGGCGTTCGCGGATCGGCCGCTGATCTCGCTCGTCGGGTTCGGCCCGGTCGGCATGCGGCCGCGGATCCGGTTTCCGGGCGTGTATTTCTGATTTCCGAACAGGGTGCGGATGCTCGCCGGTGCTCGGGCGTGGTAGAGATGGGGGATGACCGATTCCGCGCGCGCTGCCGACATCGCTGTACTCGCCGCTGGCCTCGATGCGCGCGACAGGCGTTCGATCGCGCGCGCGTGCACGCTGCTCGAGACGATGAAGCCCGGGGCGCTCGAGCTGATCGCGGCGCTCGCGCCGCGGCTGGGGCGTGCGCTCGTGACGGGGTTCACGGGGCCGCCGGGGGCGGGAAAGTCGACGCTGGTCAACGCCTACATCCGGCATCTGCGGGGCCGGGGCCAGCTCGTCGCCGTGATCGCGGTCGATCCGTCCAGTCCGATCACGGGCGGCTCGATCCTGGGTGATCGTGTGCGGATGTCGGCGGCGGTCGAGGACGAGACGGTGTTCGTGCGCGCGCTCGCTTCGCGCGGATCACTGGGCGGGCTGTCGCCGGCTGCGGTGCGAATCATCGATGCGCTCGACGGTGCGGGCTTCGATCACGTGCTGGTCGAGACGGTCGGCACGGGGCAGAGCGAGATCGACGTCGCCGAAGTGGCCGACGTCAGGGTGGTGATCGCGGCACCGGGTCTGGGCGACGACATCCAGGCGATGAAGTCGGGGCATCTGGAGATCGCGGACGTGGTGGTCGTCAACAAAGGCGACATGCCCGGCGCGGAGATCGCGCGGACGCAACTCAAGGCGACGCTCGGGATGAGAGCGGGGGGGCTGAGCGGCGTGCCGATCCTCAAGACGACGGCAACGACAGGCGAAGGGCTCGGGGACCTCGCTGCCGTGGTGGGCGAGATCGGGCGGCAACGGCTCGAGGCTGGCGCAATCGTGCGGCGGCGGCGGCGAGCACGCTATCTCATAGCGCGGGCGGCGGCCGAGATCGTGGCGCAGCGGGTCAAGGACAGCGGCACGGCGAGCCTCGATGAACTCGCCGATTCCGTGCTGGCGGGCAAGGCGTTGCCGCGCGATGCGGCGGCCCGGTTTTTGGACGGACCGACCGGTTGAATTAACCACCGCGCGGCAGTGCTCATCCAGATGAAGCGACCGCTTCGGCGACTTCGCGCGGGTGTGTCTGCGGGCTCGTCTGCTCGGCGGCCGGAGCGCACGACGCGCCACCGAGGACGCAGAACTTGGCGCAGTGGGAGTGATTGAGGGGCACGGCGCGGCTCGCCTGTTCGAGCGTGTGGCCCAATTCGAATTGGGTGTCGTAGGCCAGCAGTGTGCAGGCGACCACGGCCGGCTGCGCTTCTCCCTTGCGTTTCACCACCATGCGGGAAGTGGCGCACATCATGTCGTCGGGTGATTTGTGCAGGATGTCCCAGCATGAGGTGGTGATTTCCGGGACGTCGAAATGCTCGTCCATCTCGGGAAACAGCAAGAGCGAAGCGGGGTCGTCAGCGTCGATGCGAAGCCCCAGGCCCGAGAAAAGGGCAGCGAAGCCCGCGCGGCCCGCAGCTTCGGTTTCGCCCCACATCGTGCGTCCGGCGACTGCGATCTCGAAGCCGTTGTCGGAGAGCCATTTCAAGCCGGCCATGGTCGGCTGGAAGGTGTCGATGCCGCGTTCCTCCTCGTGGCGATCGGCATTGAAGTGGTCGAGCGAAACGCGGATGACGAGCTGCTTTCCGTAGCGCTGCTTGAGGTCGAGCAAGGCCTTCTTGTGGCGCTGCATCGGGCGCATCGCGTTGGAGAGCATCAGCACGCGAAAGCCGCGCGACAAGCACTCTTCGAGGATCGGCAGGACGGACGGGTTCATGAACGGCTCGCCGCCGGTGAAGCCGATTTCGCGGGTGGGCAGGCCATCGCGCTCGATCTCGTCGAGATATCCGCGTACGTCGTCGAGTGTGAGGTAGGCGAGGCGATCGTTCGTCGGTGTCGATTCGATGTAGCAGTTGCGACAGGACAGATTGCAGAGCGTGCCGGTGTTGAACCACAAGGTATCGAGCGACTTCAGCGCGACGTGCGCTCGCGGCTCGCCCTTGGCGGTGACGTGAGGATCTGCGAACTTGCCCGGAGCGAGGGGCTTTCTGTTGTCGCGGTCTTCGGCGGGCCAGAGAGCCAGATCCTCGATCGGGGCGCCGCGCCGCGACTTGCGGCCCGAGTGCGTGGGGCGGAAGACGACGCGGCCTTCGACGAGGGGAATGCCGGCTGCGTAAATCTCCTTCTGGGGTAGCACGTCGCAGCTCGGCCAGAGGCCCGTCGACAACGCCTTCTCGTACTCGGAGGGCAATCGTGCGCGAGCCATCGCCGAGGCAGCGGACGTGTGATCGTAAGAAAGCGAACAGTGCTCGATCTCGATACCGCCATCGACCGGAGTGACGACACTGTACCAGACGCGCGGGGTGCCGTCGTGAGCCGGCATGCCGACGACGCCGGCGTTGTGCCACAGTCGTCCGTCGATCGCTCGAGAGAACGGCAATCCGCAGTGGCCGGCGACGATTCCGTCCAGACCTACGAGATCCAGATCCCGCTTCTTGGCGAGCGCCGGTGTGGAAGCGAATATGAAGCGGCTGATCTCAGTCGACGTGCCGTGAACGACGGCAAGGCGTGTGCCGCCGATATCGATATCGAGGCGGCGGGGCAGGTTCAAGAGCCACGTCCGGTGGGCCGGCGTAATGCGGGCATCGGCATAAGCATACCAGGCGGCAGAAAGGCGGTCGCACGAACTGCCGGGGGGGAAGCCGCAGCCGCAGTCGTCGGCGCTGTTGCCGAGCTGCTCATCACAATTGCCCATGACGACATGAATGCCGCTGGTCTGCACGAGATCGAGGGTGGCGACGGGATCGGCGCAATAGGCGACGACGTCACCCGTGCAGATGATCCGCTCGGATGGAATCCCACGGCGTGCCGCTTCTGCCAGGACTGCGCTCGTCGCTTCGAGGTTGCTGTAGGGGCCGCCGAAAATCAACGTTGCGCCATTCATGGAAAGAGCGCGAACTTCGCCTGTCATTCGTAACTCCCAAACCTGCACTTCAATCGTTCGCAGTTCGTGCGACATCTCACATTCGGTCAGGCGACGACTTTCGTTACAGGCTCGCTTTTGCGCCGACGGGGCGACCAATAGGGCGAACTCATCCGTCTCCTGACGCATCGGTGCGCTCAGGGGTATTGAATTCTATGTGAACAGAATGTGAGCCCACATCGCCGTTGCGGATTTTCCCGATCAGACGGGAAGTCCACATGCGGCATACGCCGCTCGTGCACCGTCGTGCAGCTTCACGCCGTCCGGCTCCAGCAGTTTCGCACCTTCCGTGCGAGCAGCCGCGAACAGCTCGTCGAGTCCGTCGAACAGCGCGTTGTGGCGGGCGAGGTCGGCGGCGCCGAACCTGATCGCGGCTGCTACCTGCGCTATTCGACCCTGGTCGGCGCGGGCGTGACAGACCAGGACGTTGAGGACGCCCGGCTGGGCCACGTCCTCGGTCAGCGCCCGGAGCGCGGCCTTGCGCATGACGGCGCGGCGATAGAACGGGACTTTCGCGAGCATCGCGTCGAGCTGGGCGGGTGAATAGCGCACGACGCTGAGCGGGATTTCGGCGTCGAGGGCGGTCATCACCTTGTTGGGGATCGGGCATTGAAGCTGGGCGTCGATCTCGCCGGCAGCGAGCGCCTTCGCGCCGTCCGCGAAGGACAGGTAGGCCGGGGTGATGTGATCGATGGTCTTGCCGAACGCGGCCAGCATCGTATGGGCGTGCTGGGTCATGCCGCTGCCTGCGGGACCGACGGCGACGCGCTTGCCGGCGAGGTCGTCGAAGGTCTCGATGCCGGCGCCTGCGCGCGCGATGAAGAACAAAGGGCCGAGGTTCATCGGCGCGACCATGCGGAGGTCGATGGGCGCGGTGAAAGGTTTGTCGCCGCGCATGGCCCGGCCGATCCAGTTGGCTGCCATGAAGCCGAGATCGATCTCGCCGCGATGTAGACGGTTGGCGTTGTCGATGCTCGCAGATGGGCTCAGGGAGACTTCATACGGGCCCGCCGCGCCATGTCGCGGGAGCACTGCGGCGAGCGCCTGGCCTTGGGTGAGGAAGGTGCTTTCGGGTTCGGCAGTGCCGATGCGGATGGTCATGGTCTCGTCCTGATCAGTATGCAGGCGCGATCTGGGAACAGGATATGCTCGCGACGCGCGGATGATTTCCCGGCTGCGATCTCACAGCATGATGGAGCCGCCGTCCACCGCGATCGTCTGGCCGGTGACGAAGTCGCTGGCGGGGGAAGCGAGGAACAGCAATGCGCCGACGAGATCCTCCGGCACCTGCGTGCGCTGGATCGCCCGGCTCTTCACGGTGTTCTCGGCGTTGATCTTCTGGTGCGGATTGTCGTTGACGGACGCGCTCTCGGTGAAGCCGGGCGCGATAGAATTGACGTTGATTTTGTCGGGGCCGAGGTCGCGGGCGAGCGCCTTCGTCATGGAGACCACCGCGCCTTTCGAGGTGACGTAGGCGGCGAGGTTGCGCTGGCCTTTGTAGGCGGTGCCGGAGGCGATGTTGATGATCTTGCCGCGGCCGCGCGGGGTCATCAGCGGCGCGATGTGCTGGGCCATCAGGAATGGGCCACGGACGTTCACGGCCATCACGCGATCGAACGTCTCGACCGGGATCTGCCGGAAATCGACCTTGGGCAGTTCGGCGAACAGGGCCGCGTTGTTGACGAGGATATCGGCGTGGCCGAAGCGGCTCGCAATCGCGGACGCGAGGGCGGCGACGTCGGATTCGCGGCTCACGTCGGTGCGATGAAACATCGTTTCGACGTTGTACTTCCGGCCGATCTCGGCTGCGACTTCGGCACCGTCGCGGATATCGGCGATGACCACGGCGGCGCCGGCGCGGGCGAGGGCTTCGGAGAACTCGCGGCCGATGGAATAGGCGCCGCCGGTGACGACGGCGACGAGGCCTTCGAGGGAATTCGTCATGATCTTTTCCGTGCCTTCGATCGGGGGCGAAAAGGGTGGGGGGCGCGCGACAAGTCTTCCCGATACCGGTCTGAAGAAGTTTCGTCCATGGGGAGGCAGCGGGGAGGGAGGCGGCGTTGACAACCAGCTTCGATTTCAGTTGAAGCTCGGCGATGAACTATCGTCACGTCTATCATGCGGGCAACTTCGCCGATGTGGTCAAGCACGCGGTGCTGGCGCTGGTGATCGAAAGGCTCAAGCTGAAAGCGGCAGCGTTTCGCGTGATCGACACGCACGCGGGCATCGGCGTCTACGATCTCGGCTCGGAAGCGGCGCAGAAGACCGGCGAATGGCATGGGGGCATCGGGCGGCTGATCGGGCCGGGGGCCGAGCCGCTGCCGCCGGCCGTCGCCGAGCTATTGGCGCCCTATCTCGGCGTGGTGCGGCAGTTCAATCCGGCCGCCGTCACGACGGGCGAGATCGTTCGATATCCAGGTAGCCCGAAACTCGCACGCGCGCTGCTGCGCTCCCAGGATCGGATGGTGGTGAACGAGCTGCATCCGGAGGACGTGAAGTCGCTGCACGGGGCGTTCGCGCGGGACGATCAGGTCAAGGTGACCAACCTCGATGGGTGGGTAGCGCTGAAGGCTCAACTGCCGCCGAGGGAGCGCCGCGGTGTCGTGCTGATCGATCCGCCGTTCGAGGAGCCGGGCGAGTTCGGGCGTCTGGTCAAGGCCTTGGGAGAGGCGGCGAAGCGGTTCGCGACGGGCGTATACATCCTCTGGTATCCGATCAAGGACCGGCGCGCCGTCGATACGTTCAAGCGCGATCTGGAAGGGACCGGAATAGCGCGATTGACGACGGCGGAGCTGTGGATCAGGTCCGGCCGGGAGCCCGACGTGCCGTCAGACACCAGGCTTGCGGGCACGGGGCTCGTCATTCTCAATCCACCGTTCGAGATCGACAGGCAACTGGCAGTTCTGGGGCCGTTTCTGGCGCAACGGCTGGGGGTGGAAAAGGGGGCGCGCTGGGTGCTCGACCATATCAGCGGGGAAGGGTGATGGGGGCGGTCCACGGGGCCTGATCCGGCCTTTCGACAACCGTTCACGATAGAAACCTTTCCCTTGCAAAATCGAAAAGTGTTTTCTGAAATTGCCTTGCGTGAACGTCCCCGTTGAACCATTATTTGCCGAGGTTCGGGCGCCTGACCTGCCCGGCGGAGACTGCAGAGCCTGCTGAGACTTTCCACGAAAATGCGGTTTGATCTCTCGGAATTCTCGCTATCACCGACATCGGTCCGGCCAACCTGAAACCTCGCGGCCGGGGATGTCATCGTCCGCGCGGCCGCTCCAGCAAACCCTCCCCCCGGGTCCCAGGAGATACGCATGCGGCAGTCCGGTACGGTCAAGTTCTTCAATCAGACCAAAGGCTACGGCTTCATCACGCCCGACCAGGGCGGCAAGGACGTGTTCGTCCATGTGACTGCCGTGGAGCGCTCCGGCATCGGCACTCTCGACGAGGGGATGCGGGTATCGTTCGATACCGAGCCCGACAAGCGCGGCAAGGGCCCGAAGGCCGTCAATCTGCAACTAGCGGGAGCCTGATCCGCCGAAAAGCTCGACGGGTCGAGTTCGGCATCTACTGACGCGCAGGTGCAACGCTGTCGCGGGATTGCGTGTGCGCGCCGCGCGCTGGAGGCGCGCCGGCTTGCGTGTCGCCGCGATTCAGGCTCAGGTGCCGTTTACCTTATCGGTAATTCTGGGGAGAACACCGCCATGTCGAAAATCAAAGTTGCCTTCATCGCCGCTGCCGCAATCCTCGCAGTCACCTCGGGCGCCAATGCGCAGTGCGTGAACAAGGCCGGCGAGGGTACCGGCGGAAGCAAGGATTCCGCGATGTTCCAGGCCTACGAGGCCATCCTGCAGGCGACGAGCTGGCCGATGTGGTCGCAGTGGATGGCGAGCAGCCAGAAGGTCGGGGTGGCGCCGGGGTATACCGTCAGCAAGTTGTCGTCGAAGTGCTCGGCCGGCGGCTTGGGGCAGACCTGCCGGGTGCAGGCCACGCTCTGCAAGAACTGAGACGAGTAGTCGAGACGGGAACCGGGATCGGTGGCGGGGTGAGCCGGCATCGGGTTTCGCGTGGCCGATCAGTGAGTTTCCGCGCGGTGCTCGTCACAGAGTGCCGCGCTTTACGTTCCTTGCCCTTCCTCACCCTCTCCATTGCGGGGCGTGATGCCTTCGGGGCGTTACATCGCGGCGACAGTGTTCGTGCAATCTCGGCTTCCAAGCCATACCGGCAACGATTTTTTCATGCTGTGCGGTAAAGTCTGCTAGCGATAGGGACAGGGTCCTGTCTGCAATTCGAGCGCTTGAGGTGTCGTGATGATCGGACGTTTCGGCTTGGCATTGGCCGTTGGCATTTTCGGATGGGCAGGCTCGTCTTCCGTCACGCTGGCGCAGGACGGCATCGGCCTTGCCCATCCGGCTTCGGCGTATTATCGGAGCGCCGGTCGTTCGCGCGTCGTGCGCGGTCCGCAGGTGCGCGGCTTCCAGCGGCGTCGCGTCGGCGGATATTCGTTCTATGCGGCCGACACCATCAACACGTACGGCAACGTGCGCACGATTTTCGGCGGTAACAACGTCTATCGCGATGCCCAGGCCGACCGGCAGACACGCTTCGGCCCCTTCGATCACGGCTTCTTCTTCGACTCCGGCATCGGTGGCCGCGGCGGTTATTCGCCCTACCACAACTGAACGGCTTTCGTTCGTTGGCGGAGCACGGCTGGCGCTGACTTGGGAGCGTCCCGTGCGCCGCTTCCGATGATGGTATCTCGTCGAAGCTGAGATGCCGTGTTCGCTCCGTCGACCAGTGCACTGGCGGGAATGATCTTTGTCGAGAATTCGGGTTTCGCCACGCGTCTTTCTGCAGGCGGCACTGGCTGCACGCGGCACTGGCGGGATTCGGCGCTGGCGGGTTTCGTGCTGCGATGGCAGTGACGGACGCACGGCGGAGAGGCTCGGCGCGTGCGGATCGAGTTGTCGCGGCATTCGATATCCAAGGTGAAATTGAATCATCTCGAAGCGTGTCCGCGAATCCACAAAGTCGACAACCTGCGGCCTAGGCGAGACCATCGCGCCGGTCTAATGTCGCGCGCTTCGAGTAGGCGATGTGAGCTTCCGGTTACGTGCTCGCTGGTTTCGGCAAACGGCCGGAAGCTGATTGCAGTCGCTCTGCGAGAGTGGTCCATGGGTATTGAGCCGGCGATCGATGCTGGCCTTCGTAAGGGGTTTGAGAAATGTTCCGTTCTCGCGCGCTGAAGGCGTCGGCGGCAGTCCTAGCGCTGTCGTTCGTGTTTACGCAGCAGGCGTCGGCCGCCTGTACACGGCTCGCCTTCTCGGTCAACGACTACGGCAAGGACGGCCCCACGAGGGACGCCAAGAACCTGCTCGACAAGTACGTGGCCAAGTGGGCGGCCGACCGCAAGATCACCGGCTACAAGATGGGGCCGAAGGACGTGACGTGCGAGCTCTTTCTCGATGTCATCTTGTTCGACGAATACACCTGCAAGGCTGCTGCGACCGTGTGCTGGAATGGCCCGCTGCCTCCCGGCCACACCGTCGATTCGAGCGCGTCGGCGCCGCTCGTCAACAGGGCTGCGCAAAAGAACAGCGCGCAGAAGCCGAAGGCTGCTGCGTCCCCGGCTTCGGGAGGCGCTCCATCCGCCATTTCGACAGGATCGGTGAAGGCAGCACCGGCTGCGCCTGCTGCACCCAAGGCGTCTCCTGCTGCCGCTCCCGCAGCACCGGCTGCTGCGCCTGCAAGGGCGCCCGCCGCGAACTGACCGGTAGCGCCGGTCAATTCGCGATCGGTCGGTGATCGAACACGATCGAACGAGCGATGGTCCGGCGGTTGTCGGGCCATCTTTTTTGCGTGAGTGCCGGCATCGTGACGGAAGTCGCGGTGCACGTTCGAGCCTGAAGCGGACACGAAGCGGAAACGTAGTCTCTACCGGCAACGGAGTTCGATGGCGTTCATGGACGATCAGCGACGTTGGGGGCCGGACACTTACGCCTATCTGCTGCTCGTCGTGACGACGATGTGCTGGGCGGGCAACCACGTGATCGGCCGATGGATGGCTGCAGACACGCCACCGGTGCCGCCAGGTGGGCTTTCTGCGATGCGCTGGCTTCTGGCGACGCTGGTGCTGTTGCCGTTCGCTTGGCGGCATGTCGAGACGGACTGGCCGAAGATCGCCGATCGTCGGTGGTTGGTTGTCTTCCTGGGGTTGGTCGGAGGCGCGGGGTTCAGTTTCACGCAGTATTACGCGCTGCGGCACACCAGCGTCGTCAACGTCGGGGTCATGAACTCCATCGGGCCGGCGTTCATCATCGTGGCGGGGGTTGCGATTTTCGGTGATCGCGTGCGGTTGCGGCAGATCGCGGGCATCGCGGTATCGCTGGTCGGCGTGCTGGTCATTCTCATGCGCGGGGATCTTGCGGTTCTGGGCACGCTGAGCTTCAACTTCGGCGACGTGATCGCAGTCATCAACATGGGGATCTTCGCGGTCTACAGCGCGTGCCTCCGGTTGCGGCCGCCGATGCATGGGCTCACATTCATGACGCTGATGAGCGCGATCGCGTGCGTGGGTAGTGTTCCCGTGATGGTCGTGGAATTGGTGTCGGGTGAGGTCCTCCGGCCGTCGGGGCCGACGATCGTTGCGGCGATCTACACGGGGCTGTTCACGAGCGTGGCTGCTTATCTCGCCTGGAATGCTGGTGTGGCGCGGCTCGGTGCGCAGAGGGCGGGGGCGTTCCTGCATCTGGTGCCGCTGTTCGGCGCGTTTCTCGGTGTCGTGATCCTGGGCGAGCCGCCGCGCTGGTTTCATGCGGCGGGGCTGATCCTGATCGTTGCCGGCGTGACGGTGGCGGCGCGTCAGGTGGGCAGATGACGGTTGGCAGTCGGCGGCACGCCGGTAATGGCGGGCGGTGCGGTCGAAGTGGGCGGTTGTTCGGTCGCACATGGATGCGGCTCATCGTTGTTTGCGATCAACTGCATCGCGAATAGCCGCACGCGCGGCAGACCCAACACCCTTCGTTGCGGATCAGCTCGGGACGCGAACAGCGGGGGCAGGCCGAAGCACGGGACGATGCTGTTGCGGGCAGATCGGTGGGGATCGTCGCGTTGTTCGTATCCCCAGGGCCGGGGATGTAGGGCGAGGAGAATTCCTCGAAGGTATTCGACGCGAGCTTTTCCCGGCGTGTCTGCTCACCGGGGTCCGTTGGGGCTGCGCGCTGGAGGAAGCCGATGCGCTGCATGTGGCCTTCGATGACCTCGCCGATCGCTGCGAGCAGGCTCGGGACATAGCGGCCGGCGACCCAGTGGCCGCCTTGCGGATCGAACACGGCTTTCAGTTCCTCGACGACGAACGTCACGTCGCCGCCGCGGCGGAACACGGCGCTGATCATGCGCGTGAGGGCGACCGTCCAGGCATAGTGCTCGAGATTCTTGGTGTTGATGAAGATCTCGAACGGGCGGCGGCGGCCGTCGCGCTCGATGTCGTTTATGGTGATGTAGATGGCGTGATCGCTGCCGGGCCATTTCAGTTTGTAGGTATAGCCGGCGAGCGCTGGATCCCGCTCGAGCGGCTTCGACATGTAGACGACGGCTGGTGTCGGCTGGGGGGCAGCCTTCATGGGTTGGGGCGAGAGGGGGCTCGGCCGGGGCGGCAGCGATATCGATGACGGGGGGACGGGGTGTCCGGCACCAGCTACCGGGTGGGATGGCGGAGGCGTGGTGGGTGACGTTGCAGGTGGTGTTGCGTGGGGGGGCGCCGCAGGCTCGCCTGTCGAGCTTCCGGATGTCAGGATCGAGCCGGTGATCGGGTTCGGGCGGAACGTGGTGCAGCCTTTGAGCCCCAAGTCATAGGCTTCGAGATAGACATTCTTGAAACTTTCGAAGTCCAGATCCGCGGGACAATTGATGGTTTTGGAGATCGAGCTGTCGACGTGCCGTTGCAGCGCCGCCTGCATCTTCAGGTGCTCCGACGGCGTGAGATCGGCAGCGGTGACGAACGGCGGATGGGCGCCAGGCTCCCGGCAGGCCGATCGATCAGCGCTGCGCGCGAGATGGAGCGCGTATGCGTAGTCGGCGATATGCTCCTCGCGGGTGGCGCCGTCGGAATCGCGCAGCTTGCGGGTGTACTGGAGGTCGAAGATCGGTTCGATGCCGCTCGACACGTTGCCGGCGAGCAGGGAGATGGTGCCGGTGGGGGCGATCGAGGTGAGGCAGCCATTGCGCAAGCCGTGTCGGGAGATCGCCGAGCGGACCCCTGCCGGCAAAGCCCTGATATTCGGGGCAGCGAGGAGCTTGTCGCGATCGCACAAGGGGAACATGCCCTTCTCGGCTGCGAGCTCGGCGCTGGCGAGAAATGCTGCGCGTTCGATGGCCGCCATCGCCTCTCCAGCGGTGCGCGCGGCCTCGTCCGAGCCATAGCGCTGGCCGAGGAAGACGAGTGCGTCGGCGAGCCCGGTCAAGCCGAGGCCGATGCGGCGCTTGGCGCGGGCTTCGCGCTTCTGGGCGGGAAGCGGATAGCCCGATACATCTATGCAGTTGTCGAGGAAGCGGATGGCGAGGCGGGTTCTTTCCTCGATTGCGGGGAAGTCCAGTTTGGCGTCGGGAGTGAACGGTTCGGCGACGAGGCGGGCGAGATTGATCGAGCCCAGGAGGCACGCGCCGTAGGCCGGCAACGGCTGCTCTCCGCACGGGTTCGTCGCCGTGATGTGCTCGCAATAGGCGAGGTTGTTGCGGGCATTGATGCGGTCGATGAAGATCACGCCGGGCTCGGCGTAGTCGTAGGTGGCGCGCATCAAGCGCTCCCACAATGCGCGGGCGGGGATCGTTCGCCACGTGCGGCCGCCGAATACCAGGGGCCAGGATGCGTCACTGCGCACGGCATCGACGAAAGCGTCCGTGACGAGCACCGAGAGGTTGAAGTTGCGCAGTTTCCCGGCTGTTGCCTTTGCGTCGATGAAGCGCTCGATGTCGGGGTGATCGCAGCGCATCGTGCCCATCATGGCGCCGCGCCGGGCGCCCGATGACATGATCGTGCGGCACATGGCATCCCAGACGTCCATGAAGCTGACGGGGCCGGACGCGTCCGAGCCGGTGGAGCGGACGGGGGCGCCTTGCGGGCGCAGCGTGGAGAAGTCGTGGCCGATTCCGCCGCCCTGCTGCATGGTGAGGGCTGCTTCGCGGACGTTGTCGAAGATCGAGCCGAGGTCGTCGGCGATCGGCCCCATGACGAAACAATTGAAGAGGGTGACACGGCGGCCCGTACCGGCGCCGGCGATGATGCGGCCGGCGGGCAGGAACGTGAAGTCGGACAAAATCGCGTGGAACCGCTCTGCCCACTGCTCGCGGACTTTGGCGCCGCCCTTCTCAGCTGCAGCGGCGGCCCTGGCCACGCGCCACCACGTGGCCTCGATATCCGCGTCGACAGGGATGCCGTCGGCGGATTTCAGGCGGTACTTCGCGTCCCAGATCTGGCGGGAGATGGGCGCGAGCTCGAAAGGATGGGGGGCCATGATCGGCAACGAACTCGATAACGCACGGAAACAAGCTGTCACCCACACTTAGGGCACGAGAGGCAAGAAGTCAATGAATGTTTCTTCAATGTTCTTATTCTGTTCGATTTCTGTCGTCTAGTATTGCAGGGGCGTCGCGAACGGCGCCCGGGGGAGGTTGCTCGGAAGCTGCGGCTTCGGCGAGCAGGCGTGCTGACGCCGTCTCGATCCGGTTTTCCAAGGTAGAACGGAACGTGCGGCGATCGAGCCCCGGCGGGATCGGTTCCAGGAACTCCACGACGATGGTGCCGGGGTAGCGCAGAAGACTTCGGCGAGGCCAATACAGGCCGGAGTTGAGGGCCAGAGGGATACACGGCAGGCCGAGGGTTTCGTAGAGGGCGACGATGCCGGGCTTGTAGTCCGGTGGCGCGCCGGGAGGTGAGCGGGTGCCTTCCGGAAATATCAGGATCTCGCGGCCTTGCTCGGCGCGTCGGCGACTGGTGGCGAGCATCGATTTCAACGCGATCGCTGCTCGCTCCCGGCTGACGACGATGTGCTCGAACTTGCGGCAGAACCAGCCGTAGAGCGGGATCGCGGTCAGCTCGGCCTTGAGAACGACGGCTGGATCGCGGAACAGCGGGATAAGGGCGAAGGTGTCCCACGCCGACTGATGCTTGGCGGCGACGAGGCAGGCGCCTCGAGGAAGGTGCTGCCGGCCGCGCACCTCCATTCTCGTCCCAGCGATGGCGCGCAACAGCCAGATGCAGACCCGGCCGTGGAGGTCGAGGCCGGCCATCGCCCACCTGCGCGGGGCGAGCAGCAGCGGGCTTCCAAGGACCAGGAAAAGCGCGGTCACGAGGTAGAACAGCACCGCGAACGCGAGCGAGCGTATCAGCGTGATGGACTGTCGAAGCGGGCCTGCATGCATGCTTTGGGTCCGGGAGGGCATCGTGACGCGGGATTTCGAGCTGGAGGGAAATCAGGGCGTGGCGGTACGTGTCGTGCCGCCTCGCAGACCCGTATAGGCGCTGGTGGTTATCGGATCCAGCAGACGGCGAGCGGCCAAGCGGACATAGGACGGGATCAGCTTCAGGTACTCGGCGACGAGCATACGGGCCGCCGCCGGGCGCAGCCACCACGCGCCTTCGCCGAATATTCGAGGGCGGACCGGGTGGGGGATGAAGGCCACCATCGGCATCGCGAGGGCCAGCTCGTTGAGGCTGCGCGGCATGTGATAGCTCGATGTCACGACGATGAGCCGGGTGTAGTTGTGCCGGCCGGCCCAGTGGCTGGTCTCGACCGCGTTACCGACGGTATCGAGCGCCTCGTAGCCCAGATCGATACGGCTCGGATCGGGCAGCTCCAGATGGGCGAGGAGTTCGTCCGGTTTCAGTTTGCGATTGATTCCGGATATCAGCATGCGCCGGCCGAGGCCCTTGCGTAGCAACGCAACGCCCGCTTCGATCCGCCGATCCGCGCCGCCGGTGAGGACGACGATGGCATCGGCGGATGGCGTCGCCTGGGGAGGCAGGCGGGTGGCAACACCTGCGAACACGAGGAAACCCAGCAGCAGCAGAGTGATGCACGCTGCCGACCCGTAGATCAGCAATCTGATGCACCTGCTCATCTTGCTGTTCCTCGATGCCTCATGGCTGTGGGCAGACAGCGCGGGCCCAGATCAGGGTGGACGCTATTCGCGTTCTGAAGCCCATATTTGTGACCGGCGTCGTCGATGCCGTCAAATGCGCCGATGCAAAATCAGGCGTTGCGTCATTGCTGGCTGTGGAGGATCCGCTTCACGCCGAAGCGGGATGTCAGCATGCACAGTGCAGCGATGACGATAACCAGGCCGATCAGGAGGAGATAACCCTTCAGATCGAGCGACCCCGTGCCGACGAGCCGGCTCAATTCGGCCTGTGTGACCGACCCGCCGCCGAGCGTCTGCATCACCAGGGGCATACCCAGAAAGACGGCGCTGGCGCACAGTGCGCCGACCATGCCGGCCTTGATGCCGAGGCGCAGGAAGTGGCGCTCGAACTCGCGGGCGATGAGGCGGTCGGTGGCGCCGACGTAGTGCAGTACCTCGACGATCTCACGGTTCGATGCCAGGGCGCTGCGGGTCGCGGAGACGATGATGGCGGTCGTGGCTGCTGCCACCAGCAGGAGAATAGCGATACCGCCCAATGCAAACGATCGCGTGACGGCGCGAATCTGCTGCTGCCACTGCCGGTGGTCGTCCAACGAAGCGGCGGGGAATTGCCGCGTCAACTGACCGCGCAGGGTCGCGAAGTCGGGCGGGGCGTCGCGATCGACCTCGACTGCGATCAGGCGTGGCATCGGCAGCGAGTTCAGGGCTTCGGAGCTGCCCAACCAAGGCTCGAGCAGGAGGGCCGAGTCCTCGATGCTGAGGGGTTTCGCGGACACGACGCCGGGCTGTCTCGCGAGATAGGAGATCACGTCGCGAACGGTCTTATCCATGTCGAGGCGCTCGCGCGGCTCGATCTGGACGGTGACCTCGCTGGAAATATCACGCAGCCAGGCGGCGGCGGACTGGTTGATCATGTAGACGGCGCCCGCGGTGAGGCAGGCGAGAAAGCACATGATCGACACGACGAGGGTCAGCGAATTGCCGGTAACCGAACCGGCGGGAACGATCGGTGTCTGGCGCAGCTCCAGGTCGGTGTCGTCGCGGGCCGGCGCGGTCAGCTCGCGCGGTTCGGGCTCTCGTTGCGTCGGCGGTGGCGGAGGAGGGACGCCGCGCTGCGTCGGCGGATGCTCTTCGGCGTAGAATTCGGCGTAGTCGGAAGCGCTCTGCTGATGGACGTTCTGCTGAACGACCGGCTGCTGTACGATCGGAGCTTGCGGGTGGGCATAGAGATCGTGCGGATGCAGCAACGGGCCCGGGTGCCGGTGATGGCCGGGTGCCGTCGGCTGGTGAGGCTGCGGGGGAGGCCTGCGGCCGCCCGGTCTGTCATACGATCCGGACATGGCCGTCGAACAACTCTATGCGAGCGGCGCGATGATGCCGCATCAATTGATGATCGTGGGTGGCGATGACGACGGAGGTGCCGAGCCGGTTCAGCTCGACGAAAAGGCGAAGCAGGCGGCGGGCCATATTCGGGTCGACGTTACCCGTCGGCTCGTCAGCGAGAAGCAGCTCGGGTTTGCCTATCACGGCGCGGGCGATCGCGGCACGCTGTTTCTCACCACCCGACAGGATGGACGGCGCGGCATGCATGCGGTCGCCGAGGCCGACCCACTGCAGGAGGTCCGTCACGTCCTCGCGGTAGTCCTCGATATCCTTGCCGAGAACCCGCAGGGGAAGGGCTACGTTTTCCCACGTACTCATGTGATCGAGCAGACGGAAGTCCTGGAACACGATTCCGATGCGGCGGCGAAGCTCCGCGCGCCGGCCGGTGCCCAGACGCGTCACGTCCTGGCCGAAGATCTGGATCTGGCCGCGGGTCGGCTGCAAGGCCAGCAGCATCAGCCGCAGGATCGACGTCTTGCCTGCGCCGGAAGGGCCGGTGAGAAAGTGGAAAGAGCCCGGAGGGATGTCGATGTTGATGTCGCGCAGGATCTCCGGCCCGCGACCATACTTCAACCCGACATTGCGCATCTGGATCACGGCGTCGCGGCCTTGGTTCGTCGAATCGAGAATGTAGCTGATCTATGCGCAATTGCGCGCGAGAGAGCAATCGCCCAACATTATGGCAGCGTGATGTGACGCGAACGCCCGTGGAAATTCGAGAAATCGCCGTTCAGTCTGCATTCATGGCCCGGCAGCAACATGGTATGCTCGTCTCTACTGCGGCTTGCGTGTGTCGCCCGTTCGGTCTTTCCCATCTGCTTCGGTTTTCGATGCAGGTTCGTGTTCTCGATGGAGAAATCATGCAACCAAACGAAACGAAGCGGTGGGGCCGTCGCGTGATCGGAAAGGCTGGCCCGGCAGGCATTGCTCGGTTCACCGGCTTCATGCCCGCGCTCATCATGCTGCTTGCGCTCATGGTGTGCGGTTCGGAGGTCCAGGCACAGCAGGAAAAGCGCTTCGGGCTCGTCATCGGCAACAGTGAATACCCGAACGGGCCGGTGCCGACGTCCGCGAACGACGCGGGGCTCATCGCACAGACGCTGCAGGCGTCGGGTTTCGACGTGATGGGCGCGCGCGATCTCGACGGCGACGCGCTGCGCAACACCTTCCGCGATTTCGTCGACAAGGTGTCCTCGGAAGGGCCGGGGGCGGTGGCATTCATCTATCTGGCCGGTCACGGCGTCCAATACGAGGGCGAGAACTACTTCGTGCCCGTCGATGCGCGAATCGACCGGGATGTCGACGTGCCGCTGCGGGCTCTGCGTCTCAACGATTACGTGCGGCCGCTCGGGGCGCTCAAGGCGAAGGCCGTCATCGTGGTTCTGGACGCCGCGCGCGAGGCGCCATTCGCGAGAAGCGGTCAGCCGCTGGCGGGCGGACTTGCCCTGGTCGAGCCGGCGCCCGGCATGCTGTGGGCGTTCAATGCGGCGCCCGGTACGATTTCGCCGATGGGGCAGCCTCCCTATGGTCCCTATGCCCAGGCGCTGGCGGAGATGATGCGTGAGGGTGGCTTGTCGCTCGAGGGCGTGTTCGAGCGGACGCGGTTGCGGGTGCACGAGGCGACGTCCGGTGGCGAGGTGCCGTGGCATGCGTCGCAGGTCAGGGCGCCGTTCGTGTTCTTCGAGCGCTCAGCAGATGCGCCGCCCGAGATTTCGCATACGTCTGCGCAGGCGAGGCGGGAGCGCCCGATCCGCGCTTTCGACGACGCGCGGGAGGCTTATCTGGCCGCGCTCGAACGTGATACCCTCGATGGGTACGCGGATTTCCTGCGCGCTTATCCCGATCACGCGCTGGCCAAGCGCGTGCGCGCTATCGTGGCAGCAAGGCGAGAGGCGATCACGTGGCGCCGGGCGCGCAATTCCGATCGACCCGAAGCCTACTGGTCGTATCTCGACCGGTATCCGAACGGGCCACATGCGCCGGATGCGAGACGGCGGCTGGCGTTCCTGACCGCGCCGATCGAGCCGCCGCCGCGGTATGCCGCTTTCGACTACGATGTTCCGCCGCCGCCGCCGGACGAGATCATCTTCGTGCGCCGTCCGTATGTGTATTTCGCCGATCCTGACTTCGGGTTCGTCGCGCCGCCGCCTCCGCCCCTGTTCTTCCTGCCGCCTCGTCCGCGATTCTTCCGTCCGCCACCGCCGCCGATGGGGGTGTTCCTGCTGCCCGTTCCCGCCTTCGTGCCGGTTCCGGTCTATGTCCGGCCGCCGGTCTATGTGGCGCCGCCGCCACCGAACAATGTGGTGTTCCGCAACCTCCACAACGCACCGCCGCCGCAACAACAGCAGCAACAGGCTATCACCCCGCCGGGTGGTGGTGGGGCGCCAGCGGCTCCCGGCTCTGCCGGACCTTCGGCGGGAACGATCGCTGCGGGTGTCGCGGCCGGCGCACTCATCGGCGCGGCTGCTGCGACGGTCGCGTTGCCACCGTCGGTTCAGCGTCGGCCGGGTGCGCTGCCGCCTGGAACCGGAGGTGCGCCGGGAACAGTCCGCCCGCCGGTCGTTTCAAAAACCGGGGTTCCAGCGACGCCGGGCGCCGCGTTGCCGGTAACCGGCGGGGCGGGACCGTTGGGGAAGGGGCCCGTGCCGCTTACGGGTGCGCCGGGGACTTCTGGGATCACCGGGGCTGCTGGGGCAAAGACACCAACCTTGCCGCCGAGCAACGCATTGCCGGGGGCGCCGACGGGGGCACCGCTGCCGAAGGCTGCGACGGGGACGCCATCGGGCGTGCCGACGGGCGTGCCGCCGGGAGCGCCGTTGCCGAAGTCTGCGACGGGGACGCCATCGGGTGTGCCGACGGGCCTGCAGCCGGGAGCGCCGTTGCCGAAGTCCGCGACGGGGACACCACCGGGTGCGCCTGCGGGTAAGGCACCCGGTCTGCCGCCGGGAGCGCCTTTGCCGAAGTCTGCGACCGGTACGCCACCGCCACCTCCAGCGCTGAAGGCGCCGGTCCAATCGCCGATACCTGCTGCGCCGGTTGCAAAATCGCCATCGCCGCCTCAGTCAGATCCGCGGGTGCGAGCGCAACAGGATCGGGCTGCGGCCGAGGCGAAGCTTCTGCAAGATCGGCAGCGTGATCTCGATCGTCGGCGGCAAGAGCAGGAGGCGCAACAGAAGGCTCGGCAACAGAACCAGTTGCAGGACCTCCAGAAGCAGCGTCAGCAGCAGATGGATGCGCAGCGCAAGGCGATGGAGCAGCAGCGTCAGCAGCAGCAGGCGCAACAGGCGGCTGCCGCAAAAGCTCAGGCCGAAGCGCGGGCGCGGGCGGCTCAGCAACAGCAAGCCGCGCAAGCTGCTGCCGCGCGGGCCCAGGCAGAAGCACAAGCGCGGGCGCGGGCGGCTCAGCAGCAGCAACAACAGGCGGCTCAGGCTGCCGCTGCTCGTGCACAGGCGGAAGCGCAAGCACGTGCGAAAGCGGCTCAGCAGCAGAAGAAGTGTGGTGCGCCTGGATTGCCGGCTTGTCCGAAGTAGTGATGGTCGAAGTCGGGTGTCAGACCTGGAGGGTCTCTTTGCAGCGAAACGTTCGACCTGGAGTCAGGTCGAACGTTTCGGTTGCGGCGCACTGGCGCCGGGCCGCATTTGCGGCCTCGCCAAGCGGAAAATGCAAAGACCAATCCTTCCGCATGGCGGTTCGACACTACCGCACCTACTTCGCGAAAATGTGGATCGAGCAGGCGCCGTGGTCGAAACCGGCGATGCCGCCGCCGGTCGCGTGGGTGAGGCCGACCTTCGCGCCTTCGACCTGGTGCTTGCCGGCGCGGCCTTCGAGTTGCCGGACGATCTCGACGGCCTGTGCTGCCCCGGTGGCGCCGACGGGGTGGCCGCGTGACAAGAGGCCGCCCGAGGGGTTCACGGGGATCCTGCCGCCGAGCGATGTCGCGCCCGAAGAAAGCAGGCCGTAAGCCTCGCCCTTCTTCGCCCAGCCGAAGGCTTCGTAGTACATCAGCTCGGCGATGGTGAAGGCGTCGTGGATCTCGGCGACGTCGATGTCGTCCGGCGCGATGCCTGCCATCTCGTAGGCTTCGTGGCTGCCGCGAACGGTGAGTTCGGCGACCGTCATGTCGCGATAGCCGTTGGTGTACTTGCCTGATGTGACCTCGGAAGCGGCGACGTGGACTGCGCCGGGCTTGTGTTTCTTCGCAACCTTCTCGGACGCGAGGATAAGGGCCGCTGAGCCGTCGCCCGTCGGGCAGCAATGCCAGAGCGTGAAGGGGCCGGCCACCGGGCGCGCGGCCATTACTTCTTCGATTGAGACGCGCTTCCTGATCTGCGCGTTGGGGTTCAACGCGCCGTGGTCGTGGGCCTTGACCGAGACCTCGCCGAGCTGCTTCGCGGTGAGGCCGAACTCGTGCATGTAGCGGTTGGCGCGCATGGCGTAGAGCGCGGGCATCACCATGCCCTGCGTCACTTCCCAGTCCTCGTTCTCGAGCGGGAGCGTGCCGCCGCCGAACTTCGTCAGCTTCTCGACGCCGACGACGGCGACGGTGTCGTACTTGCCGGCGGCGATCGCGGTGCAGGCCTGCGCGATGGCCGACGACGAGGACGAGCAGGCGTTCTCGACGTTGACGATGGGCATGCCGGAGAGGCCGATCGCTTTCGCTACGCGCTGGCCCGACATCATGCCGCCGAGCGCCGAGCCGCAGTAAATGGCGTCGATCGAGGATGTGGGGACGCCGGATTCGAGCACGGCTTCACGCAGCGAAGGCCAGCCGATGTCGGCCAACGTACGGTCCGGAAACTTGCCGAACGGGATCATTCCGGTGCCGAGGACGTAAGCCTTGCTCATCGGGAGGCTCCATCGGCGGCGGTGAAAACGTAGCTCATCAGGGCGGTGCCATCTGTGGCGGTGCCGACGCGGCCGAGGCCGAGTCTCACGTTGGCTTCGATGCGCGGTGTGCCTTCGATGTGGGCGAGGACGCGGATGCCGTCCGTCAGGTCGACGTAGCCGAGATGGTAAGGCACGATCCAATTCTTCGGCGCCTGATGGACGGTCGCGAACGAGTAGAGCGTGCCTTCGCTCGCCAGATGGGCTGCCGCGATGTCCTGCGAGAGGCAGGCCGGGCAGACGACGGCCTTGGGGAAGCTCAGCGCGCTGCACGCCTTGCACTTGCCGGCGACGAGGCGGGGTTCGGGGCCGCTCGCATCGACGAGGCCGGGGGCGACGAAGTGCGGCTCGCTTTCGGCGAGGGCGTCGTTGGTGACGATTTCAGAGGGCGTGGTCACGAGCCTTGGGTTTCCTAGGAATTAAGCAGGTTGGTCGTGATTAGCTGTGCGCAGGAAGGGGCTGTCAAGGAGTTGGAGTGTCGTGTCGTCGGGGTCAGACCCTGCGGGTCTGACCCCAAGGCGTTACCCTCAGCGGGTCATCCTCGGGCGGGCCGCAGGCACGTCCAGAGGACCCATTTCGACGGTGGCACTGACGGCGTTCACAAGGATGCACATCGCCGGTTGCACGATGGGTCCTCGGGAACGCGGGCTTCGGTCCTGACGGACCTCGCCCACGCCCGAGGATGACACGCGGGTTTTGCGACCGGGGTCAGACCCGCAGGGTCTGACCCCGCGGGTCCAAGGCTCATTTGGTCAAGCCTTTGCCGGTGCGGGTTTCGGTGGCGAGCGGTCGACGGCGGAAATGGCGGCGGCGACGATGATGGCGGCGCCGAGGAGAGACCAGGCGTCGGGGAGGTGGTTCCAGAACAGCCAGCCGAAGCCGATCGCCCAGATCATCGAGGAATAGCGATAGGGGGCGAGCGCGGAGGCGTCGGCGAAGCGGTAGGCGGCGATCATCGTGAAGTGCGCGAGGGCATTGAGCAGGCCGCCGAACAGGAGCCACCAGATATCTATCTCGGCGATCGCGATCCAGCCGAAGGGCAAGCTCAGCGCGGACAAGATGATACTGAGCAGCATCGACCAGAACAGGATCGAGATGGAGGTTTCCGTCTTGGCGAGCTTTCTCGTCATCATGTCGCGGACGGCATTGGCGAACGCCATCGCGACGGGGAACAGCAGCACCCACGAGAACGACGGGCTGCCGGGGCGCATGATGATGAGAACGCCAGCGAAGCCGACGAGGATCGCGATGATGCGGCGGTTCGTTACGGTCTCGCCGAGGAACGGTCCGGCGAGGGCTGCGATGAACAACGGGCTCGAGAAGGCGATTGCCGTCGCGATGGCGAGCGGGAGATAGGCGAGGCTCGCGATCATCAGGGCGGCGGTGGCGAAGAACGCGACGGCGCGGATGAACTGGCCGGAGTAGTCGACGACGCGAAGCGATTGGATGCCGCTCGTCGCCAGCACGAAGGGCACGATGAACAGCATCGACGCGATCTGGCGCAGGCAGATGACCTCGCCCATGGGATAGCGCTCGGCGAGCCATTTCGTGACGGCGTCGTTGCTGGTGATGAAGAATATGCCGAGCAGCATGAGTGCCACGCCCTTCAGCTCGGGTCGCAAGTGCATGAGGCGTTTCCGGTGGTTGTTTCTGGTGGGCGGTTGCGACCGCGAAAGAAGTGTCTCGACGATGGGCGGCGGTTGGTCAATGGTAAGGGGAAGGCTGCGGTGGCCTGCGGCCGAGTCTTGTGCTGGGTCCCCGTGCTTCGACACGGCCTCTGGCCGTGCTCGCACGAGGATGACGCGAGGGTTCTCTATGCCATTTCGAAACCTTGTTTCATTCGGCCTTTCGATTGGAGTGTCGTTCATGGTGATGGCATCGCGACCGGCTGATGCGCACGGCCCTGAAATGATGACGATCGACCGGCTCGTTTCGCACACGTCGACGGTGCCGGCGGTGAAGGGGCGGAAGGTCGATCTGTTCGTGCGCGAGAAGGTGCCGACGGCCTATGTCGAGGGCAATCCGGGATCGCTCGAAGGCAAGGTCGTGCTGTTCGTGCACGGCGGGTATTCGCCGGCGACGCTCGCGTTCGACGTGCCCTATCGCGATTACTCGTGGATGGAGTTCCTGGCCTACGGCGGGTTCGACGTGTTCGCGATGGACATGACGGGATACGGGCGCTCGACGCGGCCGCTGATGGACGATCCTTGCAACGTCGATCCAAAGCAGCAGCCGCTGCTGGTGCCGCGCAATCTCAAGGCGGGGTGCGCGAACCCGTATCCGTTCGAGTTGGTGAATTCGGACAGCGAGAGCGACGACATCAATGCCGTGGTCGACTACATCCGCAAGCTGCGGCGCGTGGAGAAGGTGACGCTGATCGGCTGGTCGGGCGGCGGCATTCGCACGGGCACCTATGCCGTGCGCCATCCCGGCAAGGTCGACCGGCACATCATCTGGGCGTCGTCGAACTACAAGCGCGATAATCCCGATGGTCCGCCGGAAACCCTGCCGAAGCCGGGTGTGCCGATGACACTGCAGACCCGCGAGGTCGGGATCGACAGGCGCTGGCTCGCAAACGTGAAATGCGAGAGCCAGGTCGAGCCGGGCATGCCCGACATGATCGCCTCGCTGAGCGGGCTCGCCGATCCGGTGGGCGCGACATGGGGGCCGGGCGTGCTGCGCGCGCCGTCGCGGACGTATTGGGGATGGAACGCGAAGAGCGCGGCCAAGCTCGAGGCTCCGACGCTGATCATGGTCGGGGAGGAGGACGCGCTGATGCGATCGAACGTCGAGCTGTTCGAGGATCACGGCGCGAAGAAGAAGCTGTTCGTGCAGATCGCGTGCGCCACGCATTTCATGAACTGGGAGCGGCAGCGCAAGGTGCTGCATCGCGCGTCGCTCGAGTGGCTGACGAAGGGGACGCTCGATGGCTTGGACCGTGGGCGCCTGAAGGCGGACGCGGCGGGGAAGATCGTGAAATAGCCTCGTGACGTGGATGGTCCGCCTTCGCGGACCATGACGACGGCTTCGAGTTCACCCAAGTGACCCGTCACGGCCCGACTTGGTCGGGCCGTCCACGGCACTTGGCTCTATCGGAGCTACTTGTCGCCCCAGACTTCCTTGGCGAGTTCGACGACCATGGTGAGCTTCGCCCACTGCTCGTCCTCGGCCAGGGTATTGCCTTCCTCGGTGGAGGCGAAGCCGCACTGCGGCGAGAGGCAGAGCTGGTCGAGGCCGACGTACTTGGTCGCTTCCTCGATGCGGCGCTTGATGGCGTCCTTGGTTTCGAGGTTGCCGACCTTCGTGGTGATGAGGCCGAGCACGACCTTCTTGCCCTTCGGCAGGAAGCGCAGCGGCGAGAGATCGCCGGCGCGGTCGGAATCCCACTCCAGGAAGTAGGCGTCGACGTTGGTCTTGTTGAACAGCAGATCGGCGATCGGCTCGTAGCCGCCTGAGGAGACGAACGTGGAGCGGAAGTTGCCGCGGCAGACGTGGATCGACGTCGTCATGTCGGCGGGCTTGTTCGCGACGGCGGCGTTGATCATATCGGCGAACTTGCCGGGGAGCGCCTTCGGGTCATCGCCGCGATCGGCCAGCATCTTGAGCTGGGCGGGGTCGCAGAAGTAGGCGAACGAGCAGTCGTCGATCTGCAGGTAGCGGCAGCCGGCGTCGGCGAACGCTTTCACGGCGCCAGCATAGGCTTGGCCGAGATCGTGCCAGTAGGCGTTCTGGTCGGGATAGAGGCCGGGGCCGATCGCCTTGCGGCCGCCGCGATAGTACAGCATCGACGGCGAGGGGATCGTCATCTTCGGCGTCTGCTTGGTATTCGCCTTCAGGAACTTGAAGTGCTCGACGAAGGGGTGATTGGCGTTCCACGCGATCTTGCCGCGGATCATCGGCACCTGGGCCTTGGTCTGCACGCCCTTGAACTGAATGCCCTGGTCGGCCGTCTCGAGGTTCACGCCGTCGAGCTCGCCGAGGAAGTCGTAGTGCCACCAGGAGCGGCGATATTCGCCGTCGGTGATCGACTTCAGGCCGATCGCTTCCTGCTTGGCGATGATCTTGCGGATCTCGACGTCCTCGACGGCCTTCAACTGCTCCGCCGTGATCGTGCCGGCCTCGCGCTTGGCCCGGGCGTCCTTCAGGGGAGTCGAACGGAGGATCGAGCCGACGTGATCGGCGCGGAACGGCAGATTGGAAGGCATCGGGATCTCCTTGGAAGTCTGGCAGGGCTATCGTCGGTTCTATCTGCACAATCGATGGGCGCGGGGTGGCGCCTTGTTGTTCAGACTTCCTACTCTTCGCGGCGTGGGATGGCTACCCCGTCCAATGTGTGCTGACATGCCCGAGTATTCGGGCTGATTGGAGTAATCGCGATGGCAGAAGTTCAGAAGTTCGGGCCGGGTGGGTATCGGTACATCCCGGCGGTGTTCCAGTATTCGGGCGGGGTTGCGGCGGAACCGGGATTTCGGTTGCGGCGTGTTCGGTTCGCCGAGCCGATGCCGCTGGTGGCGGGGTTCGCGGCGGCAGAGAAGATCATGACGGCGGCGGGGCGGCCCGTGACGGCATTCGCGGCGTGCGAGTTGCGTTCGCCAGCGCCGTTCACCGAGGAGGGCTTCAAGGCGTTCAACCTGATCTACGTGGGCACGCTGACGAAGTGGGGCATCTACGACGAGAAGACGAAGGCCAACCCGGTCGCGCGCAGCAACGTGTGCCCCGAGATCGCGCCGCCGGCCGCGCCGTCGATGCATGCGTTCACGTTCGCGGAGGTCGATGCGAACGCGGCGCCGAGCTTCCATATCGCGGGGAGTGGCGAGGCTCGTGAAGGCGGAGCCAGCTACAAGGAGCGGATCGTCAGGATCGGGGAGACGAGCCCGGATGCGATGCTCGAAAAGGCGCGCTGGGTGCTGGGCGAGATGGAGCGGCGGATGGGGCTGCTCGGCTTCGCGTGGAAGGACACCACGGCGGCGCAGGTCTATTCGGTGCACGACATCCACCCGTTCCTGGCGAGCGAGATCGTGAGTCGGGGCGCTGCCCGGCACGGCATCACCTGGCACTATTGCCGGCCGCCGGTGGTCGATCTCGAATACGAGATGGATTGCCGGGGCATCGAGCACGAGCAGGTGGTGCGGGGGTGACGCAATGTGGGTGCGCTCGGGCGTGACCTTGCGCATGCCCGGTGTCGCGCTATATCCAGCTCGTTTTGCCACCAACCTGCGAGCCAACAGATATGAGCGACACGAAGAGCGCGGCTCAGAGCCATCAATTCCAGGCGGAAGTGGCCGAGCTGCTGCACATGATGGTGCACTCGGTCTATTCCGAGCGGGACATTTTTCTGCGTGAGTTGATCTCGAATGCCTCGGATGCGTGCGACAAGCTGCGCTACGAGGCGATCGCGAAGCCGGACCTGCTGGGCGACGATCCCGAGCTGAAGATCCGGATTCGCGGCGACAAGGCGGCGGGTACGCTGACGATATCCGACAACGGCATTGGGATGGATGCACAGGAGCTGGTCGATAATCTCGGGACGATCGCGCGGTCGGGTACGAAGGCGTTCGTGAAGCGGTTGACCGAGGCGAAGGAAGGGAGCGGGCTGATCGGTCAGTTCGGCGTCGGCTTCTATTCGGCGTTCATGGTGGCGGATCGGATCGAGGTGACGAGCCGGAAAGCCGGCACCTCGGAAGCCTCGACGTGGGTATCGTCGGGCGGCGCGGGGTTCGAGGTCGGGCCTGCCAGCGAGGACGATGCGGGGCGGGTGCCGCGCGGGGCGCAGATCGTGTTGCACCTCAAGGAGGACGCGAAAACCTACGCTGAGGCGTTCGAGATCGAGCGGCTGGTGCGGACCTATTCCGATCACATCCTGTTCCCGATCATGCTGGCCGAGGACAAGGGCGAGCTGCGGCAGATCAATGCGGCGAGTGCCGTCTGGCAGCGCTCGAAGTCCGAGCTGAAGCCCGAGGATTATACTCAAGCCTACCGGACGATCGCGGGTGCGTTCGACGAGCCGGCGATGACGTTGCACTATCGCGCCGAGGGCCGCCAGTCCTACGCGGTTCTGTTGTTCGCGCCGACGATGCGGCCGTTCGATCTGTTCGATCCGGGCCGCAAGGGGCGTGTGAAGCTCTACGTGCGGCGCGTGTTCATCGGCGACGATACCGAGCTGCTGCCGCCCTATCTGCGGTTCATTCGCGGTGTGGTCGACAGCGAGGACCTGCCGCTCAACATCAGCCGCGAGATGCTGCAGAACAACGCGCAGGTCGCGCAGATTCGCAAGGCGGTAACGGGGCGTGTCGTCTCGGAGCTGGAGGCGCTGGCGTCGAAGGAGCCGGAAAAGTTCGCGACCGTGTGGGAAGCGTTCGGCGGCGTGATCAAGGAAGGCATCTACGAGGATCACGAGCGGCGCAATCAGCTTCTGGGGCTCGCGAGGTTCCGCACGACGAAGGACGCGTCGAAGGACGGCGCGTTGCGTTCGCTGAAAGACTACATCGCGGACATGCGGCCGGGGCAGAACGCGATCTACTATCTGACGGGCGACAACCTCGATCGCGTGAAGTCGAGCCCGAAGCTCGAAGCGGCACGTGCGCGTGGTGTCGAGGTGCTGCTGCTGACGGATCACGTGGATGCTTTCTGGACGTCGGTGCCGCATACGTTCGAGGAGAAGCCGCTGCGTTCGCTGAGCCAGGGCGATGTCGATTTCGGCGAGGTGGCGCTCATCGACGACAAGAAGGACGAGGCGGACAAGACGGCTGCGGTCGACGATGCCGTGATCACGGCGGCCGTGAAGGCCGTGCTCGGGGACAAGGTTACGAACGTGCGTGCGTCGCAGCGGTTGACGGACAGTGCGGCATGCCTCGTGGCGGAAGGGCGAGGGCCGGATCGCGAGCTGGAGCGTCTGCTGGCGATGCAGGAGCGCGGGACGGGAACGAAGCCGATCCTGGAGATCAACACGCGGCACGCGCTGGTGAAGGCGATCTCGGACGCGAAGCTCGGCGGGCGCGAGGCCGATGTGGCCGATCTCGCGGAATTGCTGTTCGATCAGGCCTGCATTCTCGACGGCGAGGTGCCGGGAGATCCGGCGGCGTTCGCGGCGCGGCTCAACCGGCTCGTGGTGCGCGGGATCGGGGCATAGGGGAGACCTGGGCGGCACGTGTGGCCGCCCGAGGTCCGGTTTTGCGATATTCGATGTCAGGTGTTGAGCGCCTTGGCGGTCTCGAGGTCGAGGTCGCCGGTGACGGGGAGTTTGGCCTTCTGCTGGAAGCATCGCAACGCCGACGAGGTGCCGGGGCCCATCGCGCCGTCGACCTTCGTCCGGCAGCCCTTGGCGACCAGCTTCTGCTGCATGGTCTTCACGTTCGGATTGCAGTTCCTGCTGTCGGAAGAACGGCAGCTCGTCGGTGCGAACTCGTAGACTGGCGAGCGGTTGGTGACCGGCACCTCGCAAGGCTTGCCGCGCGCCTCGCAGCGCAGAAGAAGGCCGAACGATGTGTGGGCGCAGCGGCCGATAGAGCCATCGCGGGCGCGCTCGAACTCGGCCCAGCTTTCACCGTACTTGAAGAGCGTTTCGCGGCGCCAGTTCTCGATGGCGTTGCGGCGGGCGCCGGCTTCGGTGAGCGAGGCGCGGCCGGTGGCGACGATTTCATCGTTCTTGCAGGACTGGGCGCTGGCGGCGGTGGAAATCGCAGTGAGCGCTCCCGTCGCCGTGAGCACGGTAATCAGCATTGCAATCAGGGGATTCCGCATCTGTCGTTCTCCTCGATGGAGCCAAATCGATCCGTTGGCCGAACAGTTGGCCGAACAGTTGGCCTCGTGCCGTGCACGGCTTTCACCATGCACGGGGATAACTGTTCAGCACTGCGTCCGGTCAATTCGATGGCAACGCCGAGGGGATAGGATGAAATTCCCGCGAATGCGGCGTCAGCCGACGTTGTTCTTCAGCAGGCGCGACGGGTTGCCGGCGAGGATCGCGTCCTTCTGCGCGTCGTCGAGCTTGAGACTGCGGACGTAGCGCACGGCATCCATCATGCCCATGTCGAAGGGATAGTCGGTGCCGAGCAGCACGTGGTTCGCGCCGGACTGGCTGACGAGGAACTCCAGGTGCGGCGCCGAATGCAGGATCGTGTCGTGGTAGAGCCGCGCGATCGACACGTTCGGCGGCACCGGCAGGCGAGTCTTCGGCTCGGGGCGGACGGCCCAGCCGTGCATGAAGCGGCCCGTTTGATACGGCTGGAAGCCGCCGCCGTGGGACATGCAGAACTTGATGCGGGGGTAGCGCTCCAGCACGCCGCCGAAAATCAACGACGCCGCCGCGATCGTCGTCTCCAGCGGATTACCGATCAGGTTGCGCAGGTAGTACGAGCCGAGGCGATCGGCAGCGGCTACCTTCTGCGGGTGGACGAGGATGAACGCGCCGAGGGCTTCAGCCTTCGCCCAGACCACGTCGAGCCTGGGATCGTCGAGGTTCTTTCCTTCGACGTGGCTGCAGATCATCATGCCCTTGAGGCCGTGCTTCGTCATGGCGCGCTCGAGGGTGGCGGCGGCCATCTCGGGGTTCTGCAGGGGAACGGTCGCGATGCCGAGGAACTTGTCGGGCATCCGGCGGGCGAGGTCGCCCAGCATCTCGTTCTGGATGTCGCACAGCGCGTCTGTGCGCTTGGGCTCGAGATCGTAGAGGAACGTCTGCGGCACGGGCGAGACGACTTGGCAGTCGATGCCGGCGGCCTCCATGTCCTGGAGGCGCTTGTCGAGGTCCCAGCCGCCGCGGGCGTAGGGTGTCTGGACGAGGGAGCCGATGGTCATCGTGGCGCCGTGGGAGTCGACATCGGTGAGGCTGAACTTGAGCTCCGGCGCCTCCTTGGCGAGGCGCTTCATCATGTCCTCGCTCAACATGTGAGCGTGCACGTCAACGATCCTGCTGGCCGCCATCGGGCCCTCCCTGGGTTGTGTGTTGGTGACCGGCGGTGGTCCCTCGGAGGGGCCGCGCCGGGGAATTCGAGCGGGCGGAAGCTATGCGGGCGGGAGGAACGCTGCAAGGGGGGCCGGGAGTGGGGAGTGGGGAGTGGGGAGTGGGGAGTGGGGAGTGGGGAGTGGGGAGT
>CAZNMY010000042.1:0-46002 GCA_964574325.1 uncultured Devosia sp. | reverse complement strand
TCGACAAGGTAACAGCGTATGCCAAGGAACGGATCGTGTTCGGCCGGCCGATCGGCCAGAACCAGGGCGTACAGTTCCCGATCGCGGAAAGCTATATCGAGATCGAGGCAGCCAACCTGATGCGGTTCGAGGCGTGCCGGCTGTTCGATGCCCATCGCCCCTGCGGCGCGCAAGCCAACATGGCGAAGTATCTCGCGGCGAAAGCGTCGTGGGAGGCGGCCAACGCCTGCATCCAGTTCCACGGCGGCTTCGGCTTCGCCTGCGAGTACGACGTCGAGCGCAAGTTCCGCGAGACGCGGCTCTATCAGGTGGCACCGATCTCGACCAACCTGATCCTGTCCTACATCGCCGAGCATGTGCTCGACCTGCCGAGATCGTTCTGATGCGCGCTCTGGCGAAACAACATGCGCGCCGCGATCGATCATGCACTGATTTCGCGAACGAGAACCTGCAGGACACGACGCCACACGGCCGCAGCAATGCTCTCGGGCTTTGCTTCCAGATGCAACGTGCCGCGGACGACGCGGTCCACCGGTGCGCCTTGGAGCACGATGCGCACAGCATGTCGGCCTGATCGCGGACGAATTTCCCGGTCGCTGCGGTCCGACAACACCGCACCTCCATACACCGACGCCAGATACGGCAGATCAACGACACGGATGCCGGATTGCACGAGTTCGACCAGACGTCCCGTGCGCCGCTCGCCGAGGGGATCTTCTGGGATGAACTTGACAGACGATCCTTCTTCGATCCGCCAGACATCGTCCTCGCTCACATAGCCGCGCGCGATGGCGACGTTGCCGCCGATCACGCGGCCTACCGGCACGGTATCGCTCAGCCACTCTCCCGGCTCCAGCTCGCGATCCCAGTCGCGAACGATGCCGTCATGGGGCGCGCGCACGACGAGCCTCGCCTGCTCCTCCTGCTGCCCCTTCAAGTCCTCGGCGTGGCGCGCGAGTTCGCCTTGCAGCACGATTGCTGACGAACGATCGATCTCGTCTCCAGCAATACGGTCCAGGCGATGTCGGATCAGCTCGATCTTCTTCACCGTCTGCCGCGTTTCGTGATCGAGGTCGGTCACCGCAAGCGTCAGCAGCTTCTGCCCCGCACCGACGTGCTGCCCGTTCGCCACATCGATCGCTACGATCCGGGCCGGTCGGGGTGCGTAGATGATCGTTTCCTGACCAGCCATCACAACGCCTTGCACGCGGATAGTTCCACTCCAGGGAGCGACGAGAGCCGCGATTGCCAGCCCCCCTGTCGCGGCAGTTGCGACCCAACGGCGCCCGTTCAGGATTTCAGCACGCATTTTCCACCATTTCATCGTCTCGCGAGCAATCGGCAACGCAATGAACCAGATGATCTCGATGGCGAACAGAACGACGCCCAGGGCCTTGAAGAACATGTGATAGACGAGGAGAGCGATGCCGAGAAACAGAAAGAAGCGGTAGATCCAGCAGGCGATCGCATACGCAATGAGCAGCCGGCGCTTCCTGTTGCCGAACACCTCGGGTGGCCGATGCCCCAATCCGAAGAGCTTTTCGCGCATCCACCACGTCGCCAGGTCGTTGCTGCGATTCTGCAGATTGGGCACGTGCCACGCGTCGGCCAGAAGATGATAGCCGTCAAACCGCATCAGCGGATTGAGATTGACGACAAGACCGGTGATCAAACTGGTGGTCGTCGTCACGAACGCTATCGAGCGCAACATCCCTTCCGGCAAGAAGGCCCATGCGAGCAGAGTGATACCCGCCAGGCCGAACTCGACGGCAACGCCGGCAACATCGATTGCAAGCTTGTCGCGGCTGTCGCGCAAGCGCCAAGCATCCGTAACGTCGGTGTAGAGAATCGGCGTCATCACCATGAAGGCGATGCCCATCGTATTCACGCGAACGCCGACACGGGTCGCCGTGTAGGCATGTCCGAGTTCATGCAGAGCCTTCACGACAACGAGCGACGCACCGAACGCAATCGCGCCTTCGAGATTCAGAAAATCCATGAAGGTGACGACGAACTGGTCCCACTGCCGCGACGCGAAGTAGAGGCCGATGATCCACACGAGCAACAGAACGACGGCAGCAGTGCGATAGAACAGCGGCTCGACGACAGGAAGCGTCGCCTCGAGAAAACTCGCCGGACGGAAAAGCGGCACCTTGAAGAACAGATAGCTGTGCACGAGACGCCAGACCATGGCCTTTCTCGCGCTTGCCACTTTGCGTGCGAATTCACGCGCCTCTCCGCGCGGCGGAGTGAGCACCAGATCGTTCGCGTCCAGGAATGCGATCAATGATCCGACATCGGCAACAGTGACACCGCGGCCCAACTCCTCAGAGCAACGCCTCGCGAATTCGTCGGGACGCTCCGCCTGCCAGCGCTCGAGCAGCTCGATCGCCTCTCGCGAGACCTGGAAATAGCAATGCCGAACGGGGTCATGGATCAACCAGGATGGCCCCAGCAACCCGCTCGGGCCACGTAGCAGTCTCAGCTCCTGCCGGAGCTCCGGCAGCGGCGGAGAAGGCGGAGGCGCGGTCCTTGCCGGGCTGCCCATCCGTCACAAGCCTATTTGCTGGCGAACCGCCGAGATCGGTCGGCGCAAGAGATAGAATGCTAGTGGAACCAAACCACCCTGCAATTGAGCCGTGCCTCGCGCTCCGATGCGAAGGTTCCCGTCCTTTTCGTTCAACTCGGCGTAGAGCCGATAGACCAACTGCTGGGTGCCGTTGGCTTCGGCATGATAACTTTCGGTCGTGAGCTTCGCGGCGACCGCCTTCAGTGGATCGGCGTCGAGGAACAACCGTACCTTCGCCGCGCGATCCAAAACGATCGCATCGGCTACCGGCAGCTCGATGCGCGCTGTCGTATCCCACGGAGACACGATCTGCATGATGCGCTCGCCGGTCTTCACGGGACGGCCGATCCAACGGTCCTGCTCGGAATAGACGAGCATCCCATCGCGTGCTGCACGGATCTCGGATCGCGCCAGAAGGTCGGAGGCGTAGTCGCGCTCGGCCGTCTTCAGGTCGAACTGCGCGCGCGCTTCCGCGAGTTCGTGGCGGGCCTTTTCGTCGACGTGGGCTGCCTGATTCAGTCGATCCAGCCGCGCCTTGGCGACGAGCGCCTCCTGCTGCGCGATGTGGAACCTGTTGCGCAGCGTCGTTTCTTCGAAGCGCAGCACAAGCTGACCCGCTTTCACGGGGCGATTGGGCTCGACGACAATCTCTTTGATCACGCCATCGATCGGTGCCGTCACCCGCTGCGGCTGTGCCGCGACGATCTCGACGGGCGCCAAGGTCGACATGGGCACTGGACACACGCCGAGCAGAATTGCCGCGATCGCCATGCCCAATCGTCTGCGCGTAAGAGATGAGCGGCGCGGGCGCATGACCTCGGCGCCGCGCAAAGCCTGCCAGTACGCGGAAAATACTCGTGCCTCGCGGGCGACGACCTTGTGCTCCTGCTCCGACCAGGGCCGCTCGCGCGCCAGAAGAACGGCAGCGAACGCCTCGCCAGCCGGTAGCTGCAGTGGGTGCCAGAGCATGTGTCGAAACGGGTAGGATTGCGTCTCGGGAGACTCGTTGCCGGTAAATGCAGGCAACTCGAATGCGATCACCTTGCTCGAGCCGTGCTCGGAAACGATCCGGCTCGTCATTGCCTCGAGCCAGCGAACGAACGGCGTCTCCCTGTCCAGAAGGGCGAGACTTGAAACGCAGGCAACCGTGAACTTTTCCGCGTCACCCGACTGAAGGACGATGACCTGGCGCCCACCGACGAGCTTGCGCAACTCGTCGGCAATCAGGTGCACCAGCTCGTTCTCGTCCTTCGCCATGAGCACCTTGTCCTCGACCGCCAGCAGGGTCGTGGCACTCACTTGGGGGGCCGCACCGCCCTTGGATGTAGCGCCGGCCGTGGAAGTCTCGCTTCCTGACGCCGGGGAGGGCAGGGACAATCTCGAAGCAGCACCCTTCCCCATCATCGAAGCGCCTTCAAAGGGGAGCCGATCGTCGCTGAACCACTCATGCCGGGGCGGACGAGATGACTGGGATCGAGCAATTCTGCAGTGGCTTTCATCGTGCGGCTGACGGGATCGACGACGGCGCCAAGCTGCATCAGCCGCGCCGAATACGCCTCCCTGGTTTCGTCGACCGCGAAGGAAAACTGAAACTCCGGCGTCAACCAGACGGCCCAAGTGGACGGAACGATCAGCTCGATTTCCAGTCGACCGGTCTTGACGATCTTCAGCAGCGGCGCATTGGCCTGCGGAATCTCGAATACGTCGACCAGGCGCTCGACGATACGACCTGGGTAAGGCGCGCCGATCGTGCATTGGGCGATGCGTGCGCGCAGCGAATCCGCACCAGCGACAGCCTGCGCATGCTTTGCCTCGGCCAATGCCAGGTCATTGGTTCCGGTCGCCCGATGCGAGAGCAGGCTGCGGTTCGTGGTGACCATGATCTTCTGCATCGCGACCTCGGCCTCCGCGGCCCTGAGGTCGGCTGCATAGCGTTGGCAATCGAGCGAGACGAGCACGTCACCCGACTTGAAGGATTGACCTGTTCTGAACGGCAGCGATGCGATGCGCGCGACGAGCTCGCTCGAGATCGTCGCCGTCGCCTCGGATCTCACGACGCCCCGGACCGTCGTTGCCTGTGCCCCTTCTGCACAGGACGGCGGTGACCACGACGCTGCGCACAGGCACACAGCCATTCCGGCGAGCGCTCGTTCGGTGACAGACAAGGCGACCTCCATTGTTCGATTTCGCCGGTCATCTGCGATGAGCAATCGAACCCGTGGTGAGCGTCTGGCGGATCTCGGCAAGCGGCATCGATCGGAAGTCGTACCGGTCTGCGGGCGTGCGCCCGATGGAAGCAGCCAAAGCTGCCGCAGCGCTCTGCAGGTCTGCAAACGCCATGTCCCGTTTCACAGTCGCCACCAGCGTGTTCAACTCCTCGCGGATTGCGGTCTGCTCACTCACCTTTCCAGCGTCGAGCGCGCTGCGCATCTGCTCCAGAACGCGAGATTGAACATCATGGAAGTGCCGCGCCGTCTCGAACTCCCGGCGCGCATGGAACAGCCGTGCGCGAGCAACGTGCACCTGAGTCATGATCGCCATCGTGACGGCCAGCGCGCGCTTGTCCAGCAAGGCATCCTTGGTTTCGACCTCGGCGCGGCGCTCGGGATAGGAGAACACCTTGACCAGGTTCCAGCTGGCTTGCGCTCCCCAGGAGATCCAGTGGCTGTTGTACAGGAAGCGATTGCTGTCCCACAACGAACCGGAACTCAAGGACAAGCCGGGCAGCATTTCGAGCAATGCGGCCTCCGCCTCGCGGGCATTGATGCGTTGATGATATGCGACCTCACGCAGCTCGGATCGATGCGTCAAGGCCAGATCGATCAAGCTCTCCGGCGACAACGCGACATGCCCCGGCGGCACCAGCCTGGAAGGAATCGCAACCGCGAAGGGCTTGCCCGGATCCAGGTTCACCAGCGCTGCCAGTTGCGCCTTGGCACTGGCGAGCTCGCCGGCAAGCTTGCGGGCTTCCCGCTGGATCTCGACCAACTCGCGCTCGTACGTCAAAGCTGTGAGAGGCGATGACTCGCCCTTCGCTATCAGAGATTTGGTGTCCGCCAGCGCCTGGCCGACCCTCACCTCGAGACGATCGAGGCGCCGCAGCAGCCGCGTCGCCGCAACCGCACGCCAATAGGCGGCCCTGACGTTCTCCAACATGCGATTCACTACGCGGCGACGCGCTTCCTCGGCGATCAGGACCTTATCGCCGGCCTGCTTCGCCCTGATCCACGACAAGCCGAAATCGAGCACGTGCCAACTGAACCTGATGTCCGACGTCCGAACATCACGCTCGGAAGACGTGGACGACGTCAGAGACTGCTCTCCGATTCCCGTTGGACTGATGAGCTTTACGCTGGAGCCACCGGCGTAGTTGTCACGATCAGCGTAGCCAGAATTCGCCACGACGTTCGGCAACAGCGAATAGTGAGCCACCCGCAATTGCTGCTGGGCCAACAAGGTGCTCATCACCTCGACTTCCTTGTCGAGGTTGTATTTCAATGCGCGCGCCATCGCATCATCCAGCGTCAGCGCACCACGGAGGGCCTCCTGATCGGCGGTGACACGCGACTTCTTGTCGATGGCGAAATCGGCAAGCTCGGTCTCGGACAATGGCTCGGGGGTCAATGCACAGCCGCTTGCGAGCAGCGCACAGCAAGAAATCAGGAGAAATCGCTTCATGGCGGGTGCGGCCCTTATCTGATCGAACGCACACGCTTAGGTTGCACTTCTGATAGAAGCAATTTTTGATTGTGTAAATGAGGTTTTCCACTCCAGGTTGAGTAATCCGCCAATGTTGCCGATCTGCACCTCTTGGTACACCTTCAACCAACGCTGCCGGGGCTCCACAACGCGCCTTCACAAGCCCCGGCTCACGCGAGTTACGCTGCACAAGTCCTCCGCCGGTACTCCCGAGAACATCCTGCCGGACCGAACGGAGGCTTTGGTGGACGGCTGATGGGCACGCGCCTTCACTGCGCGCGACGACGCTTCACCTGCTCGTCGAACATCGGCGCCGGAGACTTGTATGTCTCGATCTCCTCCACCTGTCCCGTCGGTAGGTGGAGCAAAATACCTCGCTCGATCGTGCTGCCGTCAGCCAGGGTCGCAACGATCCTGAGATCGAGCGTGCGGCCTGCGATCGGGGCCTGTACCAGCAATGTTCCATTGTCGGCCGCGCTCACCCAGTCCGGCAATGGTCTGCCGTCAGACTGCAACACCTTGTAGCTCTCGACCCGGCCGTGCCGTGCCTGATCCAGCGTGTTGCTGACCTGGACGAAAATGATGCGGTCTCGCATCAAGGTATCGACGACGATCCTCCCGCTGACGTCGGCGCCGCCATCTCCTGCGAGGAGCCTGACCGAATACCCGCTCAGGGCCTGAACGTCCCAGAAGCCATGCGACATCGGGAAAGCAGCCTCGGCGCGCGCGGCCAGAGCAGCCGATGCCGAGATCTTCGCAATCGGTCCGGTGTCCTGGCGCCCACCACCGAGTTCCAATGTCGGGCCTTCGAGACGATGGACCGTATTGACGGTGTTGAGAACGATGCCCGAGACGGAAAGGTCGATGCTGCTATCCGGATGGCCTGTGAGACGGTCCACGGTGTCGAGCACGATGCCGTGGAAGCGATCGCTGGCGATTGCGGCCGGGAACGCGTTCGGAGCGATCGGTTCGAGACCGTGGGGCTGCGGAATAATCGAACTTTCCTCCAGCACGCTGATCGTCACCGTGGCGAGATCGAACCCACCATGTCCGTCGCCGACCTGAACGACGAAGCTGTCCTGACCGGCAAAGCCTCCCCTCGGTTGGTATGTAAACGTCCCGTCTTCGTTGACGATCACGACCCCATTCGCCGGTCCCGAGACCGGGCCGGCTACGGTCAGCTCGTCGCCGTCGATGTCGGTGAGCGAGATCTTGCCTGAAATGGGGTGATCTTCACGCGTCGACAGCGAGATGTCTTGCGCTGTCGGCGCGTCGTTGACGCCGGTCACGGTGACTGAAACGGTGGCGGTAGCGGTGCCGCCTTCGCCGTCGCTGATGGTGTAGGTGACCGTGCTCACCCGGCTTTCGCCGACCGCAAGGTCGTCGAACGCGGTGCCGGGATCGAAGGTGTAGATGCCGTTCGGCTGGAATGTGAAGGTGCCGCCGTTCGAGCCGGCGACGCCGGCGCCGACGTTGCCGGGTACGCCGGCGACCTCGGTCACCGTCATCACGTCGCCGTCGGGATCGGCGTCCTGGCCCACGGTGCCGGGCGTCACGTCACCGGTCAGCGCCGTGTTCTCGCCCGTGGTCACGATGTCGTCGACGGCGACGGGCGCCGGGTTCGTCACCGCCCAGACGAACGTCTGCAGCGTCGTGGCGCCGGAGCCGTCCTGTGCCGTCACGGTCACGGTGTAGGGGCCGTTGACCGATGCACTGGGATCGATCGTGCCGGAGATCACGCCGGAAGGCGAGATCGCCAGCCCCGGCGGGAAGCCGGTCGCCGTGAACGTCAGCACATCCGTGATGTCGGGATCGGTGAAGTTGCCCGACACGTCGAGCGTCACCGGCTCGGCGTCGTTGCCCAACTGCGCAGAGATAGCGGTCGATACCGGCGCATCGTTGGCGCCGACGACGGTGATGACGAGCGAGGCCGTGTCGAAGCCGCCGTTGCCGTCCGACACCGTGTAGGTAATGGTCTCGGTCGCCGTCTCGCCGGCATCGAGCCCGTTGTAGGCGGTGCCGGGCTCGAAGGTGTAGGAGCCGTCGCTGTTCAAGGTGAGAGTCCCACCTCCGGCCGTGACGAACGGTGTGCCGATGACGAGCGCGTTGGCGCCCTGCACGGCAGAGGCGACGACCAGCGCGTCGCTGTCGGGAGCCGTGTCGGCGTCGCCCGTTGCAGCATCCGTGAGGACGTTGCCGGTGACATCGGCGGTGTCCTCGCCGACGCTGGCGGTGTCATCCTGCGCCACCGGCGCCAGGTTGACGATGGTCAGCGTCACCGTCGTGGTCACCACCGCGCCGTCGGGATCGGTCGCCGTGATGGTGATCAGGTACTCGCCGGGGTTGCCGGTGTTCGTGCCCTGCGAGGCATCGGCCGGCGGGGTGCCGGTGATCTCGCCGGTCAACGGATCGATGCTGATCCACGACGGGGTGGTGGGATCGATGGCGAAGGTCAGCGGCTCGCCGTCCGGATCGACCACGAAGTCGGCGACCTGGATCGGGCTCAGCGCCGCACCGTCGGTCGTCGCCACATCCGGGATGATGTTCAGCGGATCGGTCGCCGGGATCGGGTTGGAGGGCGAACCAGGGTTCGCCGGATCGACGATCACAGGCGCATCGTTGGCGCCGACGACGGTGATGACGAGCGAGGCCGTGTCGAAGCCGCCGTTGCCGTCCGACACCGTGTAGGTAATGGTCTCGGTCGCCGTCTCGCCGGCATCGAGCCCGTTGTAGGCGGTGCCGGGCTCGAAGGTGTAGGAGCCGTCGCTGTTCAAGGTGAGAGTCCCACCTCCGGCCGTGACGAACGGTGTGCCGATGACGAGCGCGTTGGCGCCCTGCACGGCAGAGGCGACGACCAGCGCGTCGCTGTCGGGAGCCGTGTCGGCGTCGCCCGTTGCAGCATCCGTGAGGACGTTGCCGGTGACATCGGCGGTGTCCTCGCCGACGCTGGCGGTGTCATCGACAGCGACGGGGGCGAGGTTGGTCACAATCACGGTGGCATTGGCCGATGCCGATGCGCCGTGCGGATCTGTTGCGATGACGGCGAAGGTATAGGAGCCGTTCGACAGCAGCCCACCCTTTGATGCGTCGGCCGGCGGCGTGCCGCTGACGACACCCGTCGCGGTGTCGATGGCGAGCCATGCCGGCGCGGACGGGGACAGAGCATACGTCAGTGTCTCGCCGTCCGGATCGTGGAAGGCGCCGAACGTCGGGAACGATACGCTGCCACCATCGGTCGTGATGGTTTGCGGAATGGCGAGAGCCTGGAAGGGCGCGTCGTTCTGGCCGGTCAGCGACAACGTCAGCGTCGCCTGGGCGGTGCCGCCGTTGCCATCGGTGACGGTGTACGTGATCTGCTCGAGCACGACCTGGCTCTGGTCGAGGGCGTTGGCAGTGGCGTTCGGTACGAAAGTGTAGCTGCCGTTCGCCTGCACCGTCAGCGTGCCGTGCGTGAGAACGATCGGGCTGCCGACACTGCCGATGCCGAGTGCCAAGACGGCGAGCGGTCCGCCGTCGACATCGGTGTCGGCGCCGCCCGCACCGCTGCCGGCTGTGACAGTGCCAGTGATCAGGTTGCCCGAGAGCGTCTGCTGCTCGGTGCCGGAATTGGTGTCCGCCGTCGTGACGGGCGCATCGTTGACGCCGCTGATGCTGATCGTCACGGTCGCAGTGCCGAAGCCGCCGTTTCCGTCGCTGATCTCATAGGTGAAGCTGTCGGAAGTGCTCTGACCGACGCCCAGCGCCTCGTAGGCGCCGTTGGGATCGTAGACGTAGGTGCCGTCCGCATTCATCGTCAACAGCGCGCCAGAAGCCAGCGCAACAGCGACGCCCGGTGTGAAAGCTGCACCGTTGACCCCGGTCACCGTCAGCGTATCGCCGTCGAGGTCGCTATCCTGGCCAACCGTTCCGGGCGTCACGTCGCCGGTGGCAGCGGGGCCGTTCTCGGTCACCGCGAGAGTGTCGTCGTTGGCGACCGGCGTGTCATTGACCGGAGTCACGTCGACCGTGATCGTGTTCGGCGAGGGATCGCAATTCGGCGGCGCAGACGCGAAGACGATATCGTCGACGTAGAGGTCGTTGCCGAAGCCACCGGGCGCGTTGTTGACCAACACGAAGGTATAGTTGCCCGGGGCAAGACCCGCGGTGAGCGAGTAGGTTTGCCAGTTGTTCGCAGCCGTGTAGTCGGCAAGGTTGCCGGTATCCATGGTCGCTACGACAGCATTGCTCGCGTCGACGATGGAGATCGTCACATTGGGCTTGACGGTGAACGAGTTGCCATTGGCCAAGGCTACGGACACCTGATAGTCGCCGCCCTGCGTGATGGTCACGCCCTGCCGATAGAACTCGCCCGCTCCGAACGAAGCGTTGACGATCATGAAGCGCCCGTTGGGGTCGCCCGTGTGGTCTGTCTGGGAGTAGTCGTAAGCCGAGAAATTCGTGGTGTTCCACCAGTTTCCAAGCGACGGATCGATCTCGCTGACCAACGCGTAATCGCCATCCTGAATGGTACCTGTGGGGTCATAGACATAGCTCGTCGAGCCCGCAAGACCGGCAGACGCGAAGGACGCACGCCCCGTCCCGGCGCCGAAGGTCTCGGTGAACAGCGACGCTGCGCTGTCGTCGCAGACCACGAATTGGAAGTCGGCGTAGTGCGCGCCGTTTGCGTTGGGGGCAGGCACGAATGTCAGGAAGCCGCTTGCAATATCGGCGGCTGTAATTTCGTCGCCAACACTCACAGGATTGCCGGAGAGCAACAATGCTCCCGCGGCCGGCAGTGCCGTGATTTCCACGTGATCGAATGCGTCACCATCGGGATCGGAGAATCCGAAGTCGGCAATGGTGACGACGTAAGTCGTGTCCTCGTCGATGGTGATGACAGTATCGGCTCCTGCCGGCGCTTCGGCCACTGGCGTAATGGGACCGAAGGAAACCGTCGCCGGGATGCCGTCCACCGTGCCGTCGTTCGGCGTGTAGGTGAGGCTCGGGACCGGACCGGTGTAGTTCAGCGCGGGGACGAATGTGACATCGCCATTCGCGGCAACGGTGATGGTGCCGACCGGGTTGCCACCGATGTCGACGAGCGGCGTTGCGATGCCCAATGCCAGCGGATCCGGACTGCCGTCGCCATCGGTGTCGATCGCGGCGGTGGAGATGGTGAGTGGATCGATCTCGGGGTCGGTGTCGTTGCCCAGCACGTTCTGCGTAACGGACATGTCCTCGGTAACCGGTATCGTATCGCTCACACCGGCCGGCGCGTCGTTGACCGGAACGACCGTGACGGTGACGGTCGCCGTCTCGGTGATGCCGGCCGGGCTCGTGACGGTATAGGTTAAGGTGTCGTCGCCGTTGAAATCGCCATCGGGCGTGTAGGTCATCGTGCCGTTCGCGGCAAACGTCACGCTGCCATTTGCGGGCTGAGTGATGGAGGTCACGGTGCGACCGGCGTTCTCGAAGTTGTCGGCCTCCGCGCCGTTCGTGCCGGTCAGCACGTTGAAAGTGACGGCCGTGTCCTCGTTCGTGGTGACTGTGTCGTCGATCACGTCGGCGACGGGTGAGACAGTGATCCCGACGCTGGCCGTCGTGCTCAGCGAGGAGTCGTATATGCTGATTGCATCGAGGAAGTTGCCGACAGTGGCGCCTCCTGCAGCGCTGAGGCTGTTGAACTGCAAGAGGATCGGGTTTCCGGAGGCAGTGCCCAGATCGGCCTGATACTGGCGCCAGGCGGTTTGGTCGTCGGCGTAGCTCTGGCTGAACAGAACCGTGTCGTCGCCGCCGCCCAGCAAACCGTCCGAGCCGAGATCGATGGCCGTGACGTTCATCGTGTCGACGCCGGAGCGGCCGCGATGTGCGAAGGTGAGGGTGAGGTCGCCGCCCGCACTGCTCGGCGTGAAGGTCTGCGACAGCGTCGAGACCTGGAAGGCGTTGAGCTCGGCAAACTGGTTACCCTCGAAGGCCGGCACGCCGAGGAAGCCGCTCTGCCAGATCTCGAACCTGTCGTCGGAGGCCGATGTCTCCCAGCCAGGGACAGTCCCCTCGAGCGGGTAGTTGGCGGTCGGCGGCCCGGTGAAGGCCGGCTGCTCGAACCCGGCATTCAGGAAGCCGAGGTCGGTCGGTCGTGTCATCGTGATCGCTAGGTCGGAAGGCACTGCGCCGTTCCAGTCGGCGACGGGCATGAACGTCAATCCGTTCAATGCCGCGTTGATCGCGGAGACCGAGCCGGTCGCGATGATCTCATTCGTGCCATTGCCGCTGACGGACAGAAGGCCGGCGCTTCCCCCGAGCTGCAGTGTTCCCGTAGAGGCGGGCACGCCGAGACGGACGATGACATTGCCGCCAGCGACGCCGTCAGGATCGACCAGTGTGATGGCATTGCCATTGGCAGCCGAGAAGACGAGGGCCGTGTCCTCCGCCGTGGTCTGATCGGGAGGCGTGATCGCCGCCACCTGATCGGCCACTGCCGTGATCGGGCCGAAGGTGACTGTCGCAGGCGTACCGTCGATCGTGCCGTCGTTCGGCGTGTAGGTCAGAGGGGGCACCGCCCCTGTGTAGTCGAGTGCGGGTGCGAAGGTCACGTCACCGTTCGCGGCCACCGTAATGGTGCCGATCGGGTTGCCAGCGATGTCGGTGATACTGGTCGGCGTGCCGAGCGTAAGGGTGTCGGGAGTTCCGTCGCCATCGGTGTCGATCGCGGCGGTGGAGATGATGAGAGGATCGATCTCGGGGTCGGTGTCGTTGCCCAGCACGTTCTGCGTAACGGACATGTCCTCGGTAACCGGTATCGTATCGCTGACACCGGCCGGCGCGTCGTTGACCGGAACGACGTGAATGGTCGAGACGGCAGGCGCCGAGGAGAGACCTCCAGAATCGGTGGCGACGAAGGTCAGCGTGCGGTCGCCAGCGGTGGGATCCTGCGAGGTGTTCTCATAGGTGATCGAGCGAATCAGGCTGTCCAGATCGGACTGCGCCATCGGCACGCCTGCACCGGCGGCATTCGTCACGGAAAATCCGCCGGCCGGCGAATAGCCGATGCTGAACGTGGTGCCACCCACGGTCACGTTCTGTGTCGAGGGCAGACCGAGCGGGAAGCTCGCGCCGTCTACTCGCACGACCTCGGCGCTGCCGTCCGTCAATCCGCCCGCGGCGATGGCCAGGCTCGTGATGCCGTTCTCCACGTCGGCGGCGTCGGCCTTGGTGTCGAGGGTGACGGGAATGGGCCCATCTCCTTCCGTGTAGGTCACCTCGTGGTGGAGATCGTTCGGCTGCTCGGCGGTTACGAGCGAGACCGAGAAGCCGCCGAGATTGCCCTTGTTCGTGAGGCGAACCTCGACGACGTCGCCGGCCGAAGCGTTGTAGGAGATGACCTCGCCGGCAGGCAGGTTCGGATACCAGCCGATGATCGCGTCCACCCTGACGCCATTGACGAAGAGTTCTGCGTGGTCGTCGAAGTACCCGCCCGGCTCGCCAACGGTTATCGTCGCAGCCTCGGTCAGCGTGCGGCTCATCGCCATGGTCCAGATGCCGGTGCCATTGGGGACGTAGTCCCCGTTCGCGGAATTGGCCACATACGAGAAGCCGGACGCGATCAGGCTGTCGCGCGGGTTCTCGATGTTGGTGATGTTCGTGTCATCGAATGTAACCGAGCCAGCAGCGGAATAGCCCACGCCATGCAGCATCGGCGCACCGACGGCTCCGGTCTCGGAAAGCGGCGTCGCGTCGCCGCTGCCGGCAACGCCGAAATGGCCACCGTAGAGCGCGACCTGCCACGCGTTGTCGGGTGGCGAAACGGGGAGCGTGCCGTCGGACACCGGCAAGGGGCCGTCGAGATCGATGACCGGCGCGGCATTCGGAAGCACCATCTCGATGGTCGTCTGCGCTATGGCCGAGGACAGGCCGGTCGCGTCCGTGACCTGCACAGATATCTGGCGATCGCTCGTGTCGGGCGCGCCGCTCGCGTTCGAGAAGGTCACAGCCTTGATGGCGGTCGCCATGGTAGCGGGCGAGACGTTGCCCACGAGGACGACACTGGTCGCCGTCGAGGACGGATCGACGGTGACGCCGGCCGGCAGCGTGCCGACGGTCAGCTGATCGCCGGCAAACGAGCCGCCGAGGCTGATCGTCGCGCGTGCGATGTTGTTGCTGTCGCTGACGATTGCGTCGACGTCGGCGACCGCGATGCCACCAGCGCCGACGGTGTAGGTCGCCGCGTAGCCCGTACCCGCCGCGGACGCGTCGAGATCGAGGGTCGGCGGCGTGCCCGAGACGATGTTGACGGTGGCGTAGGCGGTAGCGGTGTTCCCGTTGCCGTCGGAGATCGTGTAGGTGAAAAGCTCCTGATTCGTGGAATTCGGCGCCGGCGTGACGGTCAGCGTTTTGTCGCTGTTGAGCGTGACCTGCGCGCCGCTCGCCAGGGTGAGTGTCTGGCCGGTCGAGATCGGCTGATCGGCGATGTTGATGACATTCTTGGCATCACCGTCGAAGTCGATGTCGTTGGCGAGGACGTCGAATGTGACGGGGGTGTTGAGGGTTGTGCCGACGATGTCGTTCTGAGCGATGAGATTGGCCTGGACGCTGTCGGCCTTGACGAGCAGCCAGGAGTCCAGCCAGCCGTCGCCGATATCCGAAACGCCGAGGCGGATCGTGTTCACCACGCCGGGGTTGACGGTGATCGTGGCGCCGAGGGTTCGGGTGAAACCGTCCATCTCGATGGGAACCGCGCCGCCGCCGTTCTGCAGATCGTTGTTGACGAACAGTGACGGTGCCGCCGAATCGAAGACCGCGTTCGTCGGATTGGGGTCGTTCGCCTGATTGCCGAACTGCGGTGCGAAATTTCCCGCGCCATTGATCGTATCGATGCTGATGGCAGCGCCGGACGGCGTCACAGCGATGTTGGTTCCATTGACCCAGATCGCGATGGCGTCGGAGAACGCGCCATAAACGTACTCGTTGTATTCGTCCGAACCGAAGACGAACTGGATCGCGATGCGGTCGTTGTCCGGTGTGAACGAGATGTCGATATACGACGCATTGTGGGAGGCGTTGCCGCCGATCGTTCCGAAGGCGGCGAGGCCGCCGGTGCTCGAGGTGATGCCGGCAGAGTAGTCGTCCGCTGTATTGCTGGTCGGCAGGCCGGCAGCGCTTCCGGACGAGAAGATCACGCCCGAATCGAAAGCGAGCCAGCTCGGCGTGTAGCCGGTCGCGCCGGAGAAGATGCCGGCTTGATTGACCTGTCCGAAGAGCGTTGCGCTGTGGATGACGACGTTCGAGCCCATCAACTGCTGGGCGATGGTGGTTGCCGTCACGCCGCCCGTCCCCGCCGGCGTAATCGTCAGCGGCGCGAGAAGTCCGTCATAGTCCGGAGCGAAGATGCCGGCAGTCTCGACCGAACCTACGGAACTTTCCAGGTGCCAGTCGCCGCCGAGGGTCGCCGAGCCGGTGTCGTCGGTCGAGGCCGCCACATCAGCGCCGGTGATGCCACCGAGGATCACGGCCGCCTGGAGGCCCGCCTCGCCGCCGGTGAAGTCGCAGCCGTAGATCAGGATGTCGCCGCCGGCCGACAGAGCGCTGCCGATGGCGGTCAGCTCATCGAGGTGCTCGCCCTGCATGGACGCGGCGTCGAGGACGGCGTTACCCAGATTGAGGCGGCCTTCGCTGCCATGCGAGAGAATGTGGATCGCGTCGAGGCCCTGGCGGCCCTGCAGCGCGGCGGCGATCTGCTCGACGCCATCACGCGACGCGTCGAGCATCACGATCTCGACGGACGGATCGATGCCTGCGATCAGGCCGGCCACATTGGAGAGCGAACCGTCCACGAACGCAATCTCGTGACGCTGCTGGGCAAGCGGATCTGCGCCCTCGGCGGCGTCCGGGAACGCTGTGGTTTCGGGTTGTGCGAATTCTGATGCTCGAGCGTCCGGCGCCCCGGCCTCGCCCTGCTGCCGAGACGCATCGTCGATCATCTGGTCTGCGGTCGCAACGGCTGCCGCGTCGAACACGATGCGCGGCTCGAGCGCCAGAAGTTGCATGCCGATCGAAGGCCGATCGTGCGTCGGCGGGCGAGTAGCTGGGTAGGAATTGGCTGCGACGAGGCGGCGGCCCAGTGCTTCGTGCATACGCCGGAGCTTACGTTTGGACCTATAGACGATCCGGCGGGCGACATGCCCCAGCGCGCGGCGGGGCCGGTTGGCCTGGGTTTTCAGCTTCATCCAGGTCGAGCGCCGGACGACGAAGCCACCCGCGGCAATTCTGGCAGCCGTCTCGACGTTCGCGATCGTCCCGAGCAGACGCCTGGTGAGCACCGCAAGATGGTTGTTGATGTGGTTGCCCGGCCCGGGGAGCGCTTGCGACATATGTCACCTATGGTTGCTTTAATTCATTTCAGCAACCATAGGCTGTATTTAGTTAATACAAAGTGTCGCCTGAGAACTCCAGCTTCCTAATTCGATTGAATTTTTCTGCTCCCCTCTCAAAACCCGTGTTGCCCTGTGCATCTCATCGGCAAAAAGACTTCGGCGCTTCCGCCCTGGCGCCGCAGCACCCGATGCCTTCGTGATTCCGCCGACCGCGCGTGGGACGCGACGGCGGCGCCGATGCGACAGCCTGCAAATCGCCAGCATGTCATCCCGAAGCGAAGTGAAGGCGCCGCAGGTCGCCAAGGGCTGTTGCCTGCGCTTTCTGCGCCTCCGCTCAGCCGTCTCGCCGCTACCGCGTTCGGCGCGCCGCCATCGCCTGCCGCCGGCTCTGAGCCCGATCTGCGATGCGGCCGAGTTGATTGCTCGACTGACCGCGATCGAGAATGTGCGAGGAAAGCCCTGAAATCGTGGGGAAGCGATAAATGTCGGTGATCGTGAGGCTCGGCGATACCGTCTTCTTCAGCTCGCGATGAACCTGGACAGCGAGCAGGGAATGCCCACCCAGCGAGAAGAAATTGTCGAGCGTGCCGACGCGCTCGATGTTGAGCGCACGGCGGAAGGCCTCGGCGATGCGCTGTTGAACCTCGTTGACCGGCGCGACGAACTCGACCGTGGTTGCCATCTGCTGGACGGCTTCCTCGGGCTTGGGAAGCGCCTTGCGATCGACCTTCGCGTTCGGCGTGAGCGGGAACGTCTGCATGGTTACAAAGTGAGCGGGCACCATGTAGTCGGGCAGTGTTCCACGTACATGCTTGCGCAATTCGTCGTCCCCGATCCGCTCACCCTTGAAGCGGACGTAGGCGACGATACGGGCATCGTTGGCCGTATCCTGACGGGCCACCACGACCGCCTCTGCGATAGCTGGATGTTCACCGATGCGGGTCTCGATCTCGCCCAGCTCGATGCGATAGCCGCGAACCTTGACTTGATGGTCGGTGCGCCCGAGGAACTGGATGCTTCCGCTCGGTGAATGCTTCACGAGATCGCCGGTGCGGTACATGCGCGCTCCGGCAACGAAAGGATTATCGACGAAGCGCTCTCGGGTCAGATCCTCCCGATCGAAGTAGCCCCGCGTTACACCGTCTCCGCCGATGAATAGCTCGCCGGGCAGACCGGGAGGCTGGGGACGCAACCTGCTGTCGAGGATGTAGAGCTGGGTGTTGGCGATCGCCGTACCGAGCGGGACGCTGCCGTCGACCAGTTCTGCCGGTCCCGTCGACGACCAGATGGTGGTCTCGGTCGGCCCGTACATGTTCTCGATCGACGCCTTCGTCGCCGCGCGCAAATCGCGCAACAGCGCGCTCTGCAGCGCCTCTCCGCCCAGGAACAGATGGCGGACCTCGGCCAGCGCGGCGCGATCGTCGTCATTCAGGAGGATCATCGCGGCCATCGACGGCGTGCACTGCAGGTGCGTGACGCCGTGGCCTCGGATCTGGCCGGCGAGGCTCGTGTCGATTTCGACGCCGGGATCGGCCCCGGCCGGATTTGCCGCCGCGACCACCTCGGCAAGTGGCTCCAGACCGGCCAGCGCGATGTCGCTCGCGATGCCGAAGTCGATCAGGCATGCGATCTCGTCGACACCGATCGCCTGCACCTGGGCGACGCGCGCAAGCGCTTCGTCCACGGTGCCGAACAGGCCACTGTCGTCGAAGTAGCGCAGGAAGGCGAACTCGATGATGGCGTCGAGCTCATCCTCGCTCAGCGTCTGGAGATCAACTTCGCTCGGCGCCGTAACGCCCTGCGGCTTCTTGAACGCCGGGAACGCCCACGCGTACTGCTTGATCAGCGCGGCCGCGCTCTTCAGGTACGCTTTCATCGGACCGCGGGCCTGATCTCGGACCGTGTCGCGGTCGTCTCCGACCAGCGTGTGCAGCATCAGCGTCACGGTGTACTTGGCGGGATCGCGGCCCGTAGCGCGAAGCTCATCACGGTAGATCCTGACCTTCTCCGCGACCTCTTCGATCGATTGGCCGAGCAAGTGCGTGAGGATGTTCGCGCCGACACGGGCGGCCTCGCGGTAGGTCTCTGGATTGCCCGCCACCGTGACCCAGATCGGCAACTCCTTCTGAACGGGCCGAGGCTGGGTCAGCACGTCGATCGCCCGACCGTCGGCTCCCTGAAACGCCACGCGCTCTCCGCGCCAGAGCCGGCGCAATACGTCGAGCTCCCGGAACATCGCCGACTTGTTGTTCGGCGGTGCGTTTTCGGGGCGCAGAAGGAAGTCTTCCGGCATCCAGCCCGCGGCCACCGCCACTCCCGTGCGACCGTTGCTGATGTTGTCGATCACGGCCCACTCCTCGGCCACTCGCGCTGTGTGGTGGAGCGGGAGGACGCAGCTGCCTGCGCGAATATCGAGGTTGCGCGTGATGGCCGCGACCGCGGCGCCCGTCACCGCCGGGTTGGGAAATGGACCGCCGAACGCGTGGAAGTGGCGTTCAGGTGTCCAGACCGCGCGGAAGCCCCTGGTGTCCGCGAACCGGGCACCTTCGAGCAGCAACTGATACTTGCGCGGGCCTGCGCCGTCGTCGTTGCCCCAGAAGAACAAACCGAAGTCCATGCCTTTGCCATTCGACGGCAGGCGGCGTCTGGGGCGGTTGCCGCCTCTGCTGTGGTCTTTGTGGACCACGACTTTGAACCCGCGGGAAAGCGTCCAGAACAGCTCAAGGACAGAGATGTCGAACGACAGGCTGGTGACCGCGAGCCAGACCGGTTGCCGGTCGACAGGTACCTCGATGCGGTCATCCATGCCGGCGAAGAAATTGACGGCGTTGCGATGCTCGACCATCACCCCCTTGGGCCGGCCGGTCGAGCCGGATGTATAGATCACGTATGCCAGATGGTGCGGCTCGACCGCGACGGCAGGCGCGGATGCTTCGACGGCCATGGCGGCCTCGACCGTGAGTATCCGCAGACCTTCCGCCGGCACAGCCGTCTCCAGCTCGGCCGACGTCAAGAGGATGGTCGCCTTGCTGTCCTCGATCATCAAGCGGATGCGATCGGCAGGGTACGCTGGATCGAGGGGAACGTAGGCGCCCCCTGCCTTCATGATTCCGAGTGCGCCGACGACCAGCTCTTTCGATCTCTCGACGTAGAGACCCACCAGGGCGTCGGGGCCGATCCCCGCCTCGACGAGTGCAGCGGCAACGGCATCGGTCCGGCGATCGAGTTCGGCGTAGGTCAGGCTTTCCTCACCGCAGACGAGCGCAATGGCCTGCGGCGTCCGCTCTGCCTGCCGCGATACGAGGGTGTGCACCATCGCACCGCGATCGTAGTCCCGCGTCGTCGCATTGCGGCCGTAGACGATCGTGTGCTCGTCCTGGGGCGTCATCAGCCGAAGGTCGGCAACGAGGCCCGACGACGTCGCGAAGTGCTCGAGGAGGATGCCGAGACGATCAGCGAGGGCACGCGCTTCCTGGGCAGAAAAGCGCGACAGGTCGTGGACCAGCCGAAGGCTCGACGTGCCCGACACGATCGCAAAGGTCAGGACAGATCCAGCGACCGGCCGATCGGGATCGTTGCCGGCGATCCGCACGGCGAGGGTCGGCCGCACGGGCAGCCCACCCAGATGCCGGGTGACGACATCGGCGAGATATGCGCCGCGGCGGTCCAACTCGTCGATCTCGGCCGAGACCGTATTCTTAAGTGAGGCGACATCCTGCCCGGAGGCCAGCGCAACATCGAATGGCACCGTCGGCGCGACATAGCCCGGATGCTGCTCGACGAGCTTTTCGAGCGCAGGCGTGACAAGTGCGATGTCGAGGCTCTCAGCCGATGTCGTCCGCGCGAAATAGGCGACGATGCCGGCCACCAGATCCCGATCCTGCAAGGAAGAGGGAACAGCCACCTCGATCGCTGAATAGTCGGGGCGGAGGCCCGCTTCCGCCGGCCGCGAGCCTTCGATCTCGATCGCGGCCAGTGATCGCAACCGGCGCGTGAACCATGCCTCGGACGGGACCAGCTTCTCGACCAGCGCCGTCAACCGAGCATCCGCGGCCTCGTCGAGGCGAGGCAATATCGTGCCGGCGACCAGAACGTCGGCCGGCCGCACCGGCTCGCCCGCAGCATCGGTGAGCGATTTCACGACGACTACGCCGTCGGCCGTGGCGATGCGGGCGCCATCCGGAGAAACTGCGACGACGGTTCCCGCAGGCTTGCCGGAGGTAGCCTCCTCGGTCTCCCAGCCGACGACATTGAACGCGCCGGACACCGTGAGGATCTTGGGATTGGCCAGCGGATTGGCGTAGCCGGCGCCGAAGTCGAGCGCGCGAAGCAGTCGGCAGCAGTCCGCGGTGGGCGCGCTCAAGTCGAGCGTTGCTGCAGACGGCGGGCGCGCCAGGCGGTGATAGTATGTGCGATTGGCGAGGTCCTGGGAACGGCTCGCAATGGCGTTGGTCTCGATCTGCTCGACGAGGCCTTGGAATCCGGTGATTCCGGCCTCGAGGCATTTGGTGTTGAGCGACAGCGCGGTGTCGTCGTTCGAGATCTCGATGGTCTCTGAAACCAGGATGTCGCCTTCATCGACTTTCTCGGTCATGAAGTGCCAGGAAATTCCGTGGGTGCTCTCACCGCCGAGAATGGCCCAGACGGGAGCGTTCAGGCCGGCGTAGCGCGGCAAAGGGCCATCGTGGAAATTGATCGCGCCGCAGCGGGCACGCTGCCAGACGACATTGGGAACGATCCGCAGATTGCCGATGCTGAAGAACCAATCGAACTCTATTCCGCAAAGTGCTTCCGCCAATTTCTCTCCGGGCGCAACGGTCTTCAATCCCGCCGTCTCCGCCCACCGGCGAATCCGGTCGCTCTGCGTGACCACTGCCGCGATTCCGTGTCCGCGTTCGAGCAGATGGTCTCCGCATTGGGCGAGAAGCGTCTCGTCGCCCATCAGGACCGATGAGAAGATATTGGACGCCATGTGATCACCAACGATTCTCGATTACCAGTTCCACACGATTTCAACTCGGCCGACCCGTCGCTCACCGGCCACCGGCCAATGAACCTTATCGATACCGGTCTTCGCGCGAGCCGAGCTGAAGCAGTTCCGCTCTCAGACGAGACGATCCATCGACAAGCCGATGGCATAGCCCAGCGGCCAGGCGGGCAGCACCATCAACTCTAGCCGCCAAAGCAGAATGTCGTTGCGCCAATTGAAGTAAAAGATGAACGGTAGCGTGAAGAGCCCGTGGATCGCCACGCCCCACAGCGCGCCCTCGAATCCGAAGAGATGATTTCCGAGCAGGATGAGGAGTGCCGCAGAGGCCAATTTCACATACATGACGCATGCGTGAAGCTCCGGCTTGCCGAGTGCGATATAGGCGATGTTGGCCGCCCCATAGCGCGTGAACAACAACGATACGGACAACACCTGCAGGATATGTCCGGCGTCCTGGTAACGCTGATCGTAGAGCAGGCGAATGATGCTGGGTGCCAACGCAAAAAGTGCGCCAGAGCCGAGCAGGAACAGCACGTCGAGCGGAAGTCTCATCATGAAGAGTTTCTTCTGGAACTCGGCCTTGCCCACGCGCGCCGCCTCACTCAGGGCCGGCATGAGCACCTCTCCGAATATTTTCCAACCGAGCGTCTCGACCATCGTGGCAAGCGCCAGCGCGATGGAGTAGAGACCCATCGTCGAGGCGGGAACCAGGACCCCGAACAATATCCGGTCGATATTGTTGGAGAGCACGGTCGCTCCCGAAGAGATCAATATCCAGATGCCGAAGCCCGATATCTCGGCCGCGTCCCGCCTGTTCCAGGTCGCGCGATTGAGCGGTCCATCGAGCCAGAAATGCGACAATGCGCTTTTCACGGCGCTGTGAGCGAGGCCGCCGATCACCAGCGGCCAGATCGTTCGAGACACGAGGACGAGGCCGAGCATCACCGCCAGGCTCGCGACCTGTGCGATCAGGTCGATTGCGACCAGGCGCTTGAAGTTCAACCGGCGCTGCGCCGTGATGATCTTGGTCGACAGCGTCCCGTCGATCAATGCCGCGAGCCCGGCGAGCGCGAGCGCATATGGAAGCTCTGGCGCGGCCCACGTGGAGTTCGCAGGCAGCCAGCCCACGTTGGCGACGATACCGAGAAGCAAGGCGATGAGCACCGTGATCGACGAGATCACCGCGCCTCGCAGCAATTGCATCGACCAGGCCGTATTCAGGAAATCGGGATCGTCGCCGCGTGCGTTCTGGATGATGCTCTGGCGCAGGCCGATGTCGGACAGATTGGATAGAATCATCTGCACCGCGAGGATCGCGGCCATGATCCCGAACATCTCCGGTGCCAGCAGACGCGCCAGGACCAGATTCGACGTCAGGCGGATCACCTGCTGAACCATGTGGCCCGACATCGTCCAGCTCAGGGCCTTGAAAATACGGTGAGCCATGATTCTGCGACGCCAAACGAGCAGGCGATCGATCATGCTTGCGATGAACGTCACGCCGTCGCGCGGTGCCATCACTTGTATTCGATCAACGTCATGGTCTGCCGGGTCAGCTTGCGGAAGTAGTAGATCAACATTCCGGCGAGGTTCGGGAACTTACTGAGGGTCAGGAAGATGCTGTGCGCGGCAGCCTCTGGCGCTTTGAGACCCTGATGCCGAAGACCCATCGCGGTCTTGATGTAGGAGACGAGATAGAGCAAGGCGACGGCCGCGGGTATCGACCATCCGTACCGCAGTCCGGCAAGTGCAATTGCCGGAAGAATTGCGCCGTAGAGCCAGACACGCTGGCGCTCGCGCTGGAAATGCTCCGGGTACTTGTCGCCGACGTTCGCGAAGGCGTGGCCGCTGCGGATCGCGCGCTGCCACCACTGAGAGAAGCGCGTCATCGCGGCATCGTGGCGCGTCATGCCGAGAGGCAGTCGCTCGAGGTTCCAGCCCGCGCGCCTCAGCCGTACGCAGAAGTCTTCATCCTCGCCGGCGATCAGCGTCTCGTCGAAGCCGCCGATTGCCTCGAAGGCTTTGCTGCGGACCAGCATGTCGCCGCCACAGGCATCGATCTCGCCGGCCGGCCGATGCCATTCCACATCGCAGATCGCGTTGTAGATGGTTGCGTCGCGGTGAATTTCGGAGCGCCAGCCGGTGACCAGCCCCAGTCCTGGATGAGCCTCGAGGTGGGCGACGGCGGCGGCAGGCCATTCCGGCAGAAGGCTGCAGTCGCCGTCGACGAACTGGACCAGGGCCTGACCGGGACGCAGACGCCGCAGGGCGGCGTAGCCGGCGTTGCGCGCCCGCGCGGCAGTGAACGGCTTGCCGGTGTCCAATTCGACGATGGTCGCGCCGGCGTCGGCGGCGATTTTCAGGCTGTCGTCGGTGGAGCCGGAATCGACATAGACGACGGGGTCGAAGCGGCCTGAGAGGGAGGCAAGGCAACGCCGCAGACGATCACCTTCGTTTCGGCCGATGGCGACGACCCCGATGCTGTTCACCGAATGCGTGCCGGCGGTCAGGTCAATTTGGCTCATGAGCCGTGCCGATCTTCAATCCGAGTATGAATTCGCAAAGGCTGATGCTCGACTGCAGGCAAGTATCGGACCACGCCGCCGGGCGCGATGCCGTTGCGGGCGGCCGCCGATCCGGCGGGACGCAGCCGATCGACCTTGCGGCCCGATGCGTAAGCCTCGAGCAATTCCTTCAGCCACACGGCTTCGCGCTCCGCATCGAACTCGCGCTCGACCAGAGCCCGGCCAGCCGATCCCATCCGGCGGCGCTTGGACGGATCCGAAAGGAGATCGCAAATCGCTGAGGCCAGATCGTCCGTAGATCCGGGCGGGAAGAGAAGGCCCGTCTCGTTCTCGAGCACCAGTTCGGGAATGCCGGAGACACGCGACGCCACGACCGGTACGCGAGCTGCCAGGGCTTCCATCAGGACCACCGGCAGGCCCTCGTTGAGGCTCGACAGTACGAGCACGTCGACCTCGCCCAGGGCAGCGGCCACCTCGGCCTGGGACTTGTAGCCGACGAACTGCACGGAGCGATCGATGCCGAGGACGCGTGCCTCCTCCTCCATCGCAGCCTTGTCCGGGCCGTCTCCGATCATGGTCAACACGGCGCGGGGATGCCTCGCCAGCACCGACTTGAATGCCTCGAACAACAACGGGACGCCCTTGATCGGAGCGATACGGCCGACGAACAACAACCGCTCGCCGTCCTGGGCGGTCTCACGAGATACCGCGGCGTTTCCGTAGAGGCGCGGATCGATACCGCAATGGACGATATGCAGCTTCGACCAGTGCGCGCGATCGGAATTGATCATGCACACGCTACGGCCGTGATGGCACACGCAAACGACAAAGGCGGCGCGCGCGATCTTCTCGTCCAGCCGCCAGCGCGAGGCGCCGTGATATTCGTCGGCGCCGTGGATCGTGAAGCTGAACGGAATGCCGCCGACCGCGCTCGCCAGCATGGCGACGGTCGAACTCGACATCGCGATGTGATTGTGCAGATGGACCGCGCCACGTCGGCGCAGTGCATCGGCGAGCACAACGGCCTCGTAGAAATAGACGAGTTGGTAAAGGAACGGGCCGATGCCGGGCGCATTGGTCGAGACGGCGAGCCGCAGCGCTCCCAGATACCGCATCGGCCGAGTGAGGAGCGTTGCGAGATGGATGGGAATGCTGCTTACGACATTGGCGGCGGCGGGCAGGACATTGAAGGTGCGGGCGGCTTCGGAACGCTGCTCGGGGCCGACGTGATGTGCAGCCGGTGTACGTCGGATCGAGCAGGTCTGAACTTCGACGCCGAGCCGCCTCAACGCAGCGACCTCGCGCTGAATGAACGTATCGGTAGCGCGCGGGTACTCGCCGGTGAGATAGGCGATCGGCCCCGTCAGCGACGACGACGACCCGCCGTCGGAACCGCCGCTGCGGTGCGGCGCGCCGGCTGCGCGTGCGAATGCGGTTGCGAATGGCTCCGACGGCAACGTGCCCAGGCGCTCGAGCAGACGTGCATTCGAGTACCGCAGCGGCTTCATGCGCGCCGCCAGCACGCGAGTGCGCAGCAGCCCCGGCACCTTGCTACCCAACCCCACTCGGCAGAGGACCGCCGCCAATCCTGCGAGCCATTTGCGTCCGATCGGCACGACGCGCTTGTTCCACCCCGTGCGCGCCAGTGCGTCGAGGTACTCGCGGCGGCTCGGGCGAACGGGATCGACGACATCGATGAACTCGATGTGGCCGGGCAGGGCGCCAGCGATCGGGCCTGGCTCCGCCTGATCGTCGGGTCCGAGTGGGGCCTCTGCAGCGCGAACGGCCGCGGCCGCAGCGTAGTCGACATGGCACGTGGGGAGTTCGCCGTCCCGACCGACGAGCAGCAGCGCGGGACCGACGACCACGCCGAGGTGCGCGTTCCAGAGCCGGCCCGGTCCATAGAGTGCACCGACGCGCAGGATGCGGACCGCCAGCCCGTCCCTCCGGGCAGCGTCGGTCGCAAGCCGCTCCTGTCGAAGCTTCGCGCGACAGTAGGCGTCGCGCAGATCCGGCCGACGCTCGAGCGGACACGTTTCGTCGAGAACGGCGCCGTCGGCGAGCGAGGACGCTTCATAGACCGCCAATGACCCGATCAGAATCAAGCGGGGGCGCGGTTCGGTGCGGACAGCGACGCATGCCGCCAGGACGGCCTGGAATGCGGCCACCGTGTCGCGAGCGTGCTCGTCGTCCGTGCCATCGAGGCGCGCCGCTGCATGGATGACGGCGGAAACACCAGCGAGGCCGGCCGCGAGTTCTGCAGCGCTGCCCTGTTCCGCGAGGTCGAGTGCCACGACATCGATATGGGTATCACTTCGCCACGCATCGGGTATCGCGTGCGCGCTCCGAACGAGAGCGCGAACGCAGTGGCCGCGACGGCGAGCCTCGGCGACGACAGCACGTCCCAGGAAGCCCGCTGCGCCGGTCACAGCGATCAACGGCGATCCGTTCACTGTGCCCATGGCATCGGCTCCATCGGCAGGCAACGAGTGTTCATCGTCTGTGCCCCCGTCGCAGACCCTGCATTCTGGATCGCAAGCGTCACCTCGTTCAGATGCAGGGCGAAGTCGGCCGACAGCCGCGGCGGGCGGCCGGTCGTGATCGCATCGAGCAATTCCGCCGGTCCCAGTGCAAAGTTCATCGAGGCAGCTCCGGTGCGGCCGACCTTGGGGTGGGTTTCCCGCCGCAGCTTCAATCGGCGGGGAAAGGGGTGGTTGACCTGCCGGCGGCGCACATTGAAGCGGCGGCGGAATGTAATTCTGGCGGTGTTGCTCCAGGCCGCGTCACAGCCCAGCACGCCCGCGTCGCAGAAGATGCGCAAGCCGTGGTCGTGGGGCGCTACGATGGAGCATGTGAGACGCGCGACCATACCGGACTCGAAATACAATACGGCGACCGCGAAGTCGGGCGCCGATGCGCCTTCTCCCAGTTTGTCCGGGACGACTTCCGCCGATGCCGCCGTTACCGTCCGAACCGAGCCGAAGAAGGCGATCAGCCAGGTCAGATAGTAACCAGCATGCTCGAGCGTGCAGCCGGTGCGGAACTCATCGGCGTAGGGCCATGGGGCGCCGCTCTCGCTGATCCAGCTCCTGTATGGCGCCTGGGATACGAAATCGTCGTCGAGTTCGGCATATACGAGGCGAGGCTTGCCGGCGACGCCATGTCGAAGCGCGTGCCCGAGCGTCTGGGCGGCCTCGCCCAGAACGCTGCACGGCGCGCTGGCAATGAGGAGGCCGCGCTCGCGAGCGAGACGATGAAGCTCCTCAGCATGCCGCATGTCCAGGGCGAGCGGCTTTTCGGAATAGACGTGGTAGCCGGCCTCGAGGATCGCGCGGCTCACCTCATAGTGGGACGTGGGATTGGTGAGGTTGAGGAACAGCGTGCTCTTGTCCGGCGCTGCAGCTATCGCGTCGGCGAGCGTCGCGCAGGAAGCTATCTCCCAGTGCCGGCAGAATGCAGCGAGGCGATCGTTCGAACGGTCGTATGCGGCAGCGACGCGAATGTCGGGAAATGTCGCCAGAGATCTCATGTAGAGATCGGCAACGAAACCGCATCCGATGATGACGACACTCTTCATTCGACCTGTGGCTCGCTGATCGGGTCGTACTTCGGACTTCGCAAGAGAGTTCGACGCGTTGACCGTCATTTGGAACCGGGAGTGGCACGCCAGAGCCCGGAGCCGATCGTGCCGTGGCTCAGCAGATCGGCCAGAAAATGCTGCGGAACTGAAGAAGAGCGCCTTCGCACCCTGTCGCCGAGCCTGGTCAGAATAGTTCCGGCCGCCAGGGCAAGGTCGGCGAGCACTGCCGACAGCCGCCCGTGGTTCTTGATGAAGTAGCGGCTGCGAGATCGGAACCAGTATGCCGGACGTCGAGGCAGGCGATGATCTCTCCCGGTCACACCGGTACTGCGTCCGACGAGGTGCACGACCCGACTGTCAGCCTCGAACCAACTTCGCCAGCCTTTGCGAAAAGCGTTCAGGCAGAAGTCCGTCTCCTCGTAATAGAGGAAGTACTCCGCATCCATGGGACCCACGTCACGCAGCACTTCGGGCCGCATCAGCATGCTTGCGCCGGAGACCCAGTCCCTGGGGCCAGATACAGGCTCGGGCGGGACGGGTATCATCCATTCGCTGAACCGGGACGACAACTTGCCGAGCGGCAAGCTGCTGAACAGCTCGCGTACCGCGGTCGGAAATCGGAACGTCGAATGCTGCTGAGTGCCGTCGGGCCATTCGAGACGGCTTCCGACGATGCCGATCGACGAATTCCGGGTTATCGCGTCGACGAGCGGCGCAAGTGCGCCCGGGCGCACCACCGTGTCGGGATTGAGCAGCCAGTAGAATTCCGGTTTCGAGCCGGTCTCTTCGCTGATCGCGACGTTGTTGCCGTGAGCGAAACCGCCATTGGTCGAAAGCGGCACGAACCGCACCCAGCTCTCCCAGCCGTTCTGCTCGATCGCGCTCGAAAGCAGCCTGCACGAATCGTCGGGCGAGGCGTTGTCGACCACCACGGCTTCCAGCGCCGGCCACGAGCGCCTCAATTCAGCGAGCGACGAGAGGCAGTCGATCGTAAGATCCGCCGTTCGATAGTTGACGATCATACCACGGACGAACGGCAACCTGGCCGGGCTCAGAGGCATCGGATTACTCAATATACTTGCGGTTAATGACAGGTAGGCAGACCCGAGCGACCGTCGCCGGTCGCGTCTACGGTCTTCAAGCATCAGACCCGATTTCTATTGCTAGCGCCCCACGATCTACTACATATTTCCGGTAGAGCCTGCAGGGGCCATGTCAATTTGGTAAACTAAGACAGTAATTTGTAAATTTCGGGGCAGATCAAGAATGCATCACAAACCCATTTCTCGACGCCGGAGCCTTCAGCTTGCAGGTGGCGCGATGGGCGCTGCATTCCTGACGACGAGCGAGCGGCAATCCTTCTCGCAGGCGGCTCATCTCAAGCTGCCGATCGGAATGAACCTGTCCGCCATCGCCGACTGGCAGCCGGGTTTTCCCTTCGTCAATCTGATGTGGGGCGCACGCGTCTGGATGACCCGCAACGCGTCCAACCAGGGGCCGTGGACCACTAACCATATGGCCGGCCTTGCGCTCGACGAGAACGGCTATCCGCTCGAGCTGCCTGCAACACCACCTGGGGCAAGAAGCCCGCAAGTCGTCTTCACCATCGTGCCGAACAATGCGAAGCCCGGTCGCTACGTCGTTCTTTATGATGGCGAGGGGAGTCTCAGCTTCGGAGGTGGCAGCCGGCTCGTCAATGCCCGTCCCGGTCGTGTCGAGATCACGATGCGGCATGGCGGCGGCGACGCCATCGAGGAAGTCGGCATCCGAACGAGCGTGCGCGGTAACCACGTCAGGAACATCCGCATCGTTCCCATCGAGCAGGAGAAGCTCGACCTGACGAACAATCCGTTTTCGACCGAGTTTCTCGAGTTCTGTCGACCCTGGCATTGTCTGCGTTTCATGGATTGGCAGAACACCAATGGCAGCACGCTGACATCGTGGTCGGAACGCAAACGGCCCGGCTTCTATACGCAGATCGGCACGGACGGCGATCGCCTCGGCATGTTCGGTCCGCCGCGCGAGCCCTGGCAAAACAAATGGGCCATGGGGGTCGCTACCGAAACGTGCCTGCAACTCTCGAACCTCATGAGAACGGATCCCTGGATCTGCGTTCCCCACCTCGCCGACGAGGACTACATCCGAGAACAGGCACGGCTGGTCAAGCAACAGCTCGATCCGCGGCTCAAAGTCTATGTCGAGTTCAGCAATGAAATGTGGAACTGGGGCTTCATGCAATCGCAGTGGATGCTGCGGAGCGAGCTCGCCAGCGACCTCGTCGTCAGTGGGGGCGGGAGGCCACCGTGGCGTGCGGGGAGAAAGCCCGACACGTTCGTGAATGGTATCGTCGCCCAGGGTGCCGGAGAGGGCTCCGATCACCCGGAGCGTATCGGCGCACTGTTCCGGCGCTGCTTTGCCATCTGGGAAGACGTCTTCAGGGGCGAAGATCGCAAGCGGCTCGTGCGGGTGTGTGCCGTGCAATCCAGTTGGACCGATACGGTGGAACGGACATTGCGCTGGGTGATGCGCAACGGCGGATGCGATGCGCTATCGCCAGCGGGCTACTTCGGTCCCGGCGATCCGCACTACAAAAAGTGGGCCGCTGCCGGCGCGACCCTCACGGCGGATCAGGTGATCGCCGAAATGCGAAGCGAGATCCAGAATGTAGCCAAGTACGTCGCAACGAATGCAGCGATCGCGAAAAAGGCCGGCGTGCGGCTCGTCCTCTACGAGGGCGGACAGCACATCCAGCCGCAGAACCAGCAGGATACCCCCTACAATCCTGCTCTGGCCGCGGCTCAGAAGCATCCGGAGATGTATGAGCTGTTGCGTCTCAACATGGATTTGTATGCACGGACTGGCTGCGACCTCTTCTGCGCTTTCAACAGTGTCAGCAGCCAAGGGTCCCGATTCGGGAGTTGGGGGCACGTCGAGCACTACGGCCAGGATCCAGGCAGCGCACCGAAGTATCGCGCTATTCTGGATGCAAACGTCGCGCGCAGCTGAGACGATACGCGATCGGGTTTGATGGAAAGCGCGCTGCGGAACTGCGCAACAGCCCGGCGCGTGAGGCATCACCGGCCGGTGAGCACTTCGGACATGAGGGGCGCGAGGGCTTTCGCCTGTTTCGTCGTCACGTGATTGTTGTCGTAGTAGCGAGCTTCGCCGCCGCTGATCGCGCTGCACTCGCGTGCATCGCAGAAGTAGGGCCAGGAATCCAGAACTCGCACGCGCGAATCAGCCTCCCATCGCTTCATCGCCGTGTCGAACGCTCGCTGACGCACCGCTACCCTTTCGATTGTTATGCGAGAGGCCGTTGCGATCGTTGCCAGATCGGACGTCGATCGCGAGAACATCGCGGCAGCAGCCAGCGCGGCCGGCTTGTAGTTTTCGATCTCGGGAACCTGCCGCAGCACATAGACCTTCTTGTTCAGCGCTATCAGCGTCTCGATCGTGGCGTGCATCGAGGCGGCGAAAACCTCGCTGTTGCCCAGTGAGGCCGAGGGGGAGCCGACAGGCTGGATCTTGACGGTATTCACCGCATCCGCACCAACGCCGCCGCCGTTCGCGTAGTAAGACCAGCGACCCACCAACAGCACCTTTTCGATTCCCGTCGAGCGGCGGAGGATGTCGAGGATGCGCGCATTGAGCCGAGCGCACTTGGCATCCTCGGCCGCATCGGCGACGGATTCGTCCTTGGCTACGCCTACGAGCGGGGGACAACCTGCGAGATTGCTGAAGAGGCCGACCTTGCCGAGCCGATACGCCTCACCCTCGATCGCGTGCACGAGGATGCCGCTGTGCGAATCTCCCCACATCATGAAATCCGGCTCGCGCGATGCCGGGCCGCCGATGACGCACAAGCCTTCGCCCAGGCGATCGGGTCCCGACCAGGGGCGGCAGGACTGCGGGTGCGGCTCGAAATCTTCCAGGGCCGCCGCCAGTGGACGCGCGTCAGGCGGCACGCGGGCCGGAAGACCTCGGGTCAGATGCAGCCCGAGGCCGACCACGCCGAAAGCGGCGACCGTCCCGACTGCACCGATGAACAGCCTGCTCCGCGGCGCCGGCACAGCGGGACGGCGGAACGGCTTCTCGATATACCTCCAGGATAGCACAGCCGCCGCCATGGAACCGGTGATCACGAGGAGCTGAAGGGACGGCGACAGCGCACCTCCATTGAGATATTTGGTGAAGACCGTGATCGGCCAGTGCCAGAGGTAGAGCGAGTAAGAAATCATTCCGACGCCGACCAACGGGAGGACGGAGAGCAGGCGACCCGCGAGGGCACCAGGAAACGCACCGGCATGGATGACGAGCGCGGCGCCCAACACGGGCGGCACGGCGGCAATGCCCGGAAACGGTGTCGAGGACGAGTAGAGCAGCACCGGCCCGGCGATCAGCGCAAGTCCGAGCGCGCCCTGGATGTCTGCCGTTCGGCGACTCCCCGGCCGCGGCACGAAGCCGAGCGCGAGAAGTGATCCGATCAGCATCTCCCATGCCCGAAACGGCAACAGGTAGAAGGTGGCACTCTGATGGGAGCCGACCATCGCGACGCAGGCAGCGAGTGAGGCGAGGAACGCTGCGAAGATCAGAGCGCTCACTCGCTCGGGAACGTGTTTGCAGAGCAGATAGAGCAATGGCGGAAAGAAGAGATAGTACTGCTCCTCGACCGCCAGCGACCAAGTGTGCAGAAGCGGCTTCAACTCGGCCGGTGCGTCGAAGTAGCCGGCCTCTTTCCAGAACAGGACGTTCGATGCGAACAATGCGACTGAAAGCAGGCTCTGTCCGTAGTCCTTGAGCGGCGTCGGCAGGAGCAGCCAAGTCGAGAGAAGCGTCGTGACGACGATCACCGCGACCAGCGCCGGCAGCAGCCGCCTGATGCGGCGCTCGTAGAACCTCGCAAGCGAGAAGCGTCCAGAAACGATGTCGGCGTAGACGATCGACGTGATCAGATAGCCGGAAATGACGAAGAAGACGTCGACACCGGCATAGCCTCCCGAGAAACCGGCGACACCGGCATGGTAGAAGAGAACGGGCATCACCGCGATCGCCCGCAGCCCGTCGATGTCGCTTCGGTACGAAAGCGGCTTCGACGCCTCGCCCGGCCGGACTCGCTCGCCGTCTCCATCGATGCGGCGGGATGCGCGATGAACGAGATCCGACAACACGGCCATCATCATGCTGCCTCGATCAAACTGCCTGCCGCGAAAGTGCATATTTCGTGCCGACGATCGGCAGCGTCGGACGCCAACGCACGATCTCCGGTTGTTCGAACCCGCCATAGATACGAGCCGCTGCGTGACCGAGGGTCATGAACACCATGCTCAAATGCACCGTGAGCGCGACGTTGCTCGTGGTCGCCACCAGCGCCAGCCAGCCGACGCTGCCTCCGAGCAGGATGCACCGGGCTCTGAAGATGTGGGCCATCTCTTCATCGGCGGAATTCGGCGCAACCATGCCCGCGCTGAGCAAGGATAGTACCGACGTGCCGAAAGCTCCGAAGAAGAGCAGGCATCCAACAAGTCCAAAGGGCAGAGCGATCTGAAGATAGAGGTTCGTGACATCGACGATCTGCTGGCCCTGAATCAGGTGGTTGAAAAAGCCGGTCGTCAGATAGTTCACGTCACCGACGAGTAGATTGTCCGCAATGAACTCGAGCGAGGTCTTGAGCAGCAACTGGCGATATCGAATGGTTCCGTGAGGGTCGACGACGGTGGTGTCCGAGGTGAGCAGCCACAGCGTCCCGAAGATCGCCGCGGAGCCCGCCAGTCCCAACACGACGAACTTCAAGCCCGTATTCTTGATCGCCAGGAAAAGTACGATCGCCAAGGCGATGATCCCGCCGACCATGCTGCCGCGTGAGTCCGTCGTGATGAGGCCGGCGATCAGGATGAACCGGATCACCGCGAGACGCTTCCAATCGAGATCGAGCCGCCGTTTGAGTATCTCCAGCATCAAGAGGCCAGTGACCAAGTGGAAGCCGAGAGAATGTGTATTGGCGGTGGCCCGGACACGCAGAAAGCCGGTGCGGAAATCGGGGAGAGCACCAATCGAGATCGGCTCGTGCATCCGATAGAATTCCCACTGTTTGGCAGTGGTGACCAACGCGACGCAGCCCAGCACGAGCGAAGCGAGAAGTACGCCTTTACAGACCTCGTCGAAGTCTTCACGGCTGCGGATCGCCATCTGGAGTGCCAGGGCCGGCAAGACCAGTGTGAGCAGATGCTCGATCAGCATCCGCAAGCCGCCGGTGAACGTCGTCGACAGGCCGGTCATCAAGGCGGTGTAGAAGGAGTACACCGCAAGGAGAGCCACCGCAGTGGCTCCCGGCGCGCCGATCGGACCGCGCACCGTCGAAAACAGCACCGGCGCGAGCGCTGCTATCGCGCAGACCTTGTAGTGGTTGAACTCGACGAGATAGTTGATTCCGGGAAACGGTAGTGGGGCGGACACGTAGTCCGGTATCGCACACACTATGACGACGAATGCAGCGGCTCGGCTGGTGGACGAGGTCGGCGTTGCGATCAAAACCAGTATGAACGAGCAAATCAGCGTGATGGCAGGGTCGCCAACCAGCAGCAGGGCCGTGAGGAGCGCCAGCCACGTCGCATAGGTATTCAGGAAAACTCTGACGACGCTACCGAAGGGCAGCAGGAATGCCGGGGTCAACACCCCCAGCATCGCATATACCAGAGCGGAAATTGTCGCTCCCATCGCCAACACTCGCTCGCCGCGGCAGTAGGAGTGTCCGCGCGCCTATCGGACGTCTGCGCAATCCAGGCCGGCAGCCAGACCGAAAAGGTCATCGTGCCAACCCGGCCACGAACGGCCGCCATGACAGTTCGCCTGTTCGAGCCGGTGAACCGCTCGCGGCGTCGAACGGCCGTCTCATCCGCCTCACTCCGACCGGACGAGCCGATCGCTCAGGAGGCATGAGAAGCAATTAGCGCGCCAACCGGGCGTCTGGCGAACACCCGACTGGCCAAGACGCCCTCAGCTCAGCGCCGCGAGCTTCTTCCGCCGGTCGACAGGTCGCTCGCCTGCATCGGAAATGCCGACGCCTCCAGTGCGCGCAAGGTCAGGAAGGCTGAACCGTTGTGTGCCAAGCGGCCGTCGGCGGCGCCCCCGCCTCCTCCGGTGACAATGATGACGTCGCCGGGACGGACTTCCGTGAATACGCCCGCCGAGATCGTCCGCACGTCGGTGCCTTGCTTCCTGGCGATCTGAACCATCATCGACATGCCGGAAGCAGCCGACCTGCTACCCGTCGGCTCGACGAGACCGAGTTCGAGCTGCGCAATCTCTCGCTCGAGCGTCTCGATCCGGTCGTTGATGGCGGCCTGGCGCTCCTGCCGCACCCGCCGGATCTGGGAGTCGACCGCAGACAACCTGGAGCGCGCTCGCTCCATCATCGTCCTGATTTCGGCATACCTGATTTCGACCGAGATCAGCTCGGAGCGCTGCTGCAGATACCGGCTGTTGGCGACCAGTTGCTTGTCCTTCAAAGTGCCGATGTCTTTCAAGAGTGTTCTCGAGATGCCGAGCTGCTTCGACATCTGGTCCGACTGCAATTGCGTCTCTTCGAACTCGGCCATCGCCCCATCCCGCTCGCGATTGAGAGCGCTCAACTGCCCCTCGAGCAGCGAGTTCTGCTCGACCAGCATGTTGTTCTGCTGGGCGATGAACGCGCGAAGCTGCATCTGCCTGGGCTGCGACGAGGCATGGAGGAGCGACTCCAGCCGATCAGAAGCCGTCAGCGTCTGCGAGCCCTCCTTCTCTGCCTTGAGACGGGCGAGTTGGACGAGGGAGAACTGCAGCTGCGTCGCCGCCTGCTCACGCGCAAGTTGACGCCCGCTGTCCGCTTCGCCGGTCGCCTCCGAGCGTCGCATGCCGCGCGCCATGGCGACCGCTTGCACGACATTGAGCCCCGGACGCCACTCCTGCGTGCCCTGCTCGCCGACGTGGCCGACGATGTAGTACGGCTGGAAACGCATGACCTCGATTGCCGCTGCCACCTCGCGTCCGGCGATACTGCTGAGCTTGGACACGAACAGCGCCTCGAGTTCGGCGACCGACAGCTTCCCAACCGCGAGACGCCCGACGGCTGGAACGGAGATCATATGATCGGGATCGACGGTGTACTCACCACCGAAATCCGAAGAGCCCAGAACGCGCAGACGGAACCTCTCGACTTCCGCCATCGTGAACGTCGAAGCGGGGAGATCGGCGGGGCGCTCGGATGTGGCCTTCGGGCCAGAAGTGCCGTTGGCGACTTCGGCGGATACGGTGGGCGGCGGCACACGAAAGGCCGGCAGGCGGGAGGCAGAAGAGCCATTCCGGCCCTCGGCACTCGTCCCCCACGTCGCGGGCTGCGAAGGCAGCGGCGCAGAACTCGTCTGCGCCCGACTTTGATCGTCGAAGCTCACCGTGAAAATGGTGAATGAAAATGCGGCCGCTGCGCCTGCCAGTGACCGCTTCGAATGTTTCTGCCGCTTCAAGTTAATGTTCCACTCTAATTGCGATGTTGCTAGACCGCTCACGCGTCAGAAAACCCCGACGCTGGCAAAACTGCATTTTCGATCTGCTCGCGCCGCATGCGGCGAAGCGGATCCCACTCACGACCGAACACTCAACAGTCGATGCGTCCCCGCACTCCAGTCCGCGGGTTCCCGATGACCGTCTCCCAGGCGATGCACTGCAAAGTTCGCGAAACCTCATCACCCAACATGCGCAGCGGCGGCAAGCCGATCGGCGTCTGGCGGTATATGGTGGCGAAGTGGACGAGCGCGCTGACGTACAAGCCGACCGAACCCATGTGGATGTCGTCGAGTTCCTTGCTTTCGTCGCGCAATTTGCGCCCCTCGGTCGATCCGCCTCGTTGCTCGGCGGGGATGTGCTTGTACGGATTGAGGTAGAGATCCTCGACCTCCAGCGATCGGCCCTCGGGCAATCCGAAACGGTCTGCAGCTCGCGGCTTCGCAAGGCGCTCGGCGATGGACACGAAGGCGCTGCCGACGGGTATTGCGAATATGGGTCCAATATCCGAGCAGCCGCCGTCGGTCTTTCCCCAAAGGCGAATGCGCCAGAACAGCGGCGGGCGGTCGACTTTGCCGGAGGAAGCCTCGTCGGCCAGTTCTTCCCACTCCCTCTTCTGCTCACGCATCAGTGCCAGCCAATCGTATGCCTCGGCCGGAGCGGTCGAATTCTTCCCGCCGTTGAGGTGCACCCAAGTCTCATAGAGGTAGACTCGTGCGGACGGATTGGCCTTGCGCAGTGTGCAGAAGAAGCGCCGGAGATAGTACGCCGAGTATTCGACCTTCCGGACGGGCTTTACCGGTAGCGCCTCGGTCGCGACCAGCACATCGTAACGGCCAGCCTCCGCCTCGAACTGCTGCCTGACTTTCTCCATGCCGGCGAGGGCTTCGTGGGCATAGGTGTGTGGAGCGCCGCGCCACAAGCCCGCCAACGAGGATCCGTAGCGCGTATGGTCGCCGTAACGGTAGGTCAAGCCTCGCTGGGATGCGAATTGTCCGACGAGTGAAATCAGGTTCTCGGGCTTGCCGTCGATATCGGCCTTGCCCTCCATCAGGCTATGCCCGACCCAATACACCGATGCCGAACGCGTCTCTCCCGCCCGCTCACTTTCCCAATCGAACCGGGCGGCATTCCCCACCTCCGGAATCGAGCTGAAACACAGCACGGGAACAGCCAACTTGAAGAGGTCCGCCACTTGCATGAACCTGCCCGCCCAGAGCGATCACATCTGTCGTCAGGATCAGCAAACGGCTGCTGTGCGCAAGAACCGATTTCGGTAACCTTGAAGGATGGTTAATGTTCGAACGCTTCGGAAAACCCTCTGTATAAGCAGCATCGACCGGCCGACCGCCGACGCCATCGTTCGAAACGGCGGGTTGGCATCTGCTTGCGTCGCAGTGGTCGCGTGTCGCCGGCCAAACCGTACATTCAGCAGGCCCCGCTCGACGGCGGGCCGGCCGATCCGCTTCTCCCCCTGACCGCCGCATTGGCAGCAGTCGCGAACGCAGTGCAAACTCGATTTACGATGCGGCCGACTTTTTGACCCGAATATCGTGGATTGCCGTTATCTAACCGCTGTTTTTCAGAGAGGGTTTGTCCAGCGTGCTCGCCGAACTCCAAGACAAGGTCTGGGATGCCATCGTCATCGGCACGGGGATGGGTGGCGGCATCCTGGGCAGGCGTTTGGCAGAACGCGGCGCATCGGTCCTTTACCTGGAGCGCGGCCCGGCCGGTCGTCGCACGGAGCAGAACCACCTCTTCGCCGGTGAGGTCGATCCGGTCGCGCGGGAAATCCGTGGCTGTTGGCCGGAGCCGATCAAGACCCGGGTCGATGGACGAACCTCCGAGTTTCTCGGGACATTGGCTGCGTGCGTCGGAGGAACGTCGGTGTTCTATGCGGCGACGCTGGAACGCCCCGAGCATCACGACTTCGTGGCGATGCCGGGACGACCTCACCCGAGCGGCGGCTGGCCGATCGACTACGCTGCCATGCAGCCGTACTTTGACGACGCCGAGCGGATGCTCGAGGTACGCGGCACCGCCGATCCGTTGTCGAACGAGACGGCGCCGCTGCTCGAGCCGCCAGGGCTCTCGGCCTCCGACCAGATACTCATGGATCGACTGCGGGCGGCGCGTTTCAATCCCTACCGAATCCATGTCGGCATGCGATACTTGCCGGGATGTGAGGAATGCGCGGGTCGGAAATGCCCGCGCGACTGCAAGATGGATGCACGGTCGGCCGGTGTGGAGCCGGCATTGAAGACGGGTCGCGCTGCGCTCATCGACCGCTGCCATGTCGACGCGCTGGCGACCTCGCGCATCGGCTCCGAGCATCGCATTTCGAAGGTGCTCGCGACCAAGGGCGGCGAGAAACTGGCGTTCCGTGCGCGCAACGTCGTCCTGGCTGCGGGTGGCCTCGGCTCGCCGCGCCTGCTGCTCGCGTCTGCGAACGAGACTTGGCCGGATGGCCTCGCCAACGGGTCGGGTCTCGTCGGACGCAATCTGATGTTCCACCTCAGCGAGTTGTTTGCGGTGTGGTCAGACCGGAAGGCAAGTCGAAAGGGACCGTCGCGAACGATTGCCTTTCGAGACTTCTATTTCCGTGACGGCCAGCGCTTCGGCATCGTCCAGTCGATGGGAATAGACGCCAACTATGGCAACGTAATCCAGGTGCTCAACGAACGGTTCGACAGGACGCCTCTGCGATCCTTTCGGCTTCTGCGGGAGCTCTTGCGGCTTCCCGCGCTCGCTGCCACCCGCATTCTCGGCGATGCAAAGATTTTCGTCGCCATCCTCGAGGATCTCCCCAGACCGGAGAACCGGGTCGAGCTCGAGAACGGCGATCCTGGGAAGATGATCGTCACCTACGACATGCCCGCCGAACTTCACGAGCGACGGACTGCGCTTCGGAAGGGACTGCGCAAAGCACTGCCGGGCGTGGCGAAGCTGTTTCTATATGACGCGCCGATCCTGAATTTTGCGCATCCCAGCGGCACGCTTCGTTTTGGAACAGACCCGAAGTCCAGCGTGCTCGATCCGACTTGCCGAGCCCACGAGGTACAAAACCTGTACGTCGCCGATTCCTCGTTCATGCCGACGTCGACCGGCGTAAATCCGAGCCTGACGATCGCGGCGAACGCCTTGCGCGTGGCAGACGCGATCACGACCGGGCTTTCATGCGGAAACGCGGCGGAAGTTGCGGGGAGCAGCCTATGAGTGAGGCGAAAGTGCCGAGGCCGATGGTCGTCGTAACCGGGGCCAGCAAGGGACTCGGTCAAGCCATGGCAGTGCTGTTCGCACAGCGCGGCTTCAAGGTGGCTGGTCTCGCCCGCTCGGCGGAAGGGCTTGCGGAGACAGCAGGTCTCATCGCATCCGACCAATTCGTTCCGCTCGCAGTCGATGTTGCGGACAGCGCTGCAGTCGAACGGGCTTTCGCAGACATCGAGGCGAAAGAAGGTCCGATCGACATTCTCGTCAACTGCGCTGCGATCTACGAGCACTTCGATTTTCTCGATGCTGATCCCGATCGGTTCATGAAATCCGTGAGCATCAATCTCGGCGGCATGGTGAACTGCTGCCGCAGCGCATTGTCCGGCATGACAGAGCGGGGAAGCGGTCGCATTGTTAACGTCGCCACGTTCGCGGATCTCGCTCCGCTCGCGGGGAGCTCGGCCTACTCGGTGTCGAAAGGGGCTGCGCGAATTTTCACGCGGGCACTCGTCGCCGACCTCGCCGATCGCTTTCCGAACATCGTCATCTCGGATTGGATACCCGGAGCGCTCGCAACCGGGATGGGAATTCCCGACGGTCTCGCACCGCAAGTGGCCGCCGGCTTCGGCGTGGCGCTGGCACTCGAGCGCGACCGATCCTTCAATGGCACGACGTTCGATCGGGACATGGAGATCCGCTCTCCGCGCTCGCTCCGGCGGAAGGTTGTGGATCACCTGCTGCTCAAGGGTTCTCCCAAGCCGCGCATGCTCATCCCGGTGGCGTGAAGGCTCCAGACTCGGATGGGATCGAACTTGGATCGCACCGCTTTGCCCCAGTCGCCACAAGGACGTCAGGTTGGGAGGCGCTCGTTCAGCTGCCCGGCAAAGCGCTGATCCTGGACGTCGACCAAACCGGGATTACGACAGCTGCCGCGAATCAGCGTCTAGCGGCAGCGCTCGCGTTCGAGTTCGATCTGTTCGGCCAGGGAATGCTGCGCGACGAGATGGTGCATGCAATCGGGCAAACGGGTACCGACGTCCAGACAAGGAGCGACGCCCCCGTGCCGTTCTCTGATCTGTTCGAGCGTTCGAGCCGGCACGAGGGTGCCGATCGGGGCGATCGCGGACGCCTCAGATGCGATCGTTGCGCTTGCGAATGGTCGCGATCGGCCGAAGCGGCAGTCCTGAAACGCCAGTGCCTTCGTGCGAATCTCTAGCCTAATACGCGCCCCTGCCGACGACCATGATGGTGCGAATGATGATCTCGAGGTCGAGCCAAATCGACCAGTTGTCTATGTAGTAGATATCGCAGTCCATTCGCTGTCGAACCAAGTCGCTGGTCGGCGTCTCGCCGCGGAAGCCATTCACCTGAGCCCAGCCCGTTATGCCGGGGCGAACGCGGCGGCGCCGCGCGAAGAGATCGTGCTGGCGCTCGAAGGCATCGTCGTGCGCAATCGCGTGTGGTCGCGGACCTACGATCGACATTTCGCCCAACAGCACGTTGATCAACTGCGGCAGCTCGTCGATGCTGGTGCGCCGAAGGATCCGACCTACCCGCGTGACCCGGGGATCGTGCCGCTGCGCTTGGCGCACGACAGAACCATCCTCCGCGACGGTCATCGAGCGGAACTTGAAGATGCGAAAGATCGTATTGTTCTTGCCGTATCGCCGCTGGCGGAAGAAAACCGGACCGGGGCTGTCCAGCTTGATCGCAATCGCGACCAGCGCGAACAGCGGCGCCAGCAGGGCCAGGCCGATCGTGGCGAGGGTGCAATCCAACAGCCGCTTGGCGAATTGGGAATGCTCGGAGTCTGGTACTGCGTTCACCACATCCATGCGGATGCGGTCGATGGCACGCGATTCACGGATGGCCACCGGATACTCGCTCATGTCAGAGCACAGCAGCACTTCGGCGGAATACGAGCTGAGCCCAATCGCCGTGGCCCTCAGAAGCTGGCGCTCGTTCGAAGGAATGCAGATGATGACCTGGTCGAATTCAGCTCGCGCCATGGCCGACTGCAGCTCACACAAACCGCCGTCGAGCGCGGGAGCATTCTGAATATCGCCGACCAGAAACTTGCCGCCGACCTTGCCCAAGGTACTCGCCGAGTTCAACGCGCGCGTCGAAGCGAGATGAGCCTCCATGCTCGATACTTGCGCCGACGTGCCGATGAGAGCGATGCGGGAGCGCAATTGCCCACTGCCGATCCTGCTTCTGAGCAGGAGCAGACACCGCGAGCGAGCATAGACGATGGCAATCGCTGCAACGACGAACCAGGTGAAGAACCAGACGCGAGAATAGTTCTCAGCGATCTTCAAGGCGTAGAGCAGGCCGAGCGTTACGAGAAACGCGATGGCGAGCCCACCCCAGACCTTGCCGAAGCCGACCAGCGGCGACGCGATCGTCTCGTTTCGGTAAAGATCCATCCGCTCATAAAACATGACCAGAACGGCAGCCAGCGCGATGCTGGCGAGAAGATGCGGCAGCGATGACTGGTCAGTGGCGAGGATCAGGTCGAGATAGACGATCTTGGTCAACAAGCCGGTGAGGAAAACACTGCCGGCGTCCGAAGCCACAAGCAGGAACCTGGCTCTCGCCAACGATGTGGACGGCTGCCGCCGCCCAACCCGACTGCCGATTCCGTCAAGCTCAGCAATGGCTTCTTGGCGCCTACTAGACGCGGCATTGACGCTTGGAGGTAAAGCAACCATGGCAATGAAACTTCTTCCAACATAAAAGCTGTCCAAAGGGATAAGTTCATGTCGCGACTTGCTCAACAAATGTTTCGATAATGGCGTAATCTACTGGTCGTTAAGGTTAATGCTCCAGGCAGGAGTTCGGGATGACGAGCGGCCGCCGCGAAGGTCGTATCGGTCGCGCATCGCGAGGCCGACATCTATCAGCACTTCGCCGCTCGTCCCGCCGATGTCGACGTGATCGTGCGCGCCCGGCACGACCGCGCGACAGGCGACGGCGCGACGATGTTCGGGCAGTCGGCGACATTCGACTTGCTCGGCGTGGCAAGCGTGCACGTGCCACCGCGCGGCCGCGGCGACAACGGGCGTATCGCCGAAGTCTGCATCGAGGCCGGGCACGTCGAGATCGGCCGTCCCAGGAAGCTCGTGGAAGCTCGCGCGTTCCGCGGGCGGGGCGATGATCGCGCTCGGCTCCGTCGAGATCGCGGACGTAACGGGGAGATTTTCACGGAGTTCCGGCAAACGCAGTGGTCAGGAAGGCAGCGAACAGGCGGTAAAGGCAGCGCCGTCTGTTCCAAGCCTAGCTGCACAGCCCTTTGGTCCAGTGCTAGTGCTAGGGCCTGTAGTCAGTTGAGCCAGAACAGTATGCAAACCAGCGCGACGGCGGCAAGGAAAGTGTTGGCGAGCTCGTCGTAGCGGGTGGCGAGAGCGCGGTATTGCTTGAGATTGCCGAAAAACCGCTCGACGAGATTGCGCTCGCGGTACAATGCGAAGTCGGTCTTGCGCGGCTCACGGCGATTGGCTTTGGGAGGGACGACTGGCGTGATGCCCCGTGCCTCCAGCGACGCAACCAGCGCGTCGGAGTCATAGCCTTTGTCGGCGAGGAAAGCCTCCGGCTCGAGCCTGTCGAGCAACATCACCGCCTGCGTGATGTCGGCCGCCTGCCCTGGCGTGAGCGACAGCGCCACGGGATTGCCGAGCGCGTCGACGATCGCATGGATTTTGGTCGTCAGCCCACCGCGCGATCTGCCGATGGCTTGGCTCTCGCCGTCTTTTTTTGGGCGCCGGCGCTGTGCTGATGCGCACGAACGCTGGTCGAGTCGATCGACATGTATTCGGCGTCCGCATCAAGCGCCAGAATGCCGAGAACGCGAGCAAAAACGCCGCTTTCGCACCATCTCCGGAAGCGCTTGTGTGTCGCCTTCCAGTCGCCGTAGCGCTCAGGCAAGTCACGCCACGGAATGCCGGTTCGATAGCGATAGATGACGGCATCGACGAACAGCCGGTTGTCCGGTGCAGTTCCCCCGACATGGCCCTCACGCCCCGGCAGGAAGTCCTTGATCTTCAGCCACTGGTCGTCGCGCAAGGCATAGCGTTGCATCTGTCGGGTTCCCCGTTGCCGACAGCTCATGAGTCAGAGAAAAACTGATTTGGGAATCCCTCGACTGACGACAACGAGAACGAGCACGCACGTTTCTTGACGCGGCGTGGCTCAATGGACTCTACTCAACTGACGACAGGCCCTAGAGCTCCCCACAAACTTGCCCTGAAGCTCATCTACTGTATCGAGCGGTCACTTGCGTGTCACGACTGCCACGCACTCGACGCCTTGGTCGCGATCGTTGAGCTCTGCTCCCCTGCTCCACAGGCGTGCCAACCTTGTCGACTCGGCTCAAAGCGACCATGCTCCTGCATGCGGCACTTCTTGACTTGGCCGCGCGCCGAGGGTTGCCATACTGGAGACCGTCACGCCCATCCAGTTCCACCGGCCGACGGCATCCGGCCGGACGCGCCCGAGCCGTCTCGTTTGTGAGAAGCAGGATGGCAGTCGCCACCTCCAATACGCGATCATTGCGACGGAATGATCCGCATCAGAACATGCCGACCGCGATCCGTGCCTCCTCGGACATCCGGCTCTGGTCCCATGGCGGATCGAATGTCAGCACGACCTTGGTCCCGCTGATGCCCGGCACGGTGTTGACGGCATTCTCGACCCACTTGAGCATCTCTCCAGCCACCGGACATCCCGGTGCCGTCAATGTCATGTCGATCGACACCAGCTTGTCGTCGTCGATATCGATCTTGTAGATCAATCCCAATTCATAGATGTCGGCCGGAATCTCCGGATCGAAAACCGTCTTCAGCGCCGTCACGATATCGGCCGTCAACTGATCGAGTTCTTCCGCCGACAGACTGGAACCGGGCACCGGCGTACCGCCTTCGCCCTCGGTCCTGGACACGTGATGCGGCGTCGGCGGCGGCACGGACGCACCGGTTCCGGCACTGGCGTCGATCGCGGGCCGGTGCCCGAGATCCACGACCGGATCATGCTCGGCTCTGTTGTCGTCCATTACCACGACCGCTCTCCTTAACTCGCCGGTGCCGGAAGCCGAACTGGATCAGGCCCCGAAAAACTCATGCGCCTTGATCAATGCTTCCGCAAGCGCATCGACCTCGGCTTTCGTGTTGTAGAGTGCAAACGAGGCACGGCACGTGGCCGGTACGCCGAGCCGTTCCATCAAAGGCTGCGCGCAGTGATGCCCCGCGCGGATGGCGACGCCCGATCGATCGACGATCGTCGAGATGTCGTGCGGGTGCAATCCGTCCATGGTGAACGAGACGATCGCTCCCTTGCCGGGCGCATGGCCGTGAATTTTGAGCCACTTGAATTCACCGAGCCGATCGTGCGCGTAGGCTCCCAGCTCCGCCTCATGCGCCGCGATCGCAGACCGGCCGACGTCCATCATGTACTTGAGCCCCGCCGCCAGCCCGACGGCTTCGGCGATCGGCGGCGTACCCGCTTCGAACCTGTTCGGCGGCGTGCCGTAGGTGACGCGATCGACGGTCACGCTTTCGATCATCGAACCGCCCCCGAGAAACGGCGGCAGCTTCTCCAGCAGCGCCTTTTTTCCGTAGAGCACGCCGATGCCGCTCGGCCCGTAGAGTTTGTGGCCCGTCACCGCATAGAAATCGCAGTCGATCGCACGCACGTCGACCGGCATGTGCACCGCCGCCTGCGCTCCATCGACGAGCACTGGAATGCCCCGCGCGTGCGCGATCCGCACGACTTCCTCGATCGGCACCACCGTGCCCAGCACGTTCGACATGTGAGTGAGCGCGATCAACTTCGTGCGCTTCGACAGCAGCGCCTCGAACGCGTCGATCAGGAACTCGCCGCTGTCCGAGATCGGCGCCCATTTCAGCACCGCCCCCTTGCGCTCGCGCAGGAAATGCCACGGCACGATGTTGGAGTGGTGCTCCATGATCGACAGCACGATCTCGTCGCCGGGCTTGATGTTGTCCATCCCCCACGCATACGCGACGAGATTGATCGCTTCGGTTACGTTTTTGGTGAAGATGATTTCATCGGGTGACGAGGCCCCCAGGAACTGCGCAACGGTTTCGCGCGCATCCTCATAGTGCTGTGTCGCAGTGTTCGACAGATAGTGGATACCGCGATGCACGTTCGCATAGTCGTAGCGCAGGAGCTGATCCATCGCTTCGAGCACTTGCTTGGGTTTTTGAGCGCTCGCCCCACTGTCGAGATAGACGAGCGGGCGACCGTAGATTTCGCGGAAAAGGATCGGAAAATCGGCGCGATAGCGCTCCACGTCGAAAGCGTTCGGCGCGCTTGCCTGCAACCTGTCGTTTGCTGGGTTCATCACGTCGCCGATCCGGCCGTTGGGCCGTCCCCATGTGAGAGCCACTGCCGCGCGAGCTCCATCAGCGCAGCGCGCACTGCCTCGTGCTCGACCTTCTCGATGGCTTCGCCGATGAACGCCTCGATCAGGAGAGCACGCGCTTCGGTCTCGGGAATTCCACGCGAGCGGCAATAGAACATCAGGTTCT
>CAZNMY010000041.1:0-46370 GCA_964574325.1 uncultured Devosia sp. | reverse complement strand
CCCAGATGCAACCATCAATGGCGAAGTGATCCCCCTCCCCTGAATGGGGAGGGGTAGGGGTGGGGTGATTTTCGGGAGCTGTCAGTGCGAACTACGGGAAGGTTTCTCGCCCCGCTGGGGAGGGAGAGGCAACTCGCAAACTCGGCCTTCCGAACTTCAATGTTTTCGCTTGCGACTCACTTGTATGAATCCGGTAGCACCCCGGAGGGGGGAGGTCGACGCGGCATGACTTTATTGCGGTTCAGCAAAAAATCATCTGCCGCGTCGGGTGGGGGTGCTCTTCGCCGGCACCACGCACAGAGAGCGAGCGAATTCGCTGCGCGACTGGGCCTCGGCCCAGACCCGATTGGGGGATGTATCCCCCAAACCCCCTCTATTTTTCGGACTTTTGGCAGGATGGAATTATATAGGAGCGGCTGTCGCGCGACGCAGCGTTGACGCGGGCACGCCGCTGTCGGATCATGTCCGTAGCTGAGGGAGGTCCGGCCGAACGGTGATTGGGGCAGATGTGTGCACGTGACCCACTGCCGACATCGCGAACCCTCTCCTCCTGCGTTCCCGGAAGCCGCGTCTTCAGCGCGGCTATCCGGGATCTTCACCCCTCGATTTGAAGCGCCAACTCACCACTCGAAACCGTCGGCCCGCACGACATCGCCGAATAAATCGCGCCACGTCGGGTTGTCCTTCTCGATGAGCTGGATTTTCCAATCACGCCGCCAGCGCTTCATCGCACGCTCGCGCTTGGCCGCAGTCGCGGCGTCGTCGTGCGCCTCGAAATAGACAAGCCTGCCAACCCAATAGCGCTTGGTGAAACCATTCATCACGCGCTCGCGGTGCTCCCAGGTTCGGCCTGCGAGGTCGCTTGTCGTTCCGACGTAAAGAACACCGTGCGGCTTGCTTGCCGCGATATACACCCAGTACGTCTTTTCCTGCGCGATCAGCATCGAAACACGCGCTCCATTTCGAGCGGTGAAGACCCCGGCTCTCCGCGCTATCGCGCTACGGCCGGGGACGCAAGTGGAGGGGTTCTCGCAAGACACAGACGGCAGTTGTTGTTGGCCCCAACCAGAATCCGACCTGACGGTCGGCTTCGGGGGTAGCTCTGCCGCACCTCCACGCCAAAACTAGGTCGGCCTGAGACCACAGGTCAATGGCAGCAATCTCCGCAATCCCGCCATTCCATCCGCTCGCAATCACGAGTGGGCGCAGGGAGGCGCAAATGGAGACAGTTCCATTTCGCTCCCGACCTCTGCCCGGACATCTGCTCAGCCACGACTGCCTGCGGCGAACGCGGATGGCGCACCGGCATCCTCGCCCAGCGTGCGCCTTCCCACTTCACCCACGGGGCCGCCGGGGCTCGTCACGCCGCGCGAGACGATGGCGATGGGGCCGCCGGGTTGGGCGGGGTCGAGCGTGATCAGATTGTAGCGGCCGAGCGGCTCGTCCTTGTAGACTTTCCCGGTCGAGGCCGAGGCGATGCCGACGACGTCGATGCGGCGACCGCCGGGCCCGTTGCGGATCGCATGCATGTCGAGGTGGTTGTGGCCGTGCAGCACGAGATCGGCGCCGTGGGCGACGAGGGTCGCTTCCAGGCGGGCGGCATCGACGAGGCCGCGACGCGCGTCGGCCTGCCCCGGCAGCGGCGGATGGTGGACGACGACGAGGCGGCGCAGGCCTTCCGCGCCGAGTTTCGCCAACGTGCGGCCGAGGGCTGCGAGCTGGCGCTCTCCGACTTCGCCGTTGGCCATGAACGGCCGGGTCGGCACCGCCGAATTGACGCCCACGATGGCGATGCCGCCGACCATGCGCACGTACGGAAAACCGCCAACGGCATTCTCGACCCGAGACGCGCCGGCAGCGTCGCTCGTCATGTAGGCGCGCCACCGCTCGACGCCGGGATCGCGCCACAGGCGGCAGTAGATGTCGTGATTGCCCGGCACGACGCTGACACGGTCCGGTGCGCCCAGCGCCTTCAGCCAAGCCAACGCCGCCTCGTGCTCACCGGGAAGGCCGAGATTGGTCAGGTCGCCCGACACGATGATGTGATCGACCTTCTGGCGGGCGAGATCGCCGACCAGCGCATCGACGGTCGAGCGCAGGTGGATCTTGTGGCGCTTGCGCAGCCAGTTGGCGAAGCCCAGCGCCCGCTTGACGTTGATGTGCCGGACGCCGAGCCCCGTTATCGGGGCCAGGTGCACGTCCGACAGATGGGCGATGGTCAACATCGAAGATGGCATCCCGGGCTCCGCAGCGAAGGGCTGATTGCATATAGCACGGCCGCGATTCGCCCCGGACGGAAAGCGCCGGGGTTGGGAACGCGCATTTTCACCCGACCGGCATAACTGCTATGGTGTTCCCAGAGCGTCTCGCCGAAATCGCCATATATCCTGCACATGCAGGTGTTAGCTGCCCGGCAGGCGTTCAGCGTCTGCCCCAGTATTCTGCCCCAGTATTCTGCCACAGTATCTGGTGACGTACCTGGAAGACGTGTCGGGAAGGCTTGTCAGGAAGGCTTTGTCTGTGTCGCATCCGCCCCTTGCCCAGATCGGCGTCTCCGGCCGCCTCCACCGCGCAGCCGTCTCGCTCGTAGCCTGTGCCGCGATGGTCTTGCAGAGCACGGTGGCACCCGTCCTCGCGCAGAAATTGACGAAAGCGGAATACGAGGCCTGCCAGGCGCGCGACGAAGCGTCCTTCCGGACGGCGATCGACAACCTCACGTACCGCGCGCTGCAGACCGGGCTCAAAAAGGTCGATTACACCGGCGCGGTATCGGACGAGTGGCGCAAGGCCAATTTCGACGACGTCCTCGACAAGCGTGTCGATGCGATCGTCGCGGACGTGACGACCGAGACCTCGCTGTGGGAGCGAGGCAGGTCGCTTTTCAACCAGGACAAGGCCAAGGAACTCGCAACGTCGGTCGCGGAACGCGTGTACCGCTCGGACGAGGTCAAGGCCGGGCTCGAGACGATCACGGCGGGCGTCGCGCGCGGCGTCGGCAGCTCGATCCTGCTCGCGACATCGGACGCCGCCGAGCCGTCGCTCGAATGCCTGAAGGCGTTTCTCGGCCCGCGCTACGGCTCGACCGTCGCTCGCGTGGTGGCCGACGATGCGAAGCGCGAATTCCAGATCGACCCCGCCAAGGCCGGGGCAACAATCGGCGCGGGCTCGGTCCTGGCCGAAGGCAGCGGCGGGCTCGCCGGCGCGGTGATCCTGGTCGTGCGCCGCCAACTCGCCAACATCGCCAGCCGGATCGGACAGCGCATCGTCGGCTCTATTCTCGGCCGCCTCGTGTCGGTGGTGGCGGGCGGCATCGGCGTGGTGCTGATCGCCAAGGACATCTGGGAGTTCCGTAACGGTGTGCTGCCGATCGTGGCGACCGAAATGAAGTCGAAGTCGACCAAGGATCTCGTCAAGGCCGAGCTGGCGAAAGCGATTTCCGAACAGATCAACGAGCACACCCGCGAAATCGCATCGACCACCGCAGATCGCGTCATCGAGATCTGGCGCGAGTTCAGGCGGGGCCATGCCAAAGTGGTCGAACTCGTGGAGCGCAACGAGAAGTTCCGCGCGTTCGTCGATACGCTGAAGCCGGGTGATCTCGCGCGGCTCGACGAGATCGTGGCGCTCCTGCTTTCCGGAGAAGGCGAAGCGGGGGTGGTGAAGCGGCTCGGCGACGGGTCGCTGGCGTACGCGGTGACGAAGCTGCCGGCGAGCGGCATGGACATCGCGCGCGAGCTGAATTCACTGGAAAAGGGGCTGCAGTGGGCGGCGCTCGCGGTCGATGCGTTACCGTTCGTGACGCAGCTGGGGCTGCACAAGCGGCTGTCGCCGTCCGATATCACGGGCGCTCAGCTGCGCCGGCTGATCGCGCTCGACGACCGCACCGCCACCTCTCGGCTCGCCGCAATTCCCCGGTCGGCGCGCGACACGTTGATGGAGTTGCCGGACCGCGAGATGAAGGCGCTCGCCCGTGCGCTCGGTGAGCCCGAGCTGCAGTCGCTGTCGAGCTATCTCACCGGCCTCGAGCCGCAGGCGCGTGAGCGCGTCATGAAGACGGTCGCGGCAACACCCGCCCGGATGCAGGCGCTGGCGCCGTCGCGCGTGCGGGAGGCCATCCTTGCGAGCCAGGATCAGTTCGCGGCCGTCTCGATGATGCTGCGCGCCGATCAGGGCCTCGACGTGCAGGTGCTCAAGGACGACCTGCTGCTCGTCTACAACGGCCGCGTGAGCCCGATGTTGCTGATCGACAAACATCCGGTCGGGCTCGGCGGCATCGCGGTCGGATTCCTGATGCTGCTGCTCGTCGCCCGGCGCCTCGCGTTCGGGCGCCGCAGCAAGGCTGTGGCGAAGGCTGTTTGAAAATATCAGCCCAGTGGCCAGAGTTGCTCGAGTTGGATTTCCACGTCTTCGAAAGGCGCGATGCGAACGGGCTCGTCGCCTTGGTACGTGCCGAGCAGCAGCCAGCGGCCTTCCGTCAGTGCGAAGGCCTCGATGCATTTGATGCGCGGGTCAAGCAGCCAAAGGTAACGGACACCGGCACGCGCATAGATATCCCGCTTGTCGCCGCGATCGTACTTCTCCGTCGAGGGAGACAGCACCTCGCAGAGCCAGTCCGGCGCGACCTCGATGTAAGCCTTGGGCGGCATCTCCGACATGCGCTCGCGCTTCCAGCCGGCAAGCTCCGGCACGGTCACGTCTTCACCGAAGTGCAGTTCCGGCTCCGTCATGAAGATCCAACCGCCAGGACCGCCACGGCCTTTCTGGTAGGGGCCGACCAGATCGGCAGTCAACGACGCAGCGGCCACGGAATAGCGCGGCGCAGGGCGAGGGTGAGTTACCAGCCGGCCCATTAAAATCTCGGCGACCAGATGCGGGGGAACCGCTTCGAGGTCGGCGTAGGTCGCTTTTCGTTCAAAAATGTCCTGCATGGCATCGCACCGCTTCAGACCATCCAACAGGCTGGTCTCCCTCAGCTTAGCACTTTGCCGGAGGTTTGGCACCCGGTGGCGGTGCTACCTCTTGGACGCGAGCGCCTTCCTCAGTTGGGCCAGCACGCGGGCCTCCAGCGTTGATATGGTCGCTGTGCGGGGCGCACTGCGTGAGGCGACGAGGTTTGCCTCGGACTTCAGGATCACGCCGTCGCTGAGGATCTTGAGACCGTTGGCGCGCAAGGTCGAGCCGGTCGAGGTGATGTCGACGATCATGTCGGCGGTGCCGGACGCGGGCGTGCCTTCGGTCGCGCCGAGGCTCTCCACGATGAGGTAATCGGTGACGCCCTTGTCGCGGAAATACTCGCGCGTGAGGTGCATGTATTTGGTGGCGACGCGCAGGCGGCGGCCGTGCTTGCGGTGGAAGGTGCGCGCCATTTCCTGGAGGTTCGCCATCGAAGCGACGTCGAGCCAGCACTGCGGCACGGCAACGACCACGTCGGCGTGACCGAAGCCGAGCTTCAGGGCCATGTCCACGCGCTCGTCGGCGTTGAGGATTTCCTCGCGGATGAGGTCTTCGCCGGTGACGCCGAGATGCACGCGGCCGGCCTTCAATTGGCGCGCGATCTCGGAGGCGGAGACGAAGAGCACGTCGATCTCGTCCTCGCCGACGACCTCACGGCGATAGCCACGCTCGTTCCCCGAAGCGCGCAGCGTGAGGCCGGCGCGGGCCATGGCTGCAACGGTCTCTTCCATCAGGCGGCCCTTCGACGGGATCGCGAGCAGGAGCTTGCCGGGGCGCGTGCCGGGCAATGTGGCGGCGGGTAGATCGCTCATGACGCGCCTCCGTTGACGACCGAGAGAAGTCGCTCGGTGTGGATCGCGGAGCCGACGGCGGGCACGTCGCGTGCAGCGCCGACAGAGCGCAGGAGATTGTCGTAACGGCCTCCACCCGCGATCGGGGTGCGGTCGCCGAGCTTCGGGGAAACGATGTCGAACACGAAGCCGGTGTAGTATTCCAGGGTCCGTCCGAACTCGGCGGCGAACGACAGCGCGCTGGTGTCGATGCCCGCGGCGGCCAGCAGATCGAGACGGCGGGCGAACGCCGCGACCGCCTTCGCCGAGCGCGGACCGGCAACGCCGATCGCCCGTCTCAGCGCTTCGGCAGCGATGGGGGCGGGACCGGCGATGCGCAGATAGCTTTCGATGAGGCGGGCGGTTGCCTGCGGGATCGGCTCGGCGCGGGAGTCTTCGACCGCTGCGAGCAATCCGGCTGCGATCTCCGACACGGGACGCGCGCCGACGTGGTCGATGCCCTGCTGCTGCAGGTAGTCCGAGACGATTGCTTCGGCTGCCGCCGCGTCAACGGATGCGAGCGATTTGACGAGGTCTGTGGGCAAGCCGATCAGCGATCCCGGCGATGCAGCCGTAAGACGGGCGAGGGCTGCACGAAACGCTTCCGGCCGCCAGAACTGGGCGCGCAAGCGCTGCCGGCCCCGCTCGGGCATGTCGAGGTCGGCGAGCAACGCCTGGAACAGTCCGAGGTCGCCCATCCGCATCCGGTAGTCGAAGCGGCCCGACGCATCGAGCGCCTTGATGACGAGCACCAGCGCTTCGGTTTCGGCGCCTTCCGCGTCGCCCTCGCCGAGCAACTCGAAGCCGGCCTGGCGGAATTCGTTGGGCCGCGCCGCGCCTGCGCCCGCCGGCTGGAATCGGAACACCGAGCCGTTATAGCAATAGCGGCCGGCGACGTCGGCGGCGGGGTGGCGCTGCAGATGCAGGCGACAGGTCGGCACGGTGAGGTCGGGGCGCAGGCACAACTCCTGCCCCTCGGGGTCGGTGAAGACGTAGGTGCGCGCGCGCAGGTCCTCGCCGATCACGTCGAGGAACACGTCCGCCGGCTGGATGATCGCAGGCGCCACGGCCTCGCAGCCCGCGCCGATCAGCACGGACATGATGAGCGCGGCCTGCCGCTCCAGCGCCTCGAAATCTCGTGCCGTCTCTGCTGACATCGTTCCAACTTCGTAGGTTGGGTCAAGCGAAGCGCGACCCAACATTTCCTGGTGTTGCGTATGATGTTGGGTCGCGGCCCGCAGAACAGCGGGCCTTGACCCAACCTACGATCGATGCCTTGCAATCACGCCGCGGATCGCTTCGACCAGCTCGGTTTCCTTGACGGAGAACTGGGCGGGGCGGGCGGCTTTCCATTCCTTGTTGTCTGAAATCGCGGCGGCGGCCTTGGCGCCTTCGATCAGGTCCTTGATCTGAACCTCGCCGGCGTCGCGCTCGTTGGAGCCCTGGATGACGACGCACGGGGCGCCGCGCTTGTCGGCGTATTTCATCTGCGCCTTCATGCCGGCGGTGCCGAGATACATCTCCGCGCGGATGCCGGCCTGACGCAAGTCTTGGGTAAACTTTTGATACTTGGCAATCTTATCCTTATCCATGACGAGGACGATAACGGGGCCGTTGGCTGCTTCCACCTCGCCGCGCTTCAGGTGCGCGAGGGCAGCAGCGAACCGCGAGACGCCGATCGAGAAGCCGGTGGCGGGAACCTTGGTGCCGGTGAAGCGCTCGACGAGGCCGTCGTAGCGTCCGCCGCCGCCAACCGAGCCGAAGCGGACGGCGTTTCCGGTCTCGTCCTTCACCTCGAAGGTCAGTTCGGCCTCGAACACCGGACCGGTGTAGTACTCGAGGCCGCGGACGACGGAAGGGTCGATGCGTATCTGATCACCGCTGAAGCCACCTGCCGCAGTCAACTCTGCGATCTTTTGAAGATCGTCTATTCCCTCTTGAAACAGGGGATTGTTTGGTGCGATCCCGCGCAGCGCGGCAATGGTTTTTTGATTGTCCACGTCTGCGGGAATGTTGCTGACTCTCAAGCTGATACGGGCACTTCCCTCAGCTCTCGTCGGCTGGCGATACTCAGTAGGAGCGATGTCAAATAGCAATAGAATGCTGTCCACTTGAAGATCACTGAGCCCTGCTCCTTTGGTGAAGTCGCCGCTGTCATCTTTGCGACCAGCACCAAGTAGGGACTTCACCCCATCACGCCCCAACCGATCGAACTTGTCTATGGCGCGCAGGACGATCAGGCGCCGTTGCGCATTCTCGTCGCCGCCGAGGCCGACGACCTGCATCAAACCATCGAGTATTTTTCGATTGCTGACTTTGATTACGTAGTTGCCCTCCAGGACGCCGAGGCGTTCCATCGTGTCGGCGGCGAGCATGCAGATCTCGGCGTCGGCGGCTATGTTGTCTGTGCCAACGGTGTCGGCATCGAACTGGGTGAACTGGCGGAAGCGGCCGGGGCCGGGCTTCTCGTTGCGCCACACCGGACCCACCGCATAGCGGCGATAGGGCAGCGACAAGGTCTGCTGTTTCAGACCCTGCGCGACGTAGCGGGCGAGCGGCGCGGTCAGGTCGTAACGCAGCGACAGCCACTGCTCGTCGTCGTCCTGGAACGAGAACACGCCCTCGTTCGGGCGGTCGAGGTCGGGCAGGAACTTGCCCAGCGCGTCGGTGTACTCGATGGCCGGCGTCTCCAGCGGCTCGAAACCGTAGGACTCGTAGACCTCGCGGATGGTCTGCAGCATGCGCCCCTCGGACCGGATGCGGGCGGGGTCGGTGTCCTGGAAGCCGCGCGGGGTGCGCGCCTCGGGGCGGTTGCCGGTGGGTGATTTCGCCATGGTGGCTGGTACTTCGTGTCAGAGTGCAAATCGGCGTGGAAATCGGTTGGGGGCCTTATACCTAACGGGTGTGGTGACGCAAAGCCGCGAACGCGCCGGTCAGACCGCGAACCCCGACAGGAGTCGTATGTTGCCGAGATCTGCAGCCTTGCCGAAGTAGACTTGGTCGGCGGTAACCAATGTAGCGCCCTTTTCGAGCGCGACAGCATGATAGAGCGTGTCGAATAGATGGTGCTGGAGACTGATCGTAAGGTCGGCAGCCCGGCGGAGGACCGCTTCGGTTGCGACAAGCTCGATCGGTGCGGATCCGAGAATGCCAAACGTGATCGGTACCCGCTGTGGGCGCGTGCGGGCGACGACGGCCAGAACCTCTGCCTGGAAGTGGGCGGGCACCAGGGCTTCGATTGTTCTGTTGCGAAGTCCACGCAGGATCGCGAGAGCCTGATCGCCATTCGGCTCTGTTGCCGGCTGGCGGATAACCCACTTGATAGCCACGCTGGCGTCGATGACGACCCTCAAGGCCTGCCCTCTTGCCGAGCCTGCCGGATCTCATCGTCGGTCATCGGCGGATCCTCGGCGCGCTGACGCAGCAACTCCTCGAACAACGTATCGAATTGCGCATCGGCCTTCGCCCGGGCGCGTCTTTCTTCCACGGCCTTGCGCATCAACTCGGCGACGACGGCACTCTTGTTCTGGCCGTCGAATTCGGCGTTGAAGGCTTCCTTGACTTCGTCGGGGATCGAAAAGTTCATGGTGCCCATGGCGTCGGCTCCATTGTTGAAAGTTTCAACAAAATAGGTGGGCCGCTTAGAGGAAGCAACCGTCCGATCCATCAGCTTGTCGTGGACGGTCCGCCTCCGCGGACCGTGACGCCGTTTTTGGGGTGGGCTATTGCACTCATTGGTCTGGGTCAGCATGCAGATCCTTGACGCCGCCGCGTCGGGCTGGCATGAGAGGCGCCGATGGTCGGAGGGCATGCGCTTCCCGGCCTTTTCACCATTTTTGCCGGTAAGACCCTCGGGCGGGGCGACTTTCCCGCCGCGGTGTCCCGGTGTCCGGTTTCCCAGGAGATTCCCATGACCAGGCAATGCGAACTGACCGGCAAACTGCCGATGTCCGGCAACAACCGCAGCCACGCCGAGAACAAGACCCGGCGCGTGTTCCGTCCCAACCTCTGCGACGTGACGCTGATCAGCGATACGCTCGGCCGCAGCTTCAAGTTGAAGGTCAGCGCTCACGGTCTGAAGTCCGTCGAGCATCGCGGTGGCCTCGACGGTTACTTGCTGGCAGCCGGCAACGACGAGTTGTCGCTGCGCTGCAAGCGTCTGAAGCGCGACATCATCAAGAAGAAGGCCGAGGCTGGCACCGTCGCGGCCTGACGCTTCTACCGCTTACGACCGGTACGCCTTCGACCAACGAATTTCGAGCCGAGCCCGGATGCGCTGACCTGCGGCGGCATCAAGGCTTGGCTTTCGTCGTTGCGAGAGCGTCGGTCAGCGTGAACTGCAGCAGCAGCGAGCGCTGCAGGAAGCTGTTGAAATTGTTGTCCGACATGAGGGTCAGCACGGTCTGGCCGCGGGCGTTGCGCGACAGCGCCAACGCCTCCATGTTGTCGATCTCCGCCGTCATGTCGGCGTCGAGAAGCACCTCGCCTTCGAGCAGAGCGCCCGGCTTGATGTCCGCGGCCCGGATCAGCCGGAGGCGGGCCTTGACGCCCTCGAGCCACCGGAACTTGCGCTCGAGCACGATCAGGCTGCCATCGGGCAGGGACGCGGCGTCGGTAATCGCGAAGTCGGCGATATTCACGAGCCCGAGCCGCTGGGGCGCGCTGCCGATCCCCGCCGTCCAGATCCAGCCGGTATGGTTGCGGGCGGGGTCGAAGTATTCCTCGGCGAAGGCGATCACGGCGCCCTTCAGCGGGCCGCCGCGCAGTACGGCCACGGCCTCGAAGCCCTTGTTGGTCGAGATGCGTCGGACGTCCGGCGGCATCTTGAGGTAGCCCAGCGGCGCGCCGAGGCCGCGTTCGGACACGGGAAAGCGGCCGATACGATGATTGCGCTCGAAGGCCACCAGCGCCGTACCCTTGGCCAGCGTGCCATCGAGAAGCGTGATGGCTTCGGTATCGCGGTCGCGGAAGCGATTGAGCGCCTGCCCGCCCAGGCCGGCGATATCGCCCAACATCCCGTTCGCCAGGCCCCTCGGGCGGCCGGCCTCGTAGACCAGCTCCGCCGTCAGCCAATTGCCGCGGTCGGAGACCGCCAGCAGTCGGTGGCCATCATCCGACACCACGAGGCCAGACCAGCCGCCGAAGTCCTTGTTGGGTGAAGCCAGAACCAGTCCGCCGATGAACGCCAGCTTGCCGCCGGTATTGCCGACGCCGGCGGCGGGGCCGAAACTCGTGATCTGGCGTGCGGTGATCTCGATGGGGATCGGAGGCGATACCGGCGCTGGTCCGAGACGGCGCGGTTGCGGTTGCGGCTTGGCTGCGATCTGCTGCTGGGCCGACTGTTGCTGTGCGAGCGCCGGCTGCGAGATCCAAAGCGCCAGCCCCGAAATCGCGGCCGCAATGCCGGCTGCCGCTATCGCGCTCCGCGCTCGCAGTGCCCGCGGGCGACCGAGACCCGATGTCCGTTCCCCTGCCATGGGGTGCGCTCCACTCGCGAAGGCGTAGCACAGCGCCGGCACCGATTCGCATGGCACGTTTCATATCACGAGTTGGGCGGGTTTACGGCGCATGCAGCGGCGTCGGGGCACCATCCCAGGAGCCGGGCTGCTCCCGCCGCCGCGCGACATGACGGCAGCATCCCTTGAATTCATCCGGTCCGCCGTCTAATTGGGGGCGGGCCCACGAGGGCATGACCACGAGGCGAGGAGCAGCCGTTAGACCATGGCGAAGATCACGTTCATTCAGCCCGACGGCAGCAGCCAGTCCGTGGATGCCCAGCCGGGCGTAACGGTCATGGAAGCGGCCAAGCTCAACAGCATCGCGGGCATCGAGGCGGAATGCGGCGGCGCGTGCGCGTGCGCCACATGCCACGTCTATATCGACCCGGCCTGGACGGCGAAGGTCGGCAAGCCCGGCGACATGGAAGAGGACATGCTCGATTTCGCCTTCGACGTGCGCGAGGAGAGCCGCCTCTCCTGCCAGATCAAGGTGACGGCGGAACTCGACGGTCTCGTGCTGAAGGTGCCCGAGAAGCAGTTCTGATAAACGATAGTCCGCGCCGACGAGGAAGCCCGTGATGGCCAACGAGAGCCCCGAACTGCCGATCGAGACCGATGCCGTGATCGTCGGCGCAGGTCCCGTAGGGCTTTTCGCCGTGTTCGAGTTGGGCCTCGTCGACATCAAGTGCCACCTGATCGACATCCTCGACCGGCCGGGCGGGCAGTGCGCGGAACTCTATCCCGAGAAGCCGATCTACGACATTCCAGCCCTGCCGATCGTCACGGGGCAGGAACTCGTCGACAAGCTGATGGAGCAGATCAAGCCGTTCGGCCCGACGTTCCATTTCTCGCAGCGTGTCGACAGTCTGGCCAAGCTGGACGATGGCCGGTTCCGCCTCGTCACCGATGCTGGTCAGGTCTTCATCGCCAAGGTCGTGGTGATCGCGGCGGGCGGCGGATCGTTCACGCCGAAGCGTCCGCCGCTGCCGGGGATCGAGGCCTACGAGGGCAAGTCCGTCCACTATTCCGTGCGCCGGATGAGCCAGTTCGAAGGCAAGGACGTTTTGATCGTGGGCGGCGGCGACTCCGCACTCGACTGGACGCTCAACCTGCAGCCGATCGCGAAGTCGCTGACCCTGCTGCACCGGCGCGACGAGTTCCGCGGCGCACCGCACTCGGTCGAGCGGATGCGCGGGCTGGTGGCCGAGGGCAAGGTGCGGCTGATCATCGGTCAGGCGACCGCCGTCGCCGGCAACGATGGGCAGCTCGACACCGTGACCGTGAAGTCGAAGACCGGCGAGGAGCAGATCGCGTGTACGGCGATGCTGCCATTCTTCGGATTGACGATGAAACTCGGTCCTGTCGCGGAGTGGGGGCTCAACCTGCACGAGAACCTCGTGCCGGTCGACACCGAGAAGTTCGAAACGAGCACGCCGCGGATCTTCGCGGTCGGCGACATCAACACCTATCCGGGCAAGCTGAAGCTGATCCTGTCGGGCTTCCACGAGGCCGCCTTGATGGCGCAGGTGGCGCACCGCTACATCCACCCCGACAAGAAGCTGCTGTTCCAGTACACGACGTCGTCCTCGAACCTGCAGAAGAAGCTCGGCGTCCGGTAGGCTCGATCGGCAATGATGCGGCGGTATCCGACGCGCAACGCGCGGTGCCTCGCTGTGGCCTCGTGAAGGCGAATGCATTTTCTCGTTGGGCCCCGCCCATTCATGCGTAGCGGCTAACGAATTCTTCCCGCACTCGCGACGCCATTCAGCATAGCTCTGACCACAAACGCCCGCGCAGTTCGATTTCCCCGTGTTTTCGTCCTTTCCAGCCCCGTGCAGGCCGGTCGATTCATTTATTCAAAGTGTTTGTTCATTGTAACGATCGATCGCTCGAAGCCCCGCAACACCGCAATTTTCCGGCTTACGTGCCGGCATCGGGGCGAAAGATAAAATGCGGAGAAAATTTTCTGAAAACCCCACCTCGCAGATTGAGCATTGATTTTATCCCTCATTGCTAGCTTTCGGGCATCGGCAAATCGGCAGCTTCTTGACTGTCGGTTTCGGGTGAGGCGCACATTCGGTCGGGTGAAAAGAATATGAGCAGGCATCACAAGTTCAAGGGCTGGCGGAAAGACCACAAGGACAAGGATCATCGCCACGACGGGGACGACAATGATCACGGCCATCACGGGCACCACGGCCATCATGGTCATCACGGGAACCCCTGGCACCACTGGAATTTCTGGAAGCACGGCTCCCACAATGACGGCGGCTGCGGCAACAACGCCGGTGGCGGCAATACGGGTGGCAATACGGGCGGTAACTCGGGAGGTGGCGTAGTCACTCCGCCACCTCCGCCGCCGCCCCCGCCGCCAGCACCCGTCATGGCGCTGGCAACGGCCAATGTCGTCGACGCATCGACGAACGATTCCATCACCGGAACGGATGCAGCCGACCAACTCATCGGCGGCGCCGGCAACGACACCATCTTCGGCGGCGCCGGTGATGACGTCCTCACCGGTGATGGGCAAGGGCGCGTGACGGTCGCTCTCGATATCCAGGCTACGCTCAGCAACGTCGCCGACGCCTCCGCCTTCTCGGTGTTGGTCTCCGGCGTTCCGGCAGGCGCATCCCTGTCCGCCGGCGTGGACAACGGCGACGGTACGTGGACCCTGACCAGCAGCGAAGTTGCCGGCCTGACGATCTCCTCGTCGGACCAGGGCGGCTTCACGCTCGGCGTGACGGCGACAGCGACCGACGGCAGCGGCGTCTCCGCGACCTCGACACTGGCGGTATCGTTGGCCGCAGGCAGCGACGACGTGCTCGACGGCGGCGACGGCAATGATGTCATCGACGGCGGCTACGGCAACGACACGCTGATCGACGGCGCCGGCAACGACCTCGTCTACGGCGGTGACGGCAACGACACCTTCAGGGCGGGTGCGGGCAACGACCGCTACGACGGTGGTGATGGGTTCGACACGATCGACTTCAGCCAGGCTGCCGGTTTCGGCACCGGCGGCGTGTACGTCAACCTGTTCGACGGCATCGCGTCGGACATGGGCAACGGCACGGGCGAAGACATCGTCGGCGGTGTCGAGGGCGTCATCGGATCGGTCGGCGGCGACTTGATCTTCGGCAACGCCGCAGCCAACTCGATCGACGGCGGGCAGGGCGACGACCTGCTCATCGGCGGCGCGGGTGCGGACAGCCTGACGGGTGGCGACGGCAACGACATCTTCATCATGCAGGCGGAAGACTTCACCGTCTCCGCCACGGTCGACACGATTACCGATCTCCAGGTCGGCGACGTCGTGATGCTCGGCGGCATGACGCCGGTGTCGCTGGTCGACAACGGCCAGAGCTCGACGCTCTATGCCGACGTCAACGGCCAGACGTTCGCCGTTGTCGAGCTGCAGGGCATCACCGGCCTGTCGCTGGACGATCTGTACAACCAGGGCATGCTCGCGTGATCACGCAGCGTTAGCAGCGCACCTGTTCCAGCTCTGACGAAGGCCTCACCACCCGCTCGAACTCCAGCGATGCACATCGCGGGACGAGACGGGAAGGTGGGGCCTTTTTTCGCGCCGCCGCTGCAATCTGCAGCGGCTACGTTCAGCCAATTCCCGACGCGGTCGCGGCTTCGACCGCCCCCTGGTACTCGGCCAGCGCCCCTTCGCGCAGTTCGGCTGCCAGCACGCGGGCGGGATCTACGGGGCCGGGAAAACGAATTCGCCCTGGCGGTACCCGCTTGAAGCCGAAGCGGCCGTAGTAGGGTTCGTCGCCCACCAGCAGAACGATCGCGATGCCGGCCTTGCGCGCGTTCTCGAGCCCTTCGGCGATCAGGCGCTTGCCGTAACCCAGCCCCGCGTACTTCGCTTCGACGGCAAGCGGACCCAGCAGCAGCGCCCCCGCCTTGCCGCCGATGGTGACCTCCGTGAACCGGATTGCAGCCACGAGCTCGCCGCCGACCTTCGACAGGAGGCAGAACGCGGATATCGCCGCGGTGCCTTCCCGCACCCTGTAGGCGGTGCGCGCGAAGCGGCCGGGTCCGAATGCCCGGGCATGCAGCGCCAGAACGTCCGGCAGATCGTCCGGCTCGATGGCATGCACGGTGATCTCGGGCATCTTCTGCAGGCTCCAGGCGGCGCGGATCTGGAGCCGTATCCGATCCGATGCGAACGCCACCGGCGTTCCACTGATCGGATGAAACTGCTCTCATCTCGGGATTCTAGAACATCTTTATCCGACCAGCGAATTGCAAAAGCGATTCCGCCTTTTCGGATGTTGCTCCAGGGCAGGCGCATAGCATGCGGTGCCGCCGGGGGTCCAGCTTTGCGCTTGCAGCGCTGCTACCACGCCGCGGTCGGTTTATCGCCGTCGAGCACCTCCCCGAGCCGCCGCCGCACCGCGCCGACCGTATCGGGCGGCAAGTCGCTTCGGGCGAAAAACCCTGAAGCCGCGATTTCGCGGTTGGGCTCCGGCACCACGGGGCGGCGCCACTGCCTGACGACGAAGAAGGCGATGTGGTCCGACGGAAACGCATGGAAATTGGCGTAGAGCGAGAACAGTTGCGGCTCGCCCTCGACAATGATGCCGGCTTCCTCTTCCAGCTCGCGATCGAGCGCGGTGCGCACCGTCTCGTTCAACTCGACGCCGCCGCCGGGGAAATGCCAGCCGGACCTGTAGGTCGGCTTGATCAGCAGGACGCGTTCCTCGGTGTCCATCACGAGGCCCTGCGCGCCCATCGTGAGCGCGCGCGTCATCCGCCAGTAGCGTTGCAGCGACTTCGCGATGATCTTCTGTCCGAGGCTCGCCATTGTCACCCGCCGTCACACCCAACGTCGATCTTCGCGCGAACGATCGCGAGGGCGGCCTGCAATGCTTCCTCGATACCCAGGCTGGTGGTGTCGAGCAGCACCGCGTCATCCGCCTGCCGCAACGGCGCATCCTTGCGGCCCATGTCGCGTGCATCGCGATCCCGGATCGTCTCGAGCGTGCGCTCGAATGTGACGGGCTCGCCGCGCGCGACCTGCTCCTGATGCCGGCGGCGGGCGCGAACCTCGACATCGGCAGTGACGAAGATCTTCACGTCTGCGCCGGGCAGAACAACCGTCGCGATGTCGCGACCATCGAGCACGGCGCCCGGTTCCTGCGCGGCGAAATCGCGCTGGAAGTCGAGAAGCGCGGCGCGAACTGAGGTGAACTTGGCGACGACGGACGCCGCATCGCCCATATCGGGCAGGCGAAGGCCGGGATCATCGAGAGTTTCGGGATCGAGGTCGCGCGCGGCCGCTGCGGCTGCCTTCTCGTCCTCGAGCGAGCGGCCCGCTTCCAGCACATCCCGGCCGACCGCGCGGTAGAGCAGCCCGGTGTCGAGACACGCGAGCCCGTAGTGCGCCGCGATGCGCTTGGCGAGCGTGCCCTTGCCCGAGGCGGCGGGGCCGTCGATGGCGATTGTGAGCATGCGTATTCGTGCCCGCGCGATTGAACCGAGGCAGGCCTAGGCCAATTCGCCCCGATGTGCAAACCGTGACGGCGGGCCGCACCCTCAGTGAGTGGGCAGACGGTCACGGTTCACGCGCCACATCCGGAAGAGAGAGGCGTCCGCGAGTGGGACAGGCTCGAGGAAATCGGGCGCATCTCCCGCCGCCAGTTTCGCCAGCAGCGAGCGATCCCAGTCGGGGCGGGCGATCTGTGCGGTGTCCAACGGGCGGCACGTCAGAACGTAGTCGGCGTGGTTCGCCGCGAGGAAACGGCCGGCTTCGCGAGGATCGGTCGCCGAGAGTATCCGGTGATTTGCGATGATCGCGGCGGGGATCCGGTGATAGGGGCCCGCCAGAGCGATGTGGGGCGTCGCGACGGCGAGGTGGGCGCCGATATCGTTGTGGGTCACCACGAGGCCCGCAGGTATTGCCGCGAGCGCACCCAGATCGATCCGCTTGGTGCAGGCCAGCTGCGGCGATCCGGCAGCAGCCGACGCATCGTCGCTGACGACTGCCGGCCTGGATGGCGCCGGGGAGATATTTTTCGCGAGCATAGTCGCCAGCGTAAGCAGCATGAACTGATTGAGAAGCAGCAACGCGACCGTTGTGACGACCGGTGTGCTCAGGCTACCGAAAGCCCCGAGCCTCGAGACGAAGACGGCGATGCCGGGCACGAGTATCAGGCTCGCATACGCCAGAAACTTCATCTGCCACAGCGCGAGAAGCACGAAGCCAGCCGCCGCGGCGAGCATGAATCGATCCGCCGGACGCGTGCTTCGTGCAAATGCCGCTGCCGTCACGGCAAGGCCGACTGCGAAGATAACTACGGGTCCGATGGTCCCACCGAACTCGCCGCGCAGCATCTCCCGCAGCAGGCTCTTGGCTTCCTCGACCTGCCCCATCCAGACTGGGCCCAGCTCTGCCGGAACCTGCCCCATCGGTCCGGCGAGGCACGCGGGCTCGAGCGCGCCGAACGCTGCGATTCCGGCCGCACTTCCCGCAGCAAGAACGCCAACACGACGCGGCCATGACCAGCCGCCGTTGTGCATGATGGCAACGAAGGCCACGCCGGCACAGGTCGCGAGTGCAACGAGGTTCAACGACAGCGCATCGCAATACACCGTCAGCCAGCGCGACGGAGAAACGGTCGCCACGAACACCAGCGCCAACGTCGCCACCAGCCCGGTCACGAAGCTTGCTGCATGGTGCGACTTCGACCGATCGATCAGGCCCCATCCCGCGGCGAGAGCGGCGATCACGAATACGGGCGCCAGCGCCTCATAGCCGATCGCGAGCGCGATCGCGCACAGAATTCCCGACCAGCGCCAGGCCCGCGCATCCGGTGGCCATGCCCAGATCATCGCTGCGGCTGCGATGGTCGCAGCGATCATGACGTTGTGGTGATCGATGCGGCCCGGCGCGAACTGGTAGTAGCCCAGAAGGCTCGTCGCGCCGAATGCCAGCGCAAGCAGCGCCGCATGCTTGCCGGCGACTTCACCCGTCGTGCGCGCGAGAGCCCACAGCACCGCGGCGAGCATCGATACCGGCCAGATGGTGACGACGGCGTCGCACGCCTGCGACTCGGTCAGAACGGTCTCGAGCGCGCCCAGCAGCAACGCCATCGGGCCGTCGATCAGACGTGACCAGTGCGACACGAGACCATCCGTGCCGCCCAGTGCCTTCGTCGTCACTTCGAGCCATGGGGCGCCCGCAAGCAACTCGCGCACATGCAGGAAGCGCAAGGCGTCGTCGGAGTCGATGAACTCGAATGCGCGGCCGACGCCCTTCGAGATCAGCGCCAAGCCCGTGGCCACGGCGACCGCCACGAGCCACCAGACCCACAGCGGCACGGCCGGAATGAGAACGCTCCGCGCACCGGTCGGCCGGCCGTCCATCGCTGCAATCGTCATCGTGCATCCGTCCCCTGAAGCCCCGAGGGAAGGTAGCCGCCAGTGCCTTAAATTCTGTGAAACCATCAGATGCGATATTTCGTGTTGCTGCTTCACGCCGGGGCCGCTCCCAGCTCGCGTCATCCGCTCAGCGAATATTTACCGTTCCCACCTAGTCTGCGGAACACTGGACCCTGCGTTCTCGACGCGGGCTCATCGAGTATCCTCGTAATAGGTTGGGCGGAAATTCATGTCGCATTCTGATGTGCTGATTATCGGCGCTGGGCCTGCCGGGCTCACCGCTTCCTATCTGCTGACCAAGCAGGGCATGTCGGCGACCGTGATCGAAGCCGATCCGACTTACGTCGGCGGCATCAGCCGTACCGCGAACTACAAGGACTTCCTGTTCGACATCGGCGGCCATCGCTTCTTCTCGAAGTCGAAGGAGGTCGTCGACCTCTGGCGCGAGATCCTGCCGGACGATTTCATCTCGCGGCCGCGCATGAGCCGCATCTACTACGACGGCAAATACTACAGCTATCCGCTGAAGGCCTTCGAGGCGCTGACCAACCTCGGTCCGATCGAAAGCGCGATGTGCGTGCTGTCGTTCATGTACAAGCAGGCGTTCCCCAACGAGAAGCCCGTCACCTTCCACGAGTGGGTGTCGAACCAGTTCGGCGAGCGGCTGTTCTCGATCTTCTTCAAGACCTACACCGAGAAGGTGTGGGGCATGAGCTGCGACGAGATCTCCTCCGATTGGGCCGCACAGCGCATCAAGGGCCTCGACCTCTGGACCGCGATGGCGAGCGCGCTGCGCAACTCCATCGCGCCGGCCAGGAAAGGCCCCGTGCGCAAGGCCGACGGCGAGATCATCAAGACGCTGATCGACAGCTTCGAATATCCGCGCCGCGGCCCCGGCATGATGTGGGACGCGGCGGCCGCCAAGACGCGCGCGCAGGGCGGCGAGATCCACATGGGGATGCGCCTCGACAAACTGTCGTGGGACGCTGGCGCGAAGCGCTGGACGATGACCGCGCGGCGCGAGGACGGCACGACCGAAACCTTCACCGGCAATCACGTGATCTCGTCGGCGCCGATCACCGAGCTCGTGCGTTCGATCGACGCGCCTCTGAAGTGCATCCAATCTGCCGGGAGCCTGCGTTATCGCGATTTCATCACTGTCGCGCTGATCGTCGAGAAGGCCGACCTGTTCCCCGACAACTGGATTTATATCCACGAGCCCGCGGTGAAAGTCGGGCGCATCCAGAACTTCCGCTCGTGGTCGCCGGAAATGGTGCCGGACGAGAAGCTCGCGTGCCTTGGCCTCGAATATTTCTGCTTCGAAGGCGACGGGATCTGGTCGGCATCCGACGGCGAACTGATCGGGCTTGCGAAGAAAGAGCTCGAGCAGATCGGGCTCGCGACCTGGAACGAGATCAAGGACGGCTGCGTGGTGCGCCAGAAGAAGGCGTATCCGGTTTATGACGAGGACTACAAGTTCCACGTCGAGACGATCCGTTCCGAGCTCGCCGAGAATTTCCCGACGCTGCATCTCGTCGGCCGCAACGGCATGCACAAGTACAACAACCAGGACCACGCGATGATGACCTCGATGCTGACGGTCAAGAACATCGCTGCAGGCCGCACGATCTACGACATCTGGAACGTCAACGAGGACGCCGAGTATCACGAGGCCGGCACCACCGGAGAGATCGAAGCGCTGAAGAGCGTGAGGCTCGTGCCGCAACGCGTCGGAGGCACTGCGTGATCGAGAGCCTCGCCGAGCAGGTGCGCCGCCACGCCGGCTTGATCGCGGAAGCGTCGGGCTATCTCGCGGTCAGCGTCGTCGCGCTCGGCGTTGATTTCGCCGTGTACTGGTTGCTGCTGGGCTTCTTCCCGAAGGCCTTCGTGCCGGCAGCGCTGGGTTATGCGTGCGGGCTCGTGGTGCACTATCTGCTCGCGTCGCGGCTCGTATTCAAGGCGCGTCTGCAAGGTCGCGGCATCGCTGCGGAAACGCCCACGTTCGCAAAGTATGCCGGCACGGGTCTCGCGGGCCTCGCCATCACGGCGGCGATCGTCGCGTTCTCGACCGACATTCTCGGGTGGAGCGCGTTCACAGCAAAGGCGCTGGCGACGGGTTTCGCGTTCGTCGCGGTCTATCTGATGCGACGTTATGCAGTGTTCGCAGCGCCGGCCGGGACCGCAGTGGCCTCGACATAAGTCTGCTGCGACGGCGCTGACGAATCAACTCGCGTTGCGGCCACGTCCGATCATCTCGACGATTTGCATCGGCTTCACGGGGAGCTGTGTGACGTGCACGCCGAACGGGCGAAGCGCATCGTCGATCGCGGACGCGATGCACGAGGCGACGGCGAGTGATCCGCTCTCGCCTGCACCCTTCGCGCCGAGCACGTTCAGCGGCGACGGCGACGTCATGTGGTGCAACTCGATCTTCGGCAGGCCCATCGACGAGGGCAGCAGATACTCCGAGAAATTCACCGACAGCGGCTGGGCATCGCGGTCATAGACCATCTGCTCGAGCAGCACCGTACCGAGCGCCTGGATCAGCGCGCCGGTCACCTGCCCGTCGACGATCTTCGGATTGATGACGCGGCCGCAATCGTGGATCACGACGTAACGCCCGACCTTCACTGCGCCGGTGTGGATGTCGACTTCGACCTCGGCGACGTGCGTGCCGTTGTTGTAGGTCATCGCTTCGGGCACATAATTGCACGTCGCTTCGAGACCGGGCGTCGATCCCTTCGGCAGTGCGAAGCCGGGCGGCGCTTGCAAGGCGCTCGCGATCTGGGCGTAGCTCAGCTTCTTCGTGGGATCGCGGCGGGAGCGGAACACGCCCTCGGCGACGTCGATATCCTGCGCGGAGCAATCGAGAATGGTGGCGGCGGCGGCGAGCGCCTTGTCGCGAACTTCGGTCGCCGCGCGATGAACCGCAGGTCCGCCGACTGCCGTCTGGCGGCTCGCGAACGCGCCGAGGCCCAGCGGCGTCGCGGCGGTGTCGCCGGCCACGATGCGGATATGATCGATGGGCACGCCGAGCGCGTCGGCCGCGATCTGCGCCAGCGCCGTCGCGATGCCCTGGCCTTGCGCGGTCGCGCCGGTCGCGACGACGACGCGGCCTGTGGGGCCGATGCGAACGAGTGCGCTTTCGAACGGACCGCGGCCGGAGCCCTCGACGTAGTTGGCGAGGCCGAGGCCGATATAGCGGCCCTGGGCGCGCGCAGCCTTCTGGCGCGTGGGGAAATCCGCGTAGCCGCCATGCTCCAGCGCCATCGCCTGCGAGGCCGGATAGTCGCCGCTGTCGTAGGTCATGATGCCGCCGTCGCGCGTGCGCAGCGGCGTGGGATATGGCATCTCTTCGGGGCCAATGAGATTGCGGCGGCGGATCTCGGCGCGATCGAGGCCGATGTTCTCGGCGAGATGATCGAGCGCGCGCTCCATCGCGAAGGTGCCCTGCGGGCGGCCGGCACCACGCGTCGGCGTCACCGGCGTCTTGTTGGTCAGCACGACCGATGACGTGTACTCGAACGCCGGCAGACGATAGGGGCCGAGCACGTTTGTGCCGGAGTTCTGCGGCACGTTGATGCCGTGAGGGGTCGCAGCACCGTGGTCGTGCAGCATGTCGCATTTCATCGCGAGCAGATGCCCCTCTGCGTCGGCCGCCGCCGTGACCGTCCAGATCTGGTCGCGCTCCATCGTCGTCGCAGTGAAGTGCTCGCGGCGGTCCTCGATCCATTTCACCGGGCGGCGCAGCAGGTATGCCGCGAGCGGCACGACGATCTCCTCGGGGTAGATCACGAACTTCGGGCCGAAGCCGCCGCCGACATCGGGGCAGATGACGCGCACGCGGTCCTCGGTCCAGCCGAGCGTCCTGACGATGATCTCGCGCGCGCGATGCGGCATCTGCGTGCCGTCCCACACGGTCAGCACGTCGGCGGCGTCGTCGTATTCGGCGAGCATACCGCGGCATTCCATCGGGTGACCGCCGCACTTGTGCTGATCGAGCGTCAACGTGACGACGTGAGCGGCACTCTTGAGCGCGGCTTCGACATCGCCGTAGCCGAAGCTGAACTTCGCCAGGAGATTGTCGGATAGCCGGGTGATGGCGACCGGCGCGCCGGGCTGCAGGGCGATGCGAACATCGGCGACGGCGGCGAGCGGTTCGATCTCGCAGACGATCGCGCCGGCGGCATCTTCGGCCTGGGCGCGGCTTTCGGCGAGCACCAGCGCGATCGCCTGCCCGACGTAGGTGACCTCGTCGCGCGCGAGGATCTCGGGCTCGACGACGTGACGGATAGCAGCCGCGGGCATCGCGAGTGGCATGCGTTCGGTGGCGACATGCGGCGCGATATCGGCTGCGCTCAGCACGGCGGCCACACCGGGCATTGCGCGAGCGGCATCGAGGTCGAGGCTGGTGATCTTCCCGTGCGCGATGTTGGAGCGGAAGACGTAGGCGTGCAGCATTTCTGGCCGCACGATATCATCGACGAAGCGACCTTTGCCGGTAAGCAGTGGCACGTCCTCGAGGCGCGGCACGGATCGGCCGACGAGGCCTTCACCCGGGGAAGCGTGCGTGATCGAGGCGTAAGCCATGGCGTGTCTCTATCGAGGACCGGAGGGCGGAAGTGCAACGGCGGAACGTGCGGGACGGGGCAGGGCAGCAACATGCGGAGCGCTGCCGTTCCGGTCAAGGCGACCGGATCGCGGTTCCACGTAGCGCGTAAGGCCAGCGTTGCTTCCCGCCTCGTCCGCAGAGCCGGAGGTCTACAGAGACTTTACACCACGTTGCAGAAGTGCAGAGGTCCCCTATAGCCTCGCTTCATCAGGCTTCAGGGAACGCATGCATGGCCGCTGACGGATGAGTGCAGGACAATCTGCAGCAGAAAAAGCTGCGCTGCGTGACACCGGCGCGGCCGCCATGTCGTCATCCGATCTGGCACTTTACGCCCTCGTCGTGCTCGTCTGGGGCACGAGCTGGATCGGGATGCGCTGGCAGGTCGGCGTGGTCGCGCCCGAGGTGTCGGTTCTCTGGCGCTTCGCTCTGGCTTTTCCGCTGATGTTCGCCTGGGTGGCGATCGCCGGCCAGCCCTTGCGGCACCCTCTTTCCTCGCACGCCTATTTCGCAGCGATGGGCGCAACGATGTTCTCGCTCAACCTCGTCCTGTTCTACACGGCGAGCCTCTACATCACGACCGGACTGATGGCGGTCGTGTTTTCGATCGCATCGATCTTCAATCTCGTGCTGAGCGCGATCTTCATCGGCCAGCGCATTCGTATGACGATGGTGGTGGCGGGTGTCGTCGGGCTGGCAGGCGTGGCGCTGATGTTCCTGCCCGAGATCAGCCAGCATGAATTGAGCGGGCGCGCGCTGATGGGCCTCGGGATCAGCATGCTCGCGACGCTGTGCTTCTGCTCGGGGAACATCGTGTCCGCGGCAGCCCAGCGACGCGGCATTCCCGTGCTGCCGGGAACCGCGTGGGGCATGCTCTACGGCACGGGCATCCTCGCCGTGATCTCCATCGCCCGAGGCCATCCTCTCATCATCGAGTGGAGCTTCCGCTACATCGCCTCGCTGCTGTGGCTCGCGATCGTGGCGTCTGTGATCGCGTTCACGGCCTTTCTCACGCTGATCGGACGCACGAGCGCCGCGCGCGCCGGTTACATGACGATCCTGTTTCCGGTGGTCGCCCTCGTGGTCTCCACCTTCGCGGAAAACTACCGCTGGTCGCCGCTCGCAGTGCTCGGCCTGATCCTGGTCATTTCAGGCAACGTGATGGTGTTGCGAGGCGCGCGCTGATATGGCGCCAACGGCCCTCGCATGCTCCGCGATGCCCTGTAATGGTCGCGGCGTCGGGGGCAGGACTGGCGCCACGCCGCCCTGGATATCGCCGACCCCGTCGACGCGAGCTGTCGGCGCAATCTTCGGTCGCGAAGGAAACGACCTGCCGAACGAGGCCACCGGCCATCCCCGCCGGGTGTCGGAACCTCTTCACAATAGCGCTTGACTTGGCCCGGCCCCGATGGGAAACACAGCCCCGCTGCCGCCCGGCAGCTGGCCTGAGGGACCAAAAACCTCTCCAACAGCACCGGTAGCTCAGCTGGATAGAGCACCAGACTACGAATCTGGGGGTCGTGGGTTCGAATCCTGCCCGGTGCGCCAATAAAATCAATGGCTTCGACGGTGGTCCACCGCTGCTGTTTTACATATTTCAGGGCGATGTTTTACATATTGCTTCCCTGACACCCGGCTTACCCGCGGATCGCCGTTGCGGTAGCCCACTCGCTCCAGTTGAGGATCCCGCTACATGGCGAGCGTTGATTGGACGCTTTGACGGAAGTGCCCCAGCCTCTCCCTGGATCCGGTCTCCTCAAGGCGAACTCAGCCTGACCTGCACTTCGCATACCGTCTGCCGTCGTGAAGCAAGGTATGCAACCTCAAGCCCGCGTGATGCTCAGCGTAATGATGGGCATCGAGGCGCGGTCGCGACATCTCGATCAACGGACATCACCGACAAGTGGCATTGAGACTTGCCGAAAGAGCAGGCCAGTCAACGGTGACGCAATGACCCGGGACCGACCGTCGACCGGTTGATGCGACGGGCCACTTTCGACCGTAGTCGGTGAAACGAGTTTGACCCTGCGGTTCGGTAGCTGTTCGGTAGGACAGCAGACAGTCGTTGATGGGCACGAACCATTCAGTTTGATTCGGGGCCTCAATATCGGCCAGATTGAAAGCGGGGTGCGCCGGGGTGCTAAACGCTGTACATTGATTTGGTCTTTGTGGTGCGACTTGCGGGGAGTTGAGACTGTGGCAGCGGTTCGTGGATTCCTGGCCTTCATCGCGCTCATCGTGCTAAATGCTCTGCCGGCTCAGGCACAGGGGACTGCCCCGCCTGCTGTTGCGTTGCAGGGCATGGACGTGGTCAGCTACTTCAAGGACGGCGGTCCGGTGAAGGGACAGGCTGCGCACAGTCACGAATTCGACGGCGCTCGCTATCTTTTCTCGAATCCACAGAACAAGGCTGCATTCGTTGCCGATCCAGATCGCTACCTGCCGCAGTTCAGTGGCTTGTGTGCGACCGGGATTTCCGTTGGCAAGACTTTCATGGGCGACCCGAATTCGTGGAAGGTCGTCGATGGCAAGTTGTACCTTTACCATTCCGATTCCGTGCGTGCGCTCGGCGAGCGCGATCCGTCCACCATCCCCCGCGCGCACCAGAATTGGGCGGCTCGCAAGTAAACCACCCCGAACGTGAACTGAGTTAAGCGCTACTAGCTGGCTTCAGAGCCCCGCCTTTCGCAGCGCAGTCTGCAAGCGCTCCGAATTAGCAGGGGCCACGAACCGACTTCCGAGTTCCCTGATCGGAAAATTGGGGCGCAGCCGCTGCAGCGTGGCGGCCGACTGCCGTGCCTCCTCGATCCGACCCTTCTGGACCAGAATTGCAGCACGCATGGCATGAAGCATTGGCAGGTCAGGAAAATCGGCCAGCCCGCGGTCACAGGCCGCCAGTGCCTCATCGTAACGTTCGGTGGTGAAGTACGCGATAAGGATCACTTGCCTGACGGGCGAACGTCGGCCTGCGGGATCAAGCCGAATTGCATTTTCCATCAGCGTGACAGCTTCATGACTGCGGCCTTGCCAGAGCAGCGATTGGGCATGAATCTCTGCGATGAACGGGTCGTTGGGATTGAGGGCCGTGGCGCGTTCCGACTCAGCAAGCGCCAGATGCTGTTTCCCTCTCAACATATGGTTGCGTGCAAGCATGGCATGGGCGCGGGCATTTGTGCCGGGGTCGTCTATGGTGAGCGCGCGGCGGGCCGCCCGCTCGGACAGAATCAGCCCCTGTTCCGGGTTTTCCATCCAGCCGAGGTCTGCGCGTTGCTCTTCGAGTGTGCTTTCGACGATGTAGGCCATCGCATACTCAGGCGCGAGCGCGAGCGCCTTCGCGATCAGTTCGCGACCTTGGCGGTTGGCGGTGCGCTCGGCCTTGAGTTCGAGGGAACGCGCCAGCAGCACCAAGTCGTAAGCTTCCCGAAGGCTTGGCGACCGCGTCGCCGCACGATCACTCTCGAGCTTGGACACCTTGACGGCCAGGGCAGCGACAACGTTCTGCACGATGCTGTCCTGAATCTCGAACACCTCTCCGCCTTTGCGGTCGAAGCGCTCTGACCACAGCACACGCGCGGTCTCGGCATCGCTCAATTCCACCGCGACACGCACTTGGCCATCGGTTTCGCGCACGCTACCGGTAACTACGTAACGCGCTCCAAGCTCGCTGCTGACGGCCTGGGGCGTCGCTTGCCGCTGCTTGAATTGCTGCACTGAGTTGCGCGAGATCACGCGCAGGCCAGAATAACGACCCAGCGCGTGGATGATGTCTTCAGTGACGCCATCGCTGAAGAACTCACGTGCAGGGTCGCCGCTTTGGTTACGCAGCGGCAGCACCGCGATCACCGGCATGGCGTCGGTGACGGAGCGCGGCGTGTTGGCAATGCTGATCGGTCGGGCCCAGTATCGTTGGATGCCAAGCGCTAGGCCGACGACGAGTGCAAGGGCAACCAGACCGCCGCCGAGCGTCAATCTCTTCCAGGTCTCTCCACCTAAACGAGTGGCGGCACCCAGGAGTCTGGCGTAGCTCGGCTGTGACGCTACCGCTTCTGCCGCCGTCACGATTGGCGGGGGAGAGGCCGCCGCTTCGATCGTAGTTGTTACTGGTGGCGCAATGGCATCGCTGAGTGGCAAACCGGCCACTTTCCTGGATACAGGCGATATTGCTGGCGCCACGGCCACCTCGGTGACACGGCCCACTGGAGCGATCAGCCGATAGCCGCGCTTGGCCAAGGTCTCAATGTAAGTTGGGCGCTTGGCATCATCGCCCAGGGCCTTGCGAAGCTTGATGATGGCTTGGGTGAGCGCGTCGTCGCCAACCAGCACACCGGGCCAGACTGCGGTCAGCAACTCGTCACGGCTGACCACTTGGCCTGAACGCTGGGCGAGGTACAGCAGCACCTCGGCGACTTTGGGCTCGACCCGCAGCGACTCGCTCCCGCGACGCAGCTCACCGCTACCGGCATCGATGCGCCAGGGGCCTACCGCCCATGCCGATCCGCCAGTCCCGGCGTCTTCCGTGCGTCCTATCAAGCCCCCAGCCCCGTCATCGGACGGGGTGTAGCATATTGATAAAAAAACACTTCTCGGAGTTAGCCGTTCCGTTGGCATTTGTTAGCCGCGTCGTCGGGACTTCTGCAGCCCAGCCTGTTGTCATGGGCACATCAACACCACGGAGCGACCATGCTGACAAGACCGTTGCTTCCTCAATCGACGCCCCTAGCTGGTCGTCGGCCCACGTCCATGCTGATAACGGACAGCTGCATGACCGCCGGCTCGACACCTCAGACCCGGAGCACGACAGCTTTGGATCCGACGCGAAAGCGCACCGTCTGGCTCTGGATCGTGGTTGCCACTGCCTGCGTTGCGCTGACGCTCGGCGGTCACGCTCTGGGCATGTGGGTCGAGCAGGCGCTCGGCCTGAAGACACCGGATGTGCGCTCGTTGATCGACGGCCGGCTGTTCGTTGGCCTGTTGCTGATTTACATCGTTCTGCTCGCTGTTCCGTTCGTGCCCGGCGCCGAGGTCGCCATCTTTCTGCTGATGGTGTTTGGGGCGGAAGCCGCCATCCCCGTCTATGGCGCAACCGTTACCGCTCTGCTCCTCAGCTTCATGGCGGGGCGGCTCATCCCGCTGCCGCTTCTGCTCGCCGGTCTCAGACGGGTGGGTTTGTCGCGGGCTGCCGACGTGCTGACGTCCGACGTGAACCCGGCCCAGAATGTGCTAAATGACACGTCTCGCCCAGGCTGGACCGGCGCCATTCTCGATCGTGTTCTGAAGCATCGCTGCATCGCCCTCGGCGTTCTGATCAACACGCCGGGCAATTCGATCGTCGGCGGCGGCGGCGGTATCGCCCTTGCCGTCGGCGCCAGCCGCCTTCTGACCTTCCCGCAATTCTTCCTGACCGTCCTGATCGCCGTGGCTCCCGTGCCGGCGGTGATCCTCATCGCCGCTGTGCTGACCTCAGCCTGAAAGGAAAAAGCCGTGTCCACGACCCGAACATCTCAGACGAATGGCAGGCTATGGGGCGCCCGCGCCCGCGATTGGGCCGAAGTGCAAGAAGGACAATGCGCTGCGACCTACCATGCAGTGCTGTTCCGTGCCCGCGTCGGGCAAGGCACGCGACACCTGGATGTAGGGTGCGGTGCAGGCATGGCGGCCCAGCTGTCGGCTGCACTCGGGGCGATGGTCTCCGGGATTGATGCGGCCGAGGCTCTGCTGTCGATAGCCCGGGAGCGGACGCCCACGGGAGACTTTCGCCAGGGTGATATCGAGGCGCTGCCCTTTGATGAACGCACCTTCGACCTCGTCACCGGCTTCAACTCGTTCCAATACGCTGGCGATCCGACGCAAGCGCTGCGCGAAGCGGGGCGCGTGACGAAGCCCAGCGGCATGATCGTCATCATGACCTGGGGCGAGCCGGTTGGGATGGAGGCCGCATCGCTCGTGGGCGCGATGAAGCCGCTGCTGCCGCCTCCGCCACCCGGAGCGCCCGGTCCCTTTGCGCTGTAGGATGAAGCTGCGCTGCGCGCCTTCGCCAAGGCGGGCGGGCTGACGCCGGGCGCGGTGTTCGATGTGGATACGCCGTGGTTCTACCCCGACGAGGCAACCGCGCTGCGCGGCCAGGCCGCTGCCGGCGTCGCAGTCAAGGCAATGGAGCATTCGGGCGAAGCTGCCTTCATGGCCGCCACTCGCGCCGCGCTCGCCCCATTCCGCCAGCCGGACGGTAGTTTTCGGATCGGCGCTCGCTTCCGCTGCCTCGTCGCGTCGCCGTGATCGTCGCCTGATCGCCTGACAGAACGATCCGACGCCAGATCAAACTTTCAAGTCTTACCGAGTACGATCCCACAGCCAAGGATGAGCAACATGCAGAAAACCATCTCGATGCCGATACTGGCCTTCGCACTTCTTGCGAGCGCCGCAAATGCTCAAGATATGACCGGTGCAGAAGTCACCGCTCTAATCAAGGGCAAGACGGCATACCTCAACCTGCCCGGCGCTGGTCCACGCGGCACTGGAGCCGCGGTGATCTTCTACGCCGACGACAATACGGCAGCCGCCAAGTTTCCCAACGGCACATCGCCCAAAGGCACTTGGTCGATCAAGGGCAATGAGGTGTGTATCGCCTGGGCCGATCAGCCGAACAATCCATGCTCGACCTATGTCAAGGCCGGCGACAAGATCAACATCATGAGTGGCCAGCCGAAACAAATACGCGCCACGATCGAGCGGCTGTCATCGGGCAACGCCGAGAAGCTCTAGCGCCTCAACTCACACCATTACCACTGCACCAATGCAACGGGTTGCGACGCGATCGTCAGCCCGGCCGATCTTCTGCGTGCAATCGACTGCCCAACCAACCGAAAGGAAACTGCCATGAAACGCCGCTTTAACATTGTAGCCTTCGCCGCCGCACTGGCCATCGTCAGCCTCTCCACTCCGTCCTTGGCCCAAGCACCGGCAGCAGCCGAACAGCCCGTCATCGCAAGTCCCGATAAAGTGAACTGGAAGCCAATGGGGCCAGCCGGCATGGCGGTCTCCGTGGTGGCCGGGGATCCGACCCAGGCTGCGCCCTACACGATGCTGATCAAGATCCCGGCGGGCATGAAGATCCCCGCGCACTCGCATCCTGATCGCTGGCGCATGAGCGTCATCATCTCCGGCACGCTGCATTTCGGCTTCGGCGACAAGTGGGACGAGGCGGCTTTGAAAGTCTTCACGCCGGGTACGATCTGGAGCGAGCCGCCGGGCGCGAACCATTTCGTCTGGGCCAAGGACGGCGAGGTCATCGCCATGCTCACGGCAATTGGGCCGACCGGAAGCAAACCGGTCGCGCCTGCGAAGTAGGCGGCAATCCCTCGGCGTCGCCTTCTTCAATGGATGCGATGTCACGGAAAAGACATGGGCTTGACCGGCATCGGTGCGATGAGCGCCGGTGCCGGAATTGCCCGCGTCCCGTCCGTGGTTTCAACCGACGCGTTGATCGGAAGCGGACATGGCGACCGCGCAAGAGCTTTGCCGTCAGAACAGTCGGTATGGGTCTTGGTCGCGTGAAAACGTTTCAGCGCAGGGTGACACCGCTGTAAGTGGCCCCGCGAGGGCTGGATTGGCGTCGAAGTAGCAATTTTTTCCGATTACGGCGCCGCAATCGCGCCCACGGGCTTCCCTGGGCCAGTGTGAGCGATCTGGCGGGGTCGGCAACACACGCACGACCGCGCTCCTGCTTCACGCCCGCATCGCCGCCACCAGCGCACCGACACCCATGATGTTCATCACGCGCGTGAGATTGTAGGCGAGAACGTGCAGCGCCATCTCGGTGGCGACCTTCGGCAGGCGCTTCATTAGGAAGTGCGTCGCGCCCATCCGCATCTTCAGTGTGCCGAACGGATGCTCAACCGTCTCGCGGCGTCGGCGCATCGCCTGCGGGTCTTCGTCAAGGCGCTTCTGCGCAGCCTCCATGACGTGCTCGTGCTCCCAGCGGGTGATGACGCGGTTCTTGGCTATGGTGCACCGAGCTTTGAGTTGGCAGCTTCCGCAAGCCTTCGTAGTGTAACGCCTGACTGTGCGTTGGCCATCCACCGTCGTGAGCCAATAGGCCAACAACTCGCCGGCTGGACAGCGATAGACATCCTGCTCAGGCAAGTAAGCAAAGTCGTGCTTGCCGAACTTGCCCTTCGCCTCCATGCCCGTGGTATTCGGCTTCGGCAGCGTCACCGCGACACCGGCATCCTCGCAGGCCTTGATCTCCTCGCCGCTGTAGTAGCCGCGATCGGCAACCGCCTCGAGCTTGTCGACACCGAGAACGGCCTTGGCCTGTTGCCCCATGTTTGCAAGTTGTGCCCGATCCGTACCGCTGTTCGTCACCTCGTGCGCGATGATCAGATGATGCTCGGTATCGACCGCAACCTGCACGTTGTAGCCGACGACGCCCGAGCCGCGTCCGCTCGTCGCCATCGAGCGGCAGTCGGGATCGGTCAGCGAGATCTGCTCGTCGGGCGCGGCCAGCATCGCCTTCTCATGGGCTTCCAGCTTCTGCATCTCAGCTGCCAGCTTCGCGAGCTTCTCCTTCAGATGCGCCGCCTTTGCCGCAAGCGCTTCGGACGGCTCTTGCAGGTCCGCGGTGTCGAGCTGCGCGAGATAGCGCGACACGCTCTCCTCCAACTGCTGGCGACGCCGCTCCACCTTGCCCTTCGTGAAGTTCTTGTCACGCGTGTTGACGGCCTTGAACTTCGAGCCGTCGATGGCGACGCTGGCCTTCGTCAGCAGCCCCATCTGGCGGCACAGCTCGACGAACTTCGCGCAGACCTTTTTGATTGCGGCGCCGTTGTCCTTGCGGAAGTCGGCGATTGTCTTGTCGTCGGGCGCGAGCCGCCGCAGCAGCCAGATCACCTCCAGATTGCGGCTCGCCTCGCGCTCCAGCCGGCGGCTCGACTGGATGCGATTGAGATAGCCGTAGATGTAGAGCTTCAGCAGCGGCGAAGGGTGATAGCCAGGCCGTCCGGTCGCCGCCGGCTCGACGTCCTTGAAGCCCATTTCCGCCAGGTCGAGCTCATCGACGAAGGCATCGACCACGCGCACAGGATTGCTCTCGTCGACCCAATCATCGAGGCATTCCGGCAACAGCGTCGATTGAGCCCGATCCGCCCCCTCAATGAACCGCTTCATCGACCGCCCCCGCAAATCGCGAGGCGATTCATACCCGACTCGGCGTTTTCACGCAGCCAGGGTCATTCGCGTTTGGCATCAATGCCTCGACGGTCGGAATGCAGAGAAAGCGGAAGTCGGAGAGCACGCGGAGCCAAGTACATGCAGCGGTCGACACCTTGACAGGAGTGCACCAAGAAGCGGACAATGATGGCGACCCGATGCAGAGCATGTTTGCCGGGTGAGCCAAAGAGAGCCAGTCCCTCTCGTGCGAGCATAGAGCCGGTTTGCAGTCGTCGATCGAATTTTCTGATCAAAAGTGCTGCGGGGACGTGTATGCAGATCGCGATCAGCAACGAGCTAATACTGCTCGTAGGTGGTGTCCTTTTACTGTGGCTGTTGTTTAGGACCTTGATTGTGCCCCGGGCGCGACGAGCCGTCGTAACTGCTGCAGGATCCGGTGTTGCGGCCAAGGCCGTAAGACTAGCCGTTACAAGCACTATAGCGACGATTTTTGGCGCAATGGTCGCTGCTGCAGTGCTCGTGGGCGTCAGCGCGCTGCTGCTAAGCTGGTATCTCGCGAGCTTGCCCGTCGAAGTCTCGGTCGCGGAAACCGTGTCTCAACTGCGCAGTCAAGTCGAACAGATTGTGGACCTTGTCACGGACGGATCGACTACGGTTTGGGTCGCGTGCCTAGCCCTACTGGCCCTCGTCTGGCTTCTGGCCTCGCGCTCGTCGTCTCGTCGGCGCTGGAACGAGGCCCTGGCCGCGCGACGTTCCGCTCTTGGTGCCGCGCTTTCGAGCTTGTCCGATGACGAGCTTCGCGATCGCGCGACGAAGGCCAATTCTGCCGGAGTCCAGGCTCTCGATGCCCGGGTGGAGGCGCTAAAGAAGGCGAACCTCACGCGCCTTGAAGACATGATGTCGAAGCCGGTCCTGCAATTCGGCAACGACGCGTCGAAGGTCGCCTCCATGTTCGATCTGCTTGGACTGTCCCGGCAGATGCGGCACGACGCCGACGAGATGGAAGCCAACGACGGCGATGCAGAGCGGATCTCGGGCCTGCGAGAGACGGCCGATGCCATCACTGCGAAGTTCGACGAGATCGCGAACGAGATCACGATCGCCCTCGACAAGCTCGACGGCCAACCCGCCACCTTCAAGCTGGCGCGTGCCCTTGCGCTGAACGACGACGATATCGGCCTGTCTGCCGACAGGACGATGGCGCTGCGCAACCTCGTGATCGAGGCCGGTATCGAGAAACACGCCGCACTGGGCGCAAGCAAGGCTCGGGCGGAGCCGGAGCTTCTCCGCGAGTGGCTCGCAGCCGGAGCGACGAGCGAGGCGTCGGTCAAGACAACGTCATTCGTCGGCCGCATGGCCGGGCGCATCGCGCTCGTCGCCCTGTTCCTGGGGGCCGTCGGGCTCGGCGTGAAGGAGATCGGCCCGCTCGCGATCTCGCAAGCTTCGGCTTTACAGCTTCAGCTGCTCGCGCTGAGCGACGATCAGGCGTTGACCGAGGCAATGAAAACGAGCACCGCCCAGCCGCAGGCGCGTCGGAGCGAGAGCGAGAGCCAGCTCGCCTCCGACGACGCCACTGTGCAGGCGCTGCGGCATGCCTTCCGGCAGGCGGTCGCGCACTCGTTGCGCCAGAACATCGACGCGGCGCCGAGGGCTAATCCATCGGGAGCGATCCGCACCGCGGCGCGGGAGCACTTCGAGCTCGGAGCAATGGATGCGCGGCAGCGCATTCTCGCTTCGAGCGGCCGGACGGCAGCCGCTCCACTGGAGCCGGGCCGGGCTACCTACGCCTACGCGAGCAATGCCGGTGGCGCGGTAAGCGATGCACCCCACCTGCATGGACCGATCGGCGGCGGCAATGTCGTCAGCACGCTCGACGACACGATTGATCGTCGCATTCGCACGTTGCGCCAGAACGAAGGGGTATGGCGTCAACTGCGCGCGTCGGCGCTGACACCGGCACGGGCCGATCTCGTCAATGAGGCATTCCTTCGGACCGCTCTCGGCAACCGCGACGTCGCGTTCTCTCATGCATGGCGCGAGTGGACGGAGCGCGCCAGCTACCAGTTCGCCTCCGAGTCAGCGAGAGCCGGGCGCCCCCCGCGGCCCGGCGAGTTCGTCCTGCCAACGTTCGGAGGCGAGCATCCGACCCTCACCGTTCGTGATCGCCGCCTAATCGCGGACTTCAAGGCGGAGGCACCACAGCGCATCGCGGCGATCGTCGACGATGTTCACGCCGGTCGTGTTGATCCGGGCTCGTTGCACCGCGCACTTCCTGGCGCGCGCCCTGTCGTGGGCGGCGGTAGCCATGGCAACATGTACTCCGAGCTGTTCCCGGCCTCGCACGCGCCGCCTTCGGGAGCCACTCCGAGTGGAGGAGGGGGCGGTGGTGGTGGCGGTGGTGGTGGTGGTGGTGGTGGTGGGGGCGGCAAGAGCGCCACGCCCGCCCATGGTGCAAGCAGTGGAGCGCGTGTCGCCTCGACCGCCTCCGCGCGATCGTTCACCCATGTCCGGTTCAGCGGGCGCGTGGGCGGCGTGCTGATCGGCGTGACGCCGACGGCAGGTGGCGACACGCTCGACATTCGAGAGTTGAGCTGGCGCATCGATGGAACATCGCTGCGTCTGACGCTGGTCGATGCGGCGGGGGTGCAGACCGCGCTCGGTCCCTTCCACGCCGCCATCGCCCATCACGCGCTGGCCTACGCGGCAGATGGCCGGGTGGTGACATCGACGCTGCCGCAGCCGATGACGTCGCGCTCCGACGATATCGAGCTCGATGCGCGCCGGGTGCTCGTGCATCCCGCCTTCGAGGATACGGCCTTCGCGTGCCGCACGATTCAGGTCGACCGTTTCGTCGACGCCTTCACGAGCCAGCGGGAGAACGTGTCGGCGACCGATCCCGTGAACCGGGCGCGTTTCGCCGTGACGCAACTCGGCCGGTTGATCGCGGTCGCACGCCGGGACCCCAGCGACCTCTCGAGGCGCAACGATCTCGACAGGATCTCCGATCCGGTTGCCCAGCACGCCAAGGCCTGTGGCGCGGGAGCCGACTGCTTCCCGCTCGACACGTACACGCGCTACGGCTTCAATTTCGGCGGTGCGAGCACGTTCGCCAGCTGCCTGCAGGGGGCAGCGCCCGGGAGCTATGCCGCCTGTGCGAAGGTGTTCGCCTCTGCCTCGCGCTCGACCAACGCGACGTGGCTCGTCGACAGCGGCGTCCGCGAGGGCACCTACAAGCTCGACAGGCGTCTGACCTTCCTCACTGGAGCCGATATGCGCAACGATTCGTTGTGGCCGCTCGACTTCATGATCCAGGCGGTGCCGCAGACACTCACCGGGGACGACGTGTCGGTCGGCGAAGGCTGGGAGCCCTGGCGCTTCCCCACCATCGACCGCGCCATCAAGGAGCAGGTCGCGCGCGGCATCGCGCAGAACCCGCGGGCCGCCGCAGTGCTGGCGGACATGCGCGCCTTCACGGTCCTGCAACGGCTATTCCGGCTCGCGCTGGCAGGTGATCTTGGGACAGCTGTACCTCTCGATGCCCTGGTCGACCTGCAGAAGGCGACAGCGAAATTCGTCAAGGTCGAGCGCAGCGAGCGCTGGAATATAACGGATGAGCTGATGCAGACGATAGCGAGGGAGCACGAGCGCCTGAAGAGGCTTGTTGGCGACGTGGTCGGCGCAGCGGAGGTCGGCGCGAGCTGCAGGAGCGCCGCTCAGACGGCTCTGTCGAAGGCCAAGGACACCGTTTGGCCGCGGAGTACAGGTTTGTGGCAGACGATCGGCACTGTCGAGCGCGCCTGCGAGGGCAACCCGGGCGCCCGCGAGTTCCGGCAGCGCCTGGAGCTCCTGCGGCGTCACGACCTCATCGAGGAGGCGCTGAGGATCGCGAGCACTCCCGATAGCGGAAACGGTGACTTCGCCTGCCGGCCGCTTTGAGCGTTTGGCTTCGAGATCGCGCCATCACTCCCGGGCTTCCAGACTGGCGAGGCAGTCGAGGGCCCGGCACGGCGCCGCGATGCCGTCCATGCACCGGTTGTGGTAGGCCTCGGCGAGGTTGTAGGCGAGCTTCCAGTTCGCCGTTCGTCTCTCGATCTCGATGCGGCGCTCGAAAGCGAGGGCCTCGAACTCGCCCAGGCCCGCCATGGCGGCGAGCTCCGCGCATTCGACAGCCGCCCGGCGTGCTGTCCTGAAGCGGTGCCGCTCGATCTCCACGGCCGACAATCGCTCGAGGGCGCGGCACAAGAGCCTCAGATTGCCGACACCCCGCGCCAGCCCAGCCGCAGCACCGAACTCGTTGGCGGCACGTCGCCACCGCGCACGTCCGAGTGCGAGCTGGCCGATGCCGAGCTTCAGCTGGGCATCAAGGATGGCATCGTCCAGACGCCGCACACATGCCAAGGCATGCGCGATCAGCGCGCTCTCCTCCTTCTCCGCGAGGGTCACGCGGCCGTCGGCGCAAACCGAGACGAGCAGCGAGGCGATCATCGCCTGCTCGGCGGCCCGCTCGCGGGGCGGCTTGCGTTCGGCGACCGACCTCGCCAGCCGCCGCAGCGTCGCCCGGTCGTCGGTGACGGTCGCGATGAAGCAAGCCCGGGCTTCGCTTTGGCGCGCGACAATCTCAGGTCCCACTATCCTGAGCAGACGCCGCGCACCATCGAGCTCCCCGCACTGTGCCGCCAGGAAAGCGAGCCGCTCCGCCGTCGCGCCGTCGGCCGTTGTCAGCTTCTCCGCCCATCCTGCCACGGTGCGCGCCCGTGCCTCGGGCTCGAGCCGATCGAGCCAACCCGACGCGAAGCTCTCGCCGGCCTCGATCATGCCCACGACATTGCCGGGCTCAGCCATCAAAGTGGCGAGCCCCGCCTGCCCGGCAATCATCTCGGTGATGCGGGGTGCTTCCTGCCAACGCCGAGCCGGTGCCGCGTCGGCCAGGGCCCGGTCGAGCGCGAGAGCCACACGCTTCGGCCCGTCCGCGTCGTTGGCGAAGCGCTGGTCGCACCAAGCGAGAAGAGGTCCCGAGGTCACGTCGATGTAGTTGCCGCGTGCGGCAAGGCCGGAGCCCAGGCTGATGGTGATCGCGGACCACAGATGCGAGGGCAAGGCGGCCAAACTGTGCACCTCGCCACCGGTTTGCCGATTGGCCGCGAGCACGCCGCACGTCGCGCGCAACTCCTGCTGCTCGAGGCCGCGCAAGCTCAGGCGCAGTGCCAGCAGAGCGTTGTCGACTGAATCCGACCACGGATGCGGCAGCACCGAGCGCAGACCCGCCACCACCTCATCGGCAATGTCGGCGCCATCCTTGCAGGCTGCGAGGTCCGCGATACGCTGGTCGAGCGCATCGAAACGGCCGAACCGTCGCAACTCATCGAGCGCCAGGACAAGGCTGCCGAGATCCCCGAGCCACGGCGCTTGGCCCAGCAGGCCGGACTGGGCCGGAGAGAGATGCTTGGCAAAGGCAGCGAGGTATTCGTGAGCGAAGGCGAGTGCCGCGGCGGGCGTGACAGGGGTGATCTCGTGGACGTTCCAGCCCAGCGTTCTCGCTTGCTCGCGCAAGCGGTCGCTGCGCGTGACGATGACCAGGGCGCGCCCCCAGGGCAGGCGGGCGGGAATCCAGGCGATATCGGCGTGCGCCTCGGTCGGGAAGCTGTCGTCGAAATGATCGAGTGCGATGCGGCGCGGGCCGTTCCTGTTGCGCAAGGTCGCCGTCAGCAGCGAGGTGCGCCGCTCTGCGAGCGCGTCGTGCTCCCGCCCCCCGGCCGAGGAAGATACAGGGAGGCCGGAGCTGCCGGCATCGTCATCGTGTGCCGGCGCTGCATCGATCATCGCGCCGGGACCAGTGGCTCGGCCGTCGACGTAGAGGCCACCGAAGGCCTCGTCGACCCAACGCTTCACGAGCCACGTTGCGCCGACGCCTCGCGGCGCGAAAACGAGCGTGGGGCGTCGCCAGCCGGTGACCCACGCGAGACAGCGGAGCTCGCGCTTACGATCGATCTGCGGCAGCACGCGCGTGGGCGCTCTCGCTCGCGGCGGTCGTGCCAACTCGGTGGCAAGCGCGGATCGCAAGCGCGCTTCGCACAGCGTCTCGAATTCCTCCAGAGTGTCGTATCCGACCGTGAAGAGCCCAGGGTCCTGGCCGCACCATCTCCTGATGGCAGCGCTCGCCTCCCAATCGCTGCCCGCAGCGTCCAACTCGCGGCTAAGCCGCTCCGAGCGCAGCATCACGAGGGCCGGCCCGGTACCTTCACGTCGGGCGAGATGAACGGCATAGCGCAACTCGATATCGGTGATGCCTGCTCCGGCCGGCAGCGATTGCGCAAACTGCGGGGCGTAGCGTTCGACTGTCTCGACGGGCGGCAGCCAGCCGACGCGATGGCCGACCAATCCGATGACGAGCGGCGAGCACATCTCCAGCTGCTCGAGGCAGATCGCGACTGCACCCGCGTTCCGCGCCATCACCTCGGTGACGCCCCACCGGAGGTCGACCTCCTCGACGCGCGCGGCTTTCGTTGCCAGCTCCTGCCGCAGGCGAGGCATAACAAGTCGCGCAAGTATGTCACGCTCTGCCTGCATGTCACGGAACGTCGACGAGAGAAAGAGCCGCAATATTCGAGGCTTTGAGGTGATCTGCTGGGTCATAGACTAACCAATGAAGACGATGTGGGCTTCGGCCATTCGAAAGGTGGCACGGACAGGTCGGTTGTGCTGGCCACGTTTAAGACGTTCTACACACCAGCGTGCACTGAAATGAGTATGCCCCAAGATGCTGACACGGTTGAGTCTCGGATCAGCGCTCTTGCCGTCGGCCAGCATGCCGGTCGTGATGCTCCGATGAACGGACATCAGTGCGGGCCTGTCGCCGGCCCGTTTCTCAATCGAGCAAAGCGTCTGCAATTGGGATTCGTCGCGCAAACTCGAATTATTTGGCCATCGCCTCGAGCGCGCGAACTCCTTCTCTCAAATTGTGATACTCGCACTTTCGAGCCATTGACCGAGCGCAGAGGACAATTGGCTGGACCGCCTGCCGGTGTCCGCCTACCAAATAAGCCTCGCCAAGGAGAAGCAGAGCCCGCAATTGCAGTGGCCGCATGTCCTGCATCGTGGCGATCTGCAGCGCATCGGTCGACAGGTTGGCAGCAAGGCGACTTTCGCCGAGATCGAGCATCAACCGAGCACGCTGGATGTTGACCTCGCTCAATAGTCGAGCAACGCCGATCTTGCGGGCATAGCTCTCAATCGAGTCGAGCTCCGCTTGAATGTTCTTCGATTTCGCAACCTCCTTAGCGGCGATGTCCATGGCCACACGCGACAGCATTGCATGCTTCAGAATGTCCTCATGACCGCCCTCATCGGCGATGCGGATGGCCTTCTCCACCATTGCGGCGGCATCCTGGTCCTTGGCTTCCCGCTTCAGGTCGGCGAAGTAGCGGCAAAAGATGCTCGCCACGCGCAAACGACGCCGACCGAGGCTGCCCTTGATCGCGATATCGTAGAGTTGACGTGCCGGGTCGAAGTTACCGGCGAGGTGCTCAATGAGCCCGAGATAACCTGATGCGATGTGGCCGATACCCACGAGTTCCACCCGATCGGGTATGGTGCGAATACGCGCGAGGGAGCGCCGGGCTTTATGGAGCTCACCGCGCTCGATATCCACGATCGACCTGTTGAGCGCGATGCGCGTCTGCAGCGCCCCGCCGGCTTCCGGCTCGATTTTCCGCGAGCAAGAGCGCGCCTCCCGGAAGAGCCCGATGGCATCGGAGAGCCTGCCCTGAGCCAGGCTCAAAACGCCGCACTCGTTGAACAGCCAGACGATCTCTTCAGCATAGAAGCAGTTGAGCCGTCCGGGATCGACACTCAATCGGTCGTGTGGCCACGAGATGCTCGGGATCGCACGGGCGAGACGAAGGAGCCAACGTCCGAGGCGGCGATAATCCTCGAAATAGCCCGTATCAATTTCAGGCCCGTCATCCCACGAGGCGTCGACATCGGCGTGCGCGAGTACGCCGATGGAGTAGGCCGAGCGGATTATCCCGAGCGCGGCGCGGACACGATCCTTGACGCGCTGGGCAGACAACTCGCTGCGCGCCGGGAGGCTCACGGTCCGTCGACTGTCAGGATACAAAGCCAGTTCTGCAACGGTGTTGCGGACCATGTTGAGGGTGCGTCCCTCCAGGCTCGGCATGTCGTTCGGCTGGGAGGAGAACAGCGACAGCGTATGCCGGTCGACCTCGCCGACCTCGAGATTCCTGGCGCCGAGCCTATTAAAGACGAATGACTGGATCAGGCGGTGAACGCCATGGCGCGGTTCGAGCTCCGACCCAAAGCCCTGGTCGCACGAGGGGCTGGCAGGTCTAATCGAAAAAACCTGGCAGCGATTGACTGCTAGTTTCGTAACCTCTTCGATCGCCTTCTCGATCAACTCCTCGCGTAGCCTTGCTGCCTCGAGGTCAGCCGGTTTTTTGACTTCATTCCATCGCTGCTGGACTTTCGACAGAGCCAGCATTTCCCTGGCCCTCTCGTTGACCCGTGGACAGGCCGCAAGCACGGAGACGGGCACCGGCTGTCCGATCAACGCGAGCGCCCAAATGATTTCCATCTGCAGCGCGAATTGCTCGCTCGTCGCGGTGCGCGAATCCTTGCTATCGAGCTGGCAGGCAACGTCGGCCAACGCTATCGGAAGCTTGAGTTGCCGCGCGTGTCGATGAGATTGCAGATCGAGCACGCGCTTGATAACGCTGTTGTAGTCGTGGGGCCCTTCGCTGACGCTGACTTCCGCGACGGTCCGCTCCAGGAATCGGCTGATTTCTCCCGCGATCCTCGTCAGTACCTCGATCGAGATCTCGTCGCGTTGCTGCGTCTTCTCCTGCTCCGCCGTCAGATCTTGGCAATTCGACAGCAGGATCGTGAACATGAACCGATGCGAGGAGACACCGCGATAGAGATGGTGGATAAGCTCATAGAGCTCCGAAGATACCTCGCTGATTAGCGATACAAGCCGCTGCTTGGCGGCATCATCCCCTCTCAGGCGGTTCTTCACCGGCAGCGTATCGCAGAAGAATGTCGCAATTTCGGTAGGGGTGAGCGTGCGCCGGGCACTTTGCAAACTCGGCGAAGGGGACAGCGCTCGAGCGACAGCCTTATTGAATCCTCCACTCAGCTGGTCGAGCTCTTCTTTCTCCAACTTCCAGCCCTGCCTCAGAAGGATCGTCACGAGGACGGTCGCCTGAAGGAAGATGAGTGAGCAATCGAGGTCTCGGTGAACTCGGAGCGCGCAGTGCGCTTCGACCATCGCTTGTGCGTAGCCAACTCCTCTCTCGTGGTCGAATATGTTCGGGACTCTATCGCGACGAGGCTTATGGCCTGGAAAGACGGCAATGCGCTGCTCATGGTCTGGCTTTGCGTGCAGGATATTCCACGCAAGCAGCGAGGGAACCCGCGAGAAGAACGAGAGCGCGATCATCACCGGCGAGGCGGCCTTCAGGAAATGACAAACAACGATGTCGTCAGGTTTCTTGGCGTCCTTGTTATTTCTCAGGTCGACGAACTTCCTGTCCTGCTTGGCGACGAAGTTGATCTCGCTTTCAGAGAGCGAGATGCGCCCGGTATTGGCGCTGTCGAATGCCAGCTCTCGCCGCTCGAGCGACCAGACCGGCAGGGCATGTTCATCGTCCTTTCGGAAGTAGCTCGGCACACCGCCATCTCTGCATAGCAGCACGAGATCGATCGGAGCCTTGGCGCGGAGATCGGACAACAGCACATTGAACAGTCGCTTGACCTGACCGTTCTTGGGTTGGCCGTCCGCATCGAACAGAACATTGATGCCATTGATGACAACGAGGACGCGATATTGAACCGGCATTTTCGGGTGGTTCTCGACCTCAGCCAGATGCTCGAGCACGAACCGCAGAGTGCCGATACGATCGAATTCTAACTTCTTGAGGTCCGTCTCGAACGAGGCCGCCGTGGGGGTGTCGAGCCTCTTCCCCATTTCCTTGTAGGATTCGATCAGCACTTTGATGATGCGATCGAAGATCGACATTGCCTCGTGCGAATAGGAGAGGTTGCAGAACACTGCCGACACCCAGGCGGTCTTCGGTGCTTGGGTCGACTTCCGCTTGTCTCGATCACGGGAAACGGCAGCAAGGAAGCGCAGCAGAGCGGAATCCGTGTTTGTCGCCTGTAGCGAACCGAGCAGATGGCCTCGACCGGTTCCATCACTTCCCAGGAAGAGGAAGACGCGGCGGCCCATGACGTCCTTGACGCGAGCCCGCTTGTCCGTGCTATCGGCGTTGTCCTTGAGGGCCCAGAGGATCTCTTCGAGCGTCTCGGACGGTGCGTTGGCGTAGAACCGGCTGAAGCCGGGCTGCGTGCCGCCCTCACTGACGGTCGGCGTCTCCGCCAGCAGCAAGGCGTGGCGATAGGCGACGCGAAATGGTCCGATCGTGGCAGCAGTCGGTGGCTTGGACTCATGGTCATCTTGCGCAGGTGGCAAGGCTTCGCCTTCACTGGTTTGCTTATTCCCCTGCTCCTTCTCCTTCAGCTTTTCGTTCAGCGCCTGCTTGACCGGCGGCGGCGTCTCCAGGCCATCCCTAACCTCGAGGATCGCGGGTGGTTCGAGCCACTCCCTGCGCCACGTATCGTAGTCGCGCTGGACCTTCAGCAACCGCGCGCACGTGAAAGCGGATAGTACGGCATCACCTGCGCCCTTGACGGCATGTCTATAGACCTGGGCTGCCTGGTGGAGTCCTGGCAGAAACGCCTTGGGAGTGCCATCCACCGGCCGAGCCTTGAAGAACGAGAGGGCCGCATTGATCAGGGACACCTCGAAATCAATCGTGAAGCGGCGTTCGGCACTGACATCGATTCCTTCGAGGTTGTGCGGGGGAACGATCGCGAAGTTCCGGTGCCAGACGTTTTTCGATGATGGATTTGCCGTTTGCATCTTTTCCAGCGGAGGGCTTAAAAGCGATTGCTTGATCTTCTCAAAGCTCGCGGCCAACTCGGTGGTGATGCGCCTGGAGGTAAGCGTGGTGCGCCCGGTTCCCGCAGGTTTTGTCAGCGATATGATCCGATTGAGTTCAGCCTCGACGGTGTTCTTGATCTCCCAGAACCAGGGCAGCCACATTACCGGCTCACTGGTCCCTCGGCGTCGCTTGTGTTTCTCCACCGCACCGAAATGGATGGCGTAGACGCCATATCGGCCCAGCAAGGCCACTTTCTCCTCCAGCCGCTTCTGAAGCGGCTTAGTGGCAGGGATGAGTGCAATTAGTTGACGATCCCGGGCGCGCAGCGGCGAGCTGACGAACTGCCTCAACGGGCGCATGATGTCGTCTTCGCCCATATTGCTGCCGACGAACAAGATCGGGTTGGCCGAGAATGCCAAGCGGATTGCGTTATCGACAATCTCGCGTCGGCTGTCGTCCTTCAGGTAGCGCTGCTGGTAGTCGGTCTCCGTGACGACCATGGATTTGTGATCATCCGCGCGACCGTGAAGGTGCATCACGGAAGCCGAGTTGCTCCTGTTGTCGACAGCGAACGAGACGAGATGGCCTGGATTGTCGTGTGCGAAGATATGGGACTTCCACTCGAGAAGAGTAGCTTCCAGATCCGTTTCTGCTGGCTCGTGATCCGGAACACCCTCGGGGTCGATCTCGTTGAAGGTGGGCGACGCGAGAAACGTCTCGATTTCCTTATCGTAGTTCGTCGTGATGAAGCGACGTACGCCGACGCGGCCATGCAGGATCGCCAAGGGATCGCGATCCATCGGAATGAGATCGTCTCGCGTTTCGGGTGCCGTGGCATTGTCCGCAGTCAATTCGCAGAGCACCTTGAGGCGTTCTTCGACAGGAAAAGCTTGAAGAAGATTGCCGATGATGAAGCGGTGGGTCGGCTGCAGAAATCCCGGTCCTGTCGCGCTGCTCTCGTACTCCTTGGGGATGATCGCAACACATCGAAGCAAAGGTTGAAGGCTCGCAGCCGCTGCGGACGTCTCTAACCGGGAGGCGAGCTGCCTGGCTACCGACACACGAAACGCATGATGAAACTGAACGGGCTCTGCATTTGACGCATTCTTGACGTCCACACCCTTGTGTTCGCGAGCGAGAGCATGGCGCCAGAAAGATTTCCCACCGGACGGATCGTTCCTGATCTTGCCCTGGAGCTGGTTAAACTCAGAGTGTTCGCGCAAGGCGGATTCGATGATTTCTCGCGCGTGCCCCTCGGCGTCGAGCGTGAGCCGCGTGGCCTCGTGCCGAAAGCTGTCGACGCCCGAGGTGGTGTCAGGATCAAGGCGAGTGAGGGCTATCTCAAGTTTCTCGCAGATCTCGAAGATCATGGGGTATCGGTCTGAGGGAATGTCCTGCCGATTGCTCGCATCGATGTCCTTCAGAACGCTGTAGAGCCGCTCGGCTGTCCGATATGCGGCCGTCTCCTTGTCGGGCTTTTTCGTGCTCATCTCCACCCAACGGGTTTTGACCTGGTCGACGAGCAAAAGGACGAGGTCCTGCCAGCTGATACGGCCATAGGCCATCGAAACGCCAGCGCCGAGAAATGCAACCAGCCGCCTGACCGCGAGGCCGCGGCACAGATTGAGCACGGCGTGATTCTCGATGGCTTCGGGATCCAGGGTACGGCTGACGTAATCGGAGGCGTACGGCCAGCATTGAAACAGATCCAATTCGTTATAGTCGGGTGTTATCTTCATATGGTCAAGCCGACGTGTGTACCTGGAATTTCTTCGTCCTCCAGTGAGGTTAGCTTATCGATTGCGCACGCAACCGCAACTGCCGAGTTGTGACCATAGTGCTACACGCGGCTAGTTCGATGTGGGCAAGCGGCACCAGATTTCCGACTGATCTGTCACCGTCCGTCCTAAGTCGAAGAGCGGGACAAGCCTCGGCCTCGACCCCACGAAGTTCGGCGCGCACTCGCGGTATCGGACAAAAGCGGTACCGATCTACCGGCGAACGGGTATCTCCGAATTGTCCAAAAATTTGTTCGGGCATTCGAAGCTCGAAAGCACAGTGCTATACCTCGAATTCTAGGTCGTTGATGCGATCGAAATCGCCTAGAAGATCAATATCTGATCGCTGACGCGATCCCTCCGACTCCGGACATGGTCTGCGGCGCCAACGGCGTCGCCGATCGCATGCCGCTCGATGTCTCCTATTGGGAGGTGTCACGAGCATCGCCGGTCCACACGGAGATGCGCAACTGTACGAGAGATGAGGGAGGGCCCCTCGGAGCCGGCGATCAGAAGCAGGCTTCAAGCCGCTGCAAGCTGCTGTCGTCAAGAGCGATGGTGGTGAGCGTTGCAGAATAGTCGAGACACGATCTCGGCAGGCAAGGTGCGGGAAGGCGAGCGCAAGCAAACCGATCGATGAAGCGTCGAAAGGAGATTAGGTGACGTCGAAACCGGGGGCTTCCCATTCTCCCGGGACAAGCTCGAAGGATGATCTGATACCGATCGAGCGGCGTCCGGCGTGAAGACGGCGCGAGCCCGCACCAGGCTCTTGTATGGAACGTGAGAACCTGTCGTTCCGATGCCAAGGGAGACGTCCAAGTGGCTAAATCCATAAGGACCAGAGTACCGATGCGGAGCACAGGGGCGGAGCATCTCGTAGTAGTGATGAAGGCCCTGTAATGGGGCTGGAGCAAAGGGGCTGCATTGTTCAGCCTTGCTCGCGTGCCAACCGGCAACGGGAGGAGCGTGTGGGTGAGGCAAGGCCGTTCATTAACGGCTGAACATCGGGAGCCGTGTGAATCGAGAGGTTCACGCACGGTTCTGGGAGCAGCTGGAGGCGAAATCCCTCCGGCTGACTCGCCTCTCTCGTCGATGCCGGCTCGCCAACTGAACGTCAGATGCTTCGAGGCTTAGGACATCCCGAACAATACGTGAATCGCAATCTGTGTGCGTCGGTGTGACTC
>CAZNMY010000040.1:0-46444 GCA_964574325.1 uncultured Devosia sp. | reverse complement strand
AAAGCTCCCGCGGATACGACCGCTCGAAACCTCTGAGTCCGACATTGGCCAGCATCGCCGCCGCCCGCTCCTCGGCCTGCCCGCGCGCGACGCCCTTGAGCTTCAGCGGTATCGTCACGTTGTCGAGCGCCGTCGACCACGGCATCAGCGTCGGCTCCTGGAACACGAAGCCGAGTTCGTTCGCCGGCCTCATGCCGACACTGCAATCGTCCTTCGCCAATCCCGGCCAGTCGATGGCCCCGGCGCTCACGTCGCCCAGCCCCGCGATCATCCGCAGCAATGTGGACTTTCCGCACCCGGACGGACCCAGCAGCGACACGAACTCGCCGGCCCCGAGATCGAGGTCGACGTCGCGCACGGCGAGCGTACCGTTCGAGAACTGCTTGGAAACGCGGCGAAGCGACAGCAGCGGCATCCCCCTCGCCCCGCCGTCAGCGGTCGCCGGGCCGGCGCGACGGGCATCGCCTGACGCTGCATCGGAAGAGTTGGTCATGCCTTAGATTACCGCAATGCCGGCGCTGGCGCATCGGCGAGGTACAGCACCGCGCACCCCTCGCTCGCTATCTCCCCATACGCTGGTGCGGGGCGAAGCGATCAGAGCGCCACTTTCTTGTTCACGAAGTCGAGCGAGTAGGCTTGCTTGAAATCGACGCCCTTGGGGAACGCGCCGGCGTCCGCCATCGTGTCGTAGAACCGCTTCCACCGCTCGTCGGTCATCGCACCGATCCCGAGCTTCAACGCATCGCCCGACTGCACGATCCCGCGCTCGTTCATCACCTTGGTGGCGTGCGCGAGCTTGTCTGCCCCCATGTCCGGATTGGCCTTGCGGATCAGCTCGTTCGCCTTCTCCCAGCCGGGGCCGCCCTTCAGATAGCCCGCCCAGCCCTTGATCGACGCATCGACGAACCGCTGCACGACATCCTTCTTCTGCGCGACCATTTTCTGCGAGGTGTTGAAGGTCGTGTTGTAGTTGTCGAAGCCGTAATCCGCGATCAGATGCACCACCGGCTTGATGCCGGCTTCCTTCTCGATCGCGTACGGCTCCGACGAGAGGAAGCCCTGCTGGCACAGGTTCTTGTCGGCGACGAACGGCTGGATGTTGAACGTGTAGGGCCGCGCCTGTCCCTCGGCATAGCCGTACTTCGCCTTGAGGAACGGCCAGTAGCTCGTGCGTCCCGTGCCGCCGACCAGGATCGTCTTGCCCTTCAGGTTCTCCAACTTCTCGTGGCCGACCCCGGGATGGCAGATGATGACCTGCGGGTCTTTCTGGAAGATCGAGCCGACGCAGAGGAACGGCAGCTTCTCGCGCGCATACCTGATCGCTTCGAACGAGTTCGACATGATCATGTCGACCGCACCGCCCAGCAGAAGCTGGGACATGTTGAGCTGCGGACCGCCCATCCGGATGTCCGCCTCGATGCCGTGCGCTTTGTAGATGCCGTTGGCGACCGCGTAGTAGAAGCCGCCGTGCTCCGCCTGAGCGCGCCAATTGGTGTTGTAGCTGACCTTGTCGAGCCCCTGTGCCGTGGTCTGCGTGAGGATACCCGGCACCGCCAGCGTCGCGCCTGCCCCTCCCATCATACCCAGGACGGCGCGGCGGCGAATTCCATTGCTGCAATCGGTCATGATGTTGTCCCCCGTGACGGATGCTCGCCCGAAGGTTCAACCTCCGTGGCCGATGAGGCTCCAACTGACGTAGCAAGAGATCAAACGCAGCGGAAGCCCCGCGTAGCCCGAATATCGAGCAGCAGAGCGCCCCAATCTCGGGCACTCCACACCGCCGCCGATCAGAACAAAAGCCGAAACAGGGCCAAGAACAAAAAAGAACCTGATTACCCATAAGCCTCAGCCAGCTTCAGCAGGCGATACGGCATCGGGGCGTTCGCGCGCAGATCCAGCCGAGGCGCGGGATCATTGCTGGAAGATCGTAGCGGCGGTTGAAGCGCCAGGCGAACTCGGCAAGTCGGCGCCCCGAACCGGAGACGATGGCTTGATGCGTGTAGCCGGCCTCGGCCACGCCGTTGAAGCAGCCGAGCCCGTCGATGACGACGCGTGAGCCGCGCTTCACGATCTGCCCGACGACCCGCTTGACGTTCTTCTTCGTGAAGCGGCGCACACGCACGAGCTTCACGCGATTCGGCTTGCCGTCTGCCATGGTTTCGACGGCCGCGACGAACGGCGTCTTGCCGGGACTGCCGCGGCCACGCTTGCCGCCGCTGCGTTCGTGCATTGCGATGATGGAGTGGAACTTGTCCTCGGGATAGTCGATGGTAGGAACGAGCGGTCCATAATTTTCTGCGTTGTTGAAGAGCACATCCATGTCACCCCATTTTGCAATTGTGCTGTCGACGGCGCAACGAACCTGATCGGCATGGGTGACGTCCGTTACACACCATACCACGCGCTCGTTGTTCAGCTCGCCTGCCACCTGCCTCGATCGCTCTTCGGAGAGATCGACCAACATCACCTTTGCGCCTTCTTCCAGCATCAGCTGGACAGTCGCCGTGCCGATACTTCCGGCAGCTCCCGTGACGATGCAAACCTTGTCGACGACCTGTCGCCTGTGACCTCCGACCGATGCTCATGGATCGTAGAGCGTGGTGGACGATCACCGTTTGAGAGGTTCGGTTGGCGCAGCGCCCGACAGGAACAGCTTCAACGCCTTCTCGAGCCGCTTCACGCCCTTCTGCAGGTCCGGCTGGTTCGAAACCAACCAGTTGCGCATCTCGACCTGATAGATGCAAAACGCGACCCAGCCGATGAACGCGGCGTCCTCGCTGCACCTGATCGTGCCGCGCTGCTGGCCTGCCGCGATGATACTCGTCAGTAGCCCTACGAGGCGTTCGCGTGTGGCTTGAAAGCGCTTTGCCTGTTTGCCACTGTCGTAGAACATCATTTCACGCAGCTTGAAGCGAGACAGCTCGGGTTGCTCGCCGAAGAACTCGTAGTGCGCCCTGAATGCGCGCATGAGATTGGTCAATACGGTCGTGTCGGGCCGGAAGGCTGCAATCGCCTTCTCGGTGATGGCCTCCAACTCGTCGTTGGCGATGAGGAAAAGCAGATCTCGCTTGTTGTCGGCGTAGAGGAAGACGGTTCCCATGCCGACATCTGCACGGCTTGCGATCTCCCGGATCGTCGTGTCGTCGAAGCCTTTTGCAATGAACAAGTCGCGCGACGCCGCCTTGATGCGCCGCAGCTTGTCTCGCTTGTTGCGCTCCCGAAGTCCAAGCTGTGCCGTCGTTGCATCCACACTCACCGCGTCGCTCCTGCTTCTGCCTGCGTCATGATCTATCGGGTTCGCACGTGCCCGTCGAGGTGTGCAGATAAGCCCCCTCTTGACTCAAAGATGAACTTGTTCATTAATGCACCAGATCAACAAAAATGCCAATCGTCATCCGTCATCCGAAGTCGGGCGGGGCAAGGCGATCTCGGGATACGGAAACCAGGGAGGAATATCGAATGGTCTCGGGAAAGCTGAACTGCATCGCGCGCCCCACCTCGAGCAGGCGCGGTCGGCTGCAGCAGCCAGCATCGTCACTTTGTTGATCAAGCTGCGGGTCTCATCGTGTTGGGTGTGCTTGGGTTCCTGCTGAGTCACGCCCTGCAACTGCTAGAGCGCCGCCTACTGCGTTGGGGCAACCCTCTTAAGTGATAAGGACGGTCGTTTTGCCCTTCTTTGTTGGAACGGATGTCGGCGGCACGTTCACGGACCTTTGGGTCGCGGACGCTAGCGGCGCAACGCGCGTCTTCAAGACGCCGACGACCAAGGACGTACAGAGCGGCGTGCTCGATGCCGTGGCGCTGGCGGCGGAAGGCTTCGGCCTGAGCGTCGAACAGTTCTGCTCGCAGATCGAGCGCTTCGGACATGGGACCACTGTCGGTCTCAACGCCTTGCTCACCGGTAGCGGTGCGAAGACGGGTGTTCTCACGACGCGCGGCTTCGCGGACACGCTCGAGATCGGCCGCCTGACGCGTCAGTCGACCGGCCTCAACGAGCACGAGTACACCGACAGCTTCCTGCGCAATCGCTTCGCGCCGCTGGTGCCGCGCAACCGCATCATCGAGATCGACGAGCGCATCGACGTGAACGGCACGGTGATCACGCCGCTCGACGAAGCGCAGGCGCGCGCGGCGATACGGGCCATGGCCAAGCGCGGCATCGAGGCCGTTGCGATTTGCACGCTGTTCGCAACCGTGAACCCGATCCACGAGCGTCGCCTGCGCGATATCGTGCGAGAGGAGATGCCGCGAGCCTATGTCAGCGTCAGCCACGAGGTGTCTCCGAGCGTCGGGGAGTACGCGCGGATGTCGACGACGGCCGCCAACGCCGCGCTCGGCCCGATCGCGGGCGGCTATCTCATGCAGCTCGAGCAACGCCTGAAGGCGGCCGGCCTGCGCGTGCCGGTATTGATGATGACCTGTGCAGGCGGCGTTCTGCCGACAGAGGCACTGGACGACAGGCCAGTATTTGCCCTGTTCTCGGGTCCGGCCGGTTGCGTGAAGGGCGCGCAAGCGATAGGCGCCGCGACGGGACTGAAGAACATCCTTTCAACCGACATCGGCGGGACGAGCTTCGACGTGGGCGCCATCGTCGATGGTAAGCCGATCATGCGAGCGGAACTGTCGATAGGAGGGGCGGATCTGCGCGTGCATTCGATAGATGTCGACTCGATCGGAGCTGGAGGCGGCAGCATCGCGTGGATCGATACCGGTGGCGAACTGCGCGTCGGCCCCAAGAGCGCCGGCTCGACGCCGGGCCCCGCCTGCTATCGCCGCGGCGGCACCGAGCCGACCGCGACGGATGCCGATCTCGTGCTCGGCGTCCTCGATCCGGACAACTTCATTGGCGGCCGTTTGAAGCTCGATGTTGCTGCTGCACGCCGCGCGATCGAGTCGCGGATTGCCAAGCCCTTGGGGATGTCGATAGAGGAGGCCGCCTGGGGCATCCGCACGATCCTCGACAGCCGCATGGCCGATCTGCTGCGACGCATGACGATCGAGCGCGGCTACGATCCGAAGATCTTCGCGCTGTTCGCGAACGGCGGGGCGGGCCCCTCGCACGCCTGGGCGCTCGCCGCCGATCTGGGTCTCGACAGCTTCGTGGTACCGGCGGCAGCAACCGCGCTTTCCGCACTCGGTACCGCAGTCTCGGATTTCCAGTTCAATACCGAGCGGGCAACCTATGTTCGCGTACAAGGCGGCCGCACCATCAAGCCGAACGAGGCGGCACTGATCGAGCGTGGCTTGCGGGAAGCTGCCGACGAGGCCTTGGCACAGCTGCAGCGCGCGGCGCGCTCCGACATCCGTGTCGAGTGCCTCGCCGCGATCCGTTACCTCGGTCAGACGCATCACGTCGACGTGCCCGTGAGTGCGAACAAGTTCGGTGAGCCTGAGTTCAAGGCTCTCGTCGATGCGTTCCAGATGCACTACGCCAGCCTGTTCGGCGCAACGGCAACCTATGCCAAGGCCGGCTACGAAATCCTATCGGTTCGCGCGGTCGGAACCGGCGCGCTGACGCCGCCATCCCTTGCAAGCAAAGGGGAGCCCCCTCGACCAGGAAGATCGCGCCGCGCCATTTTCCGAACGGCCGGCGACGCACATGACTGCGCGGTCTGGCATGCCAGCGTTCCGCCAGACGGTTGGAGCGTCGAAGGCCCGGCTATCATCGAGTTCACCGGACAAAGTCTCGTCGTACCGCCCGGCGCCCGCGCAACCGCCGATGTGATCGGCAACCTGCATGTGAGGCTCGCGCCATGAACGATGTACCCGGCAACGTCACTCTCAGCCCGATTCTGTTCGAGGTCATTCGCAATCGTCTCGTTGCGATCACCGAGGAAATGCGGATTGCGCTGCAATCGGTATCCGGCTCGCCGACCGTGACAGAAGCATCGGACTTCTTCACCGGGCTGTTTCTGCCCGATGGATCGGTGGTGTCGATGGGCTTTCAGGTGGCCTATCATGCGCCGGTATGTAGCCAGTTCGTGCGGCACATCACGAATGCATCGAAACAGTCGATACATGATCGAGACATGTTCATCGGCAACGATCCGTACATCGCCGCGCTTCACCAGAACGACGTGCAGATGGTCGGTCCGATTTTCGCGGATGGGGACGTCGTGATGTGGGCCGGCGTCGAGGCGCACGAGACCGACGTGGGAGGCATGGATTTCGCGAGTTGGTCGCCGCGCGCGCGCGAGGTGTTCCAGGAGGGGATGCGCATCCCCTGCGTGAAGCTGGTCGATCGTGGCGAGTTGCGTGAGGACGTGCTCGATATGATCCTCGCCGCTTCGCGCCTTCCAGCCTCGCTCGGGCTCGACATCCGGGCCTTCATGGCGACGCTGACGGTGGCGCGATCACGCGTGAGCGACCTCGTCGAGCGCTATGGCGCGGTTGCCTTGAAGCAGGCCATCGCGCGGATGATCGCTTCTTCGGCGACGAAGATGCGGGCGCGTCTGGCGGAGCTGCCCGACGGAGAGTTCCACGGCGTCGACTTCCTCGAGCACGATGGCCACTCGAACGTCCTCTACAAGCTGCACTGCAAGGCGACGAAACGCGGCGACAAGCTGACCCTCGACTACTCCGGCTCCAGCGGCCAGGCACCGGGCTTCATCAACTGCACGCGCTCGGGGCTCACGGGTGCTGTGTGCGGATCGATCCTGCCGACGCTCGCATGGGACATGCAATGGAACGAGGGCGCGCTGACGCCGATCGAGATCGTGGCACCCGACGGTCTCGTGTGCACCGCGAAACATCCCGCTCCCGTCGGCTCAGCCACCGTCGAGGCCATCTGGGTCACCGCGAATGCCACAATGCTCGCCCTCAACAAGATGCTGATGTGCTCGGGCCAATACAAGGAGCGCGCGCAGGGTTTGAGCGCCGGCGTGATGGCGACGTTCAATCTGGGCGGCGTCAATCAGTTCGGCGAGCGATTCGGCCTGCATCTGATGGACCCGTTGGCTGCCGGTTCGGCCGCATGGCCGGCCAAGGATGGTGTGAATGCTGGAGGACCGATCACTTCGCCTTTTTCCGGCATCGCCGACGTCGAGCGCAACGAGCAGGTCTCGCCGCTGTTCTATCTCTATAGACGCCTCGCTCAGGATACGGGCGGCGCCGGCCGAACTCGTGGCGGTGTCGGCGCGGAGATCGCGCTCACGCTCGGCGGCATCAGCCAAGCGGAAGCGCTCGTCATGACCCACGGTGTCGAGGTTCCGAACGGACATGGCCTGGGCGGTGGGTGGCCGGGTGCTTGCGTGCGGCAGACGTGGGGCCGGAACGCCATAGAGAAGGGTCGCGCGCTGCCGGCCGAGTATGAAGTGTTCGGGCCGAAGCCAGGCCTGATGAAGATGACCAACCGCGATGTCTTCGCGGTTTCGTGGCAGGGCGGCGGCGGGTTCGGCGATCCGCTCGATCGCGAAGTCGCCGCGGTAGCTGCCGATGTAGCGCGCGGTCTCGTCTCGATGGGGTGCGCGCGGGACGTCTACGGCGTGGTGCTGGCCAACGGCGAGGTGGACGCGGCAGCGACTAATTCGAGACGCGAGGCGATCAGAAAGCAGCGTCTGGCGCAATCCACCGCTCCGGAGACAGCAGCGACGAAGCCTCGCGTCATGCGCGATGGAGAGGTCGTCGGGAATATCGGTGAAGCGATGCGCATTGTTCGGACCGACGGTCAAATCCACGTCGTTACGAAGGCCGGCGCGGTGCTCGCGGAAGGCGATACGCGATGGCGCAGAAGCGCGCGCAAGGCAACGATCGATCGACCAGCGGCCGAGCACGGCATCCTGCTGCATGAGGAGCTGACGGCGACGACGTGGTTCTGTCCTATCAGCGGCACGCAGCTCGCCGTCGACATCCATCGCAAGGACGAGGCGCCGCTCGACGATGTGATGCTCGATCTGGCGGAGCGCAGGTCATGACCATGGCAGCGCTTAGCGCTTCGTCGGCCGAGCCGCCCTGCGACTATGATCGCGCGCCCGAGCACGAACGGATGATCGAATCGCGAGATATCGACGTGCCGATGCGCGACGGCGTAAATCTATCGGTCGATGTCTATCGGCCCGACGCGCCCGGCAAGTTTCCGGCACTGCTTGCGTTCTCGATCTACAACAAGGATCTGCTCGGGCCCGATGTAGCCGCTTCGATCCCGCCGCAACCGGCATGGGCGCCGCTGTGGGCGGGATTGCTGGAAGCCGGCGACACGCGGTTCTTCGTCAGTCGCGGCTATGTCCACGTGATCGGTTCCCCGCGCGGCATCGGCAAATCCGGGAGCGGCGGCAGCCGGGAGTGGGACTGCTACGACCTCATCGAGTGGATCGCGAAGCAGCCGTGGTGCGATGGCAACGTCGGCATGGTCGGCATCTCGGGGTTTGGCGCAGAGCAGCTCGCTGTCGCCAAGCAGCAGCCACCTGCGCTGAAGGCGATCTTCCCATTCGATCCGCGCGGCGCGTACGGACAATTCGGTGGTTTTCGTGAGGAGTATCCCGGCGGCGTCATCCATACGTTTCGTTATCTCATCGGCCACTTCTCCGCGTTCCACCAGAACCGCGGCGCGCCGGGCGAGCTGCCCCCCGAGCGCGAAAGGCTGTGGCGTGAAGCGATGGCGAATGCCGACTACCGGCAGTATCCGCACATATTCAATGTCGTCGCACAGAAGGGCCAGCACATGCCGGCCTATTTCGACCTGTTGATCGACCCTTACGACCGCGAGGCTTGGGTCGAGAAGAGCGAGGCGGATTTCGATCGGGTGAGGGTGCCGACGTACACGGGCTCCGGCTGGTACGGCTATACCTACAAGACGCATCTCAACGGTGCGCAGAGCTGGTTCGCGAACCTCGATTGTCCGAAGCGGCTTCTGCTGACCGGACCGGCGCATCTGGAGCGGCCGTTCCACACGATGCACGCGGAAGTCTTGCGGTGGCACGACCATTGGCTGAAAGGCATCGACACCGGCATCACGCGCGAAGCGCCCGTCAAGTTTTGGCTCATGGGCGCCAACGAGTGGCGCGAGGCGCAGGACTGGCCGCTGCCTGAAACGCAATGGACCAAGCTCTATCTCAACTCGTGGGAGCGCCTGACGCCGACGCCGTTCGCGCCCGACAGCGTCGACGACCTCATCCCGCCCGACACCTTCGTGCAGATGCCGCCGACGCAAACGGCCAAGGTCGAGCGCCTGCGCTACATGACAGGGCCGCTGAGCGAAGACGTCACCGTTGCAGGCCCGATCGTGTTGAACCTGTGGGCCGCGACCGACTGTGATGACACCAATTGGATCGTCGTGCTGAAAGACGTCGGCCCCGACGTGTCTGTGCAGTCCGCGCGTGAGGGCGAGCGCGCCGTGCCGCCCGATCTGCCGGAGCGAGAATTGACTCGCGGATGGCTCAAGGCATCGATGCGCGCGCTCGATCCAAAGCGTTCCAAGCCGTGGAAGCCATGGCATCCACTGACGCGCGAGAGCCGATCGCCGGTAAAACCCGGCGAGGTCGTCGAGTACTCGATCGAGATCCTGGCAACCGCCAACTTGTTCCGTCGCGGCCACCGCATCTGTCTCGACATCACTTCTGCCGACATGCCGACCGGAATCGGCGGCGCCACCAACGCCGAGTATATCCCCTACCACATCTGCTCGGCGCGGACCGTCGTGCACACGATCTACCACGACGCCGCGCGGCCATCGCACCTGCTGCTGCCGGTGACTTCATCTGAATCCTCTTCGCACCGACAGTCTGATCAATCACCCAGGCCGCCCCGAATGTAAAACTGCAGCGACAAATCAAAACATCAATGGGAGGACGAAATGACATCCACCAACGCCAGGTTCGCCCTACTAGCGCTGTATGCGGCGCTCGCCGCGACGATCACGGGACCACTCGCCGCTCAGACCTATCCATCCCGCTCGATCACAATGGTCGTTCCTTTCGCGGCCGGTAGCGGTCTCGACACCGTGGCTCGCATCGTCACGGAGAGAATGCAGACGTCGCTCGGTCAGGGCATTGTGATCGAGAACGCTTTGGGGGCATCGGGAAGTCTCGGTACCGCGCGCGTCGCACGCGCCGAACCAGATGGCTACACGCTTGTCTTCGGCGGATGGGTCACGCACGTGGTGATCGGCGCGACATTCAAGTTGCAGTTCGACGTCGTGAGCGATTTCACACCGATCGCGAAGACGAGTGCCCTGCCATGGCTGGTTGCCGTCAGGTCGACGATACCCTCAACCACGCTGCCTGAGTACATAGCCTGGATGAAGGCGAAATCCGAAGGTGCCACTCTGGGAACGGTAGGGCCGGGAAGCGCGCCGCAAATCGTCGGATCGTGGTTCGCCGAGTCGACCGGCGCCCCGATAACTCCCGTTCCCTATCGAGGGATTCCCCAGATCACCCAGGACGTTCTGACCGGTCAAATCGACATGATGTTTGCCGAGCGGGCATCGACCCTGCCGCACTATCGCTCGGGCAAATTGAAGGTACTCGCTGTATTGAGTCCAGCAAGGCTCCCTGAATTGCCTGATGTTCCTACTGCGGTGGAAGCGGGAGTCCCTGGCTTCACCTTCGAATCCTGGCAAGGAATGTGGGCGCCGAAGAATACGCCAAAACACGTCGTGGAGCGTCTCAACGCGTCGGTCGTAGAGGCGTTGGCCGACAGCCAGGTCCGGCAGCGTCTCGCTGGGGCCGGCGCGACGATCCCGCCCACTGCTGAACAGACACCAGAGCATCTTGGCCGCTTCCAGAAGGCCGAGATCGACAAGTGGTGGCCGATGATCAAGAGGTTCGCCGCCACTAAGAAATGAGACGAGTGCAAATTCTCTGCGAGCAAATGACCGCTGCCAACATGTCGACAGGGATCGGTCATTCCACCTGCTGCTGCCGGTGATCCCGACCAAGACGTCAAGCAAGATAAGCGGAGGTTACAGATGACCCAGATTGCGCTCACCGTGAACGGCCAGTCCATCAAGGCTGATGTCGCGCCCCAGGCCCATTCTGGTCTGAAGATGCGCTCGAGCGCGTGCGTCGGCGCGAGGGCGGACAGGGATGATCACGGTGGACACGATCGGTAAAGTCCGGCGCCTTTATTGCGTGGAGAAGCGGTCGATCGCCCCCTTGATCGTCAGCATGTCGAGCAGCTTCGGGATCGCCGTGATCTCGTTGGATTTGTCTGCGACCTTGACCTGGCCGAGCACGAGGCTCTGCTTCGCGCTCCAGGCCGAGACCATGTGGATCGGTGCCTTGGCACCGCCCTCCTGATAGGACCGCCGCAGCGTCTTGCCGTCGATCGCGATGATCTCGGGCCCGAGCCCGGTCAGGCCCGCAACCCAGGCGACGAAGCACGCCTGGAACTGCTCCGCGTCGAGCACCGCGAAAATGTCGCCGAGCTGATCGTGTGATGGGGTCTCGTCCTCGAACGGCCGGAAGCGACGCAGCAATGCCAGTTTTTTCTCGCCGTATCTGGCGATCTCGACCCAGCTCTCGCAACCGGCGATCACGCCGAGCAGCACCAGCAGGAGCACCTCGTCGAGCGGATAAAGCACTTTTCCGCGCTGACGCGGGTCATCAAGAGATTCAAAAGACTCGAGAAAATCGACGATCGTGTCGAATGCTTCGGCTGCCTTCTCGGTCGCCAACTTGCCAGCCATGCAGGTGATCCCCCTCGCGAATCAAGAGGATCACCACAGATTCAGCATTCTCCTGCCTTGTCACTCACAGATTCACCCGATTGCCCTGCTGGCGCACGGGTAATTGCTTGACCCGCGGCCATGCCTCCGGTACGTCCTGGCGGGCAGGTGTCCGAGTTCTCGACGACGATATGACGGCGTCCCCCATGCCGGTCATGAGAACCTTGACCTTCGCGATCGGAGCGTAGCGCAGCCTGGTTAGCGCACCAGTCTGGGGGACTGGGGGTCGCGGGTTCAAATCCCGCCGCTCCGACCAAAATAGCTGAACAAAAACAATAATTTATGGCACTGCCGCAGATGGCACGAGTGGCCTTAGTCAGTGCTCAGTCAGTAAGTAGCTCAGAAAGTGAGCGAGATTACGCGACCGTCTGTCGCACGCCATCTGGCACTGTCGGATGTGACGCTTGCTATCTCATGAGGCAGCAATCAGTTCACTGCCGACTTGCAACCATGTGGACAGCCGGTGGTTGCAATACGGCCCCGAGACATCAGCGACCAAGCCATTTGTTTGCGAGCCGACGGAGCAGCAACGCCATGATGATGACAGCACGGCACTCGGCTATGCTTGGCACTCGATCGAGTGCTGGGGGACGCCGATGGCCGACATTTTTATCAGCTATGCAGCGGATGATATCGAGACGGCGCGAGACCTTGCCACAATGCTCGAATCGGACTTCGGATTGATCGTATGGTGGGACAGAGGCAATCGCTCTGGCCTGCACGTTGGCCACAACTACATAACAAGAATAGCGCAAGAACTGAACGAAGCCGGCGCGGTCATCGTTATTTGGACGGCTAGGTCGATATCTTCAGAATGGGTGCTTGCAGAGGCAGAGACTGCGAGAGCGGCCCATAAAATAATTCCAGTGCGTGTAGGTCAACTGAATTTGTCAAAGATACCACCTCCATTTAATATAATCCAAACATGCGAGTTGAATGACGTCGAAACCTTGCGGAAAGCGCTTGTGGGATTGCGCCGCAGATCTCCAACCCAACTTAAAATTGAGCGGGACGAAATATATTCCGGAATCCAGAACGGATTGAACCGTGAAACTCCGGCCCGCTGGGAGAAGCTAGTCTTGCTGGCGGCAGGCGAAGTCAGACGGAATGTTATTGCGCGGGGAATGCAATCGAATCCTAGTGAATGGGTCGGGCCTCGTGAAGATCGAACACACTACGGCATGATCGTGAAGTTTTTAGTTGAAGCCGCGAAGCTCCAGAAAATCAACAATGTCCGGCTTAGGATTGATTGGCGGGCCACCTCTCCTGCTTTACAAGGACTTCAATCGTGCCTAAATGCCAGCGCAATATTGATCGAGGGACAGGATGACACAGGGCTTCGACCAATCCTTAAATTCACGGTAATTGGCACAAGATATTAGGACAGCGAGGCTAAACGCGCCATCCATCCATCACTTCTTGCAACGCGGTTCTTATATCGTTATCAGTGATTTTGGTATGATCACCGCCAGAATGTTTGAACAATTTGCTTGTGGCGGCCTGGCACTGCCGGTCTGATGCTCCGACCGTTTCGGCGATCCGGGAGACGTTATCTGCAGTTGCGTAAGCGAATTTGAAGAATTTTTCTCTGTGTTGTTCTGAATTTTGGTTTTCCATGCTGTAGGATGAAGTTCTTAATGAGGTTACTTTAGCATAGCTTGATTGCTGAGGCTATGGCGGCGAAGCAGAACGGCGCTTGCGCGCAATATTTATTTCGCGACAAAACCTTAAAAGTGTCAAGGACTTGACTTTTCTTGGGTTCTGTTGCCTTGTTTGAGGATGGCTCGCCCTTTCTCGAAATGCGCGTTGATGCGGGCCGAGCTGAGTTTGTCTTCCGTTTTTTCCGAAAAAGTTTCTTTCTCACTTCCTTCCTTCCTCCCTACCTGGGTATCCGAATCATGCCTATCCCCTTGCCTCAGGCGCTGGCTCAAAATCGCATGGCCGACCAACGTCATAGGTGGTCGGGTGCAGATCATGGGGCCGACGTGCCACTTGGTTGATATCGCAGCCATTTCCGCGCTCACGCCTGAGGCAAGGGGATAGGCATGTATCCGAATGGTATCCATTTGGTATACCAACGGTATCCAGACGATAGACGCCCTGGATACACGAGAGATTTTCGCGCTCGGCTTTGTAGATCGTCGGCGTGTAGCGGTCGTTGCGGAGGTAGTTGTTCTGTTTCCAATGGGTGATGACGATCACGCCGCTTTGGAACGGAATGACGAAGCCTTTGGCCAGGAGGACCTTGAGATCGTCCTCCCCCGCTCCGGTCATGCGCAGGACCTTACGGGGCGATACGAAGCCGTCGTCGTCTGCCGACATGCCCAGGTGGAAGTACAGCGCCTGGGTGGTCAACGGCATCTCCAGGAACGCGTCGGTGGTGACGATCTGGGCGCTGAACATCCGACGTTGGGCCATACTCACGAGTTTAGAGGACGCCACGCCGCTGCTGGCATGCGTGTCGCCTTCTCAACCAATGAGTCCCAGCAGCTCATGGCCTTCAGAATATCGTACGGCTCGGTGTTCGCAACGAAAGGCTGGGGATAGTCGCCGCGTTGCGCAGCTAGCCTTGCTGCTGCTCTCCCCGCTCGGGCTCGGAATGGATCACGCGCGCGGTGACGCTGTTATCGGCCTGTTGGGAGGCCGGCGGCAGCTTTCCGGCGATGGCGATGTTCTCCATGGTCTGCAGCATGCGGCTGGCGATGTCCTTCACGTCCTTGCGCTGCTGGCGGGCCTCGCGGACCTCGTCGCGCAGGAAGCCGCGGTCGTCCTTCAGCTCGGCGATGGTTTCGTCCTTGCCGCGGATGACCTGATCCTTGCCGTCGATGGTGGCGAGCAACTTGGCATTCTCGATCAGCACGTCCGCAAGCGTGCGCCGCTCCCCTACCGGCACCGCAACCGGTGCGTCGCCAGCGTCGCTGATTGCGGTGGTTGCGGTCGCGTCGTTGCGCGGTGCCGCAAGGTCATGCGTCGCATGCGGCGCAAGCGCCGCCGACGTCACGATCGGCTGATGCGCGATGTGCGCAAGCAGCGATGCCTCGTTGATCAGCCACTCGGAGCCGAACGACGTGCGGATTTTCTGGGCCGCGATCGCGCCCTCGATGCAATAGTTCTGCAAGGTCCGTTCCGCAGGAACCTTGCGACCTTCGCTCGCGAACATGGCGCGCGCCTGACCTACCGTCAAAGTGTAGGTGAGATCGTTGGCTACCGCCGCAACCGGTGCGTCGCCAGCGTCGCTGATTGCGGTGGTTGCGGTCGCGTCGTTGCGCGGTGCCGCAAGGTCATGCGTCGCATGCGGCGGGTAGGAAGTGGGGCTGCTGTCCGTCTCCTGCGATAGTTCGATCATGCGCGCATTCTAGCATGCGGCAGGGCTGCCGCCGGGCTATCCACACGGGCGGCGCATGCGGCGCTTACCATCTGTCGGAATTCAGCTGATTGACGAAATCGATCAGGGCATTGGCGATCCGGTCGCGTTCGTCGCTGCTCAATCCCTGCAAGCTGAGCAATGCATCGTCGATCAAGGCCATGCTCCCATTGTACCAAGAAATGTGCGCACGAACGATTGAAGCCCGGACGGGTGGAGACCGCGGCAGCGGGCTCCATGGCACCGCCACGAAAGCGTGACCCAGGGTGGGCGTGCCCGACCTCCGCGCGCATAAGAAAAGAGGCCCCGGACGGAGCCTCAAGCATTAAAGATGAAACCGCGACGGCAGCTTCAGGGGCGGATCGACGGCGAGGTTGACGCCGACATAGGCGACCAGCGTTCCGTCGTCCTTGCGCAACGGGATGCAGACGCGACCGCGCATGATGCCCTTCGGCGCGAAGCCGATACCGAGCGCGCGGGCGATCTCCTCGTCGAAGCCGAGCGACGCCACCGCCGCATGCGCCGCTTCGAGATAGTCGAGCGGGTCAAGTGTCGACACCGCCGGTTGGGTCGCGAAATGCTTCTGCACCTCCAAGGCCGCATCGCGAACAGCGACTTTGCGCACCCTGGCGACCAGTTCGAGTTGATCGCCGCCGCACTGACAGCCGGCGCAGAACGCGTACCACAGGTCCTTGGCCGGCGTGACCACGAACGAACGCGGATTGTCGCCGCCGCACAGCGGACAGCAGCCGCGCAACTGATCGCCGGATTTCTTCAGCTCGATCCCGAGCCAGGCGCAGACGCGCTCGATCGAAACTTCGCGCTTCAGGGCTTGAAAGTCGACGGATTGCGGCATGTCGGTTCTCCATGATGTTGAGAGCAGGCCGCAGTTCATTCTACCGGAGTGCTACACTGACCGTGGTGCTTGCCGGTGGACAATCGCGCGACGCCGAGCCGGAACAGTTTGGGGGACTGTTAGAGTGAAACTGACAGTCGATATTTTTGTCGCGCGGCTGCCTGCCGACGAGCAGGAGAAAGGAGGCCCCCATGGCCTCGAAGAAGGAAGCGGCGAAGGAGCCGGAGAAGCGCCGACCGGATTTCGTGGTTCGCGCCAAGCAGTCGATCGACAGCGACTTCTGGCAGACGATCGGCGCCGCATGGACCGCCGACATCAACGGCAAGACCGGCTACTCGGTGCGGCTCGACATGATCCCGACCAGTTGGGACGGATCGTTCCTGCTGATGCCGCCGAAGGACGACTGACCGTCCGATCTCAGGGAGCTACCGACCGGTGGCTCCCGCTTTGTTGCCCGGGTTCCACACCGGCTTCGCGACGGCAGGTTTGGTGGTCGGTTTCGGTTGCCGATCGCGCCCCGAAGCTCGCGTCGCCAGCGCCGCGAACAACACGATCGCAGCGCCGGCTTCGATCATCAGGGAGAACAGCGCGAGCAGCACGATCCTCGCCGTCTCCGACGAGAAGCCGAACAGCGCGCCGATCAGGGCGGCTTGCGGATCGGGTTCGGTACCGGCGCCGCGCATCCGCAGCACCTCGATCTCGCCGCGCAGCGCGTGAATGCGACCTTCGATCCGCGGCGAGCGCTTCGCCGCTTCGAGATCGCCCAGCGTCGCGAGCTTGGAGCGCAACACTTCTTGAGCGGCACTCAGCGACGCGACGCGCGACTGCCGATTGTCGGCGGCGAAGCCGAGCGCGCCGGTCAAGGAGAAGACGAGACACAAGATCCACATCGTGATCACCGCGGCCAGTAGCGCTAGACGCCGCGCGCGGCGCGCTGCGTCGGCGAGGAACGGGCACAGCGCGTTGGTGACGACGGCGAGCACGCCGGCCCCGCCGTATACGATCGCCTCCAGCGGCGAGCGTCCGAGCGCGTGACCGAACATGAAATTCATCACCGCCGACGCCGCGATGAAGCCGATCGCGACGGCGATGCCGAAGCGCGCCAGCATCACGCGATCCCCATCGCGAACGGCGGATGATCCGCGCGGGTCCACGGTTCGTCGAACAATTCCGGCAACGGCGGCGGCGTCCGCATGTACTCCCCGAACGCCGGCACCGCCTTGAACGCGAGATAGCTCGGCGCTCCCAGCTCGCGCGCCAGCGCCAGCATCGATCGCAATCGCTCCGTGCCTGTGGTGACGGTCAGCACCACGAGATTGGGAATTCCGAGCCGCTCGACGTGCGCATCGCCGGTGATCATGCGGCGGTAGTGGCCGAGCTTGCGTGCGTAGCTCGATCCGTCGCCGGTTCGCCGCAACGGCATCGTGCCGCGATCGGCCTCGAGCGCGAAGAAGCGCACCTTGCCGCTCGCATAGCGCACGCCGAACATGCGGTCCGGCGTCAACCGCGTGCCGTCGAACGAGAACGTGAACGGGCTGTCCGACGCCAGCGTCGCTTGCGGCGCACGGTCGAGCACGCGGTGCTCCTCGATGAATTCGAGACCGGCGCGCCGCGCGCCCAGCTCGATCGACGACAGCACCTCGCACGCCATCACCTCGTGCGGATACTCGCGATGCGTGCCGGTGCGGCCGACATGGGAGAGCTTGTAGGCGAGCGCGTCGAACGCGCCGCGATCCGTCAGATGCGCGAAGGCGTGCTTCGAATTCTCGTAGGTTTCTGGCCTGTAGAACAGGTTGGTCAGCAACAGCCGCTGCTGCGGCCGGTCGAGATAACGCCCGCCGTGCGGCGTGTTGGTCTCGTGATGCAGATCGGTCAGGTGCCGCTGCAGGTGCTGCTTGCTGCCGCCGACGTGCGCGTGAAGATGCGCGGTCGACAGATAGCGGTGGCGTTGCAGCACCGCGAACACCTTCTCCGAGAGGGGAGAGGGGATCACCCGTTTTCCGGTGCTCGCTACGCGTGTGCGATGTCTGCGTTTCATGCCATGTTGATAGTGTAGCGCAATCCCGGCGCACACGTTCGGCATGGACTGGAATGGGACGCGGCGATCCGGCGGGCGCCGCCGCGGTTCACGAACACGTTGTCGTGAACATCGAAGTCGAGACCGAGCTTTACCCTTTCGTCTTCTTGGGATCGTTGCCAGGAGCGACGGTATCTTTGGCTCGGATCTTTCCGTTCGTTCCCTTTGTCGTCAGCTCGCCACCGCCTTGATTGGCCAACATGTCACGAGCCCGCTTCTGAGCTTCTGACTGGGTATCGTGCAGGGTAGATGGGCGAGAGGCATCGTTTCGCTCATTGGCCCATTTGCCATCGTCGCGCTGGTACACCGTTCGATCCCTATCTTTGCTCATGTCGTCGCGACCCTTCCCGTGTTGCGAGCATTCGCGCTCGGCGAGTGCCAAGTCGCTATCTGATTCGGCTCCAACATGCAAATTGCCGCACATGCGATTGGTCTCCGATGCGCGTCGCCCGCGTCTTGCGACCGCTGGCGAATCATGTCTCCGCTGAACTTGGAGGTGCGCTCGCTCGACAACCAAGATCAGGAGGGCTTCGCGATGGCCGCTCCAGATCCAAACCGCCAGCGGCAAGCGCGCGAACGGCTGACGAAGCTTTTCGCTCAGCGGCAAACGGCATTCGTGGTGCACTACGCCTGCGACACGATCTTTGGGCCGAACTCCGCGCGCGTCACGTCGATCGTCGCGCGAAATCTGGGAGACGGGTCGACGCACACGTTCTCGCTCCATCAAGAAGCCGAGCTTCAGAGACTGGCTCCCGCGCGAGCGCTTCAATGTCTCGACGATCTCGAGCGAGCCGCGCTGGAAAAGTTCGTCGCGTTCTTGGGCAGTCACCAGCGCGCGACTTACGTCCACTGGAACATGCGGGATTCGACATACGGGTTCGCAGCGCTGGAGCACCGCTATCAGTGTCTCGGCGGGTCGTCGACATTGCCGGTACACGACAGCCAGAAGCTCGACCTCGCGATAGTTCTCAATGATATCTACGGCGAGAACTACGTTCCGCGACCGCACATCGAGCATCTCGCAAAAATGAACGCGCTCACAGTAGATGGGTTCGTTTCGGGCAAGGACGAGCCGGAGCTACTTCAGAAGGGACAGCTCAAGTCGATCCTCGTTTCCAACACGAGGAAGGCGACACTGATCGCCGAAATCGCCCAGCTTGCGCATGACTATCGTCTTCTCACCGACAAAGGATGGTGGGAGCTGAACGGCGGGCGGCTGCGCGAAGCGTATGAGGCCGTCAAACTCAATCCGGCCTACGCGGTCGCAGCAATTTGCACCGCGGCTGCCAGCACAGCGTTTACGGTCGTGCTGAAGGTTTTGGAGTATTTGGAAAAATAATCCGCTATGGCGGTGCCGTGTCGACCTGCACCTCGAACTCGCCAAGCGCATGCCCCTGTTCGAGCTTTTCCCGCAGCCAAATTGGTTGCTTGCCGCGACCCGACCACAGGTTGTCGGGGTTGGCGGGATCGCGATAGCGCGCAGCGGAGACCCCGCCGCGCTTTTTTCTCGGCGCGAGATCGTCGACGGTGAAGCCGAGCACAGCGATCTGCTCCTTGATCTGATCGAGCGCCTCATGGCGTCGCTGCGCGATGAGCGCACCGATCTCGCGGTGCAGCGCGCGCAGTTGATCGAAAGGCAACGATTTGTAGTCGTCCATGGGTAGTCTCCTGTCAGGTGATCTTCTGTCTCAATCGTCCAGAAGCGGGGAACCCGGTGATGGTCGAGCGCCGACGCGCGCACAGGCCGCACGTCGAGCAGGTGATCCCGGGATGAGTGTTGATCGGGCAGACGACGACCGTGCGCCCGGCGGGTGTCTTGACGTTTTGATCGCTGCCGGTCGGCAAAATCACCGACACCGGGCCGATGCGTAGATCGGCAAGCAGGTCGGCCTCGTCGAGTGTGTCGGCGCTGAGATTGACGGTGAAGCCATTGGCATTGGCTTCCGCAATCGCGGCGCGGTTGGCGAGATTGGTCAGCACGTCGTAGTGCGTGAAGGTGAAGCCGCGTCGACCCGCATTGGCTTCGGTGATGGCGCGCAAAGCGGCACCATCGACGGTGACCTTGTTGCTGGTCGGCAGATCACCGGCGACGTTGTGGCGCCACAGCGCGCCCGGTGGCAGGCTGCGGATCATGAACAGCAGCTCGTCGAAGCCGTAGACTTTGATGTTGCCGTTCTGAAATGCGCCACCCGCGGGCGTTCGATCGAGAAGCGTCCAGATAAATCCGCCGAGTGCCCCGTGCTCGGCGTAGCACAAGCCCGCGGTGGGCGTGCTGCCGTCCTTGCGCAACGGACAGGCGAGAGGGCAGGTGAAGCGCGGGCTCGTCGTCACCATGATCGGCCCGGTGATCGGATTGTGCGACCTGCGCGTGATGAGGTATTTGTCCATCTGGTCCTCGTCGTCGGAGGACCTTCAGATATGTCGGCGGATGCGTCGCGTAACCGGTCGGCATCGGCGACCGCGAGCCGAGACGGACGCTATGCTACGCCACGCGACATCAACAATTCTTCGTGAGTGTCCGGTAGGACAGCATGTGATCGGAGCAGCGTTCCGACGGAAAAATTCAGTTGGCCGTGCCGAGCCAACTCAACGAGAAGAGCGCGCTTTGGAAGTCGTCGACTGAGTGCGGGCTGATCGGGTTGGCGCGCGTCGAACGCCAGAACCTCGATCAATCGATCGTATGGAGGCCCCGTGTTCTTCTATGTGATTGAGTATCGACCGCCCGATCGCGCGACCCAACAGAACCGGTACCGCGTTCCCGATCAGCTTCGCGGCGGTGCCGGAGTGACGAACTTCGCCGAAATCGTAGTGCTTGGGAAAACTTTGCAGTAGGGCCGCTTCGCGCAAGCTGATCGCGCGATTTTGATCGGGATGGCCGAACCTACCCGTTCCGAGCGTGGTGCACTGGGTCGTCATCGTCGGCGACGGAGCATCCCATTTCATCCGACCATACACCGTCGACATGAACGATCGGCCGCTGTCCCTTCTGTAACAGTTCGGGCGTAGTCGCTTGGGCCAATCCTTGGCACCGCCACCATCGTGGGGTGTCGCCGCGATGCGGCGGCGGTTCAGGGGGCTCAACTTGCTGCTTCGATGGAGCGCGTCGGCTTCGTGGGATTCGCCGTCCTCGATGGGCGGCAGATCGCCGATCGTCTGACGCACGGTGACCAAACGATCTGCGTCGTGGGTGGCCGAAACCAATTCGATCGCTCCAAGCCTCGAGGCGAGCAAGACCAACCGCCGCCGACGCTGCGGCACGCCGTATCGCGACGCGTCCACCTTCTCGAAGGCGACGTGATAACCGCGACGTTCGAGCAATCGAACAAATTCTCCGAACACAGGGTATTTCGAGGTGTCGCTCAGTTCGGGTACGTTCTCCATGGAGACGACGTGAGGATCGGTCGACCTGATTAAGTTCATGAAGCGATACAGGGGGTACCAACGCTTTCTCGCGTCGGAGCCTTGCGTGGCTCGTCGTCCCAGAGAGGAAAACGGTTGGCATGGCGCGCAACCGACCAGCACCCGAACGTCGGCATCGCCGAACAGGTCGAGCAGCTCGCGGGTCCTGAACTTCGCGATGTCTTTGTGAATGAAGCGGCTGCGGTTGTTTTTCTCGAACGCGGATCGGCACGCTTCGTCGTTGTCGACGCCCGCCACGACGTCCAACCCCTCGAGAACCAATCCGTGGGTCAGCCCACCGACCCCGCAAAAGAGATCCACCACCTTGACGTTGGTCGTGGTCGTCTTCTCTCCTCGAGAGTGTTGCGATGATCCAGGCATATCGATCAGGATCCGCGGTTGAAAATGAACAGCGCGTCGAAGTCGTCGGGAATGACGAAGGTCGGGTACATGAACTCGACGCCCTGCCCGACCTCGCTTTCAGGAAGCGTCTCGACGGCCATGATCCAAAGCGTGGGACGCGCGGACGCTCTAGCTGCGGCGAGCTCCGGGCCGGACAGCGTACCGGTCGATATGAAGCCGCCTTCCCGAACCGTGCGCTCGGCGGTTCGGAACCGAAGATCGACGCGACCGTCGCCCGTCCGCTCGCGCTCCCTTTCGCAAACTTTGCGGATGGCGTCGCCGATCGTGGTGTCGCGCCAAGTATTTCTGGATCGCGTCCTGATCGACGTGGCCAGCTCGACGGCTTGCTCCACGGAGATCGTCGCGCCTCTTCTCGCTCGAGCTTCGAGTTCTCGGAGCGTCGCGTTCGGGGCCTGAAAGTGTCTGCGAAGCAGGGAGAGTACGCGTCGGTAAGTTGCCGGCGTCTGAGGCAAGGCGATGTGATTGGGGTAGACGTGCATTCCCGGTTGCAGCGTGTCGACCTTTCCGACGTCGAGCACGCCCCCGCGCGTGGCGCGGAGCCCGAAGGAGACTTCGATCGGATACGTGGTCGGAAGCTGGTCGCGATGTCGTTCTATGAAAGCTCGAAGATCGCGATCCGAGAAGTGAATATCGCGGAACCGGTAGTATAGGTGACGAGGCACGAACAACCGAGTGTACGCCAGCGTGTCGGATCGATAGCCGTACATGCGAGCATGTTGATGCATGGTATCGATTTGCGACACGCGAGCGTCCCGAACGTAGTAGGTGACCAACAGATCGCGGATCGCGATGCCGCGTCCCAGCGTGTTGCCGCCGATCAAGAAGTTGAGACTTTGACCATAGGCGATGCCCTGGCGATTGACCACGGCGTTGATGACCAATATTCGCCGGCTCGGCAACTGGCGACGTAGCATGGCGACGATTTGCTCGAACGCAGGCGTGTCGCGTCCAAGCGTCGTCGTCAACCTAGCATGCGCCGAGCGCAAATCGCGCATGATGGCGCCGGCCTGACCGGCGAGCAGCGCCCCGTAAACATCGGTCAGATAGCCGTTGATCCGTTGTTCCGCTACGTCTTGCTCGGCGTTTCTCAGGCTCGGATGGCAGAGGTACGAGTAACCTCGCTCTCGAGGGCCGAGGTTGATGAACGCCGCCGCGCTCGAGACGAGAAAGAACAGGATGGATTCCGTCAGTCCTCGAGGAATGGGCCTCGCCTGATCCAGAAGCTGTTGCTTTTCGTTCGCGTCGACGAGCGAGATCAAGTTCGCGTTGTCTTCCGGTTCCTCAGTCGAAAAAAACCTGTCTCCGCCGACGTAAGCCGCGCCCGCGGGCAACATGCGCACGAAAGAGGGGCGATTGCGCGAATCCGCGCTTTGCAGAAGCACGGCTTGCGGCGTACCGGTCACGCTCACGTAGACGTGCAGGCGCAACGCGGCCCGCAAGCGGTTCTGGATCATGTCGTTGATGGCGCTCGGGGCGACCGCGATGTTCGTTCGCGTCCTGCGCGCGGTGTTGGTGTCGAGTGACGCTTGGTCGCCTTCGTCGTCGAAAATGATCGAAGGGTAGGCCTCCGCGCCCACGTCGCGCAAAAATTTAGAAATGTTCTCCAAACTGGTCGTGCCCTTGGAGCAAACCAGCAGCAGGCGGCCATCGCCGCGCTCCAGATGGACGCGAGCGTTGGGCACCTCGCGATCGAGGTCGTTGTCTTTCGTGAAGATCATGATGCCCGGCAGGCCGCGCGAAAAATCGATGTGCGTTTGCGACACCAAGTCGTTGATGTTGCTGGTCATGACGACGGAGATGCGAAAGCCGTTGTCGAACGCCATGGCCGTGCTGGCGATCATCGCGCGCGTCTTGCCGCTTTGAATTCGGCCGTAGACCAACCCGGTCGCCGGACGATTGGGGAACCGCCTTGCGTCGATCGCGCGATCGCGCGAACCGCCGCACGCCGCGATCACCGCCGACGCGATCTCGGTGGCGTTCGTCGTGGTCTCGCCGCTCTGCTCCTCGTCGAGGTTCAACGCTCGCAAGGTTTCGACGAAGTAAGCCCCGTTCGTTATCATGTTCGTATCATACCGCGCCGCGAATCATCGTGCACCGAGGGTACCGCATGGCGGATACGATGTCGAAAGAGCAGCGCAGCCGACTGATGTCGCTCGTGCGAGGCAAGAACACGCGATTCGAGCGGGCCTTCCTCAAGTTGCTGAGCGCCGCTGTATACCCCATCGGCTACCGCTACCGAAAGCATTGCCGAACCATCTTCGGAACCCCGGACGTCGCGTTCGTGGGGTACCGAATCGCGATATTCCTCGACAGCGATTTCTGGCACGGCAAGAACTACGGAACGATGCGCGAGAGATTGAGCCCGGCTTGGCGGGCGAAAATCGAGCGCAACATGGCGCGAGACACGGAGGTCAGTCGTCGATTGAGGCGCGAAGGGTGGATCGTCATTCGCATCAGCGAAGCCGAAGCGAAGAAGCGGCCGAGACGCGGCATCGCTCGAATCGTCGCCGCGTTGCGCCGCCGTTCGAACGTCAATCCGTGATGATGCGAGGTGAGGCCCGGGGCGTAGCGACGGTCGGCTTTCCGGCGGGCTGAGTCAGACGATTGATCGCGCGACGAATCACCAATCCGCCGGCTCAGTCGGATCGCCAGGGCGCGTCGAGGCAGGCGGCGGCAAACTCTCCGGCGCTTGCGTCTGAACTGCCGCCGGGCTCGAACTCTCGTCCGGCACCGTGACCAGCGCACCGAGGCTCACGCGGCGCGCCATGCGCTGCGCTTCATAGTCGGCGTCGTCCATCCGCGGCGCGTTCTCCAGCTGACCGTACGGAATGCGAACCTTGATTGCCGTCGGCGTGACGTTCTGCACGAATGTGGCGAACTCGGTGTGCGACCGGTCCTTGCGCGTGGTCGACATCAGGTAGTCGGACGTCGTGCGCATGTCGGGCGCCAGCGTTCGGCAGTCGCTGGCCGACAATCCGCCGGCGAGCTTCACCTCGGTGTTGGCCGCGGCGGCCGCGCGGATGTCCTGCGCGATCTGATCGTACTGCTGCGTCGCGAAGCGGATGAACAAACCGAACTTTCGCGCCTGGATCAGGATGCGGTTGATGTTGCTGTCCATCACGTCGAATGCCTCGTCGACGAACAGCAGGACCGGATTACGCTCGTTCTCCGGCAGGCTCGCGCGCTGGAACGCGGCGCGCATGGCGAGCGCTATCATGTAGCGTCCAAACAGCGACGACGCTTCGCCAAGCCCGGCCGTATTGATGAACACGACCTTGCGTTCCTGCATCGCCTGGAACAGGTTGAGGCGGTTCTGCTGCGCGGTGAACATCCGGCCGATCGCCTTGATGCGCAGGACACCGTAGAGACGGGTCGCGAGCTGCTCCTTGGTCTGGTTGGTGGCCGCCGTGAAGAAGCGGTTGGTGAAGTAGCTCCGGGCGACCGGATCGAGCGTGGCGATGGTCGGCCAGAACTTGCTGGTCTCCGGCGTCTTGACGCGCTCCTCCATCAGCTCCAGCAGCGTCATGATGGTCGCGCCCGGATGGGCGAGCATCAGGCGCACGATATAGGAGAACGCGGTCGACTGCCGCGAGGTGAGATCGGCGTCGATGGCGGAGAAGATGTAGCCGTAGAGATCGATCACGTCGATCTCGGCGCTCTCGTCGAGTTGTGGCACGTCGAACATGTTGAGGGCCGGCGACGGATCGGCCTCGGCGTCGACGACCAGCAGTCGATCGGGATCGGCCTCGAACAGTAGCAGCTGCTCGATCTTCCTGAGCATGCCCTCCTTGCCCTGGCTGTCGATCACGATCACCGCCTGCGGCTCGGGCTCGTTCAGATGCGCGAGGATCAGCGATTGCAGCAACTGTGTTTTGCCGTGGCCGGTGCGTCCGTAGATCGACCAGTGATGACGTTTGTAGGCGGTGAGATCGAACGGCACGGCGATGTCGAAGATCGGTTTCAGCCAGGTGTCGGCGAGATAGCCGTCGGCGAGCTCGCGCCGCGTCCCGTCGAATTTGTGCGGGTGGATCTGCTTGTGCGTGTCGGGGCTCGGGTAGGGGAGACGCGAGACGGTGTGGACGTTACGGTCGATCTGCCGGCGCAAGTCGGCGAAGTACGGTGTCTCTGCAAATGCCGGCAGGTAGAACGGCACGAGCAATCCGCTCAATGTCCCGGCCGGATTGGGCAGGATGTCGAGCAGAGGGACCGTGCTGACGAAGGACACCGGATCGTCGGCGTCGGCAATCGGGCGCGTCGCGATCGGTGGCACGGTGCGGGTCAGTTGATACAGCAGCTCGGCGGCCGATGTTTCCAGCGCCGCCATCACGCGCGCGGGATCGGCGAACGTGGCGATGAACGCGCGCAGAGTATCCCGCGCCCGGGCACCTTCGAGCCCCTGCAACGGCGCCGCCGCAAAGGTGCCGTCGTCGACATCGAGCGGCAGAGCAAGGAATATCCCCGGCAGGGCATCGCGGATGGGCACCAGCACGGCGGGATGCAGCGGATCGAGGCCTTCGGTGATGCAGCGCGTCATGTAGAGTTCGAGCACGCGCAGAATGAACGCTTTGTCCTCCGGCGCGATCTCGGTCAGCTGCCCGAAAATGCGACGCGCCTCGACGACGAGCCGATCGGCATCCTCGAAAGGATCGGGAAGCGGCGGGGAGACCGGGGGCGCATCGAGCATCGCCCGGCCGTGTCGACAGGCGGCCTCGGCGGTGTTGACGATCGTCTTGCCGATCGCCTCGCCCGCGACGTCGGCCACCGTGTAGGTGAAGTTCTCCCAGGGCCCGCGCTTCTTGCGCGGCCATGCGGCGATCACCTTGCGCCAGAAGCCGGGATCGTCGCGATCATTGCTCATAGCTCGAAGCTCTCGGAGCGCGCCGACGGACGCTCCGCGAGACTGGTCAGAGCGTGATTGAGGCGCTTCAATCCTTCCCGCAATTCCCGCTCGGCGAGGTCGAGCACCAAGGGCGAAGCATCCGAGAGATAGAACGGGCGCTGCACGAGGAACTGGCGCAGCGGATAGTGGAAGTGCTTGTCCCGCGCCAGCTCGGGTGCAAACACGCGCTGCATGTCGAGCAACTCGGTCGACTTTTCCAGCGTCATGACGTCGGCGTCGAGCAGATCGGCGTTCTTCGCCAAGGCGAGCGCTGTCTCCGACAGCGTCAGCCAGCACAGCAACTCATGCCGAGAGTAACTGCCGCCGAACCAGCCCGATTTGAACGTCGCCTGCCGGCGCTGGATGGTCGCGCGGATGTTGCCGGCGCCGGGCGGGGAGAGATCGGGCGGCGGCGTCTCGGTGGCGCCGACGAACGCGTGCGGGCGGACACGATCACATCTCCAGTACCAGTAGCCGAATGCCAACGCGAGCATCATGAACCCGCCCTCGACCGCCGGGCCAATGCCGTGAGCGATGCCGGTGACAACGCCGAACGAGCCGATCACCACGAAAAAGGCGAGCACGAGGTAGCTGCCGCAGAACGTCGTCGAGCGCTGCAGGCTCGGATGGTCCAGCGGTCGGTAATCGACAGGCGCTGCGGGAGCGGTCGTCGCCATGGCGACACTCCATCATTGTGATAGGTGTAAGGGAGGCGCGGATCGGCGCAGCCGTCAACGCAAGTCGGCAATTGCGGTAAACACCGTTTACGGCGAGCCGATGCGCCTATACTGGATATCATCAATGAGCGAAATACGAGGGTTGTGATATAATCAGCAAATTATTTGGTTAGTCATCGGGCCATGGAAAATGGAGAGAATTCGGATCGAAAAGAGAAATTCAAGCGCTTTGCCGAAGCAATAGAAGACCGCGTGGGCGACATCGGCGCCAATCGTGGTACTACCGGCAGAACAGCAAGCACCGTGATCGAATATTTATTCACGAAGTCGAGCGGAAATTCAATAGATATCAGGGACGAGGACATCGAAGATGCTTTTGACGTGGTTGAGAAAAGGTCGTGAGGGAAGACAGGCCATCGATCCCGAGCTGATCGTGCGACCCGACTGTTATGCGAGGAGGACCTACCGGAGCCCTGAAGCACGCGGCTGGCTCTGAAGGATCATCCGCGATACTGCGCTTGGCAGTCATCGCGCGATGGAACATAGCAGCACCGGCCGGATCTCATGCCGTCGCATTGCGACGAATTCTGAATAAAATCAGTGCGATCTGACGGCAAGAATTTTAAGGTGGTGGCCAGCGGGCGTGGTCGCTAACCTGTGCGGAGGACGGGGGGCGCCATGGCAGATGTGTTTATCAGCTACTCCAGCTTTGATCGCGCCATCGCGCAACGCATGGTTAGTCACCTCGAAGCAGGTGATCTGACGGTGTGGTGGGACTTTCAGCTTGTTGGAGGTCAAGACTTTCGCAAGACCATCCTGCAGGAACTCCGACGGGCACGCACGGCAGTGGTGATTTGGTCGGAACACTCAATCAATTCCGACTACGTCCTCGATGAAGCTGACGAGGCTCGGAGAGCAAATAAACTTGTTAGCACGATTGCACCCGGCATGGCGGTAACGAATTTACCTCTGGGTTTTCGCAATCGACACGTCATATCGGTTAATGATTTCGACAGTATGCGGAGAGCGGTTAGGGAGTCCATACTTGTATCCATGGAGGGGGAGCTCAGAGCGCTAAAGTTGAAACGCTTGGAAAAGTTGGAGCGAGAGCTGGCGACGCTTCGTTCAAGAAGCAGAGGGTGCAAAAATTAGGAAGTGCAGCGTAGCAGTGGAACCCACCTACCACTTCTGCTAAGCCTATCGGCGTGCTCCGATCCCAGGGAAGCTCCGCCGACACAAGAGTGAGTTTATTAGCGACGCGAGCGCGCAAAACGCATGCGACTTTCCTCCGAGACAGCGGTCCGTCGATCGGGGGCTTCGCAACCGATCGGTTGGACGGAGATGACGAGCGTCTCAGTGTCCGGCCGTCGGACGTAGGCCTGAAACGGCGGCTGCGTCATCAGCGCGGCAGGATTGAAGGCGGCCGTGTCGCGATCGAAGTGCCGCGCGAGGATGCCCGCGTCCTCGGGTCCGACCGTGAACGCGGCGATCGTTCCAACGTTGCCGAGCACGGCCGATCGCACCAGTTCGTCGAGCTGGTGCAGGAACTGATGCGCGAGCGTGATGTTCATGCCGAACTTCCTCGTCTCGGACAGCATGGGAGCGAACACCGTCGATCCAAACGACTGGAACTCGTCAACGAACAGGTTGCACTCGCGTCGGCAGCCGGACATCACGGCGTCCTTCAGCGCCGACAGGAACAGCGCACCGTAGAGCGAGACGGCGTCGTCGCCGACGGTGCCTTTCGACAGATTGAGAAAAACGATCTGCTGCTTCGACAGCGCGACATCGAGATCGAGCTTGGGGTGCCGCTGCGTGATCGACGCATGGATCTCCGGCACGGCAAGGAACTGGCCGATCTTGTTGACGATCGCGCCCTTGGCCTCTTCGCGGTACTTCTCCGGGTACGACGGAAACTCCTTGTGCCAGAAGCGATGCGTCTCGGGATTGGGGAGATCGCGCGTCAGCTGCTCGCGATGCTTCTTGTCGTAGTAGAGCGGCGGCAGGTCGGCCAGCGTGGTGCCGGGATTGTAGTAGAGGGCATAGAGCCCGTTGATCAGGAACCACGCGAGACGCGGCCCCCAGCTGTCCGACCAGATGGCATGCAGTGCCGACAGCAGATGCTGCGGCCGTGACGTGATCCTGAAGCCAACGGAGTGCGTCGTTTCCGAGAGATCGATGTAGCAGACGTCGCCGGTGCGGCGGCGGGGGACATGGTCGAGCAGGTCGAGCACGTCCGGGCCGTGCGGATCGACGAACACCACGCATTTGCCGTTGCGCATATCGTCGATCGCCATCGTCTTCATCAGCGTGCTTTTGCCGCTCGCCGTTTTTCCGACGATGTAGACGTGACGATTTCGTTCTGCGGGGGAAAGCTCCATAAGTTTTTTCAGCTTCCAGCCCCGGCGAGTTGCTCCGAAAAACTGCCAGCCCGCGCCGCCCATGCAGCTGGTCGCCGCGCGCTACCGCGATCCTTGTGGGAATGCGGCGGTTTCTGGAAGCTGAAGAAAGTCATCGATCGGGAAGCTTCATTCTATCGCACGCGGGAACGGTGCCGCCCTGCTGTCTGGCACGAAGGGCCATGACCCAACCGCTGGTCCGCCGAGCCTGCTGTCCGATAGGACAGCGTCGCGAGGCGGATTTCCCGTTGTCCGATAGGCAGGGAAAAAGCGGTTGGGTCATGGCGCGCAGCGCCTGACAGCAGTGGCGGAAACGTAGGTATTGTCGGGCTGTCCGCGCGGTCGGCCGACCATACACAATATGTGGGAGCGTATGTAGGTGCCGTATGGGGTGTATCGGACGAAAAAAGAGCCAGAACCCTCGCGGGTCCTGGCTCGAAGGGCGCTCCCTACGGAGAGCGCTCGCTGATGCGGCTCTGGAGCCAGGCCTTGATCTCGGCCTCGCAGTAGCCCACCCGCGAGCCTCTGTGCCGGCCGAGCTTGATCCGTTTCGGGAACAGCCCTTGGGCTTCGAGGCGGGCAGTATGAGCGAAGCTATAGAGGCAAAGCTCGCGGACCTGTTTCTTAGTGAGCAGTCTTAGTGTTTCTGACATTGCGAACACTCCAGTTGAGGAGCATTGCGCAATGCAGAGCGCGGCTGCGCTCATGCAAAGAACATAGTGCATTAAGCTATTGAAAACAAGACGGTTCGGCTTCGCTCATAGTGGCTCATAGAGACCGGATGACGACTGGACCGCGAGCACGGCCCATCATGAACGGAAGCGAGCGAACGCGGTTGCGACTTGCACGTCAGTTGCGAATTCGTCGCGGTCCGCTTGCGCGATGCCTTCTGCGATCGCGGCGCGGGTCGCATCGTCCTCATTGGATATGCCGCGCGTGAGCGGGTCGGCGATGGCGGCAAGGTCAGCGAGCTGAGCGTCGGTCAGAAGATCGAGCTTGGCTCCGATGAGGTCGATGGCTTGTGCTCTGGTCATGATCTCTGGCGATCCTGAGACGTGTGCCACACGCGAGCGATCTCCAGCATTTCGTCCGTGAAGCGATACCACAGCACCAGCCGCGTTCGAGGGACCCACGTCTCCCACAGTTCGCGATGCGCAAGGTAGACCCCGGTCTTAGGATGAACGGTCAGAAACCGCGCAACGAATTGCTCGACGCGCGCGAGCAGGCGATCCGCCGCGTCGAACGCGCCTTGTCCATTGAGGTAGTCGATCTGCCATTGGAGATCACGCTCGGCGCGTGGCGCGAAGGAGTGGCTTCTCATGCGCCCGATCTGGCAGCGGCGATGCGCGCACGCAGGCCGGAGAATACCTGTTCGCCCGGAATACCTTCGCCACGATCGAGCTCGTCGACGGCGGCGTCGAGCTCGGCTCGTTCGACATCGCTCAGCGTGGAGAAGACGGTGGGGCTGTCCCACGCATGCGCAATCTCGGCTAGCGTCTCGACGCGCTCATCGGGAAGCGTATCGAGCTTGGCTTTGATCAGATCGATGGCTTGTGCTCTGGTCATGAAGCAATCCTAGCACGATCGGTCACGGAAGTCAGCTAACGCGTCGGCGGTCTCCGGCCGGAATAGTTCAGCCAGATAGCGATCGTAGTTGCTCATCGCGACCCGCATCTCGGGCAGATACGTGTGGCGGTCGTAGACCCGCTGGATCGAGGTGCGCGTGCCGGTCTTGTGATTGAGCAGCGCCTCGGCCACGTGCGGCGGCGTGCCGATCCGCGCATGGATGGTCGCGAACGTGCGGCGCAGATCGTGCAGCGTCCAGTGTGCCATGCGCGCGTCCTCGTCGCCGACGTGCTCGGCCCACACCGCATCGCAATCGATCTCGAACTTCGCCTTGGCCTTGTTGTGCCCGTCGTAGGGCTTGTCGTGATCGCGGGCGGGGAACAGGAAGACGCAGAACTGGTCGATGCTGCCGATCACGTCGGCCGCTATGTCGCCAAAGGGGAAGCAGTGGATCGTGTTGTTCTTCACGATCGCCGGCGGCAGCGTGACGGTGCGCCCCTGCCGGTCGATGTAGTCCCATTTCAGCGCGGTAATCTCGCCGAGCCGCTGGCCGGTCGTGATGAGCAGGGCAACGATATGCCCGAACGGAAACGGGAAGTCCTGCGCCACCTTCCAGACGATCTTCAGCTCCTCGTCGGTCAGCACCCGGTCGCGTGACAGCGTCTTGTTCGGCAGCTTCATCATGTCGAGCGGGCTGCGGTCGATGTACTGCCGGCGCACGCACCAGCGCAGGAACGTCCGGATGTGCGCGAACGCGTGGTTTGCCGCGCTGCGCGGCAGCACGTCGATGGTGCGCATGATGTCGGTCGCCCGGATCGCGTCGAGACGCTTGCGGCCGAACTTGAAGTGCTTGTTGAGGACTCGCTTGGCCTCGTACTGCGACGACGGCCGCAGGTTCTTCTCCACGTGCTGGACGATGAAGCTCTGGATCGCCTCGTCGGCGGTGGCCGACGAGATCATGTGGCCGAGTTCCTTCCGCGCACGCAGCCGGCGGGCCTCCTTGCGCGCGTCGGCGAGCGACATCTCGGGGAAGCGGCCGAGCCGGCGCCGGTCGCCGTCGTGGATCATCACGAACGACTTCGTGCCGCCTTGGGAGACGCGAACGCCGAAGCCCGGCAAGCCGTCGTCCCAATAGTCGCGCTGGCCCGAGGCGGGCGGTTTCAAGGCGCGGATCGAGATGTCCGTCAGATGCATTTTGAGTGGCCCAATCCCAGACAGTGGCGGCGTCGCTCCGCCGCTTCTTAGTCAGTAGCTAGACAGTTCGGACCCCTGGATAGGAGGGGGTAGCTATGGTGCAGGGAATGTGGGAGAAAGGGCGATAAAAATCAACGGTCGCAATGAGTTACCGGTCGGCATGAAGCGCCGCGAGCGACAGTGATTTTAGGGCAGTTTTTGGCTGGGGGACTGGGGGTCGTGGGTTCAAATCCCGCCGCTCCGACCAATCATCTCAATGACTTAGGCGAAATCGAAGCCGGCTGTTTTATAAATTCTCGAACCTTTGTTTTACAAATCCTCATTTGTTCTCTTGGCGTTCCCTGCCAGCCCAGCAGTGGCTTGGGCCGGCCAGCGTTGAGCGCCGAGACGCAACTCCCCAAACCTACCCAGACGTCGCACCGGGTCGAAAGGCTGTTCACCGGCGGCTCTCTAGCTTTCGTTTGTCAATCGGCGCCGAACTTTGACCCCCGACCGAACTGCAATCTTGACCCCTTCCGTCCGTGATCGTTCTGCCGGCCGAGGCCGGAGCTGTGGAGCGTGAGCGGAACAGCGTAGGGCTCGGCCGCTGGCGTCGATCAGGAGCGGTGCTTGAAGCGCCAGCTGTCGTTGCCGGTCTCGACGATGTCGCAGTGATGCGTGAGCCGGTCGAGAAGGGCCGTGGTCATCTTGGCGTCGCCGAACACGCTCGCCCATTCGGCGAAGGCGAGGTTGGTGGTGACGATGATCGATGTGCGTTCGTAGAGGCGGCTGATCAGGTGGAACAGCAGCTGGCCGCCGGATTGGGCGAAGGGCAGATAGCCGAGCTCGTCGAGCACCAGCAGGTCGACCCGGGTGATGGCGTCCGCGATGCGGCCGCCACGCCCGAGCTTGGCCTCGGCTTCGAGTTTGTTGACGAGGTCGACGGCATTGAAGAAGCGCGCCTTACGGCCGGCCCGGATGACGCTCCTCGCAATGCCGATGGCGATGTGGCTCTTGCCGGTGCCCGTGCCGCCGATGAGGACCACGTTCCGCTTGTCGTCAAGGAAGTCGCCGGATGCCAGCTGCTCGATCAGGCCGCCGTTGATGGGCGTGCCGTCGAACGACAGGTCGGCCAGCTCCTTGGCCAGCGGCAGCTTGGCGATGCCCATCTGGTAGTTGATGGAGCGCGCGTGCTTGGCCGCGATCTCGGCCCTGAGCAGTGCGCCGATCACCTTCTCGACGCCGTGTTGTCGCTTGAGCCTGTCGTGACGATCTCGTCGTAGGCCGCCCGCATGCCGGCCAGCTGCAGCGTGCCCATCATGTCGAGGATCTCAGAGCGCTCCACCGTAGGCCTCCGTGATCGGAAGCGTGGCCCTGAGCGCGTCGTAGCGGGCACAGTCGGCCAGCGGCGGCAGGCTCAACTCGAGCCGCTCCGGCGTCTGGATCGGCGGCGGCGGATCGGGTTGCTGTCGTCGGGCCAGCGCGTTGAGGATCACGTCGGCGCTGGCGATGCCGGCGACAAGCGACTCCGCACAGGCAGCCTCGACGGCCGCCAGACCATCAGTCAGAACGGCGGTGAGGATCTTGACCATCTGCCGGTCGCCGTCATGCCGGAGGCGTGCATCCGATGCGCCGCTGCCCGTTAGCATCCGCCGCACGCGCTCGATCGCGGCCGGCAACGGCCAGTCCTTGAACGGCGCCCCGTTCCTCAGCGCACCGGGCTTCCTGCCGAGAACCGGCACGTAATGCCAAGGGTCGTAGGCGACCTGATTGCGCCCGAACTTGCGCGTGTGCTCAGCCACCACGATGCCATCCTGCTTGATGACGATGCGCTCGGCATACGCATGGATGTCGACCGGCCGCCCGACGGCCTTCGACGCGACCGAGTACTTGTTGCGGTCGAAGCGCACGAGGCAGGTCTTCGACACTGACGCGCTCACGGCATGGAAGCCGTCGAAGGCGCCGCGATACGGCATGAGGACCGGCCGCTCGGCCTCCAGCATCTCGAACACCGTCTTCTCTTTGACGTCCGGATGAGCTTGCGTCTTGGCATAGGCGACGCACTTATCGGCGAGCCAGCCATTGAGATCGTCCAGCGTCTTGAACGACGGACGTGGTGCGAAGAAGCGCTTCCTCACAACGCCGACCTGGTTCTCGACCTGCCCCTTCTCCCAGCCCGCCGCCGGCGTGCACGCCGTGGGCTCGATGAGATGGTGGCTCATCAGCCGCTCGAAGCGGTGATTGAACTTGCGCTCCTTGCCCACGAATACGGCCTCGACCGCCGTCTTCATGTTGTCGTAGTTATGTGCCGCTCGGCGTTATGTGGCCGAGCACGGGGATATCCAATGATTGCAAGGGCCTGTGGATAGTGGGGGTAACATAATCGGAGTGCGAAGCGGAGGTGCAACCACGTGCCGGTCAACACGGAACGGAGGTTGTCATGCTGGAGCGATATTTCGTTAAGCCGGAGACGGTCGATCGCATTCGAGCGTCGTGGATCGGTGGACCGATCGAGCAATACGTTGGTTGGCTTTCCGAGCAGGGGTATGCGTCACGCAATGTGTTTCGTCGCGTGCCGATCCTGGTCCGGTTCGGCTCGTTTGCCGCCGCACATGGGGCTCGACGGCTCGATGAGCTGCCTGGACACATCGATGCGTTCGTTGCCGAATGGCTGCGGGCCCATGGCGGCCGGTCGGGCCCGGCGGCCCGTCGGAAGGTCGCCTCTACTGCTCGCGGGCCGATCGAGCAGATGCTGCGGGTTGCCCTTCCTGATTTGCCGGTTGCCAACCATCGCCCACACCTGATCGATCCTTTCGCCAGCGAAGCGCCCGGGTTCTTCGTCTACCTGCATGAGGAGCGCGGCCTGCGCGAAGCATCGATCGACCACTACTGCCATTTCCTGCGCAGCTTCGAGGCCTATCTCGCCGGTATCGGGTGTCACACGCTGGGTGCACTGTCGGCGCCGGTGCTCGGCGATGATCGGTTTGTGCAGCTCACTGCGGGTATTCCTGCGCTATCTGCGCCGGGAGAGCGTCATCACCGGCGATCTCGCCCGAAGCGTGGGGCTACCGCAGGTCTATCGGTTGGCGGAGCTGCCGCGCTCAATCGGCTGGGATGAGGTACGGCGCATGCTCGAAGCCGTCGATCGGCGCACGCCGGTCGGCCGACGCGACTACGCCATCCTGGTGCTGCTCATCACCTACGGGCTGCGGGCTCGCGAGGTGGCCTGCCTGACCCTCGATGATATCGACTGGAAGCGCGAACGATTGCACGTGCGGGAGCGCAAGGCCGATCATTCCGCGGTCTATCCGCTGTCCCCATTGGTCGGCGACGCGATCGTCGCGTACCTGAAGCACGGCCGCCCGCAATCCGAGGCCCGGCAGCTGTTCTTTCGACATCTCGCGCCGCACCTGCCCCTGACGCACGCGGCCGTGTCGGGTCGGGCAAGCCACTATCTGCACAAGGCCGGCGTGTCAGTGCGGCGAGCCGGCTCGCACACGCTGCGGCACACCTGCGTCCAGCGCCTCGTCGATTCCGGGTTTCCGTTGAAGACCATCGGCGACTACGTCGGTCATCGTTCTGCCTCCTCGACCGAGATCTACGCCAAGGTTGCGGTCGAGACACTTCGGGATGTCGCTCTCGGCAACGGGGAGGCATTGCCATGAGAGCTCCATGCACGGAGCTCGGAAGTCCGCTCGCCGAGCCAATCCGGCGCTTCATCGCCACCAGACGGGCCTTGAACCGCCGCTTCGACACCGAGGAGAAGGCGCTGCACCTGCTCGATCGCCATCTTGTCAAGCGCGGCGTGGCTCATCTGGAGGAGGTGACGCCGGCCGTGATCGAGGCCTTTCTGGCCAGCCGGCCACGTCAGCGTCCACGCAGCTACAATCATCTTCTCGGCGTCCTCCGGCGATTGTTCGGCTGGATGATTGATCAAGGAATGCTCGTCACCTCACCGCTTCGGGTGAGACCACGACGCGAGACGGCCCGGCGCATCCCTTACCTTTTCGACCTGCCGCATGCGTGCCGGCTCATCGAGGTTGCGACCGCGCTGCCAGACAACAACAGGGCGACCCATCGCGGCGCCACCTACGCCACGATCTTCGCTGTCCTCTATGGACTTGGGTTGCGCGTTGGCGAGGTCGCGCGACTGACATTGGCAGACGTCGATCTCGGCCGCCGCCTGCTCGTCATCCGCGGGACGAAGTTCGGAAAGTCGCGTCTCGTTCCCTTCGGGCCACAAATGGCGGCCCGGCTGACCAGCTACCTCGATCTGAGACACAAAGGGGCGGGGACACTGCCGCCCCAGTCCCCCGCCTTCTCGTTCACCGCGGGCCAATCAATCCATCCTGGCACGATAAGTCAGACCTTCCACGCGCTGGTTCCGCGGCTCGGCCTCTCCTTATCGGCCGGTGTGGCGACGCCGCGCGCGCACGACCTGCGGCACAGCTTCGCCGTCGGCACACTGCTGCGCTGGTATCGCGAAGGCAGTGACCCGGCCGCACGGCTTCTCCAGCTGTCCACCTTCCTCGGTCACGTCAACCCGGCATCGACTGCCGTCTATCTCACCATCACCGCCGAGCTGCTGGAGGCCGCTGGCGAACGGTTCGGTCGTTATGCAATGCCGCTGTCGACGGGAGGGGCACCATGACGGCACTCGGACCCATCGTCTATGCATTCTTCGAACAGCACTTGAAGGCGGAGAAAGGTCTGAGCCCGGCATCCGTGCGGAGCTACCGTGACGCGCTCCGGCTGTTCCTTGCCTTCATTGCCTCAGAACGCGGTCGACCAATAACCCGGCTCAGCGTAGAGGACCTGACAGCGGACCGGGTGCGTCTATTTCTCGGCCATCTCGAGACGCATCGCGGTAATCACATCCGTTCCCGTAATCAGCGCCTCGCTGGCCTACACACCTTCTTCAGCTTCCTGGCCCGCCAAGTGCCTGAGGCGCTGGCCGAAGCGGAGCGCGTCGCGGCGATTCCGAGAAAGCGGGCACCACCACCGCCGACCCAGTTCCTGGAGCGCGATGAGATCGAGGCTCTGATCGCTGACCTGCCGACAACTGGGCACTCGGCGCTGCGCGACCGCGCTCTCCTGCTCTTCTTGTACAATACCGGGGCCCGCGTCCAGGAAGCGGCAAGCCTCACGATCGGCAACCTCGTTCTCGAGCCCCAGCCGCGCGTCCATCTGCACGGCAAGGGGGGCAAGTGGCGAGCCTGTCCATTATGGCCCGAGACCGGCCGGCTGCTGCGCGAGATGTTCGCCGAGCGAGCCGTCACCGCGCCGCCAACCGCTCCGGTCTTCACATCAAGACAAGGTGGGCCGCTCACCCGGTACGGGATCTACAAGCTCGTCCGTCGGCATTCCGCGCATCTGGTTGCTCGCGCGAACGGCGGTCCGCCGCGCCGCATCTCTCCCCATGTGCTGCGCCACACGACCGCGGTGCATCTGCTGGAGGCCGGCGTCGAGATCAACGTCATCCGCGGATGGCTCGGTCACGTCAGCCTGGACACGACCCACCGCTATGCAGAGATCAACATGCGCTCGAAGGAGGCGGCGCTGCAGGCTTGCGAGCCGCCTGTCGCCGCTTCAGCGACATTCCCCCGAAGATCAGTATGGCGGGACGACGCCGCTTTGCTGAATTGGCTCACTTCGCTCTGAGCATTATGTGGCCGGCAGATATCGAAGGCTCCTGTAGCGAGCGCTCTGCACGGCTCCCGGCCACATAACGCCGAGCGGCACATAACCCCGATTATGTGTCCGGACACATAATCGGAGATGCCCCGCCGCGGCACGCCCTTGAAGAACTGGAACGCCTTCTCGTGCGCGTCGAAGACCATCTCCTGCGCCTCGCGCAGGTAGGCCCGCACGAACAGCATGCGGCTGTGGCACAGTCGAACCTGCGCCACCTTCACGGTGACGGTCACGCCACCGATGACGGCGATCTCGTGGCTCCAGTCGAACTGGTAGGCCTCGCCCGGCCCGAATGAGAGCGGCACGTAAGCCTCTGCCGTCCGTTCGCCTTCGCGTATGGCCCACGCCTTGGCATAGCGCCGGACGTTGTCGTAACCGCCGGCATAACCCTGCAGGCGGAGTTCCTCGAACATGCGCTGATAGGTCAGCCGTTCGCGCTTCGAGCGCGCGGCATTGGCCGTCACCATCGCCTGCAGCGCCGACACGAAGTCGCCGAGCTGCGGCAGGGGCTGCTCCTTGCGCACGTAGCGCCGCTCGGTCTGCTCAGGACCGTCGCTGCCGGCCCGCACGATGTCCCGGACCGTGTTCCGAGCCAGCCGCAGATCCCGCGCAATCGCCTTGATCTTCCGGCCCTGCACGAAATAGGCGCGCCGAACCCTGGCAATCGTATCCACCGTCACCATCCCTCGCCCGCCCCGTGCCGACGCACGCACCGGGAGCCATAATCCGAGCCGATGGGGTGGGGTCAAAATTGCGCGCCGATCACCCCCAAACAGGGGTCAATTTTGCACGCCGGTTCACACTTTCGTTCGCCACAGTCCGGGATGGAAGCAAGTATCTGATCCGGCGGGATTAGATGTAGAACTTGAAAGGCTGTCGTTCTGCGCCCTTGGAAGATCCCATCGTCAACACCTCGCCGATCATGTTCGCAAAGCGCACTGTGACCGGCAGGCCGTCGTTGAAGTTGCAGGAATTGTAGTTGATTTTGGTCAGTCCCATGATGTCAGCGAGGATGGTGTCCAGGCCCGGCATCGCTGCCTTGCTTCGAAGCAACGTGATGAACAGCGGATTGGGTGTTTCCGGCCCGATGTAGGTGTCGAGCTGGGGCACATAGCCGGTCGACCAGAGATACGCATTCCTCGCATCGAGCACCAATGCTGTGCCGCGAAGGACCGGATAATCGCCATCCCGGAACAGCTTCGTTTCGCCGCCCGTCGTCTTGATGCGGACGCCAACGACATTCGTGCCGGTCGGCGCTGCTGACTCGAAAGCCTTCCATTCCTCGTCATTGAACGAGGTCTGTCCATGGATGAACAGCTCTTTGGGCGCGCGCCCATGCTTGCTGCGATAGCTTTCCAGCACCATCCCGATCAAGTTGGCTGCAGCGCCGGCATCGAGATGATATTCGTAGTCACTGGTCTTCCATGGTCCGTTGGCACCCCGAAAGACGACGCCGTCACCTTCGCTCAAGAACATCTGCGCTGCGCAGCACGCATGATCGTTGGGATCGTTCGGGATGTTCTTGTAGACGAGCCCGATGTAGCACACCCCATCGCGTATGCCGGCAAGCTTCCATGGCGGCTCCGCTTGCGTCTTGTAATAAAGTCCCGTCGCCAAGTTCCAGGCCACTGTCGCCCGATCTTGGGTGCGCCGCGTGGGCATGTTCGCCTTATTCAGGAACTTGTCGGGCGCAAGCGTCGTCTCCCGCAGGATCTGCGTTGGAGCGATATGCAGGAACGCCGCCTTGATGTGCCGGTGAAAGTCCGGTGCATCATCGAATACCCGTTCGGAAGCTAGGTCGATCACTGGAGCGAGCAGCGGAAGATCCGATCGGCTGCGCTGCTTGCGATGGAAATCCCCCACCTCCTTCGGCAGGCCGGCACGCGTCGCGCCCGGCTTGCAGCGCTCAAAGATCATTTCCGGTACGACTAGCACCCAGAGGTCGATCTCGCGCTCCTCGTGCTGTTTATGATGTTTGGCCTTGGCAACGTAGAGCTGCGCCACGGCGCTCACGGCCTCGTGCAGGTTCCCGATACGCGTCGCGCGATCGATCGCTTTCGCGTCGACGGAATAGGTCACACATTCACGCGCGTCGAGTGAGATGCCGAACGCTTCTTCGAGCCCTGGAAAGTTGGCGAGATGGAGCCGATCCTTCTTCTCGCCCTTCCCCGGCGGCGGGACCATCACACGCTTCTCCAGCGTCTCCGCCCACGACCGAAAATGCCCAATACCTTCGGGTGTACCGATCACGCCGAGCCGAACCACCTTGGCCTTCTTCGGCCTGTTGTGTGGCCCGAACAGAAAAAGGCCATCCTTGGGATGAGGCGTCGTCTGCCCATGGCCGAACTCTAGGTCCGGTTCCTTTAAATGCAGAACACGCAATGGAGGCTCGACGAAGCGCATCAGATCGCCTCCTCGTCAGGCTCGGGCCGCCCCAACGTTGAATCGTCGGCTTCTTCATCCTCGTCGGACAGCACGTTTGGAAGCTCCGTACTGACTGGCGATGTGAAGAGGAGGGGCGTTGCCTCGAGCAGCAACTGCGCGTCAGCTGCCAATGGCAGCCGAATGGTCGACAGCTCGCCCGCAAGGATTTCTAAGAACGCCATCAGCCGGCCATGCCATTGCTTGTTGCGCCAGCCTTTGCAGACACTTCTGCGCAAGCGATGCTGCTTCTTCGCGTCATCGATGGGTGGTCCGGCATCATTGCCTTCCGGCAGCGCGAACAGCACACGCGACTTCAGTTTGAAGTGGAGAAACGGCCACACGTAAGGCAGTCCCGTCACACCGAACTGCCAGACGTGACCCCGCGCAATGTTTCGCAACATCGACGATCGACGATCGCCCTGACGGCCCCAAGGTATCAGTTCTTTGACCCTGGCCTGCTCGGGGCCCGCATGGAAGCCGCTCGCGTTGGAAAATCGGTACTCGATCAGGTGTCTGTCGCGCAGTGCGCGCTCCCATGCCTCACGGAACATGCCGACAACGATATTGTTTGCATCCTGCTGGCGGAGCTTCAGCACTTCTGATCCGTCGTCGAGAAACGATTTGAAGCCGCTCTCATGACGGAGTTTGAAGCGCCCGACATCGGCAAGACTGGCGTTCAGCTCCTCGTTCCCGGCGAACGTCAGGAGCCCACCATTGTAGAGACGCATGGGATAATCGCGTCTATCGATCGCCGCATCCAGTGCACGTCGGTCGATGGCTCCGCTCGGCTCAAAGAAGCGGATCACGTCTGGTGCTTCCTCCACCCTCAGCCAGTTGGAGGTCAGACGTTCGGGTACGTCGCGGAGCGTAACAGCGCTACGTCGGCGGAACTGTTCCCAGCAAGGATCGACGGCGGCAGTGCCCTGGATGCGTGGTACGTGCTGGCGCTTCAACATATCGAGCAGCTTGGCCAGCCCGTCCGCCCACCCACGTACAAAATCGACGTACTGAATTTCGCCGATCCCGAACACTTTCTTGAATGGTGCCAGTCGCAGCGGGATGATGAAGCGCGGATCGTTCAGCTCTTTCTTGAGATCCTCTGCGATTCCAATCTCTTCCTGGACGCCGTCCCTCGCCAGCGTCTCGTTGCTGCAGCACAGCAGCATCTTGATCGCATCTTGCTGCAGCGTTTGCGTCAGCACCTTGCGCCAACGGTCTCCAGCTTGCAAAGCGCGTATGTCGGCAAACACACGATAGCCTTCGGCCTCCAGCCTCGGTGCCAGCCAGCAGGCGAATTCATCGTCGCCCGGTGTTGCCTTGCTGATGAATACTGTCGTGCGAGCTGATGCTATCTGAGTTTCAGCCATATCTATTTTTGTCGAGTTCGTTCGAATCGTAGCCGCTGAACTTGGACGTCCGGGCTAGGCCGTGATTGCGTCGGTGATCGCCACTCATTCCCGCTCGAATCCCTGACTGGTGAACTTCAGCGTACGTGAATTCTCGGTAACTGTTCGGACAACATGGTCGGGTGCACCCCGCGGTATGCTGGCCTCGATCTCCAGAGTAATCTTGACCTCGGAGCCGACCAGCCCGGACAGATGCGCAATGACTTCGTCGGCGATACGTGAGGCATCACGCCCGGCACGCGCTGGATCGAGTAAGACCGTGCCGTAAAAGCGGGTAAGCTTGGGTGCGGTGTCAGGCCCTTTGCCGCTACTAGTGGCAGGATCTGTTGGCTTTTGTCCGGGACCGGTTGGATCGGGGCCGGCAGATCCGGTCTCGCTCGATTTGGTCTCGAGATCGTTTTGTGCCTTGGCAGGGGCCGGCTGGACGAGCAGCCCAGAGAGATCACTTTCCGTGACGTTCACCATCTGCCCGCAGCGCAGGCTGAGATACCGACCAGCCTTGTCGTCAAATCCGTCTGCGTAGGCGAATGAATCCTTATCCCAGGTAAGAAGGCGCAACCCTTCGCGAATGGCGTCGAGCAGCACTGCCGTATTGCGGAGACGCGGTAGATAAAGATATCGCGCGAAATCCTCGACCAGCTGTTTGAGTGGAACGTGTTGGCCCCGCCACAATGGAACGCGGTCGAGCTCCATCTTCAATCGGCTCGACGACAAGCCGGCGAATAGTAGCTCGTCACCCTTCAGTTTCTTGCTCGCGCGAATGGCAAGCGGGTCCTGGCCGTTCAGGCGGGATGCTTCCCACTTCACGGGATCAGTTGCGCTGTTCTGCACGGGCACAAGCAGCCATTGGTAGGCTTCGGGCAGACGCGCCTTTACGATGCTGTCAGTACTGTCCTTCTGAGTGACGGCTTGGCGCTTTTGATGATCGGTGAGGTTGAGAACGCCAGCATCATCGAGGATGGTTTCCCAGGCGATGAAGCGGCGGACGGCCTCGTCGAGATCTTGAAGCCTGATCTTGTCGACGGCGAGAAATGCGAGTGTGTTCTGGTAGAGGCGAGGTGTGTTGCCTCTCGTGGACAAGATCGCCTTGGCTTCGGTTTCCGCTGCGTTGCCGACTTCCTTGGAGTAAGGGTGATCGACCCCGAGGACGACAAGTCGCGCGTCGAGATCATCGGGTACATCCTGCCCGGTTGCCGGCATCGGATGGACGCGCGAGAAGTCGCCGGTCTTCTTCAGATCATCCCGCAATCGCCTGTCGATTTCTGCGACGACCTTGTCTGGATCGGACTTCAGTTGCTCAGCGCGATCTTCGGCGAGCTTGGTCACGGTCGGCTGTGTCGAGTACCAATACCGCGCTGAATACGCATAGAGATAGGTTGCTGCTGTCGACATTCGGCGCAGGGCATCGCCGAACACGGCAGGCGACTCACCTGGCATGACGCAGCCTAGCTTCACGCGGCGATCTTCGATGCCACGGTTCGCGGCTGTTACGGTCGGTGCCGAACCCAGATAGATCGTGCGTGCAATGCGCCGGCAGGCTGAGATCCGGCCAAGATTGGGAACCTCCCCGTCGATCCTGCGCGGCAGTGAGTTGGGGCCGTCGACGTCCTTCTCCAGGACAGGCACCCAGTTGTCGGAGAGATAGCGTGTCAGCTCGAACTGCACGCGCGGCTCATCGATAGAGATATTGCAGGGCAAAATCAGCGGATTGCGGTCGCCGTTCTCCCAGAGCGAATGGATTACGGATGCCATCAGCCGCAGTACGCCGCGCGGGCGCTGGAATTTCACCAGCGTCGACCAGTCGGAGTAGAGGCGGTCAAACAGCTCCGGATGGATGGGATAGGCTGCCTTGAGCCGCTGCTCATAGGTCGAATCCCGGCACTCGGGTGGGAACTCCTGATGCTGGGTGCGATAGAGGTTCGCGAATTCCTTGGCGACGGCATCGCGCGCGACGAACTGATCGTTGGTGATCAGCGGCTCGAACAGACGTCGCCGCACGATCTCGAAGCCCTCATCAGCACTGGCGGGCCTCCACGACGCTTCCACGCGGCCAACGGCATTACGCAACCGATCGAGCGCAGCGCGACCACGTTCGCCGCCGACTTCAACGTCATCGGCCTGGGTGTGGGGCGACCCGGATGTATCGGACGCCGGCAAGCTGATGACCAGCAGGCAGTTCTTGGCGAGCTTGGCGGACTCGGTCAGCGCCTGCGCGAATGTGAAGTGAGTCTCGAATGGACCGCCCGGCAGGTCTCCCTGATCGTGGAGCTGACGGGCATAGGCCACCCACTCGTCGATCAGGATCAATGCTGGCCCGTAGTCGTTGAACAACTCGCGCAGCGCATCACCTGGGCTGGTTGCCTTCTCGTCGTCAGCACGGATACGCTCGAACGCCTTCTTGCCGCCAAGCTGCCAGGCGAGCTCGCCCCAGAGTGTGCGCACGACGGTGCCGTCGGGCTTCTTCGATGGGTTGCCGGGAGAGATCTTGTTGCCGACGAGAACGACGCGCTTCACCTTCGGCAGCGTGGTGACACCGGCCGCCTTCATGACCTCTTCGAGCCCGAGCAGATCCTTGGTCGGTGTGCCGGAGAAGAGGTGATACAGGGCCAGCATCGAGTGTGTCTTGCCGCCGCCGAAATTGGTCTGCAGCTGAACGACAGGATCGCCCTGATTGCTGGCGAGCCGGCTGATGGCTCCGCGGAGCAACTCCTTCAAGCTTTCCGTCAGATAAGTGCGGCGGAAGAACTCCGCTGGATTGCGGTATTCGTCCGAGCCTTCACCCAGATGCACCTGCCAGAGATCGGCGGCGAACTCGGCCTGCTGGTAGCGGCCACTCGCCACGTCCTTATGTGGGGCGACAACATCGCGCCACGGCTTCATGCCGGCGATAGTCTGGCCCTCGATGACCGTGCCGCCAGCCTTGCGCTTCTCGTTGCGCGCCTGCTCGTCGAAGCGCACGCGCAGCAGCTCGTTCTTGAGCTTGTCGATCTCTTCGGCTTGCGGGGAGGAGACGGCGAGGAGCAACCGCTGTGCAGTATCGAGCGCACGATAAGCGTCATCGGTCGAGAACGGCTTCTGGTGCGCCCACTTGTTGCGGGTGTCTCGGAGCTCGAACACGAGGCTGCGGTCGGAATTGCCGAGCGTGCGGCGGAACACATCGTCCCATGTCTTCAGGATGACGGCGAAGATCCCCGCGGCATCCCATTCCGGTGCCGCCGGTGTGCCGTTGATTTGCAGCTTGTTGTCGGAGAGGGCGAGCTTCACCTCCTGGAACCAGTTGGCCTTGAAGAAGGCTTTCAGCTCCCGCTCGGCATAGGGGGCGAGGCCCTCGGTGAGGAGGGACAGCATCTTGCCGACGCGCTCGTGGTTGGTGATGGCCATGGCTTCCCCCTCAGATCAGCTCGCCCTGCGCGGGTGCGGTTTCGATCCGCACCTCGCTCGCCAGGCGTTGGATTTCCGGCCAGCTCTGCACGAGGCCGTTGTACGAAAGCGCCTCTCCAGCGCGCTTCTTGCGCTCGGCGATCACGTAGAGACGGTAGGCCAGCTCGCGCGCCACTTCGGCCTTGCTACCAAGCTTGGCGACGAGCACGGCAGCAGCGCTTTCACCGCCGGCTTCGAGCAGACGGATGAGATGATGCACCATCTCCCAAGTGGTCAGGCGCTTGTCGGTCGCGGGATCCCAATCAGCAGGCAACTCGGCCGGCTTGAATAGCCGCACCTTGCCGCGCTTTGACTCCAGGATGCCGTCTTCTGCGAGGGCACCTATGGAAGTGTTTTTGGCCTTGGAGAGCGTCTCGGCCACGCCATATTCGCCATCAGAGAAGCCATACTGCTCAAACCATGAGAGCGCCCAACGGGTGTCGCCGTCGAAATCGCCTTCTTGCTCGGCAAGCGCCGCGTCGAGCACTTCGTTGATGGCGGCGAGTGCTTCGCGGACGCTGACGTCCTTGCCTGTGGCACTGTCCAGAACCTTTGCGTAGCGCGTGAACACGGCCATGCCGGGCCCGATCGCGGCTTGAGCGAGGTCGACTGGGGCGATGTTGCCGGCTTGGAGGTGAGCAAGCGCGATGGGTAGCTCGTCCTTCAAAGTAGTGATGAACTCACGGCGTGTGGCAGTGGCTGAGTTCGCTACTCGAGGCCGACAAACAAGAACTGTGCTTGATGCGAGGGCGCTCAAGTTCTTCTTGATAGCAACGGTTAATTCCGTTCGCATGGGCCACGTTCCGGTCATGCCTATCCCCTTGCCTCAGGCGCTGGCTCAAAATCGCATGGCCGACCAACGTCATAGGTGGTCGGGTGCAGATCATGGGGCCGACGTGCCACTTGGTTGATATCGCAGCCATTTCCGCGCTCACGCCTGAGGCAAGGGGATAGGCATGCGTTCCGGTTAGATCGTGCCCCAAGCTGTGGTGTAAGAGCACCGTCATGATCCGAGCCACTGCTGC
>CAZNMY010000039.1:0-47058 GCA_964574325.1 uncultured Devosia sp. | reverse complement strand
GAAGCGCGCGTCGAGGCCATCCCGCCGAGCGTCGCTGTTTCAGCGCCGGGGTCGACGGGAAAGAACAGTCCCGTGTCGCGCAACTGGGCGTTCAATTCGGCGCGCGAAATGCCCGGCTCGACGACGCAGTCGAGGTCGCGCTCGTTGACGCGCAGCAGCCGGTTCATGCGTGAGAAGTCGAGCGATATACCGCCTGCAGGTGCGTTGACGTGGCCTTCCAGCGAGGTGCCAGCGCCAAATGGGATCAGGGGCAACCGGTGGTCGGCCGCGATGCCGACGATGTCGGAGACCTCGGCAGCGTTCTCGACGAACACCACGGCGTCCGGCGGCTGGTTCTCGATCCACGTGAGGGTATGGCCGTGCTGACGGCGCAGCGCCTCGCCGGTCTGCAATCTGTCACCGAAGCGCTGCTTCAGCACGCCCAGCGCCGTCGACAAGGCGGCGGCATCCAGCCTTGCGACGGCTGCCCGATCCGCATCGTAGGTGTCCGCCATGGCCTGTTCCGGTCCCAACCCGCTGACATATCCAAAGCGCCACATTACGAGCGTTCACCCATGTGGCCTTCGCGCACCATACACTTCCAATTCGGCTTTTCAGGGGTTGCACACAGCCATTTCGATTCGTCCACGATGAAGCGACTAAACGGCGTGCAAACCTCATCTTATTCAGCATTTCCAGTGCGATTCCGCCAGCATTCCTCGGTGCTCGAAGATCGCCTCCATTTCGCGTACCGCCAGTTGCGACGGGCTTTCATTCACGATGGTTTTGAAGTAGCACTACGCGCATGGGTCTGACTACGACCCGGGGGCGGGCAGGGTGTGGTTCGTCTGCCGTTTGGATGTCTGTGGTCGCGTTGGTTCGTCCATCCCGGCTGAGATGTTTGCGGCTAGATCCACCTCCGGCTCAGCAAAAACGTTCATGGCGCTGCGCCCTCATCAGGCTTTCGCCCTACTCGAGTAGTAGAACGTCTTTTGAGTTGTAGAACAAGGAGTGCTTGTGCATGTTCGGGCGTGTGGTTGCAGCCGGTCTGGCCCTCGTGGCGACCGGCGTTCTGTCGGGCGCCTCGGCGCAAGACCGATGGATCAAGATCGGCTCGTTCGACGCCGACCTTAGCCGTGGCTCTCAAGCCGTGGATCTGAAGGGCGCCAAGGGCTCCTTCAAGGCGTTCCGCGTCAACATCGTTCAAGGTGAGGCAAAGCTCATCAACGTTCAGGTCCGTTATCTGAACGGTCAGGCGCACAACGAGCGCCGGACGATCAATCTTCTCCGCAACGAGCGCACCAAGTCGATCGACCAGCGCGCCGCAGAGCGGTTCGTCGAAGGTGCCACCGTGTGCTTCGAGAACGGACAGCGGGGCAACGCGAAGTTCGAAGTGTTCGGCCTGCAGAGCCGCAAGGGTGGCACGGCCCCCCGTCCCGCAATCACGCAGGGCCTGACCTGGCCGGCAGCATGCCCGGGTGCCGCCGCCGTCTCGGCAGCCCCGACGACGGGACCGATCCCCGCCACGCCGACCGCGCCCATCGCGCAGACCGCAAAGCCCGGCGCCCAGTTGCCCGGCGGCGCCATTCTGTTCGGCGTGCAGAACGTCGGCTTCATTCGTGACCGCGACGTTATCCGCGTCGGCGCGAATCTCGGCCAGTTCGATCGGATTCAGCTCCGCGTCCTCGACAACGACGTGTTCATCAACGAACTCGAAGTGAACTACGTCGACGGCACGTCGCAAAAGCTCGTCGTCAACTCCGACATCAAGCAGAACACGCGGACGACGTGGCTCAACATCACGGGCACGAAGTTCATCAAAGACATCAACATGAGCTACCGTTCGCGTCCGGCCCTCAAGGGTCAGGCCCGCATCGAGGTCTACGGCCAGATCGCCGAAGGCTGGCTCGGACCGAACGGTCGTGGCCGTCAGTTCAACGAGGGCTGGGTTCTCCTCGGCGCCCAGACCGCCGGCCGCTTCCTGCGCGCCGAAATCGACCGGATCGAGGTCGGACGCAACGAAGGTCTGTTCAAGCGGGTTCGCATCACCGTCAAGGACCGCGCCCTGGTGTTCGACGAAATGCGCATCGTCTACGGCAATGGCGAGGAAGAGGTGATCCCGGTCAAGACGACCGTCGCCGCCAACTCGACGTTCGGCCCCGTCGATCTCAAGGGTGGCAACCGCGTGATCCGCGAGATCCGCGCCCGCTACCGCTCGGCCATCGTCGATGCCAAGGCCGTCGGCCGCGGCGCTGCCGTCGTCGAGATCTGGGGTCAGCACTGAGCTGGTCCGACTTCGCTAGATGAGTTGCGAAGGGCTGCCCTCGGGCGGCCCTTCGTCGTTTTCGGACGCGCAAGTCGGTTGGCGGTGCGTCGCAAATTGGCGGCGTGCTGCGGAAAAGGATTTCGCGCTCGCGCGCGAAGCGAGGCCAGCCTCGCGCTCCGTCGAGGGATGTATCCCTCGAACTCCCTCTATTTTTGTCTCTTGGTGCAAAGCTCGAGTCGTAGGCGCGCTGATAAGCAGGGTCGGCGAGGCGAGCCCTGTCCATTCGCCACTGTTTCAACGACTGGACTTCAATGACGCGAATTGTGGTCGCGAGGAGCGGCCCGAACTACAGCCGGAGCACCCGAAGCCAGCGCATCACGTCGAGCAGGCTCATGGCGGCGGCAGCGACGTAGGTCAGGGCGGCTGCCCAGAGGATCTGACGGGCTGCGGCTTCGTCCTCGGGTTGCAGGACCTCGGCTGCCGCGAGAAGGGGCAGTGCGCGCTTGAAGCTCGCGTCGAACTCCACAGGCAATGTGACCGCGTGGATCAGGATCGCGAAGCTCATGATGAAAAGTCCGGCCACCATTTCCAGAAGAAGCGCGGCGGGCGACTTCATCAGGATGAACATCAGAGGCGCGGCGAGCATGATCACCGCTCCGAACTTCTCGACCTTCAGTGCGTGAACGGCCATGCGCTGACGGGCGGCGAGTGGCCGATAGCCCGTCGCGTCCTGCATCGCGTGGCCGACCTCGTGGGCCGCGATCACGATAGCGGACAGCGACCGGCCGGAAAAATTCTCCTTCCCCAATCGGACGGTTTTGGCGTCGGGATCATAGTGGTCGCCGAGCGTCGTTTCCTCCACGTTGACCGACGTCAGCCCCATGCGGTCGAGCAGCGATCGCGCCATGCCGCCGCCCGTCAGCCGGAAATCCGGTCGTTCATGCGAATGGGCAGCGATGACGCGGCGGACCCACATCTGGGGCAGGAATGCCAAACCGAGAAACACCGCGATCAGAATCAGGGCAATCGCCAAGCGTCACTCCTCTCAGCGCAGATGCCGTAGCCAGGTGCCGGCCGGCTCTCTCCGTTGCGCGGAATGACGGCCGCGCCCCGTCATCCCCGCGCGATCTTCTTGAATCTGCGGATCACCATGTCGCGTCTCAAGCGCGACATGAAATCGATGATGAGGCGGCCATCGAGGTGGTCGACCTCGTGCTGGATCGCGGTTGCCAGCAAGCCGTCGGCCTCGAGCACCTGCTCGCGCCCGTCACGATCGACAAAGCGAACCGTGAGGGTCGACGGCCGCTCGATCTCCACCCGGACGTCGGGTAGCGAGAGGCATCCTTCCTCGTAAGGCACGAGAGTATCGCCGAGCTTGATGATCTCGGGATTGATCATCACGATCGGTTTCGGCTCCTCCTTCTCCTTCTCGGTGACGTCGAGCACGAGCATGCGGCGCGGCACCGCGACCTGCACGGCGGCGAGCCCGATGCCGGGAGCGTCGTACATGGTCTCGAGCATATCGTCAGCGAGACGGCGGATCTCGTCGTCCACCCGTTCGACGGGTGCCGACTTGGCGCGCAGAAGCGGATCGGGAAGCGTGATGATGGCCAGTTTCGACATGCGCCTGAAATAGGTTAGCTCGGGTAAGTGGTCAATCGTGGAGCGCGATCCAACCGACCATTCTATTTTTTCGGACCGATCGGACACCCATTCGCCCCACTGATAGCTTCCAGCCCGTCGGCGCAAACGCACCTTGGGAGGCATCAGATTCGGGGCAGTGGATTGGGGGCAGCCTCCGTTAACCGGTCGAGGTTATTCTGGCGGCTGAACCGCATGTACGCTTCGATGGCGATATCCAGGGGGATCATGGTGCGCCACCGGTTGCCGGGGATGCGAGCGTTGGAGGATCGATTGGCGAGCGCAGGTGCGAGGTTGGTCGTCGTGACTGCGCTATGCATCAGCGTCGTGTCGGCTGCTGCCAAGCTGTTCGCGGTTCTGGAGACCGGCTCCTCGGCGCTGCTGGTGAGCACGGTGCATTCGCTGATCGACGTTTCCTGTCTGGGCCTGCTGCTGCTGGGGCTGTGGAATGCCTCCGCTGCTCCCATGACGACGGATAGGGCACCGGACCGGGCCCTCTATTTCTGGAGTTTCGTCGTCGCCATCGTCCTTTACGCGATGGGCGGGGGGATAGCGCTCCACGAGGGTGCCGAGCGGCTCGCCAGACCTCAGCAGCTGGTGCCGCCACCTGCCGGCATGCTGATGCCCACAGTCGTGCTGGCCCTGGCCGCTGCGGGGGGCGCACTCGTTGCAGTGATGGCGATGCGCGCGTTGCGATCGGCTCGCACGTCCAGCCATCCGGTCGAGGCTGGCGTTCATCGGCCGGACCTTGCGCCGGCCATCGCGGTACTCGTGATCGCTGCGGCAGCCATCGCCGGCAATGTGCTGGCGTGGGGTGGCCTGTTGGGGGCTGCCAACGGCGGCGATCGACTTTCGGACCCATTCGCTGCCATAGCCGTGGGTCTGGCGATGACGGCCGTTGCGGCATTCATGGCGATCGAGGTGAAGCGGGTGCTCTGCGACCTGCACGCCGCCGCCGGCACAACCCACTCCTCACCACCGGCTGTTCAGCCCCTCGGCGACGTCGATTTTCCCCGAGTTGCCGATGCGCCCCCGGTGCTCGAAATCAAGTCCATGCCTGCCAGCGAGCCGCCAGCGGCGGCGGCGGCGGCGGCCGCAGCCGAGGAGCCTCGTGCAGCAGGCGCTGGCGGGGCCGCTCAAAAACCTTCCGTCAGCGCGCGCCAAAACAGTCGGAAAGGCCGGGGCAAGCGTCGGCGCTGAAGTTGCAGCTGCTCTTGGCCGGCCGACGCGAAAAATGCCCGATGGGGTAGTCAGCTGCGCCATTGTGCATCGCACAATGGCTCGGCGGTTGTGGTATGCGAACGTCGGTGATCGGCTGCGCTCGTGGAGCATCCCTCTGATCGAGCTCGAGCGACGTCGGAATCGGATTTCGACATTTGGTTCGGATGAGGCAGTAAGCGCATGACAACCTTCGGGGTTTAACCGATCACCCAGGGGGTGGCTTTGATTGTCCACAGGTACTATATAAGCCGTAAGCTAGAGGCTGATGGCATGACCTGTGCGTCCCTGCTGAACGATCTTCCCACGGTCGGATGCTCTGCGACGGTCGTTTCCCGGCCCGGGCACGCGCCTTCAGGTCGCACCGCGGTGGAACTTCTCGGGTCCGTCTCTGCCCGACTTCGGACTGAATTGGCCAGCATACGGGATGCTTGCCCAAATCGGAGCTTGGAAATACTCGCGGACCCTGCGTTCGCGAGCGGGTAATGCGGACACGACGGTAATGCCCGTGTCGCCGCATCTGCAACATCGAGATCAACGCCGTCCTCATTCGGGACGGAACATAAAGTCAGCCAGTTCAGGTAGTCGATTGCGTCAGCGATGATCCTCACACTCGCCATCAAGAATCTGTTTCACGACCGGATCAGGCTGGCGGTCACGCTCGTCGGCATCCTGTTCTCGGTCGTGCTCGTGTCGGTGCAGCTCGGCTTGTATTACGGCGCCCGCAAGATGATCGTCGCGATGGTGGACAACGCCAACGCCGATCTCTGGGTCACCGCCTATGGTGCAAAGAGCTTCGAGGAAGGCGGCGTTCTGCTCGATCAGAAAGATCGCCACGCCGTGCTTTCCGTTCCCGGTGTCGCTTCGGCGGTGCCGCTCTACGTGAACTTCGCCGAATGGCGAAAGCCCGGTGGCGGCAGCGCGACGACGATCGTCGTCGGGTTCAATCCCGAGGACAACGGCCTCAGACCCTGGGGCCTGATCGCGGGTGACGAAGCTTCGATCGAAGAGCCCGGCGGCGTCGCGGTCGATCGCACCTATCTCAACGATCTCGGCATCATCGGCATCGGCGACACCGCGCAGATCGACACCGGCCGCATCCGCGTGACGGCGATCACCGACGGCATCCGCTCGTTCACGATGTCGCCGTTCATCTTCACGACGCTCAATCGTGCGCGTGCTCTGCAGGGCCAGCCCAGCGACGCGTTCTCATATCTGCTGGTGAAGCTCGCCCCCGGCACCGATGTCGCGCGAGCGCGTTCGGCGATCGCGCAGCGTCTCGACAATCGGGAAGTGCTGACGAAAGCGGAATTCCGCGACCGCAGCCTGCAACAGTGGCTGTTCTCGACGGGCGCCGGGGTCGCCCTGATCGGCGGCGCCTTGCTCGGCCTTCTGGTCGGCACCGTGATCGTCGCACAGACGCTGTATTCGAGCACCAAGGACCATTTGACGGAGTTCGCGACGCTGAGGGCCCTCGGCTCCTCGGCCGGCTATATCCATCGCGTGATCCTGACGCAGGCCGCGTTCAGCGCAATCATCGGCTACTGCCTGGGGATGGCAATTTCCCTCGGGATCACCACGTTGAGCGAGGCGACCGCCTTGCCGCTCCTGATGACGCCTTCGCTTGCCGCCGGACTGTTCGCCATCACGATCGGCATGTGCGCCGTGTCGGCGATTTCAGCCATTCTCAAAGTCACAAAAATCGATCCAGCGATGGTGTTCAGCCGATGAAGAGAGAACCCGTACTCGAGGCGACCGACATCGTGAAGGAGCTCGGCCAGGGGGCCGGCAAGGTCCGCGCCCTCAAGGGCGTGAGCATGTCACTGATGTCGGGCGAGCTGACGCTGCTGATGGGACCATCGGGCAGCGGCAAGACCACGCTCCTGTCGATCCTGGGCTGTATTCTCGCGCCTTCGGCTGGCACGGTGACCCTCGCCGGCCAGCGCGTCGACGGCCTCGATCCGGAGGCGCTCGCCGGCGTCCGGCGTCGGAACATCGGTTTCATCTTCCAATCGTACAACCTGTTCCCGACGCTGACCGCGCTCGAGAACGTCCGCCTCGCCCTCGACGTCAGGGGCATGTCGGCGGCCGAAACCGTGATCCGTGCCGAGACGGCGCTGCGCGAGGTCGGGCTCGGCCATCGCCTGCAGAGTTATCCTCGTAACATGTCGGGCGGAGAGCAACAGCGCGTTGCCGTCGCCCGGGCGCTCGCCGGCGACCCGGCCGTGATCCTGGCGGACGAGCCGACGGCGGCTCTCGACAGTGAGAACGGGCATCAGGTGATGGCGCTGCTCGCGCGCATCGCCAAGGAGAAGGGCCGCGCGGTACTGGCCGTGACCCACGATCCGCGCACGCATTCCTATGCCGACCGCATCGTCCGCATCGAGGACGGTCTGATCAGCGGCGAAGAACGCCGCGTCGAGACCAGCGAAAACGTCACGCGCTACGATCTGACGAGAAAGAGAAAAGCCAATGGATAAGGCTCCGAAAGTGAATTCGACCGTCGCGACGCTGGTGGTCGCGGCCATGGCAGCGGGCGCCATTGCGCTGGCCGTCGAGAACTGGCGGTCGAACCCGCGGCTCGCACGCTCCGGCGGCGAGATTTCGCTCACTTCCGCAGCGGCTGTTCCGGCCGCTCAGGCGCAGCGGACGCCCGCTACGTCGCGTGCCGGCGGCTGGTCTGCTTCGGCCTCGGGGCGCGTCGAGCCTCGCGACGGCGAGGTGCGCATCGGCGCGCAAATGCCGGGCAGGGTCGCGCAAGTTCTCGTGCGCATGAACGATACCGTGAAGGCTGGCGATCTGCTCGTCCGTCTCGCCGACGAAGAAGTGATGGCCAAACTGTCGGGCGCGATGGCGGAAGCTTCGGTTCGCCGCCGCGAGCGAGACGGAGAACCCGCGACAAAGCTCCTCGCGGAACGCCGCGCTGCCGAAGACGCAGTGTCGTGGGCCGAGCGCTTGCTGTTCAAGGCCCGCCTCGATCTCGACAAGCTGCAATCGACCGCGGGCGCGGCGGCCAAGGATATCGAAGCAGGCCGCACCGCAATCGCGGAGGCAGCCGAGAAACTCGAGCAGGAGAAGGCGAACGTCCGGCGTATCTCCGCTCAGCCCGGAATGCCGCTGCCGACACGCCTCGAGGCCAGTCTCGCTGTTGCGCGCGCCGAGCTTTCCGCGGTCGAGCAGGCTGTCGATCGAACGCGCGTGCGCGCGCCGGCCGATGGCACGGTTCTGCTCGTCAATACGCGCGCGGGCGAAACAGTGACGCCGTCACCGGAAGACGTGCTGCTCCAGTTCGGTGATATCTCGCAGTTGCGGGTCCGCGCCGAGCTCGAGGATCGCGACGTCGGCCGCATTCGCAACGGTCAAAGCGTGATCGTGCGCTCTGACGCGTTTCCGGGTCAGGACTTCAACGGGCGCGTCGGTTTGATGGCGCACTCGCTGGGGGCGCCACGCCTCGCCGCGAAGGGGCCGCGCCGGCCGAACGATCAGGACGTGCTGCAGGTGATCGTCGATCTGGAAGGCAAGCCGCCGCTCATTCCCGGCATGCGTGTCGACGTGTTCTTCAAACCGGATGCGACTGCGGGCGACACGTCGGGCACGCCGAAGACGCGGAACTGACGGCTCGGAACTGACGCTGGCCTTTCTGGTCGAGCAGGTTCAACATCTCGGCCGTGTCGGCATCGTCATTGCCGGCATGGCCTTTTCTATGCGGCCTCAGCATTTGTCGCGGCTTGGGCGGCGACTTCATGGGCGGCGGCGATGGCCCAAGCGAGACGCAGCGGGCTCATGCCCCATCTCGGGTTCAGTCGCTGAGTTGCAGCGGCCGCAACGAGCATCGCCAGCTCTGCCCCGTTCTCCGGCCTGATCAAGTGGCGGAAGCGGCGCTGAGACAGTGCGTCCACGAGGCAACGCGTGCGGAAAAGGACGCTCAGGCCCTGCGCAGGGTGATCGTGCATCGCGACGATGCGCTCTTCGATCTGCTCCGGCGTCGAGAAGCGAACCTCGTCGACGGGCACGATGCCGGCCCGCTCACGCGCAAGCCAAAGGCCGATCGCGGCGGAGAGATCTGCGGCCGGGACCGCGGCGATCTCCGTGTCGTCCCAGGTGTGGTAGCGGGCGGTGGTCATGGGGCTCGTTTTCCGTGGTGAACAATTGCGAATGCGCCGGTGGGTCAGCGGCAGAAGGCTTTCCAGGGCGAACCAGACAGCGGGATGATCTCGCTGGGGCGGCCGGAGCGAACCTCGAAGTCGACCTCGACGCCGCTGGTGCGGCCGGCGCGGCTCGTCAGATCCTTATGATGGAAGCGGAACTTGCGGCCATCTTCGGCGGTGATGATGCCGACGCCGATGTTGCCGTAGTACTTGGTGATGCGGCCGATCATGACGCTCTCCCTGTTTCACTTTCGCCGGGCGACAGGCCCGAGCGAACATGGGGAGATGATGCCGCGTTGCGAGCCTGTGCGCTGTCCCGCGGGGCACAGGAAATCGGTTAATCGAATGGCCTTTTTCCGCGGGGGATTCCGCAGGTTCACATCCCGAAAAGCCTGGGCATCCACATCACGATGCCGGGCACGGCAATCATCAGGCCGACCAAGACGAAGTCCGCAATGAGGAACGGCAGCGTGCCCAGATAGATGCGCTCGACGGGGATCTCGGGGTGCTGCGCCTGGATCACGAAGACCGTCATTCCGGTCGGAGGACTGATGAGCCCGATGGTGCACATCACCGTGACGAAGATGCCGAACCAGGTCGCGTCGAAGCCGATGCTGTTGACGAGCGGCAGCGTCACCGGCACCGAGATCAGGATCATGCTGACCTCGTCGAGGAACGTCCCGAGCAAGAGGTAGAGCGCGGTGATCGCGAGGAGGATCCACACCCAGCCGAGACCGGCGGCTGCAACGTACTCGGCCAATTCCACCGGCGCGCGGGTCAGCACGACGAAGCGAGAGAAGATGAAGGCGCCTGCCACGATGAAGAAGATCGAGGCCGTCGTGAACGCCGTCTCGAGCAGCGCATCAGCGAGATCACGAAGCGTCATCTGGCCCGTTCCAAAGCCGATGAGAATCGCGGCGAACGCCGCGATCGCAGCCGCCTCCGTCGGTGAGAACCAGCCCAGATAGATCCCGAACACGGCGAAGAAGAACAACACGCCGAGCTTCCACATACCGACCGCAGCGCGCAGGCGATCGCGCATGGCTATGCCGGCGACGCGAGGGATCGCTTTCGGCCAAGCCAAGGAAACGATCCAGACGGCCAGGACGTAGAGCGTCGCCAGGATGACGCCGGGCACGAATGCTGCCGCATAGAGCTTGGGCAACGATTGCTCGGCGCTGATCGCGTAGATCGCGAGCAGAACCGAAGGCGGGATCAGAACGGCGAGCGTGCCCGCGGAAGCGACAGCGCCGGCGGCGAAGGCATCGTCATAGCCGTGTCGGCGCATCTCGGGGATCGACACGCTCGAGAACGTCGCGGCCGTTGCCACGGACGAGCCGCAGATCGCACCGAAGAGCGCGCACGAACCGATGGTGGCATTCGCCAAAGCGCCACGCACGCCGGAGAACGCGGCGTTGGACGCATCGAACAATTCCCGCGCCATGTTCGCCCGGGACGCGACAGCACCCATCAAGATGAAAAGGGGAATAACCGACAATGCGTAGGCGCTCGCCAGATTGAACGGAACATTGCCGGCCATCTTCAGCGCATTGGGCCAGCCATCGAGGGCGGCATAGCCGACCGCGCCACTGATCGCGAGCGCCAAGCCGATCGGCACGCGAAGGAAGATCAACAGCAGGAGGCCGACGACGCCGAGCATCCCGATCGTGGCGACGCTCATGGGTTGCCCGTGTCCCTGGAGAACACGATGACGAGCGCAGACAAAGCCGCGCCGACGAAGCCGATCAACAGCGGAATCCAGTAGTAGATCTTCGGAATGGAGAGGTCCGACGTCACATCGCCGAAGACGAGCGTATCCTGCGCCGCGATCCATCCCTGCCACGCGAGGATCGACAGCACGACGACGGCGAGTGCGGCTGAGACACGCTTGAGCACAGAAACGCCGCGCACGCCGACCCAGCGGTCGATCACGTCGACGACGATGTTCTCGTCGCGCAGGAACGTCGCGGGCAGGGCGAGAAAGAACGAGCAGGTCAGCAGCAGCTCGACGATCTCGACCGTGCCCCGCAGGGGATAGTTGGCGAGCCAGCGCAGCCCGACATCGGCCACCGTCACCAGCATCATGCCGGCAACGCAAAGCGCTGCCAGCCAGCCGCAGACCCGGGCGATGGCGGCGCGCCAACTGGTCATGGGCTCACTCCTCGCGCCGCATCACGAAGCCTCACGGCGCCCAGAAGTTCTTCGAGGTCTTGGCGTGCTTTTCAGCCAGCGCCTTCATCATGGCGTAGACCTCGCGCGCCGGCAGCTTCTTTGCTTCGAGACCGGCAATCGTCTTCTCCGCGACCTCCGCACCGACCTTGCGGAACTTCGCATCTTCGGCCGGAGCGAGACGGATCGGCTGCATGCCGCCGTCCATCAGGACCTTCTTGCCCGGACCGTCGATCGAATCCCAACCTTCGCCGATCGCCTTTTCCTGGCCTTTGGTGCTGTCGTCGACGAGCTTTTTGATATCGGCCGGCAGCTTGTCGTAGAAGCCCGGGTTCATGATCAGGCCGAACGAGGTCACATAGGAATACATCTCGGTCGTGTGCTTGATGATGCCGCCGAGCTTGAAGGCGATGCCGGCCCCGCCGTAGTCGATGAAGCTGCCGTCGATCGTGCCTTTCTGGAGCTGGTCGGCCTGTTCCGTCGGGGGCACGCCGACCGGCGTGGCGCCGAGCGCTCCGATGAAGTCGCGCACCGTCGGCGATGTGAAGCGGATGCGGAGGCCCTTCATGTCCTCCACCGATCTGACCGGCTTCTTGACGGTGTGCACCTGCCCCGGCTGATGGGTGAACAGCACCAGCACCTTCACGCCCTTGTGTTCGGGGTCGATGTACTTGGCACGTAGTGTGGGATCGTTCATCACCTTGGTGCCGATCTCGGACGAGCCCACGAGATAGGGCAGGTTGATGAGTTCGGTGATCGGGAAACGTCCCGGTGTTCCGCCCGTCAGGTACCATGTGACATCGGCCTGGCCGGTGCGCGCCAGATCATAATAGACGGGCGGCGGTCCCATCTGCGCGTTGGAGAAGATCTTGGGATCGATCCGGCCTCCGGAATCCTTGGCGAGCTTTTCAGCCCAGTTCTTGATCCAGACGGACATCGGATGCTGATCGACGATGAAGTGCGCGACTTTCATCTCGATCTTCTGCTGGGCAGACGCCACAGCCGACATGAGGCCAAGCGCGGCGGCTGAGGCAATGCCCAGCTTGAGCACGTTCTCGAGCATGCGGTGTCCCTCCCAAGGATCACTGAACTTTTCGCGACCATTATGACCGTCGGCCGACAGTAATTCTGCGGCCGGGAGCTGGCAAGTCGCTCTCAGCGGGAGAAGGTAACACTTCGGGATTCCCGCTCGCTACCAGGGGCGGGTCAACGGCGGAGGCGACACGGCCGCTCCGGTGTCACCGCGTACCGCGTCACGAAATCAGGTGGCGGACGGGCGCGAACATCTCGTCGACCGTGTAACGCTTGGGCACGAGCCGTAGCTGATAGGCATAGTCGGCCATCAATTGCAGAGCGGGGCGGTTCTCATCGATCCCGAACGGGATCGGGTCCGGTGTCGCGACGGGCGCGCCCGACGTGGTCTTGCCTTCGAGCAGCAGGCGATAAACCTCGCGGACGGTCTCGGGCTCCTTCTCGACGAGATCCCTGCCGACGACGACGAGATGATTGATCGGCACGACCTTGTGGATCTGATACCAGCGCGCGGCTTCGGCTTCCGGATCGCCGAACAGATTGCGGATGCGAGGGTCGGCGCTGCGCTCGCCGAGCACGGCGTCGAGTTCTCCATCGAGCAGCATCTGCACGATCGACTTGCCCGACGGCGCGCGCTCGCTGCGGTCTTCGCACTCGGCGACGTGCGCCTCCTCGAAGGTGATCCAGCGGATGCTGTCGAGGTCGACGCCGTAGTCGTTGGCGAGGATGCCGCGCAGCCAGGCGCCGGTCGTCGTGGTGATGGCACGCACGCCGACGCGCTTGCCGTTGAGGTCCTGCGGCCGCATCGGGCCGCGCTCCGCATTGTAGATGGCGAAGGGATGCTGGAAGCGGCCGAACATCGCGGCCGGCAGCAGCACCATCGGCTTGTCGTAGGCCATGGCCGCCATGTAGGTCACGGCAGCCATCTCGGACACGTCGAACGCGTGGTGGCGCACCATGCTGTCGAACCCGTCCCAGACCGGCGTGAACTCGGTGAAGTCGAGCTCGATCCGGTCCGAGGTGATGGCGCGGCTCTTGATGCCGGCGGTGTGGGGGTAGTTGCCCAGAAGAGTCTTCAGTCGACGCTTGCCGTTTGCTGTCGCCATGATGTGCGCCATCCAATGAACTGGAACGTCGCCCCGGCACGTGTTGCCGGGGTCCACGCTGCAATAGGCAGCGTCCCCGAGAAGGTGTGGATCCCGGTGACAAGCACCGGGATGACACGCGTTCGTTTACGGGTCGATGTCGACGAAAACGTCGGAGAAGTTGGGCCGCGACGGGATCAGCTTCTGCTGCAGTGCGTAAGTGATGAGCGCCTCGGTGCTCGCCTTGTTCGCCGACACGCCGTAGGGCAGCGGATCGTCCATCAGCGGCAGGAAGCCGCGATACTTCTTGTCGTCGGCCGTATCGCCCTTGCCGGCCTTCAGGTCGACGAGATAGGGCGCCTTCGCCTTGGTGAACGCGTCCATCAACGAACGCGCGAGCCAGGGGTGCTTCTTCAGCGCCTCGTCCTTGACGACGATCGTGCCGTGGATCGGATAGATCTTCGTGCGGCGATACCAGTCGTGCTCGACCTTCTCCACGTCCGGGATCAGCTCGGGATAGACCTGCGCCGGGGTCTGACCGCCGACCTCCCAGTTGCCGGTCGGGGGACCTGCACGTCCGATGCCGGCGGGACCGGTGAAGCCCGCCTGCAGCTCGCCTGCCGCCATCATGCCGGCGAGCGACTTGCCCTCCGGTGCGTGGATCACGTTCGCCGGCAGCTTGACCTGCGTGACGTGCTCCTCGTCGTCGACGACCCACGTCACCTTCGAGCTGTCCATGCCGTACTCGTTGGTGAAGATGCCGCGCGTCCACACGCCTGTCGTCACCGAGTAGGCGCGCACGCCGACCTTCTTGCCCTCGAGATCCTTCGGCACCTTGATGTTCGCTTCGGGCCGCGTGACGAAGCCGCCGTGATGGAAGCGGCGCATCACGAACAGCGGCAGTGCGATGTAGGGCGCACCGAGCGCGCGCGCCATCATGTAGGTGGTCGGCGCCATCTCGCAGATATCGAACTCGAGATCGCGCACCATGCGGCGGAAGGCGCCGATGATCGGCACGACCTCGATGAAATCCGCGTCCACTCCTTCGATCGTGACGTTGCCGTTCTTGAGCGCTTTCGTGTGGCCGGACGTTGCGATCGCGATCTTCAGGCGCGGGCGGTCCGCTCCGTTCGGTGGTTTCATGCTCACGTCCTGGTCTCCTGTCGTTCGTGCCGACTATTTCTGCAATCCGAGCTTGGTTATCACTCCACGCCAGCGGACGATGTCGTCGCCCAAGCGCTTGGCCATGCCTTCGGGCGTGCTACCCACAGCTTCCATGCCGAGTTGCGTTGCGCGTGCCTGCACTTCGGGCAGCTTCAGCACCGCGTTGATCTCCTTGTTGAGCTTCGCGATGACCTGGGGCGGCGTCCCGGCCGGCACGGAAAGCCCATTCCACGACGTCACCACGTACTCCGGCCAGCCGCTTTCCACGAGTGTCGGCGTATTCGGCGTGAGAGGACTGCGCGTCTGGCCTCCCGCGGCGATGATCCTGAGCTTGTTGTCGGACACGGGAGCGCTGAAGGCGGCGAGATAGTCGAAGCCGACGTCGACATCGCCGCGCATCAGCGCGGTCACGAGATCCGGTGTCGTCCTGAACGTCACCACGGCGACCTGCACGCCCGTCACGACCTTGAACATTTCGGCCGCCAGGTTCTGCGTGCTGCCTGCGGCAACGGTGCCGAAGTTGAGCTTGCCCGGGCTCGCTCGCGCCAACTCGACCAGCTTGCCGACGCTGGTGATCTTACTCTCGGCGTTGGTGGCCAGAAGCATGTCGAACTGAGCGAGGGACGAGACGTTGTCGAAATCCTTCACGACATCGTAAGGCAGCGACTTGAACAGCGACCGGCTGAGCGCCACGCCGTTGCCACCGAGAAAAAGGGAATAGCCGTCCGCAGCCGACGACTTCACGGCCATCGCGGCATTGATCGCGCCGGCACCGGGCTTGTTCTCGATGACGAACTGCTGGCCCATGCGCTCGGAGAGCTTGCCGGCGACGAGGCGCATCGTCACGTCGGCGACGCCGCCCGGCCCGAACGGCAGGACCACGCGCACCGGTTTGTCGGGGTAGTCGGCGCGGGCGGGCAGCCCGAAACCTGCAATTCCCAGAACAATGAGCATTCCAACTACGGCATTGCTGCGGGCGTTCGCGCGCGCTTGCATCGGCCTTCCTCCTCGTTGCCTCGTGCATTTCCTCTCGTGCCGCTCTTGCCGGCGGCTCGTCGTAACGCCGCCAGATGCGGTCGGCGTTCAATCCTGCCGCTCATGCGGAGCGGTTGTTGCTGGCACCTTCCGGACGCTTCAGAGCCCGAGCTTTTCCGTGCCGTGATCGAACAGCTCCTGCGCCGTGAACTGCCGAGGTATGACGCCCTGCTCATGGGCATACCGGCTGGCGATGCCGAGCGAGCGCTGCACGTTGGCGAAGCCGAAGGGCAGCGTGTCCAGCCCCTTGGGCAGGCCAGCGGCTGCCTTGCTCTCGGCGAGCAGGCGATAGATCTCCGCGACGACGTCGGGGCGGGTCGCCGCCAAATCGCTGTCGACGACGAACATGTGGTTGATGTGCGTGCAGCCGTACTTGGCATTCCAGGCGAGCGCTGCGTCCGCGTGATCGGCGATGAGGCGACGGGCGTCGGCGTGCTTGGGCGCATCCGGCCCTAGAATTCCGGCGTGTAACTCCCCGTCGATCATCCGCTGGTCGAGCGCCTTTTCCTTCTTGTCGACGCGCACGACGTTCGGCGGATCGGTGAACTCCGCGAGGTGGGGATCATCGGTCGTGACCCATTGGATCTTCGACAGATCGACGCCGTACTCGTGCTGGAGGATGCCGCGCGCCCAAACGCCCGTGGTCTGAGTGTAGGCGCGGACGGCGACGCGCTGGCCTTCGAGATCCGCAGGCCTCTCGATGCCGCGACCCGCCATGGCCGAGATCGTGACGTGCTGGAACCGGCCGACGACCGCCGCCGGAAGCAGCGTGAGCGGCTTGCCGTAGGTCTTGGCCTGCATGAACGTGACGATCGCCAATTCGCCTGCGTCGAAGGCGCGGTCCCGCACCATCGCCTTGAAGCCATTGCTGGCGGTGGGCGGGCCGCAGAAATCGAAGCTCACGATCGGCGAGGTGACCTTGCCCTGTTTCAAGGCGGCGGACAGTGCGCTGTCGGCGAGGTTCGTGCGAAGCCTGACCGGGCCGGTCGCGGGATATCGATTGGCCATGTCGATGCTCACTTCCCTTGCAGTGCAGGATAGAGCCTGAGAGCCGTGCCGCCGAGGATCTGATCCTGATCCTTCTGCGACAGATGCGAGATGCCGGCCTTTGCCGCGGCGAGGATCTCGGCCATCGTGCCCGGCGAGTTCGGCCAGTTCGAGCCCCACCCGATGTGGTCCGCGCCGAACTCCGCGACGAGCTTCGACATGAAGGCGTGCACGTCCGCCTTGTTTTCGGTGAGCCGCAACAGGGCGGGCGGCGTGTACTTGAGGTAGATGTTCGGCACCGCGGCCATGCTGAACAAGGGCGCGGCCTTCGGGAACGTGGCACCTCCGGTCGCGTCGGGCCGCGCGAAGTGGTCGACGAGCACCGGCACTTTCGGGAAACGCTTGGCGAGCGCGATCGTCGCGGGAATGCCCGATGGATCGGTCTGGATGCACATCGACAGACCGCGATCGCTCATCAACTCCCACACCGGATAGGACTTCGGGTCGTCGAGGCTGCTCGCATCGACTTTCTTGGTGCTGCCGCCGGTGAAGATGCGGAAGCCTTCCATCCCGCGATCGAGCCAGCTCCTGGCGGTCTCGACGGCGTCCGGGGCCAGCATGTCGATGGAGCCCACGGCCGAACAGCGCGCGGGATAGCGCTTGACGGCATCGGCGACGAGCGAATTGTCGAAGCCATAAACCGTGGACGCATGCACGATCGCGGTCTTGGCCACACCAGCCTCGTCCATCGCAGCCAGCAGATCCTCGACTTCCGCAGGACGCTCCTTCGACCAGTCGGACTGGATGCCGAACAGCGGGGTCGGCGGATATCGTTTCGTATCGACCGATACGATGTGGGGATGAATGTCGACGATGGGGCCTGCCATGATTTCCTCCGGGAGTTCGGTGAACGCTCGCTCTGCCATCGCGCTCGCCGGCATCCAGCTCGCCGACGGCGCACACCGCGGCGGCCTGTCACCTGATCACAGGCTGCATCGCCCCGGTGCAAACAGCAAATTTGAAGCGTGCTACCTTCCATAAGTTTTCTGCTAAGTTCAAACGGAAAATTCCCTCGCTGGACGTGCGCGATGCGTGAGCCCTCGATGCCGAGCCTGCCCTTGCTGCGTGCGTTCAACGCCGTGGCAGAGACCAACAGCATGACCAAGGCAGCGTCGGTATTGCACCGCACGCAGCCCGCGCTCACGATCTCGGTCGGCAAGCTCGAGCGCCAGCTCGGCGTCACGCTGCTCGAGCGCGGGCGGTCCGGCGCGCATCTCACTGCGGCAGGCGCTCTCCTCGCTCACCGCACCCGGCGCATGCTGAACCGCCTCGATGAGGCGCTGGTGGAAGTCTCCGGGGGGCCGGTCGGCGGCGATTGGCCCGACCGCATCACAGATGTCCAGATGCGCTCCATCGCAGCACTCGCCGATCACGGCACGATCGAGCAGTCGGCCGATAGGATCGGGGTCACACCGGGCTCTTTGCGCCGCACGATCCAGTTGCTCGAACGCCTCGTGGGCAAGACGCTGGTGCAGGCGAACGCGCATGGCATCGGGCCGTCGAAGCTCGGAGCGGAACTCGCGCGGCGCACGAAACTCGCGCTCAGCGAGATCACCGCCGCCATCGAAGAGATCGAAATCGCGCGAGGCCGCATCCGTTCGCGCATCGCGATCGGAGTCGTACCGCTGTCGGCCACGCGGCTGCTGACGCTCGCGATCAACGGCTTTCTGGCCGAATATCCAGACGCGAGCATCGCCATCGCGCACGGGGGATACGAACCGCTGCTGGACGACCTGCGGTCCGCGCGGATCGACATGCTGTACGGCGTGCTCCGGCTGCCGTCCGGAACCACCGACGTCAAGGAGGAGCCGCTGTTTTTCGATCCCTACGTGATCGCGGTGCGCACCGGCCATCCTCTGACCCGGTTGCGGCGCTTGAACCTCGAGGTGCTCGCAAGCTACGACTGGATCGCACCCAAGCCGGGAACACCGCGGCGCCAGAACCTTCAGCGCATGTTCGAAGACTGTGCATGGCAGCCCAAGGTCGCCATCGAAACGAGTTCACTCGACGTGCAGCGATCGTTGCTCCGGTCGAGCGATCGCGTGACCCTGCTGACGCGTCACGAGATGGAAGCGGAGGCCGCGTCGAGCGGTCTCGCAGCACTCCAGTTCACGCCGCGCGTGATCCGCGGGCACGACGGCGTCGCGACGCGGACGGACTGGCATCCGACGCCGGTCCAATCGCGCTTCCTGGAACTTCTCAGGATCCACTGCTGCACACCGTCGGGGCTGCGAGCACCGGCGGCTGCCATGCGACACGCGTCGGCCGGCGACGATCGCACCAGCGCGTGAGTGCCTCCGCGGCAGCGGCGAGAATGCGGCCCTGCCGATCACAATTTCTCCGGGATGTCGCCCGTATCAGCCCTTGGGACGGTCGATGGGCATGTTCGTGCCGGTCACAACGTAGTGCACCTGTTCGGCGATGTTGGTCGCATGATCGCCGATGCGCTCGAGATTGCGGGCGCAGAACAGGAGATGCGTGCAGTAGCCGATGTTGCGCGGGTCTTCCATCATGTAGGTGAGCAACTCGCGGAACAGCGAGGTTTGCAGCGTGTCGATCTCGACATCGCGCATCCACACTTCTTTCGCCAGCGCGTCGTCGCGCTGTTCGAAAGCGTCGATCATGCGCTTCAACTGCTCGCCCACCCGCGCGTTCAGCAGTTGGAGATTGGCAGCACCCGGCGGCAACTGGGACTGTGCGCTGGACGCGAGCATTCGCTTGGCGTTGTTCTTGACGAGATCGCCGATGCGCTCGAGGTCCGTCGCGATCTTCAGCGTCGCGATCACGGTGCGCAAGTCGACGGCCAGCGGCTGGCGCTTGGCGATGACCTGGATCGCCTTTTCCTCGATGGCAGCCTGCAGGTCGTCGATCGCGCGGTCGCCGTCGATGATCCGACCCGCGACCGCCGTGTTCCGGTCTTCCATCAGATCGGAGCAGTCACCATGCTGGCGGATCACACTTCGCGCCATGGTCATGACCATGGAGTCCAGCGATTTGAGGTCATCATCGAACGACGTGACGGTGTGCTGCGTCATGAATACAATCCTTCCGCGAAAATTGATTACGCCACACGTCGTCGGTTGCTCGTCAGCCGAAGCGGCCGGTGATGTAGTCCTGAGTGCGCTGATCTTTCGGACTGGTGAAAATATCCGTCGTCGGCCCCTCCTCGACCAGTGTGCCGAGATGGAAGAAGGCGGTACGCTGAGATACGCGGGCTGCCTGCTGCATCGAATGGGTGACGATAACGATGCAGAAATGCTGGCGGAGGCTGTCGATCAGCTGCTCGATTCTCGCGGTGGCGATCGGGTCGAGCGCCGAACAGGGCTCGTCCATGAGGATCACGTCCGGATTGACGGAGATGGCGCGCGCGATGCAAAGGCGCTGCTGCTGTCCGCCGGAAAGGCCGGTGCCGCTGTCGCCGAGGCGGTCCTTCACCTCGCTCCATAGACCGGCCTTGTCGAGACTGGACTCGACCAACTCGTCGAGTTCGGCCTTGTTGCGCGCCATACCATGGAGGCGCGGCGCGTAGGCGACATTCTCGTAGATGGACTTCGGGAACGGATTGGGCTTCTGGAAGACCATGCCGATGCGCGCACGAAGCTGCACGACGTCCAGCGACTTGTCGTAGATGTCGCGACCGTCGATCTCGATCTTGCCGGTCACGCGGCAAATGGAGATCGTGTCGTTCATGCGGTTGATGCAGCGCAGGAACGTCGACTTGCCACAGCCGGACGGACCGATGAAGGACGTCACCGAGCGATCGGGAATGTCGACGTCCACAGCCTTCAGCGCGTGCTTCTCGCCGTAGTAGACATTGACGTCGCGCGCGATGATCTTGGTCGACGGAAGCGGCCGGATGGTCGCACCTTCTAGATTTTCAGCGGATATTCCTGCCACGCCGTGCATCGGGGGCTCCCTGTTGAACGCATCTGATAAATTGCGCAGAGGTTGATACTACCAGCGCCGCTCGAACCTGCGGCGCAGCCAGATGGCGAGGCCGTTCATTACGAACAGGAAGGCGAGCAGGACGATGATAGCCGCCGCGGTCTTCGCCTTGAAGGCCACTTCTGGCAGGTCGGACCAAAGGAAGATCTGGACAGGCAGAACCGTCGCTGCTTCCGTGAAACCGCCGGGGACGTCGACGATGAATGCGACCATTCCGATCATCAGCAGCGGCGCCGTTTCACCCAACGCGTGCGCCATGCCGATGATGGTGCCGGTCATGATGCCGGGCATCGCCAAGGGCAGCACGTGATGGAACACCGCCTGCTGATGCGAGGCGCCCACACCCAGCGCCGCCTCCTTGATCGAAGGTGGCACTGCCTTGAGCGCGGCTCTGGTCGCAATGATGATCGTCGGCAGCACCAGAAGCGCCAGGACGAGACCACCCACGAGCGGCGCGGAGCGTGGCAATCCGAAGACGTTGAGGAACATGGCGAGGCCCAGCAGACCAAATACGATCGAAGGGACTGCGGCCAGATTGTTGATGTTGACCTCGATCAGATAGGTCAACTTGTTGCGGGGCGCGAACTCCTCGAGGTAAACGGCGGCCAGCACACCGATCGGCAGGCAAAGGCCCAGCGTGACCAGCAACGTCAGAGCCGAACCCACGACCGCCCCTCTGATGCCCGCAAGCTCGGGCTCCCGGCTGTCTCCAGAGCTGAAAAAGGCCCAGTTGAAGGCACCAGATATCTTGCCGTCGGCTTTCAGCCGCTCGAGGAACGCAACCTCGCGATCCCCCACCTTTCGATTGCTCTCGGGGGTCGTGTAGGTCACGACCTGCCAAGTGCCGGGCTTGGCTTCGTCCCCCGACTTCAAGGGAAGAAGGACCTCGCCGTTGATCGCGCTGGCGCCGATCTTGGTGATCTTGACCAAACCGCCGTTGACCGCCACCAGAAGGCTCGGCAGCTTGTCGTCCAATACTTCTTCGATGCCCGATCCATCGACGCGAGCCTGGATGGCAGCGGCCTCGTCGCGCAGCTCCTTGATGCGGGCTGCAAGGCCCGCCTCGTTGGCGCGCTCCAGCCGCGACGCTTCGGTCCCCAGAACGATCGCACGCTGCGCCAGCGCACGCTTCAAATTCACGACCTCTTCCTGGAAGTCATTCGCGGAAGAGAGCAAGCTGACGTCGCCGGTCGTGCCCTGCGGCGTCAATGTTCCGCGGCCGGCGCGTGTAAGGATCCGCGTTCCCGCCCCCTTGAAGTAAAGGTCGGCATCGTCGGAGAGCAACAGCCGCGCCTTCACGGTCTTGCCAACCAGCGTGGGGTCCGCCAGCAACTGCTGACGCAGGCCGTCCGCCGCTCCACTGCTGAGCAACTGCTGTAGCTGGCGCTCAGGCCCACGGCCCTGGATGCCCGGAATAGCTGCCCGCAGGGCATCCCGCGTGATCGGGAAGTAGTCTGCGCCTCGGATCGCCGCAGCGTCGACCTTGCCGGTTTCGGATATCTGCTCGACTTTCACCGGCACATCCATGACCAGACTGTGCTGCCAGAAAGCGGGCAATCCATTGCGCAGAATGTCTGCGATCAGGACTACGAGAAACATGGCAGTGATGGCCAGAGCCGTCAGTCCGTAAGCCTTGAGGCGAGCTTCTGCCCGATACCGTCGCTTTACCCGTGCCCGCGCTTCTTCCGAGTCGACGTCGAACCGGCGCACGTCCTTCGGAGCTGGGGCATTTGCTGTTGTGTCAGTCATATTGCTCCCGATACTTCTTAACGACATGCAGGGCGTAGATGTTGAGCATCAGCGTGACGAAGAACAGGACGAAGCCGAGGGCGAATGCCGCAAGTGTCTTGGCGCTGTCGAACTCCTGGTCGCCGACGAGGATCGTCTTGATCTGCACGGTGATGGTCGTCACCGCCGCCAATGGATTCAATGTCAGATTGGCGGCCAGGCCGGCTGCCATCACCACGATCATCGTCTCGCCGATCGCCCGGCTGATCGCCAGCATGAAGGCGGATACGATGCCAGGAAGAGCCGCGGGAAGAACGACCTGCTTGATCGTCTCTGATTTCGTCGCGCCCAGTGCATAGGAACCGTCGCGCAGCGACTGCGGCACGGCGTTGATCACGTCGTCCGTCAGTGAAGACACAAACGGGATGATCATCATTCCCATGACAAGACCCGCGGCCAGTGCGCTTTCGGATGCGATATCCAGGCCGAGCGACTGCCCCCATCCACGGACCAGAGGTGCGACCGTCAGGGCAGCGAAGAAGCCGAGAACAACCGTCGGGATACCGGCGAGGATTTCGAGAACGGGCTTGGCCCATGCGCGGAACTTCGAGCTGGCGTATTCCGACAGATAAATAGCCGAGAACAAACCGAGCGGACCGGCCACCAGAATGGCGATCGTCGTGATCAGCAGCGTGCCCGTGAGCAGCGGGATGAAGCCGAACGCCGTCTTGATGTCACCCTGATCGGCGCGGAGCGCTGCCTGCGGGTTCCATTCGGTGCCGAACAGGAACTGGGTGACCGTCGGGCGCCCCTTCAGAGCGGGGTCGAAGAAGAAGCGGTAGGTCTCGTAGGCCACGGAGAAAACGATCCCGATGGTGGTCAGAATCGCGACGGCCGCGCAGACCATCAGGATGACCATGACGAACCGCTCGAACCAGGTGCGGGCGCGGAACGAGGTGCCGATGAGCATGAAGGCACCGAGAAGACCGAGCGCTCCAGCGCCGAGCCCCACGCCGAAAATAGACCAGTTACCGAGCGACTGCCGCTGCCGGAAGAACTCCGCCGCACTCGTCAGCTTGGCGTCCGGCGTGCCGGAGTACTGTCCGCCGACCAGATTGTAGATATCCCGGAGCGCAGTCGCCCGCTTCAGCGGATCGGTCGCGACGTCGGCTGGATAGAACCCGATCGCTCCCGCCTCCAGCCAGCGCTGCAACAGCGGCGTGCCGACGATGTAGACGAGAAGCATCGGGATGAGTGCGGTGCAGACCGCGAACAGGCCATGATAGGCGGGAAGCGAATGCATGGCGCCGATCATGCTGCCGCGCCGGTCGGTAACGAAACTCATCGCTCGCCAGCGGCCCAGAACATAGGCGGCCGTGAGCAGCAGAAGCAGTGCGACAAAGTAAAGACCGGGCATCCGATCAACCCTACGGTTTTCGACTTCGCAGGCCGGGAACACAATTAGCGGCGAGAGATTTCATTCAGGACAGCATCGGGACGCCCACAAGACGGCCCGATGCTGCAGTGTCAGTCATCGATCAAGCCGGTTCCGACTTACTTGATGTCGGCCGCCGTCAGAACCTTGAGCGCCTTGACGTTGGCTGCCGTCTTGTCGGCCTCGGCCTTCGGGAGAGCGACGAGACCCTTACGGGCAAGGTAGCCGTCCTTGGACATCGCCTTGGCAGAAACGTATTCGGCCAGGAACTTCTCCATGCCCGGGATCACGCCGATGTGCTGCTTCTTGGCGTAGATGAACAGGGGACGCGCGCCCTTGTACTTGCCGCTGGCGATGTTGTCATAGTCCGGCTCGACGCCGTCCATCGCAACGCCGCGCAGCTTGGCCAGATTCTCTTCCAGGAAGGAGAAGCCGAAGATGCCGAAGGCATTCTTGTTCGCGTCGAGCTTCTGGACGATCACGTTGTCGTTCTCGCCGGCCTCGACGTAGGCGCCGTCCTTACGGATCGACTTCCAGGCCGAATCGAATGCCTTACGGTCCTTCTTGCGCAGCTCGGCCAGCGCCGGGATCTGCAGAGCGCCGACTTCCATGAAGAGCTCGTGGAACGAGTCACGCGTGCCAGAGGTCGGCGGGGGGCCGAGAACTTCGATCTTGACGTTCGGAAGCGACTTGTCGATGTCCGACCAGTTCTTGTGGGGATTTGCGACGAGGGCGCCACCGGCGCCGGGGATCTTCTCGGCCAGGGCGAGATAGACCTGAGCCATGGTGAGCTTGATTCCAGGGCCTGCCTTGGACTGGGCGATGGTCAGGCCGTCGATGCCGACCTTGACCTCGATGATGTCCTTGACGCCGTTGGTCTGGCACTGCTCGAACTCGCCCTTGAGCATCGCGCGCGATGCATTGGTGAGATCGGGGTGCGTCGGGCCGACGCCGGCGCAGAACAGCTTCATGCCGCCGCCCGTGCCGGTCGACTCGACGACCGGCGTCTTGCCGCCGCCGGACTTGCCGAACTGCTCGGCGACTGCGGTCGTGAACGGATAGACGGTCGAAGAACCGACGATCCGGATCTGGTCGCGCTGTGCGAGCGCGGGTGCAGCGAATGCCAGGCCACCAACGGCTGCCACGGCCGTAAGGGTCAACAACTTGTGGGTCACTTGGATCCTCCTGTCGGCGAAGCCCCGGCTGCGCCGCATTGGAACACGGCGCCTAGCGCCGGGCGCTCTCAGCGCCGTGGCCCTCTTAGACGGCCCGTACGACAGTGCCGTGACACCGCAACCATCTCTCCGCAATGGATTGTTCGGCGCCGTGTCGGTTGCGGCTATGCGTCAGTCTTGTGCGTGCAATACTCAGCAGGGCTGTATCGAACTATCAATGAGTTAATCCCGGCCGGACCTCACCGGCGATGGCTCCGCGCAGCAAAGTATGACCTCGTCTAGCAGCGATACCTAGTTCGAAAGATATATATGCATATTGCCGCGCCATCGGTCACGTTCAACCGCGCCAGATGTCGGGGTGCCGGGTGATGAGCAAGGGCGGAGCAGCGAGTGTCGCGCATCGGCATCGCGCTGATTCAGATGCTTATATCCGGCTCGACGGCGACTGAAGCTTCTCGCACTCAGCGAAGGGAAACGGCTCCAATGCCAGCGAAAATGAGACTTCGGCGCCTTACCGCCATGATGGCCTTGCTCGCAGGCTCAGCCATACCCGCCGGTGCCGATCCGATCGCCGACTTCTACAAGGGCAAGACGCTCCGCATCGTCATCGGCTATGCGGCAGGCGGCGGCTACGATCTCTACGGGCGCGTGTTCGCCGAGCAGTTCGGGAAGTATCTTCCGGGAAAGCCCACGGTGATCGCCCAGAACATGCCGGGCGCCGGCAGCTTCCTCGCGGCAAAGTATCTCCACGACGTCGCGCCGAAGGATGGCACCGCCTTCGGCTGCGTTTCGCAGACCCTACCGCTCGACGCGGTGATGTCGGGGCAGAAGGATCTCGACGTGACGACGCTGCCCTACCTCGGCCGCCTCGTCGACAACACCGACATCGGTCTGGGCTCGCCCGGCGCTCCGTTCGCCACATTCGACGATGCACGCAAGGGCGAAATCGTCGTCGGAGCCACCGGCGGCGCATCGCCGGGCTATCTCGTTCCGGCGGCGCTGCGGGCTCATGGCGGCGCCAAGTTCAAGATCGTGTCGGGCTACGGGGGCAGCAACGACGTGCTGCTGGCCATGGAGCGAAAAGAGGTGCAGCTCATCGGCTCGATCGGCCTGCCGAGCGTGCTGCAGCGCAATGCGGCTTGGATCCTCGAACGCAAGGCTCCGGTGCTCTACCAGACTGCGCTGAAACGGCATGCGCTGCTGCAGCAAGTGCCGACGATCGGAGAGCTGGGCACGACGGAAGAAGGCACGGCAGTGCTGCGCGCCATCGCAGCCTCGGCCGATGTCGGCCGCGCCATCATCACGACGCCCGGCGTGCCGCCTGAGAGGTTGGCGGCGTTGCGCAAGGCATTCGAGGCGATGGTGTCCGATCCGGACTTCCTCGACCTCATGAAAAAGCGCACGCTCGAGATCGGGCCGGCACCGGGCGCCTACATCGACGCAATCGTGCGCGACGTGGTCAAAACCCCGCGCCCCGTGCTCGACAAGATCCAGGCCATCGTCAAGTCGGCAGCCAAGTAGACGGCCACGGTCAACTCACGGTTTGCCGGCTCGGCGGGCCGGCGACCGACACGCGTGCCTGCCGAAACGGCGTTTCATTTTCGATCTTGCAGGCACGTCGGTCCACTCGATAGTCTGACCGGGATCACGGCGATTTCGCAGCCGGTCGAAAGGGAGCGTTTCTTGCCCGAAAAGATGCACCTTGCCGTCGACATTTCGTACACACATCTCGACGGCCGCTGGCGAATGCCTGGGTCCTGGACTGGACGGACGTATCCCGACCTCGACATCTACGAGGAAATGGCTCGCATCGCGGAACGCGGCCTGATCGATATGCTGTTCTTCGGAGACGGCACCGGCATCCCCGACAATTGGGCCGGCAGCCGCGACGAAGCCGTGCGGTGGGGAATCGGCTGGCCCAGACACGACATGAGTCCCGTCGTTACTGCGATGTCGCGCGTGACGAAGCACATCGGCTTCGGCCTGACCTATGCCTCTACGTTCATGCATCCGTTCTACATCGCCCGGCTGATGAACTCGCTCGACCACGTCACCAATGGCCGCATCGCCTACAACGTCATCACGTCCAACCGGCCCGCCGACGCGGCCAACTACGGCTTCGACGCGCTGATGGAGCACGGCGCGCGATACGATCGGATGGAAGAATTCATCGATGTCTGCCGAGCGTTGTGGGACAGCGTCGACCCCGACGCCTTCGTGTGGGACCGTGCATCGGGGCTCGTCGTCGGCGATCCCGCCAAGGTCCGCGCCATCGATCACGCCGGCAAATTCTTCAAGGTGCGCGGCCCGCTCAACTGCATGCCATCCCCGCAGGGACATCCCGTCCTCATTCAGGCCGGATCGTCGCCGCGCGGCATCAAGGCATCCGCCTACATCGCCGATCACATCTTCGCCCGCTGGCCGCCGGTGGCCGCCAAAGCTCAGCATCGCGCAGAGCTCGACAAGTGGCTGGTCGAGTTCAAGCGTGACGAGAGCAAGGTCGGCATCCTGTGGGGCGTCGGGCTCGTCGTCGCGGAGACGGAGACGGAGGCCAAGGCGCGGCGCGAGGGGCTGCTGACGATGATTCCGCCTGAAGCCGTCGGTCCCTACCTGTCGCACAATTCCGGATACGACTTCTCGGGCTTGCCGGATCGCGTGGTACTGTCAGAAGTGCAGGAGCAGATCGTCAAGGCGAACGCTTCGCCAACCGGTTTCGTGTTCAGGCTGATGCGCGATCTCGGCAAGGATACGGTCATGTCGAAGAAGGATTTCTTCGAGTACGGTCTGCGGACGGCGACGAACTACGATCGCACCTATGCGGGGACAGCCGCACAGATCTCGGACATCCTCGAAGAGCACTTCGTCGCCGGGGGCAGCCGCGGCGGTTTCATGATCGTGCACCCGCAAGCCGTGCCGCGCGACATTCTTTCCGTCGTCGACCTGCTCATTCCCGAACTCCAGCGGCGCGGGCGTTTCCGCACGGCGTACGAGGGGCGCACGCTGAAGGAGAATCTCGTGGCACAGTAGCCGACGCGGAACCGGTCAGAAGGTCGACCAGGACGACGAACGGGAGGACCAGCGAGCCGTCCTCCCGAGGTCCGATCAGAGTTGCGTGTCGAAGATCGGCGGACCGCCGATGCGCTCGAGGTAGCGGCCGAAACGGAATTTCACCTCGGGGCCATCGAGCGGGGGAGAATGCACGCGGCGCCCCAGCGGCACGACGTCCAGCACGGTGAACGTGTGGCCCGGCTTGCGCAGGATGTCGTCGAGGCTCGCCAGCAGGTCGTCGAGCCGCGAGAAGCTGTGCACGCGCTCGATACCGGCAGCTCGGGCCATGCCGGCATAGTCGGCATGTTTGCGGAACGGGAGCACGAGGTCGTTGGTGGAGCCGTAGACCGCGTTGGAGACGACGAAGTGCTTGAGATTGGGGAGTTGCAATTCACGCTCGACGAACAGCATGCCCGGATTCATGCAGAACGCGCCGTCACCGTTGAAGGCGACCACGGTTCTCTCCGGCCGCCCCATGGCGATGCCGGCAGCGAACAGCGATGCGAGGCTCATGGATGCCTCGAGGTAGAACACGCGCTCGGTCTCGTGCGTGATCTCCCACCACAATTCCGAGGTGTTGCCGGCGGACGTGACGACGATGTCGTCCTTCATACGTTCGGCGAGAGCACGGAAGCAGGCTTCGAAATCCATCATCATGCCTCTCCCTTCAACAGGGCACGGGTGAAACCGACGACGACGGGGCGAGACATGACGCGGCTGTGCTTACAGGCAACCGAGATCTTCGGGATATCCTCGCGGCGCTCGATCGGCACGAAGGGGATGTCGATCGAACGCATCACGGCTTCGAGGTAGAGGCCGTTGGACTGGTGGAACTTCGCGCTGTCGCCCGGGCGTCCGCGCAGCGTGATGCCGATCACCAGCGGTATCTGATAGGTATAGTTGATCTTGGTGATCGCGTAGATGCAGGTCATGAACCCCGATGCGCCCATCAGCGCCATCGTGCCCATCCCGCTGAAAAACGCGCCGGAGCACAGGCCGATCGCGGATTCCTCGCGGTTGACCGCGACATGGCGGAAGCGCGCGTCGGCGGCATAGGCACCGATGAGGTCCGTGATCCAGCCGTCGGGAAGGCTGGCCACGAGGCCAACGCCGCACTGCGCGGTCTCCTCGACGATCAACTGGGTATTACTTCTCTGCCGGTCGCTCATCGGTTACTCCTGGTTCGTCGCGCAGAGTACCGTTCCCGACGTTCAATTCAAGGTGGTAACCGGTAAACCTGATCGGGCTCGCCGATTTTCGGCCGATTCTCGGGCCGTGCCCTGCTCCTGCCTCGAAGTTCGACAGGGAGATGGCGGTCTGCCCTAAAATTCGCATTGCCGGTGGGGCATCTCTTCTGCACTCTGGCGCCGAACGACAACCCTTCGAACGGACATGTCCATGAAATCCCAAGCCCTCCTCCGCCGCCACCGCGCTCCGGCGCTGCGAGCAGCACTCGGCACGGCCTTCCTTTCCGCGGTGTTCGCGCTACCGGCTCGGGCCGACGATGTCGCTGCGTTCTATGCGGGCAAGACCATCAACTTCCAGGTCGGCTACTCCGTCGGCGGCGGATACGACCTCTATGCCCGAGCGCTGGCGCCCTATTTCGCCAAGCATATGCCCGGCTCGCCGCAAGTGCTGGTCAAGAACATGCCGGGCGCGGGCTCCTTCAAGCTCGCGGCCTGGATGCAGTCGGTCGCTGCCCGCGACGGTACGGAGGTCGCGACCATCACGCGCGGTGCGCCGGTCGAAGAAATGCTCGGCGGCAATAAGATCAACTTCGATCCGCTAAAGTCGAACTGGATCGGCAGCATGAACAACGAGGTCAGCGTCTGCATCGTGAACGCCAAGACCAACGTGAAGGCGATCACGGACCTCAAGACCAGGGAGCTGTCATTCGGCACCCAGGGCAAGGGCTCGGACTCGGAGATGTTCGCCGTGTTCCTGAGGAGCCTGATGGGTCTCAAGATGAAGGTCATCACCGGCTATCCCGGCACCAACGAGTCGATCCTGGCGATGGAGCGCGGCGAGGTCGACGGCAATTGCGGCTGGTCGTGGACCACGGCCAAGCAGAACCGGCCGCAATGGTTCAAGGACGGCACCGTCAACATCATCATGCAGATGGCGCTCTCCAAGCATCCCGAGCTGCCGAACGTGCCGTTGGTCACCGAGATGGCGCGCAACGACGCTGAACGATCGCAGATCGAACTCGTGATGTCGCGTCAAACGATGGGCCGCCCCTTCTTCGCGCCGCCGGACGTGCCGGCAGCCCGGGTCGCGGCCTTGCGGCGCGCGTTCATGGCGGCGATGAAGGATCCCGAATTCCTCGCCCAAGCCCAGCGCATGAAGCTGGAGACGAATGCCGTTTCGGGCGAAGAGGTTCAGGCGCTGGTGACCAAGCTTTTGAATGCGCCCGCCGATGTCGTCGCCATGACGCGGCGGAACCTGTCGGCGTCGAATTGATAGATTGCGGTCCTTCGGCCGATACTGTGGCGGTTGGGTCGTAAGAAGGCGCCTGGGGAGCCGGGGAATTGCGCATCATCAAACAGGAAGTCGCGGCTAGAAATAGCGGCTGGTCATCGCAGATCGCGCGCGGGCAGATCTTGCGTCTTTCGGCGCGCACGATCATCGATTTCGTGGCGTTCGACGCACGGGATTACCGCGACTGCTTCGATCAAGCCCGTACCAAAGAGGTCAATCGCTGCATCTATCTGAAGCGCGGGCACAGCATGGTATCGCGGCGGGGGAAGCGCCTGCTGACGGTGATCGCCGACGGCTTCGAGGGGCTCGGAACGCACGACATGCAGTTCGGCATGTGCAGCCGGGCACGGCACGAGCGGTCCGCTGCGGAAGGGCGCCTTTCCGAATATCTGCATGCCGACCTGAAGGTGCCGACGCACGGCTGCGCGGAAAACCTCACCAGCGCGTGCCGGCCCTGGGGAATTCCGTACGTCGACATTCCCAGTCCGGTGAACCTGTTCCAGAACATGGTGATCGAACAGGAGACGGGAACGATGCGGCGCACGCAGGTGCGGCCAGAAGTGCCTGTCGATATCGATCTCGTGGCAGAGACGGATCTGCTGGTCGCGTTCAGCGCGTGCCCGGACAAGGCTTCCCGCACGGGGGGCCTGGAAGTCGGCGCGACGATCCTGCAGCCGTGACGCGCCGACCGCGCGAGAGGGTTCACTCATGACATCGACGACGGAGATCAAGCTGGCTCCAAGCGGCAGCGCGGCTTTCGAAATGCGATCCGGCCAAACGGTGAGCCTCACATCGCAGTCGGGCGTCAGCCTCGTCGCGTTCAATGCCCGGGACATGAGTGAACGCTTCGATCAGGCGCGGACCAAAGTCTACAATATGAAGCTGTGGCTCGACATCGGCGACAAGCTCTTCAGCAAGCTCAACAACCCGATGCTGGAGGTGATCGAGGACGGATTCAGGCCCTATGGCCGGCACGACCTTCAGCTCGGGCCGTGCTCCGGCGACGAGGTGAGTCAGGACTTGGCCGCCTGCCACGAAAGCCTCGCCCAGGCCCTGGCGCATTGGAATATTCCGGCGCACTCGATACCGATGGCCCTCAATGCATTCCAGAATTGCAGCGTCGACGTGGTGTCGGGAGCTATCGCACCCGCCCCGGTCCGCCTGTCGACGCCGGTCACGCTGGCGCTGAAGGCGGAAATGGATCTCGTCATCGCCGTCGGCGTTTGTCCGATCGCGTCCGGCCGAGGCGATATGCCGGTGCACATCGCCGTGTCTTGAGCTCCAGCGCCGGCCCCAGCTTCCCGAGCGAAGATTTCGATCGAAGCATCAACAGCGCGCGACTGCCCGCCAAGACATTTCTCGCACCCGTGTCAGGACGCCATCAGGTTCTTCTGTCCCTGTGACCGGGCAGCGCGCGCACCTGCGCGCTCGATCACAACTCCGCCGAGGACAAAAATGGGCAGTCTCTTCGCAGTCGTATTTCTCGGGTCTTCGGCCGTCATGTTCATCGGCGTCGTCGCCATGGGAATCATGCACTGGAACGACGAGCGCAAGGCCGGCTGAATTTCCAAGCTCCGTCTCATCATCACTTCGCGTGCAAAGCTACGTAAAAGCTACGCAACGGCTGACGCCGCCGGGAAGACGATTTCGAATCGGGCACCGCCGAGACGCGAGCGCCCGATCTTCATCTCGCCGCGATGCAGGGCAACGGCTTGGGCGACGATCGCCAGACCCAGGCCAGAGCCTTCGACCTTGGTGGGGCCGCGGGCAAAGGGCTCAACCAGCTTGACGCGGTCGGCTTCGTCGATCCCGGCCCCCGCATCATCCACCGCCAGACGTGGTCCCGGCCCGACCTCAACCTCGATTTTCGCGCCGGGCGGCGTGTGCTTGATCGCGTTCTCGACGAGGTTTCGTATCGCTTCACGGATAGCGAAGCGGTCCGCGCGCATCAACGATGGCCCGTTCGCCCTGACGATGATGCGATGGTCCGTCTGGATCGCCCAGTCCGCCATGCTCGTTGCTATCGCACCTGCGACTTCCGCCAAGTCGATCTCGCGGAACTCAGGCTTGCCAGCGCCCTCGAGCTTCGCCAGCGTCAGCAGGCGATCCACCATGTCGGACATCACGCTCACATCCGATTGCAGACGTTCGAGCCGAGGCCCGTCTTTGCGTCCCAACTCCAGCAGCATGATACTCAAAGGCGTGCGAAGCTCGTGCGCTGCTCGATCGAGGAACGCGCGCTGAGACGTGACCAGCCCGGCAACGCGATCCAGCAGCCGGTTGATCGCTGCGGCGAGACTGGCAGCCTCACGCGGCAGACTTTCGGCGTCGAGGCGCTCGCTGCGTTCCAGAACGGCCAGGGTATCCGCCTTGTCAGCCGCCTGAACCAACGGCGCCAATGAGGCGCGAACGGTAAGGATCGCGACGCCGAGCATCAACGCGATGAGGGCGATCATCGGCATCCAGACGTCCGCTATCAGCTCTTGTGCGAAGATGCCGACATGAGCCCCCGAGGGGTCGCCCAGCGTTACCACCTCGACCCACAGATCTCCGGATGGGCGCTCGAAATGGACACCGCCGGCAACGTGCATCCACGCCGTTCCATCGAGCCTGCGGAACCAGAAGTCCTGGCCTTCCGAATTGGGCAAGCGCCACGGCGACAACTCCGCCATCAGGGGGCCGTTGTGCTCGGCCCGGACACGACCGTCCGCGCCGATGATGCGGTATCCGTAAGACTGGCCTTCGGTACCGGAGTAGCGCTGCGGCAGCCATTGCGACACCCGCATTCGTCGCGCCTGCGCGGCATCATAGGCAGCCGCGATCAAGCGGACCTCGTACTTGATGTAGTTGGTATTGAGGTCGATCTCGTCGAAATAGCTGCGAACGGCAGTGATCCCGATCTGCAGCACGATTGCCGCCAGGGCGGTCATCACCAGTCTCTGGCTCAGCAGGCGGACCAGACTGACTTCGCTGGCAGGTAGGAACAGCTTCATTTGGGCGCCGTCTTCAAGGCATATCCGATGCCGCGAACCGTCTCGATCGATACGTCTGCGCCTGAATCGACCAGCACCTTGCGCGTCCTGGATACCAACGCCTCGACGGCATTCGACGACAATTCCCGCGTATGCTCCGACAAAGCCGATTCGATCGAGGACTTCGCGACCACAGAACCGGCTCGCCGCATCAGCACCACCAACAGCCTGCGCTCACTGAGCCGGAGGTCGAGAACCTTTTCGCCGCTGCGTGCCTCGGCCGCCGCCTCGTCCACAGTCACGGAACCGACGCGGAGCACGGGGCCGGAGAGCTCGCCGGGGCGGCGCAACAACGCCCGCACGCGTGCAAGGAGTTCGCCATGATTGAAGGGCTTCGGCAGATAGTCGTCGGCGCCGCAGTCGAGACCGCTGATGCGTTCATCGACGCTGCCGCGGGCCGTGATGATGAGGATCGGCTTCGCGAAGCCGTTCGAGCGCAAGGCGTTGATCGCATCCAGTCCGTCGCCGTCCGGCAAGCCGAGATCGACGATCAACAGGTCATAGGGGACCAATGACGCACTCTCGAGCAGGCCGGCGACCGTGCCGACCACGTCGAGACTGTAGCCAGCCTGGCGGAGCGTCTCGCCGAGCAACTCCTGCAGGCGGTCGCTATCCTCGACGAGCAACAGGCGCATTATGGTCCTCGAGACACTCGGGAGGGAAAAGCCCTCGTGCCGCTCCCGTGTCGAGGACCTTATCTGCTGGAGCGCGTTACCGAAAGCCGCCGATCAGCCAGCCATCAGACCTGCCGTGCCAGAGCGCTGAGCTCACCTTCCACGGCTTTGCCGAAGAACTGCGCGAGCTGGCCGTAGCTTTCCTGCAGGAGGCTCGACTTCCTCCAGACCATACCGACGTGACGGTAGATCGCGCGACCGTGGATATCGAGCACCTTGAAATTCGGGTCGTTGATGATCTCGCGCCGGACGTAGAGGCCGGGAAGAAACGTGACGCCGAGGCCCATCATCACCATTTCGCGCAGCGTATCGAGGCTGGTGCCCTCGAAATCGTAGCGCAAGCGCGCGCCGAGCTCCTCGCACAGGGATACGATCACGTCGTGCAACTGATGCTCGCGGCTCAAGGCGAGCACGTCCTGTCCGTTCAGATCCGAGCGCTGGACGGACTTCTGCGTCGCGAGCGGGTGGTCGGCGCCGACGACCATGAACAGCGGCTCACGGAACAAGGATCGGGTCACGAAGTCGGCGCCTTGAACCGGCAGCGGCGTGATCGCGACATCGAGCGTTCCCTCCTCGATCGCGCGTGGGAGCGTCTCCGGCAGCTCCTCACGGATATAGAGCTTCAGCTCGGGAAAGGCCTTGTGAAGGCTCGGCAGGACGAGCTTGAGGAGATACGGGCCAATCGTCGGCGGCAAGCCGAGGCGCAATACGCCCGACAGCTCCTTGCCGCCACTTGCCGTCAACTGCTTGATCTCATTGGAATCCCGAAGGATGCGTTTTGCGATTTCGACGACTTGGATCCCGATCGGCGTCAATAAAACGCGAGAGCGCCCACGCTCGACGAGCTGAGCGCCCAGGCGATCCTCCAGCGACTTCAACTGCTCACTGAGCGTTGGCTGTGTGGTGTTGGTGCGCTCGGCGGCGCGTCGGAAATTCAGCGTCTCGGATATCGCCACGAGGTATTCAAGTTGCCGGATGCTCGGCACGATGCCCTCCAGATCCAACCGCGCCGCGTAAGCGCGGCCGTTTCACGCCTCATATGGCATTTCCGCGCCAACATACAATTGCCGAACGGGAATTCCGATGATGGTTTCCTCGACCGCGATGAACCCCAACTGGTTGCGATCGCCGAGGAGACAGCTCGTTCCAGCGCACTTCAGGCGTCGAGTAGTTCACCCGAACAACGATGCCGCGGCGTCGAGATACTCCTGCGCCCGCTCGCGCGGCAGGTTGTGGCCACAGCGGCCGAGAAGGCGGATGTCGGCATCAGTCAATCCAGCTGCAACGGCCATCGTGGTCAGCGCCGGCGGGCACGGCTTGTCGTCCCGACCGTGCAACATCATCACGCGCGCCCGGATCGCGGCCAACTCCGCGCCGGTCAACACCGCGGCATCGAGATATCGTTGGCGGGGGGCTGCGAACATTTCCGCGAAGTACGCAGCGTAGTCGCTGCTGGCGAGGAATTTGTAGCGATCCTCGATCATCGCATCCGTGACTGCTCCCGGGTCCTGGACCATGTCCATCATGGCGGCGCGCAACTGAGACTTGTCTGCGGTGGCCGCCCAGAACCTGTCCAGAGCGGGGGGGATCGGATACGGCGCGCCGACGCTGCTCGAGGTCAGCACCCTGGATATGCGAGGGTTGCGGGCTGCGAGCTTCAATGCCAGCGCCCCGCCCATGGAATGGCCTGCGACACCGCATTCGCCATCCGGAAAGTACGCCAGCATCGCCTCGGCTTGTCTCAGCCAGAGATCGAGATCGAAGTAGGGCGGCGCGGGCTTCCTGCCCGACGCACCGAAGCCGATCAGGTCGATGGCGACGATCCGGCAGCGGGCTGCCAGCGGCTCGAGCACAGGGCCGAAGTTGCCCTGGATGGACGTTCCCGGCCCGACGCCGTGGATCATCAGCAGCGGAAAGCCCTGGCCGCCTTCCCAGAAGTGCACCTCGATGCCTTCGATTTTCGCGGTCTTGCTCACCAGCACGCGCGTCCTCCAGAGTTGAATTGTTCGCAGTCATATCATCCGGCGCGCAAGCTCACGCCTGCTTGTGGCGGATGATGCGGAACGCACCCGTGGCATGGACGACCACACGGCCGTGCGCATCCTCGCAGGTCGCCTCACCGACGGCGATGGTGCGGCCGAGCTTCACCGTACGTCCGCGCGTGACGAGATCGCCGCTGGCGGTATCGAGGTAGTTGACGGTCATGTTGATCGTGGACATCCCAGCAATATCGGGGGCCAGCGAACGGATCGCCTGGGATATCGCAAGATCGGCCAGCGTCGCCAGGACACCACCGTGCACGTCACCTTTGCGGTTGCCGTATTCGGACCTGAACGCGAAGCGCAGCAGCGATTTCCCATCGGCCGCCTCGACCGTCTCGATACCTAGATGATGCTGGAAAGGCGGGCTCGGCAGCCAGCCGTCCGTGGTGCGCTCGGCAGTCATGAATTCTCCAGTACCGGACCTCTATAACCGGATTTGCACAAGTCGCGCCCCGATCCATCCCACCGCAGTCTCGACGGGGCGGCGTAAGGCGGCAGTCGTCGCATTGATGCGAGCTGCCGGACCGGCGTCAATGGGCATGGCCGCGCCGCATCGAAGCGAGGTTATCGCGCCACCCCGGTCGATCTTCCTCCGCATTAGACAGGAATCGAATTGTTAGCCACCTGAAAAAGTGCACTACTTCGTCGTCAGCCAAGCCAAAGATCTAGGGAGGATCGGCATGAGTAAGACAATGATCGGCGCGGGCGTGCTCGCCGCCGGAATCGCGATGTCCGCGGGTTCTGCAAGCGCGCAGGTAACGCTCAACGCCAGCGGATGGGTGCCGCCGTCGCATCCGCTCGTGAACGACATGATGATGCCGTTCTGCCGCGACGTGGAGAAGGATACGGCCGGACGCGTGAAGTGCAACCTTCTGCCGAAGGCCGTCGTCGCACCGCCGCAGACGTTCGATGCCGTTCGCGACGGGCTCGCCGATATTTCCTTCACCGTTCACGGCTATACGCCCGGCCGTTTCCCGCTCTCCGAGGTCGCGGAGTTTCCGTTCCTGGGCGATACATCGGAAGCCGTGTCGGTCGCCTATCAGCGCCTCTATGACCGTGAGCTGAAGAAGTTCGACGAGCACAAGGGCGTACACACCCTGGGCGTGTTCACCCACGGCCCCGGCCAGATCTTCAACACGAAGCGTGCGATCACCTCGCTGAAGGATCTCGAGGGTTTGAAGATCCGCGTCGGCGGCGGCGTTGTGAACGATGTCGCCAAGGCGCTCGGCACGGTGCCGATGCTGAAGCCGGCGCCGGAGAGCTACGAGCTGCTGAGCCAGGGCGTCGCCGACGGGCTGTTCTTCCCGAAGGAATCGCCGCTGTCGTTCAAGCTCGTGCCGATCATCAAGCACGTCACCTATATTCCCGGCGGACTCTACAACGTCAGCTTCATGATGATGATGAACCCCGGAAAACTCGCCCGGGTGTCGGCGGACGACCGCAAGGTCATCGACAAGTATTCGGGCGAGCACTTGGCGCGACGCGCCGGCAAGGCTTGGGATGCCATGGACGCCAAGTCGGTCGCGGCCGTGGCGGCAGCGAAGATTCCCGCCGTGAACGCAAGCGCGGCGTTCGTCGCGGAGATCAAGGGCAAGACCAGCGGTCTCGAGAAGGCGTGGATCGACAAGGTGAAGGCCAAGGGAGCCGATGGAGCTGCCCTGCTTGCCGCACTGCGCAAGGAAATCGCAGCGTACAAGCCGTAATCCAGACCCAATTCCGGGCTCAACCGGGAACCCGAGCGCGGCGCATTTCTCGATCACGGGTGCGCCGCCTCCGATCCGCCTCGAGGCATGCATGCGAACGCTGGAATGGTTCGACTTCGACTGGTTCGACAAGGCGATCGTGCCGCTGCTCGGTTCAGTCGCCGCACTCATCCTGTTTTCGATGATGATCCTAACGTGCACCGACGTGATCGGGCGCTATTTCCTCAATGCCCCGGTTTTCGGCGCATTCGAGTTGACGGAGCTGCTGCTGGCCTGCCTCATCTTCACCGGCCTGCCGCTCGTCACGCTGCGGCAGGAGCACATCTCCGTCGATGTTCTCGACGGCGTGACGCCGGATCGGGTGCTTCGAATCCAGCACGTCATCGCCAGCTTCGTCGCGGCTATCGCGACGGGCTATCTGGCATGGCGGCTGTCCATCCGCGGCGCGAACATGCTGGCGGCCGGGGAGACGACGGCGCAACTGAAGCTGCCGCTGGGCTATCTCGCACACGTCATGAGCGTCCTGATGGCGCTCACCGCCGTGTCGTTCTTCATTCTCATCTTCCGGCGGCCCAGTCGCCAGGCCACCGGAGAGGTGTGAGCCCCATGTTCGAAGCGCTCGTCGGCCTCGGGGCATTCCTCGTGCTGGCCTTCCTCCGGGTTCCCATGGCCTTCGCGATGGGAATCGTCGGGTTCTGCGGCGTGTGGTGGATGCTGTCGTTCAATGCGGCATCCGCGATGATCGCGCAGATCACCTATGAAACCGGCATGTCCTATACGCTGTCCGTGATCCCACTGTTCATCCTGATGGGCAACTTCGTGGTCCGGGCGAGGATTTCCGACGAGTTGTTCCAGGCGGCGTACTGCTATCTGGGGCACCGGCGCGGTGGGCTCGCGATGGCGACAATCGTTTCCAGCGCCGGCTTCGGCGCGATCTGCGGCTCGTCCATCGCGACGGCGGCGACATTCGCCAAGGTCGCGTATCCTTCGATGCAGCGCTATCACTACAAGGACGCTCTCGCGACCGGCGCGGTCGCGGCTGGCGGTACGTTGGGCATCCTCATCCCTCCCTCCGTGATCATGGTGATCTACGGCATCATGACCGAGACCAGCATCGGCAAGCTGTTCATCGCCGGCATCATTCCGGGATTGATCGCCACGGTCCTGCTGTGCCTTGCAGTGAAATGGATCACCTGGCGGGATCCGGCAGCGGGACCTGCTGCGGAAGCGCACTCGTGGTCGCAAACCCTGGCGGCGACGCGCAAGGTATGGCCGGTCGTGACGTTGTTCCTGCTGGTGATCGGCGGCATCTACGTGGGCGCGTTCACGGCGGCCGAAGGCGCTGGCATCGGGGCGGGCGGGGCGTTCCTGTTCGCGCTGTTCCGGCGGACTCTCGACGTGAAGACGCTCGTCGACGTGCTGGCGGAGAGCGCTCGAACGACGTCGATGCTGTTCATGGTGCTGATCGGCGCGCTGCTGTTCGCCAGCTTCATCAATTACACCACAATGCCGTCCGATCTGAAGTCGTTCGTGACGATGTTCGGCGCTCACTCGTGGCTGGTAATCGTGGCGATCTGCGCGGTGTACATCGTGCTCGGCACGGCGATGGAGGAGCTTTCGATGATCCTCCTCACGGTGCCGCTGTTCTTTCCGGTGGTGACGTCGCTGGGCTACGATCCGATCTGGTTCGGCATCATGGTCGTGCTCGTCGTGCAGATCGGCATGATAAGTCCGCCGGTCGGCATGAACATCTTCGTGGTGAAGAACCTGCTGCCGCACGTCACGATCGGAACGATATTCCGGGGCACGACGCCGTTCTCCGTCGCGCTGATCGTACTGCTGCTGCTGCTGCTCTCGTTCCCCGGCATCGCGACGTGGCTGCCGGGCTACATGAAGTAGGACTTCAGCGGACGTTTGCCGGCACCGAGGTGAAGCCGCGAAAGCGGGCGCGGGGACTTCGGACGGGCGGACCGTCGAGCGCGTAGCCGGGAAAGCGCGCGAGGAAGCGGCCGATGGCGATGCGGCCTTCGATGCGGGCCAGCGTGAGACCAACGCACTGGTGAGGACCGCTCGCGAACGCCAGATGGCGATTGGGCTCGCGGGTGATGTCGAAGGTATCGGGATCGGGGAACTGGGCTGGATCGCGATTGGCCGCACCGATCACGAGATGCACGGGCGTTCCGGCTTCCAGCGCCACGCCGCCGATCGACGTCGCGACCGTGGTGATACGGTTGCCGAGCTGGTTGGAACTTTCGAAGCGGAGGATCTCCTCGACGGCGCTCTTGATCAGCGCGGGCTGCGCGATCAACCGCTGCTTCTCGCCGGGCCATTGCGCCAGCACGACGAGACCATTGCCGATCAGGTTGGTCGTGGTTTCGTGGCCGGCATTGAGGAGGAAGATGCAGTTGTGCAGCAACTCCTTCTCGCTCAGGCGCTCGCCGCTGCCTTCGCCGGCGATGAGGCGCGAGAGTACGTCCTCGTCCGGATCGAGCATGGCGCGGCGGCGCGCCGCGACGAGCCCTTCGAGATAGGCGAGAAAGTCGGCTACCGCCACGTTGCCGCGCGCTTCCTGCTCGGGTGTCAGGACCGGTTCGAGCGCGCCCAGGATCGCGAGCGACCAGCCGCGCAGGGGACCGCGGTCGGCATGCGGTACGCCCAGCAGATTGCCGATCACCTCGATGGGTACGGCTGACGCGAAGTCCTCGATCAGGTCGATGCGGCCGCACAATTCGGCGCGGTCCAGCAGGTCGTCCACCAGCGCGACGAGAGCGGGCTCCATCGCCGAGATCGCGCGCGGATTGAGGGCGCCGGCGAGAATACGGCGCACCCGCGTGTGCAGCGGCGGATCGTTGAAAACGAGGCTCGTCGTGTGATGCTCGTAGAGCGGCGTGGCGCCGTATTTCGCGCCGAACTCGACCTTCTTGTCGGACGAGAACGTCGCGGTGTCCTTGTAGACGGCCTCGAGATCGGCATGGCGCGTCAGCATCACCGAACCGTCGGGCAATCGCTTCACCGGCGCGTGCTCGCGGAGCGCACGGTAGTAGGGAAACGGATCGGCGACGAAGTCCGCAGACAGACGTTTGAGATCGAACGCATCGGCGATCTCGCGGGCGCGATCGTGTGGAAATGAAGCGATGCTTGCCGATGACATAAGATCCCCCCTCCGGCCCTACGGGCCACCTCCCCCACAAGGGGGGAGGAGAAGCGTCGAGGTGATTGACCTACTGCTTGAACTTCTGCGCGAGGGTGTCGGTGGCGCGGGCAAGGAGGACAAGATCGGTGCCGACGGCGACGAAGTTGTAGCCCCAGCCGATGTAACGGCGCGCCTCGTCCTCGTTGCCGGTGAGAATGCCAGCGCCCTTGCCGGCCGCGCGAATGCGCTTGCCCGCATCCTCGATCGCCTGCTGCACGGCCGGGTGCGCGGGATTGCCGATCTGGCCGAAGGACGCGGAGAGATCCGAGGGGCCGATGAACACGCCGTCGACACCCGGCACCGCCGCGATCCGATCGATCTCGGCCAGAGCCTCGCGCGTTTCGACCTGCACGAGAACGCAAATCTCGTCGTTGGCCTTCGTGAGATAGTCCTTCACGCGGCCGAACTTCGCGGCGCGTCCGCTGCCGGTGACGCCGCGGATACCGTGCGGCGGATAGCGCGTGGCCTCGACGGCCTGCCTCGCCTCGTCAGCGTTCTGCACATACGGCAGCAGCAGCGTCTGCGCGCCGATGTCGAGATAGCGCTTGATGAGCACGGGATCGTTCCAAGCGGGCCGCACGATGCTGTGCGCGGTGCCGCGCGCGCTCGCCTGAAGCTGGCTCAGGATGTCCGGCACCTCGTTGGGCGAGTGCTCGGTGTCGAGCAGCAGCCAGTCGAAGCCGGAGTACGAAACGAGTTCGGCGGCGATGTTGCTGCACAGGCTGCACCACAGGCCGATCTGCAGCTTGCCGGCGGCCATGTCGTGCTTGAAGACGTTTTTCTGCAATTCCATCTCGCGCCCCTATTCGTTTCATGCAGCCCGTATTTGTTTACGCGAGGTTCGCCCGAACAATGAGCGCGAGTTCGCGCAAACGCAATTTTACTTAGGTTGTTCTACCGCGACCGGACGAATTAGACCCTTCATTCAGATTGCACTCGGGTGACATTGATCTCACCATCCCCTTACGTGAAGCCCGATCGAGTTCGCAGTCCAGGCAATTGCTTTCAGCCACGGAGTAGAAGCATGCGAGCAATCCTGTCGAAGTTCATCACCGGATCCGTTGCCTTGGCCGTCTCGTCAGAGATCGCACTGAGCCAAGCCGCCAAGTCCAACTCGTCAACCGGGCCGACCGTCAACGGCTTCATGAGCAACGTCATGAATTGGCTCTCGAGCCATCGCGGCGCAGCTGGGGCGATCCTTCTCGCCGCGTTGTTCCTCATCGGCTTCACCATCTACAATCGCAAGTGGCCGAGCAACTGAGACACGTCGCAGCGCGTTCCGCCATTCGTTTGCCAGTGCGGCTCAACGCTATACGAAGTGCACACTCACGCTGCCGAGCGGGCCGAAGTCGGCATGGAGCGTGTCGCCGACGTTCGCCCACACCGGCCGGATGAACGAGCCCGACAGAACGACGTGGCCGGCTTCCAACGTGGTGCCGAGCGAGCCGAGCTTGTTGGCAAGCCAAGCGACACCCATCGCGGGATGGCCGAGCACGCCCGCGGCGAGGCCGGTCTCCTCGATCTCTGAATTGCGGAACATGATCGCGCCGACCCAGCGCAGATCGACGTCCATCGGACGCACGGGACGGCCGCCCATCACGAGGCCCGCCGCGGCACCATTGTCCGACACGGTGTCGAAAATCTTGCGCGGGTTCTGCACGCGCGCATCGATGATCTCGATCGACGGCACGACGTACTCGGTCGCGCGCAGCACGTCGGTGAGCGACACGCCCGGCCCCTTCAGCGGCTTGCCGAGGATGAACGTCAGCTCGGCTTCGACGCGCGGCACGCAATAGTCGGCGTGCTTCACTTTCGCGCCGTCCATCACGAGCTGGCTGTCGACGAGATAGCCGAAATCGGGCTCGTCGATCTGCGAGGATGCCTGCATCGCCTTCGAGGTGAGGCCGACCTTGTGGCCGACGAGCTTGGCGCCGGCCGCGATCTTCCTCTGCGTGACGATGCCGGAGATCGCGTAGGCGTCCTCGATGGTGATGCCGGGATAGGTGGTCGAAAGCTGCGTCGCCTGCTTCTTCACGCGCTCGGCTTCGAGCAGGATATCGGCGCACTTCTCGCGTTCGGCTTTCGACAGCATCGTTCGTGTTTCCCCGGTTTGATCTCGCGTTCGACGACGCTTTATCGGTCAATCGCGCGGCGATGGCCAGGGTAGAATCGGGGTCAGACCCGCAGGGTCTGACCCCACGCCCGAGGATGACACGCGGCGAATGGAATCGGGGTCAGACCCTGCGGGTCTGACCCCAGCGGTGATAGCGCCGTTCGGTGCAGCGCACCGGTCCGTCATCAACCGTGCCTGATGAAGGTGCCGTTGCGGAGTTCGGCGACGGCGGTTTGCAGCTCGGCCTGCGTGTTCATGACGATGGGGCCGTGCCAGGCGATGGGTTCGCGCAGGGGGCGGCCGGAGATCAGCAGGAAGCGCACGCCTTCGGGACCGGCTTCCACCGTCACCTCGTCGCCTGAATCGAACACGACGAGCGAGCGGTTGCCGAAGGTTTCGCGGACGAGCTTCTCGCTGCCGTCGGCGTTCTCGCGCTCGGTCAGAACGCCGAACGGCTGCGAGGCGCCGGAGAACTTCGCGCTACCTTCGAACACGTAGGCGAACGCCTGGCGGTAATTCTCGGTCGCGAAAGACTTGCGTTTGCCGGGCGGCACAAGCACGTCGAGATAGCGAGGCTCGGCGGCGATGCCGTCGACGGGGCCGCGCTTGCCCTTGTACTCGCCGCAGATGACGCGGACGCGTGTGCCGTCGTCGTCACCGAGGTCGGCGATCTCACCAGAGGGTACGTCCTGGTAGCGCGGGTTCGTCATCTTCAGCGACGACGGCAGGTTGGCCCAGAGCTGGAAGCCGTGCATGCGGCCGTGCTGGTCGCCCTTCGGCATCTCCTGGTGGAGAATGCCGGAGCCTGCCGTCATCCACTGCACGTCGCCCGCGCCGAGCGTGCCCTTGTTGCCGAGGCTGTCGCCATGATCGACGGTGCCGGCGAGCACATAGGTGATCGTCTCGATGCCGCGATGAGGATGCCAGGGGAAACCGGCTTTGTAGTCGGCAGGATTATCGTTACGGAAATCATCCATCATCAGGAACGGATCGAAATCGGACGTGTCGCCGAAGCCGAACACGCGCTGCAGGCGGACGCCCGCGCCCTCCATCGTCGGCTTGGACGTGGATGCTCGTTTGACGGCGCGGATGGTCATGATCCGTGTTCCCACATCATCGGGTCCGAATGGTCGGCTTTCCACGACTTCGGACAGTTGTTCATGGCGAATATAGGCAACAGGCCTATCCTTTGCGAGTAGCGGCAATGCTACTGCCACACTACACGGCTGCGTTGCGCGCTGGCCGACGGCGGCGTCACAATGGCAGATAAGTCGGACAACGGGAGGCGAAGCAGAAGTGAGATCGGTTGAAAGCAGGGAGTCGTGGATCGTTGCGTCCGCCGTGCTCGCCATCACGACCGTCGCATTCGGATGCGCCTGGATCACGCCTGTCGCATTGACCGAGATCGCCAGCGAGCTCGGCGGCGTCAGGACGGTTCCAGCGCTGGCGGGCTCGATCGCTTGGCTGGGAGCGGGGATCGGCGGCGTCCTGATGGGGCGGATGTACCGCCGCTTCGGTGCACGAACGATCGTGGTATGCGGAGCGGTCATGCTTGCGGCGGGCTTGGCGGTCTCCACGCTCGGCGCTTCCACGCCTCTGCTGATCGGACACGGATTTTTCATCGGTCTGCTGGGGATCGGGGCCGTCAACGCCCCGATGTACATCTACATCAGCCAATGGTTCGACAAGCGGCGCGGCTCGGCTCTCGCGCTCATCTCGAGCGGCTCCTATCTGGCGGGCGCGCTGTGGCCGCCCATATTCGAGCGGCTCATAACGAATTACGGCTGGCGGCAGACGATGCTGATGTACGGCGTCCTCGTCTTCGTCGTCGTGGCGGCGATTGCGGTCGTGTTCCTGAAGATGCCGCCGGAAGCGAATACGGGGAGCGGCGCTGCCGTAGAGGCCCCGTCCCGATTCCGGATGCGTCTTCCCCCGAACATCTCGTTCGCATTGCTCTGCGCCGGCGCCGTGCTCTGCTGCATACCGATGGCCATGCCGCAGCAGCACATGGTGGCATTCTGCGGCGACCTCGGGATCAGCCGGTCGACGGGCGCCTTGCTTCTATCGGTTCTGCTCGGCACCGCATTCCTCAGCCGACAGATCGGAGGCTGGGCGTCGGACAAGCTCGGCGGGCTGAAGACGATCTTCATCTGCTCGGGCGCACAGGCTGTCGCCCTTGCAGGTTTTCTCTTCACCCAGAGCGAGGCCGGACTATTCCTCGTCGCGGGCGTGTTCGGATTGGGTTTCAGCCCCATCGTGCCTGCCTACGCGCTCGCGGTGAGAGAATTGTTCGATGTGAAAGAGGCCTATTGGCGCATCCCGACGATCCTGCTCTTCACGGCATCGGGGATGGCGATCGGCGGATGGCTCGCGGGTTTTCTGTACGACCTGTTCGGTTCGTATCAGGTCGCGTTCGCGACGGGCGTCGCGGCCAACATCGCGAATTTCGTGCTGATCGGCTTCCTCACCTGGCGACAGACGAGCGAGAAGCCGATTGCCGCGTGACGATAGCGTGCCCCCTTTCTGACCGTGAACTCAGACTTCGAGACCGGCCATACGCTGCAGCAGGAGGGAGATCGCGGCCATGTCCTGTGCCCCCATGCCTTGCGCGATGGCCGACTTGTAGAGCGGCAGCGTGGCGGAGAACATCGGCACGGGGCAACCCGCGTCTTCGGCGAAGTCGCCGATGACCTCGAGATCCTTCTTGAAAAGGTCGAGCGAGGCGGTGCGCACGGGCAGGTATTCGTTCGAGACGAGCATCTCCTTTCGCGCCTCCATGGCGCGGGAGCCGCCAGCGCCGCCGATTATCGCGTCGTACACATCCGCGGGATCGAGGCCCGCCTTGCGAGCCAATGCGAACGCTTCGCCGGCCGCGACCGTGTGGATCGCGACAAGGTGGTTGGCGATGTACTTCAGCTTCGAGCCGTTGCCGAAAGCGCCGACGTAGAACGGCGCGCGCGAGAATCCTTCGAAGACGGGCAGGCATCTGTCGTAGGCGGCGCGGTCGCCGCTGGCATAGACGAGCACATCGCGAATGGCGGCGCGATTGGCCGAGCCCGACAGCGGGCAATCGAGCATCGCGATGCCGACCGACTGCAGTGTGTCGAATGCCGTCTGTTTGTCGGCGAGCGTCAGCGTGCTGGTCTCGGCGACGACGCGGCCAGCGCGGGGATTGCGTGCGAGTTCTTCCGCCACGCTCAGCAGCGCCTTGGCCGACGGCATCGAGGTGATGACGACCTCGGCCTCGGCCAGCACGGCGGCGTTCGAGGCCACCGGCCGGCCACCGAGCCGTGTCAAATGGGCCATAGCTTCTGGCGCGATATCGTGGCCGACGAGGTCGAAGCCGGCCTCGACGAGGTTCTTCGCCATCGCCGCTCCGATCACACCGACGCCGATGATGCCGGCCTTGGGCTTGGCTCTGTTCGTCATCGGTGCAACTTCATACGACTGCCGAGCAATCAATTGGTTCCAATGCCCGCAGCCCTGATCAAATAGTGCGCTGGGAAAGCCCAAACGTGCAGACATAGAACTTCTTGCGTTCCCGGAAGCCGAGCTTTTCTTTGGCCGGCGACTGCGGCGCCAAGGAGCGCCGGATCGCTGCCGGCTGTGTGAGGCTATCCGGGATCTTTACACTGCTGAAATGTGTAAAGACCCCAGCTCTTCACGCTCCGACCTTTCGGTCGGATCGCTCGTCCGGGGACGCAGTGG
>CAZNMY010000038.1:0-48508 GCA_964574325.1 uncultured Devosia sp. | reverse complement strand
GGCGGAGGGGGGGCGAGCGGCGCATTCCTGATCGAATACGGCGCGAGCTTGCCGCCAGCGACGGGCAGATTGATCGATGTCACGCCACGAGCTCCTTGACCGGAGGCAGATCGATCCAGCGGCGCTCTTCCCAGCTCTTCAGCGCGGACTCGACGAGCTGCAAACCTTTCACGCCTTCCGACAGGTCGTACTTCCACGGCGCGCCTTCCGCGACATGCCGGATGAAATCCTCCCATTGAATCTTGAAGCCGTTGTCGTAGACCATCGTGTCGGGCACTTCCTCCCACTGGTCGTTGAACTTCATCGTCTGGGGCACGTCCGGATTCCACACCGGACGCGGCGTGTTCACGCGATGCTGCGTGTAGCAGCGGCTGAGCCCCGCGACCGCCGAGCCGTGCGTCCCATCGACCTGGAACGTCACGAGATCGTCCCGTTTCACGCGCACGCACCACGACGAGTTGATGTGCGCGATCGCCCCGCCTTCGAGTTCGAACGTCGCGTAGGCCGCATCGTCCGCGTCGGCCTTGTAGCGCTTACCGGCCTCGTCGATGCGCTCGGGAATATGAACCTTGCCAAGGCACGACACCGACTTCACTTCACCGAACAGATTGTCGAGCACGTAGCGCCAATGGCACAGCATATCCAGAATGATGCCGCCGCCTTCGTCCTTTTTGTAGTTCCAGCTCGGACGCTGGATCGGCTGCAGATCGCCCTCGAACACCCAGTATCCGAACTCGCCGCGCACCGAGAGAATACGGCCGAAGAACCCGGCATCGTTCAGCATCTTGATTTTGCGCAAGCCGGGCAGGAACAACTTGTCCTGCACCACGCCGTGCTTGATCCCGCGACTCCGCGCCATCTTCGTGATCTTGATCGCGTCAGCGAGCGTGTCGGCGATCGGCTTCTCGCAATAGATGTCCTTGCCCGACTCGATCGCCTTGCCGAGCAATGCCGTGCGCATCTGCGTCGAGCCGGCATCGAAGAACACCGTGTCGTCCTTGTTGGCGAGCGCCGCATCGAGATCGGTCGTCATCCGCTCTATGCCATGCCGCTTGGCGATCTCGGCGACCTTGTCCTTGTTGCGGCCGACCAGGATCGGATCGGGCATGACGCGATCACCGTTCGAAAGCGCGACGCCGCCCTGCGCCCTGATCTCGCAGATCGAACGCACGAGATGCTGATTGTAGCCCATCCGGCCGGTGATGCCGTGCATGATGAGCCCGAGCCGCTTGGTCGCCATGACGAGACCTTTCACGTGTGAGGAAAGACTTATGTAACTATCCAGTTACAAATACGGCAGAGCCGCAGCGCGTGTCAATATCCACGACGCCAGCGGGGCGATGCGCGACGGCTAAGGACGCAGGTATCCGAGCACGACCTCGACCATGTGATCGCCCCAAGCGGAAGTCTCCTCGCTCCGCGCCAGATCGCGACCGAAGATCGTCGAAAGCGTCCAGCGGTTCGACAGGTAGAAGAAGCCCACCGAAGCGATCGTGATATAGAGCCGCACAGGATCGGCATCGCTTCGAAACTGCCTGCTGGCGACGCCGCGAGCCAGGAGATCCCCCAGCGTCTCGACGAATGGGGAATGCAGCTTGAATATCCGCGCGGACCGCTTCAGGTGCTTCGCGCGCATCAGGTTCTCGGTATTCAGCAGGCTCAGGAATTCCGGATGCTCGAGATAGTAGTCCCACGTGAAGCGGCAGAGCTCCCGCACACCATCTACCGGGTCGCGGCTCGAAAGCTGCAGTCGCCCCTCCGCCGTCCGGATGTTGAAATAAGCACCTTCCAGAACTGCCAGATAAAGCGCTTCCTTGCCTCCGAAATAATAATAGAGACTGCGCTTGTTGGCCCCCGCCCGCCGCGCGATCTCGTCAATGCGCGCACCACCGTAACCCTTCTCGGTGAACTCCTTGACCGCCGCATCGAGGATCGCTGCGCTCGTCCGCTCGGGGTTCCGTGAAATCACGACCTTTTTGCGGGGCGCACGCACGCGCTTACCCGCCCGCGTATCACCCTGAAGCCCTGTAGTGGCGCGAGCCCGCAGCTTTACGCCTTTCCGATCCAGCATCCGCCGCTTCCACCGATGACACCTTCCCGACAGGTACTACCGATGCCGGACGACGTCCATACCGTCGCCAAGATGTGACCAGATGTAACCAGATGGTGCATCGAGCCGGCCCGGACCTGGCCTGCAGAGGCAAGCCCGCGTCGGCGGCCTCGACGATCCCGTCCGACCGCCAGTCATCGCCTCCGCCGACCGCCGCGCCTGCTCTTTACGCGTGGGCAATAGAGCTTCACCAGCAGCGCCAGCACTTGCCCTACGCGATCGTCCGCGATCGCATAATGAATGCACTGAGCCTCCCGTCGCGTCGAAACGACCTTGGCTTCGCGCAGCTTCGCCAGATGCTGGGAAAGCGCCGACTGACTGAGATCAACGACATCCTCCAGCTCGGAGACAGAATGCTCCCCCGCCTGCAGGGCGCACAGAATCCGCAGCCGATGCGAATTCGCCAGCAGCGCCAGGAGGGCCGCAGCCTCCTCGCTCTTCGTCGCAAGATCTGATATATCCATACTTGCTAATTTAGCTACTCCTAATATATTGGTCAACCATGAACCACGAACTCCGGAGCAGCTGATGCGAGCCACGCGAACCCGCGCAGCAGTCACGTGCTGCTTTGCCCTGCTGTCTGGATGCTCGAACGAGCAGCCAACCAGCCAGAAGAAAGCCGGATCCCCGCCTCCGCCGGCCCGCACATATACGGTCGGCGAGCAGGAGATCGACGACCTCAAGGCCATCATGGCAACCGTCCGCAGCAAACGCATCGTCGAAGCGCGGGTGAGAACGCCGGGCACGGTCGCCTCCCTGAAGCTCGTCGAGGGTGCCCATGTCGAGCCCGGACAGGTGCTGGGCCTCGTCGCCGATCCCAAGATCGCGCTGAGGATCAAGGCATCCGACGCTCAGATCGTGGCGCAGGAATCACGACTGTCGACGGCCAGGGCCGAATTGGAGCGCGCCACCGACTTGCAGCGCAAGGGGGTCTCGACGCAAGCCCGGCTCGATCAGGCCAAGACCGCATTCGACGTCGCCACCAATGAGCTGAGCGCGGCACACTCCGAGCGATCCGTGATCGAAAAGCAGGTGGAGGAGGGGCAGGTCCTGGCGCCCGCATCCGGCCGCATCCTGAAAGTCGGCGTCACCGAAGGCAGCGTCGTCATGGCCGGCGAAAGCATCGCCACGATCGCGGCCAACGAATACCTTCTGCGATTGGAGGTGCCCGAGCGTCACGCCCGCTTCATCCAGAAAGGTGACATCGTCAAGGTCGGCCAGCGCGGTCTGGGGGCGGAGCAGAGCGGCACGGTCGACGGTCGCATCGTCCTCGTCTATCCGGAAATCCAAGGTGGCCGCGTCGTCGCCGACGCCGAGGTCGACAAGCTCGGCACCTATTTCGTCGGCGAACGGGTGCTGGTGTGGATCTCCGCGGGTAAACGCAAGTCGCTACTCGTGCCTCCCGATCTCGTCACCAAGCGCTTCGGTCTCGACTACGTCCGCATCGCCGACGAAGCCGGACGCACGACCGACGTCGTCGTCCAATTGGGTCCGGCAGGCGGCCTCCGCAGTGCGCCTGACCTCCTGGAAGTGCTCTCTGGTGTCCGCCCCGGCGACAGACTGGTGCAGCCATGAGCAATGAATCACCGCTCGGATTGTCCGGCCACCTCACCCGCATGTTCATCGGCTCGCCGCTGACGCCGCTGTTCCTGCTGGCAGCTCTCGCCCTCGGCCTCGTCGCGCTGTTCGCATTACCCCGCGAGGAGGAGCCGCAGATATCGGTACCGATGGTCGACATCCAGGTCCGCGCGGAAGGATTGAAAGCAGAAGACGCGGTGCGGCTCGTCACGGAGCCCCTGGAAACCATCGTCAAGGCGATCAACGGCGTCGAGCACGTCTATTCGAACACCGTCGACGACCGCGTTCTGGTGACGGCCCGCTTTATCGTCGGCACACGATCGGACGACGCGATCCTGCGTGTGCACGAGAAGGTGCGCGCCAACATCGATCGCATTCCCGTCGGCATTCCCGAGCCGCTCATCGTCGGTCGCGGCATCGACGACGTGGCAATCGTCACCCTGACGCTGGCGCCGAACTCCGAGGCGGCGCAACGCTATCGGGACAACGCCCTGTTTCACCTGGCAGAGAACCTTCAGATCGAGCTCGCCAAGCTCGACGACATCGGCCTGACCTACATCGCCGGCGGACGCCCGGACCAGATCCGTGTCGAGCCAGATCCTGAAAAGCTCGCGCTCTACGGCGTCACGCTCCAGCAGCTCATCGCCAAGGTCCAGCAAGCCAACCGGTCGTTCTTGGCGGGTCGGATTCGCGACGGCAATCGGAGCATCGCGGTAGCAGCGGGTCAGACGCTATCGGGAATACCGGATATCGGACTGCTGCTGATCGGCACGCGCGACGGCCGGCCCGTCTATGTGCGCGACGTCGCCAGCATCATCGTCGGCGCCAAGCCGCTCGAGCGGCTGTCGTGGCACTTCCGCAAGTCGCCGGACGGCACCCTCGAACGCGTCCCGGCCGTGACATTGGCCATCGCCAAGCGCGCGGGCGCCAACGCCGTCGTGATCGGCGAGCGAATTCTCGAACGGGTGAGCGGACTGCAAGGCCACCTGATACCTGCCGACGTCGAAGTCGTCGTCACGCGCAACTACGGCGAGACCGCCAACGAGAAGGCCAACGAGCTTCTGTTCCATCTCGGTCTGGCGACGCTGTCCATCGTGCTGCTGGTGGGTTTCGTCATCGGCTGGCGGGAAGGCGTCGTCGTCCTCATCGTGATCCCGATCACCATCCTGCTCACGCTGTTCGCGTCCTGGATGATGGGCTACACGATCAACCGTGTGAGCCTTTTCGCGCTGATCTTTTCGATCGGCATCCTCGTCGACGACGCGATCGTCGTGATCGAGAACATAGCGCGGCATTGGGCGATGGCAGACGGCCGAAGCCGCAGCCGGGCTGCGATCGAAGCGGTGGCGGAAGTCGGCAATCCGACCATCGTGGCGACGCTCACCGTCGTTGCAGCACTACTGCCGATGTTGTTCGTGTCGGGCCTGATGGGCCCTTACATGAGCCCGATCCCTGCGAACGCATCCTCCGCGATGGTCCTGTCGTTCTTCGTCGCCGTGATCGTCACACCTTGGCTGATGCTGAGGATCGGTGGCGGCGCACACGGTGCCGATACCGGTTCTGGAGGCGGTCACGGCCCGGACGGAGGGCTGCTGGGCCGGGCCTATGCGAACGTCGCGCACCCGATCCTCGTATCACGCGCGAGATCCTGGCTTTTCCTTGGTCTGGTTGGCGCCGCCACGGTGCTTTCGATGGTCTTGCTTCCGCTGAAGTGGGTGACGGTCAAGCTGCTGCCGTTCGACAACAAGTCGGAGCTTCAGGTCGTCGTCGATCTGCCGCGAGGCTCGACGCTGGAAGAAACCGACCGCATTCTGCAGCAGGCCGCCGGCCGGCTGGCGGATCTGAAGGAGCTGACCTCGATCCAGTCGTATGCGGGCACGGCCTCTCCCTTCAATTTCAACGGCCTTGTCCGGCACGCCTATTTGCGGAGCGATCCCGAGCAGGGCGATCTCCAGATCAACCTCTCCCCGAAATCCGATCGCGCCCGTTCGAGCCACGACGTCGCACTCGACGTTCGCAAGCGGCTTGCCGGTCTCCCCAAGCCCGAGCTTTCCTCGATCAAGGTGGTGGAGGTCCCGCCGGGCCCTCCCGTGCTCGCGACATTGCTCGCCGAGATCTACGGACCGGACGCCGACACACGACGCGCCGTTGCCACGCAGGTCCGCGCCATCTTCCGCTCCGTGCCCTTCATCGTCGACGACGACGACAGCTTCGGGATTCAGGCGCCACGCCAGCGCCTGTCGATCGACCAGGACAATCTCGAATTCTACAAGGTCGACGAGCGCGACGTGTACGACACGTTGCAGGCCTACCTGTCCGGCGTGCCCGTCGGCTATTCCCATCGCGGCGGCGGCCGCCACCCCATCGAGATCGCCGTGCAGTTGCCCAAGCAGGGCCTGACCATGACGGCCCGGACACTGACGACGCCGGTTCCCGCCAATGCGTTGCCCGGAGAACGCTCCCTGGTGGAGCTCGGTGATCTCGTTCGCGTCAGCAAGGAGAATGCGTCCTTCCCGGTCTTCCGCCACAACGGCCGCGCCGCCGAGATGGTGATGGGCGAGTTGGCCGGAGCCTACGAAGCGCCGATCTATGGAATGCTCGCCGTGGCCGACAAAATCCACGCCAAAGACTGGGGCGCGCTGCCGAAGCCTGAAGTGCGCCTCCACGGGCAGCCGCTAAGCGAGACGAAGCCGGTTCTCTTGTGGGACGGCGAGTGGGAGGTCACCTATGTCACCTTTCGCGACATGGGCGCTGCCTTCGCGGTTGCACTCCTGGCAATCTACATTCTCGTTGTCGCACAGTTCGGCTCGTTCACGCTGCCGCTCGTGATCCTGACGCCGGTACCACTGACGCTCATCGGCATCATGATCGGACATTGGCTGTTCCAGGCGCCGTTCACCGCGACCTCGATGATCGGCTTCATCGCGCTGGCCGGCATCATCGTCCGCAATTCTATCCTTCTCGTCGACTTCATAAGACACGCGCGCAGCGACGCGCCCGATCAAAGTGCCGGCGATACGGAGAAATCGCTGCGCGATGTGCTTGTCGAAGCCGGGGCCGTGCGCTTCAAGCCGATCCTGCTTACCGCCCTGGCAGCGATGATCGGAGCGGCCGTGATCCTGTTCGACCCGATCTTCCAGGGGCTCGCGATCTCCTTGTTGTTCGGACTGGCCTCCTCGACTTTGCTGACCGTTCTCGTGATCCCCGCGATCTACATCGTGCTTCGCGATGATGGCCGCCCCTTCACCGAGAGGCGTCGGCAGCAAGAGTGAGGCGGCTGATCGATTGCACAACCGCTCCCTATCCGAGGTAACGGGAGTTCAGCCCCTCCCCTGCGGGTCTTCCGCCAACTCCCGTTCGACGTCCACTCGCCGCAACGCGCACTGCTTGTGCTACGATCGTCTCCGAGTACCGTCACCACGGCACTCGATATGCAGCGAAGGGCCGCTGCCGGCACGTCGCAACGGCTCGCATGGAGCAGGAACACATTCCGTGTGGGCAAGGAACACTTTCAAACTATCGAAACCAGCAGCGTCATATCTCGTTCCGATCGTATTGATCGCCTGTTGCTTTGTTGCCCGCATCTTCGACCCGCCGCCGTTTTCCTCTTTGCGGCTGGTCGCGTTCGATACCTGGCAGAGAGCGGCCCCCCGCATCGCCGACCCGAGCTATCCCGTCAAAGTGATCGCGATCGATGAGAATTCCCTGCAGCGCTTCGGCCAGTGGCCCTGGCACCGGACGCTCGTTGCAGATCTCGTCACACGTCTTCACGAGGCGGGCGTCAAGTCGATCGCGATAGACCTGATTTTCGCAGAAGCCGACCGCTTTCCGACACCAGGACCGGATGCACTCCGATCCGAGAGCGACACGCGCCTGGCCGCCGCGATCTCGAGTTCACGCTCGGTGCTGGCGATCGTCGGCGATTCGCGCGGCAGCTTCTCCGCCCCACAGCCCAAGTCGGCTCTCGCAGCGACGGGAACTCACCCACTCGCGTCGATCCATCGCTTTCCCGCAGCCGTCGTCCCGATACCCGTCTTGGCCGAGGCGGCAGCCGGGATCGCTGCGGTCAATTGGTTTCCCGAACGGGATCAAATCGTGCGTCGCGTGCCCGTTCTCGTCGGCATTTCAGATCGCGTCTATCCGTCCTTGGCCTTGGAAACGCTGCGCGTCGGCACCGGCGAGACCACGATTTACGTGCGCTCTTCATCGAGCGACGCCCCGAAGAGCCGGGCGCCTGCAATCGAATCCGTCAAAGTCGGCAAGCATGGATTGGCTGTAGATCCGAACGGCGAGCTTTGGATGAAGTTTGCCGCAGCAGACCCCCGCCGGACGATATCGGCGGCCGATGTCCTCGAAGGCAGGTTCGATCGGGCGGATCTTTCAGGACGCCACGTCATCATCGGGGCGACGGCAATCGGCCTGTCCGATGTGAAAGCGACGCCGCTCGCACCCGATACGCCCGGCGTCGAGGTTCACGCACAGGCTCTCGAGCAGATCCTCGCAGGCGTCAGTGTCACACGGCCGGACTACATTCTGGGCGTCGAGTTGGTCCTCATCCTCTCGATCGGCGTCGCGATCGCCCTGCTTGTGAAAATGCTCGGTGCGTCTCCCGCGGCCTTCGCATCGATTGCCCTGGTGGCCGCTGCCCTGCTGGGCTCCTGGTTTTCATACGGCCGACTGGGCCTGCTCATCGATCCCACATATCCGGTCTTCACCGCCGCGCTGATCTACCTCGGCTGCTCTCTGACGGCCTATCTCGAAACGGAACGAGACCGGAACCGCATCCGTGTCGCTTTCGGCCACTATCTCGCCCCCGCGATGGTCGAGAGACTTGCGCGCGAGCCCGACAAGCTCAAGTTGGGCGGCGAGATGCGCAACATCACCGTGCTGTTCGCCGACGTGCGCAGCTTCACGAGTCTGTCCGAAAGCATGAGCGCTGCCGAACTCGTGCAATTCGTGAACCGGCTCTTCACACCGTTGACGGATGCGATCCTGACGAACCATGGCACGATCGACAAATATCTGGGCGATGCGATCCTCGCATTCTGGAACGCACCGCTCGACGATCCCTTGCATGCAGAAAACACCTGCCGCGCTGCTCTGGCGATGCGACACGCACTCGACAGGCTCAACGGTGAAGCCCCGGTGCTGCAGGGCGAGCCCGTTCGTATCGGCATAGGCGTGAACACCGGTGACGCCGTCGTAGGCAATATCGGCTCGCCCCGACGGTTCGACTACTCGGTGCTCGGGGAAGTCGTGAACACCGCATCGAGACTGCAGGAAGCAACGAAGACCTGTGGCACCGACATCATCATCGGCGAATCCACCGCTGCCGCGCTACCCCATTTCGCGGTTGTCGAGGTCGGCGAAGTGACGCTGAGGGGCAAAGCCAAACCGGAACGCATTTACGCACTGCTCGGAGACGAAGCGCTGAAGGGCACTCCGGCCTTCCAGATGTTGGCAACTCGACATGCAGCGCTGCTCGCAGCCATGGCTGGCGACGACACCACGGCAAAGATCACGGCCTTGGACGCCTGCATCGCATGTCCGGTCCCCGGAACGGAAGCGCTCTATCGATCACTCGGCGCCAGGATCCAAACCGCATAGAACTCAGCGCAAGAACCGCCCACTCGGCCCCCGAGGCATCGGAAACCCGCCGGGCCTGAAACCACCCGGGCGGTAGCCGCCCGGTCTGAAGCCACCGGGTCTGATGCCACCGGGTCTGATGCCACCGGGACGGTATCCACCGATCCCGATCGGAATCCCGATCGGCGGCCGTCCTCCGGTGTCCGGACGGCGCCCGGGACGCGACGGCGGACGATCGGGCGGCAGCCACCTGACCACACGGCCGGGCCTTATGCGGGGAGGCCTGACCGGAATGACCTCGACGTCACGATCCAAGTTCGGCCTTCGCAATCCATCGCGCGGCCGTGGCGGTGGAGTGCCTGCACGACGCCCCCTCGGCGGCACGACTGGTGCCGCGGACGAGCACGATGATGCACGTTGCGGAACGAACGCCGCATCGACGATCGCCGATCTCGTCAATTGTGGGTTGGGATCGACCAGCGGCGGCCGCGCGACGAATGGAAAAGCCGCATCGAAGCCATGGCTGCGCGCCTGGAAGCGTCGCCAATTGACCGGCACGCCGACACTCCCCGCGCCCGACACCCTCATCACGTAGCCGGGCCTGTCGAGCACCCTGCAGACATTCCTCGCACCGCGAACCTCGATCGCGCCTTCGTGCAGCAGCAGCCAGGTCGAATTGTCGGGCAGAATGAAGACGTCGAAAATCGTCCCCCTGACGGTGATCGCCGCTGTCGGCGTGCGAATCACGTAGGTCGGTTTCGTTGCGAGCCCCGTCATGAACCGGAAGGTCCCCTTCACGAAGTTCACGACGATGGAACCTGCCTTCTTGTCGCTGTCGTAGACGAACTTGTCGAGCAACAGGCGTGCTCCCGGTCCCAGCGCGAGTTTGGTGTCGTCGTCGAGCCTGAACTCGCCCAGCGAGTCCGCGCTGACTTCCACCAACTCGTCCTGGCGCACCGCGTCACCAGCGGTCAGCCCTCGCTTCTGGTTGGCGAAGTCGACCGTGACCTTGTTGATGATCGAGACCGCCGCGCCGATCTTCTCGCCCGACGCCGCGTATGACGCGGTCGACGAAACGAGCAATCCCAACGCCATGCCCGACATCGAACCGATCGAGCAGGCGTGCCGAATGCCGGGGATCGTCATGAGAGCACCTTTCACGCCGTGGTCGCCCTTATGGATATCTGCCGTGTGACCGACCGGACCAACAGCCGAACACGCTACGGACCAGAACCGCAGTAGAACGCAATATCGGTCAAGATCGAGTTAGCGCCTTCACCGGATGTTGATGGATCCGCGCACCACACTACCCGATCTCGCGCCAGGATCTATTCCCGACATGGCACATCGATCGTGACACCCGCTGTCGGCAGAAAGCGCTGGCACATTTCACCGGAGTTCTGTTGCACCGGCGCGGCCTGCACGGTCGGCGCCGCGGTGACGGGCGGCACAGCCGGTGCGACGACCACCTGCGCCGCGGGCGGGACTTCCGCGGTGGCTGCCGGCGCGATCCGATTGGCCGAAGTGTTGGCGGGAGTGTTGGCTGCAGACAGAGCCGTCGGCACCACTACCGGAGCCTGGCGTGTCGCCGCCGCGATCCGGGCAGCCTTCTTTTTGCGCGCCGCCTCCGCCTGACTGGCTTCTGCTTGCGCGGCAGCCTTCGCTGCCGCCCGGGCGTTGGCGGCCTGAGCCTGGCGAGCCCGCTGGACCCTGCGGAACTCGTCGGCCATGATCGCACGCCGCCGCATCTCATCGGACCGCCGATGCTCGCGCATGCTTGCAGCAGCAAGAGCAGCCGCGACCGGCAACCCGATACCGAGAGCCAATCGCATCCCCCGCGCGTGAGCCTGCGAGGTCGCATGCGTCGAAGCGAAGACCAGAGTAGCGACAACCGTGAGAGCCTTGAGCGGTGACATTTCGGGGCTTCCTCCAATCGAAGTGTCCGACCGGAACTGAATTCGCCCCGGCGAGTGCAATGTGCACACGTGTCGGAGATCGACGCTGTTCCCAGCGTAACACCCGATGCCGCGCCCCTACGCTCACCTCGACTGGATGAACCGCCGCGATCCGCCGCTCAGGTTCGCTCGGCGTGATGGCGTTGCCAGCGCAACAGGCGACGCTCGACGGCGCGGAAGACGAGCACCAGAGCGACGCCGATCGTCATCAGGACCACCAGCGCGACCATCATGTCGGCGATCTGCAACTGCGCTTCCGCCTCGATGATGACCTTACCCAATCCACGCTCCGAGCCGATGAATTCACCCACGATGACGCCGATCAGCGCGAACGAAATCGCAGGCGACAGCGAGGCGAACACCCAGGCCAGCGCGGACGGAACGTAGACGGTCCATGTCACCTGCCAATTGCTCGCGCCGAGGAACCGGGCGGCATTCACGAGATCCCTGTCGACCGACCGCGTCCCCTCGAACGTGTTGAAGAAGACGACGAAGAACACCAGCGTCAGCGCGGTGATGACCTTCGATAGATCGCCGAGCCCGAACATGATGATGATGAGAGGAACGAGCGCCACGCGCGGCAGCGAGTTGAAGGCGACGATATAGGGCTCGAAGATCTTCGCAGCCGTCTCCGACCGGCCGAGCAACAGGCCGACGGAGACGCCACTCGTGACACCGACGAGGAAGCCCCAGAACGTGTTGCGCAGCGTCGCCAGCGTATGCGTCCACAGACTGCCCTTGGGCGAGCCGACACAGGCGGCGAAGCCGGACCAATCGGTGAACGCAGAGCCGCCCTTGGGCAGCGCCAAACAGGATAGCTCGAGAAAGCGGTTGAAGATGATCGAAGGCTTCGACACGAAGTAAGGATCGAGCACCGTCGGCACGAGCCAGCCGAGCATCGGCTTGAGGTTCCATCCCCATTGCCACGTGGCCAGGATCAGCGCCAGCAGCCCCCAGCGACCGAGGTGGATGATCGTTGATTGGGACATGGGATTGAGAGGTTTCAGGGGACAGGTTCCAGGGAACAGGTTTCGAGGATCAGGTTTCGGCTGGCTCGCGGAGGCGATCCCGTAGCGTGTTCAGCATGCGACCAACCTCGGATGCGAGATTTACGATCGTCTCTGTTTGCTTACCAGGCAGAATTCCAACGTCGACACACAACTGCACTTACGTCTCCGTTTCTGCCAATGAGCCTCGGGCGATGGTCACAAAATGAGCGTAGTCCTTCCTCGTGCCTCGCGCATGTCCCTCTGCGATATTGGCTGGAATGGATGCAGCCGCACGCAGCAACTGGTTCGTAAGTCTGAATTGCTCGACCTTCGGCATCAGTGCGCCGAGCCTGTAGGCCTCCGCCGCCAACCGCATCGACTTCTGCCACACAACGAGATCTCGAAACGACTTTACGGATGACATGGGGAACTCCAACAATCCTCGTGACGCCTTGCCTGAAACCTTCTCCCCTGAAACCTGAAACCCGAAACCTACTCCGCCTTCGTCACTGCGAACTCCTCGCCCAGCGAATGCCAGACCTTCGCAAACGCCTCGCCGTATTCCTTCGTTTCGCGCAGCCTGATCGCATCCCGCGGCCGCGCGAACGGCACCGTGAAATCCTCCTTGATCCGCCCCGGTCGGGCGGAGAGCAGGATGATCCGATCCGACAGCGTCAGCGCTTCGGACAGGTCGTGCGTCACGAACACGACGGTCTGGCGCTCACGCTCCCACAGCTCGAGCAGGATCTGATGCATCTCGAGTTTGGTGTGGGTGTCGAGCGCGCCGAACGGCTCGTCCATGAGCAGGATCTGCGGCTCCATGATCAGCGTGCGCATCAGCGAAACCCGCTGGCGCATACCGCCCGATAGAGTGAGCGGAAAAGCGTCCTCGAATCCCTTGAGCCGGGCCTGCTCGATCATGTGCGCGACCTTGGCCTCCCGCTCGGCTTTCGGGATACCCTTGATCTCGAGGCCATAGCCGATGTTTCGCGCGACCGTGCGCCAGGCGAACACCGTGTCGCGCTGGAACACGTAGCCGACCTGCGGCATCACCTTGCCGGCCTCGACCGGTGTGCCGTCGACCCGGATAGTGCCACCCGAATGCGGAATGAGCCCGGCGATCATGTTGAGGATCGTGCTCTTGCCGCAGCCCGATGGCCCCAGCAGGGCAACGAATTCGCCCTGCCGCAGATCGAACGAGACGCGGTCGACGGCCGGCACCTGACCGCCGCCCGAGCCGAACGTCTTGGAGAGGTCGCGGACCTCGACGCGGACAGCCGTCATGCTCTGATGCTCAACCGAACTTGGCCCTGGCCTTGGCCAGGAAGCTCAGATCGACCATGTCCTTGTAGGGCTGAGGCTTGACCTTCGTACCCTCGCTGAACCAGACCTTCCCACCGTTGTTGAACTGCGCTTCCGTTATCTCGCCGCTGTAGCTGTAGATGGGCTTCAGGTAGTCGATCTCGCGTTTTGCCACGTCGGGTTTGAAGTTGCCCATGAAGTGAGGCTGCACGAGCTTCACGAGATCCGCAGACGGCGTCGCCTTGATGTGCTGCAATGCCCGATACACGGCATTGACGAACGACTGCGTCGCTTCAGGCTGACCCTTGATCTGGTCGGTCAGCGCGAAGCAGACCTGGCCGGGAAATGTCGAACCGAAGAACTGCAGCCAGATCTTCTCGTCCACCGCATTGAACACGGGCGTGCCGAGCTTCTCGTCCTGCGTGGCGAAGTAGATCAGCGAGTTCGCCATGATCGCATCGACCCGCCCCGTCTTGAAGGCGCCCAGCATATTGGCCCCCTCGCCGACGTTGACGAAGTTGACGTTGTCGATCTTGCCGGCCCTGCGCATGATCTGATCGCCGTAGAGCCAGGTCTGCGCGCCCACGCGGGTGACGCCGATCGCGGCCTTGGAGCCGTCCGGCTTCTTCAGGTCGCCGAGCGCCTGCGGGGTCTTGATGCCCTTGTCGTAGAGATCCTGGCGCACGATCATCGCGATCGACGCGCGCGTGTCGACGGCCATCAGCATCTTGGCCGCTTTGCCGGCGCCGGTGATCGCCAGCGGATGTATCGGGTCGCCCATCGCGAAAGGCATCTGGCCGGCGGCGAGCATCTGGCGCACGTTGGTTCCGGACTGGGGCATCGTCACCCGCGCGCCGGGCAATCCTTCAGCCTTGAAATAGCCCGCGGCCGACGCAACCATGAACATCAGGCTGTTGGACGTCTCGACGGGAATTCCGAGGAGAACTTCCTTGTTCTGCGCGAACGCGGCGTGCCGCCCCGCGATCAGAGCGACACTCCCGACCGAGCCTGCGAGAACGGACCTTCTATCCAAATTTCTCATTCCGGTTTCCTCCCTGCCACACTCTTCTGGCGTTGGCTTTTCAAGGCCATCATAAGCTGCCGCCCCGAGCGCGCAATACGCCAGAGCCTCTACAGATGATTCAATATCCCACGATCGTTTCTCCTGCGTTCGGACTGATGACCTGCCCCGTGACCATCTCGGCTTCCGGTGAGGCGAGCCAGGCTACGACATAGGAAATCTCGACCGGCTCCACGAAGCGGCCCAGCGGCATCCGCTTCGAGCGCTCGGCGATGATCTCGGGTGTGTTGGAGCCCCTCGTCATTTCGGTGTCGACGAAGCCCGGCGCGACGGCGTTGACCTTGATACCGAAGGGCGCAAGCTCGCGGGCCCAGGATTTCGTGAAACCGGATATCGCGGCCTTGGCCGCTGCATAGTGAGAGGCAGTCGTATTGCCGCCCATCGCATAGATCGAAGAGATGTTGACGATCCGCCCGCGCCGCTGCGCTTTCATAGCGGGTATCACTGCTTGCGTGGCGAAGAACGCCGACTTGACCTGCACCCCGAACATCTCGTCGTAGATCGCCTCGTCGATATCCTCGATCAGCCGTCGCTTCCCGCCGACGCCCGCGTTGTTGACCAGTACGTCGATCCCGCCGAGCTTCGTCACCGCCTCGATGATGTCGCTCTGCCAAGCGGACGTTTCCCTGACGTCTCTGATGATGATCTCGGCCCGGCGCCCGGCGGCGCGCACCATCTCCGCCGTCTCCATCGCACCCGCCGCCTTGATGTCGTGCACGATGACGTCCGCACCGCGTTCGGCCAGCAGCACGGCATGGCTCCGGCCCATGCCGCCACCGGAGCCGCTGACCAGGACCTTCATTCCCGAAAGGCTCGACATTTGCTCTTTCCCCCGGCGCTACTGTTCGCATAGGATTGCTCGCAGTGAAACGGCATTTCAATAGCTGGAGGAATTTTTCGTATGGCCGATTCCACCCGTCCGGCTGGCAAGTACGATGCTCGTCATCACAAGATGCTCACGTTTCATGACGCGGTGGAGCGTTTCCGTTCGGGCGCCCAGACCCCGCGCGCTTATCTCGAAGCCTGCCTGGAGAGGATTGCGGACATCGACGGCCCCATCAAGGCGTGGGCTCACCTCGATCCGACCGGCGCACGCAAGCGCGCAGACGACTCCACGGCGCGCTACAAGGCGGGCCGCGCGCTTTCCCCCGTCGATGGAATGCCGATCGGCATAAAAGACCTGATCGAGACGTGCGATATGCCGACCGAATACGGATCGGATCTGTTCAGGGGCAACCGGCCCATTCGCGACGCAGCCGTGGTCTACTTCATGAAGAAGGGCGGCGCGGTGCCCGTCGGCAAGAACGTCACGGTTTGCCTGGGCGGCGGTGATCCCTCCCATACGCGCAACCCGTTCGATACCAGCCGGACGCCGGGGGGTTCCTCCTCCGGTTCGTGCGCTGCCGTCGCCGCCTCCATGGTGCCCATGTCGTTCGGAACGCATGCGCGGGGGTCCACGATACGCCCATCGAGCTTCTGCGGTGTCTACGGACTGAAGGGTACGTTCGGCGCGATCAATCGACAAGGCGTCTACTCCGCCGCTCACAGCATGGACCATCTCGGGGTGATCGCCGGCTCGCTGTCCGACATGTGGATCACAGCGCGGTACGCTGCGCGACATGCAGGCGGTGATCCCGGATATCCAGGTCTCTACGGCGGTGCCGAACCGCCCAAGCCGTTGAAACCGTCGCGCCTCATCAGGCTCGATACCGCCGGCTGGGCAGTCACGCCCGAACCCGCCAAGGCCCTTTTCGAGGCGCGCGTGAAGGCGCTGCAGGCCGATGGCGTCGAGATCTACGGGCGGAAAGACGACCCGGCGATCGAGGCCTACGAGCGCATCCATGCGACGTCGCCCCATCTCTGGGCGGCTCTCTATCGCTTCGAGATGCGATGGCCGCTGTTCTCTTATCGGGACTACGACGAGACGAAGCTGCCGCCGAGATTGAAGGCAGGCCTGTCCGAAGGCGACAACACCAGCCAGGAAAAATACCGCGCAGCGCTCGTCGACCGCGAGCATTTCAGGCTGGCTCACGACGAACTCGCCAAGCGGTGCGACGGCTTCATCACGCTCGGCTCGCCGGGGCCCGCGCCGGTTGGGATGGACCAGGGCAGCGCCGTCTTCAACGAGGCGTCCTCGATCCTCGGCTGCCCTGCCATCAGCCTGCCGCTCTTCACCTGTGAGGACGCTCCGCTGGGACTGCAGATACTCGGCCCGATGCATGGCGACGAGCGACTGACGGCTGTCGCACGGTGGATCTGCGAAGATCATTTTCCCCGGAGAGCTTAGGCTTCATGGATAGCATCCACCCATCGAGCTACCGGTTCGTGCCGCTGCCCGACCGCAAGCCGCTTCGTTTCCCCGACGGGGCGCGCGTGGCGGTCATTCCCACGATCAACATCGAGTACTGGGAGCAGGACCGGCCCGGTCAGAAAGAGCCGCTGTTTGCCGGCGGCCCCGCCACGATTCCTCATCCGCTTCCCGGCGATGTCTGGGACACGGCGAATTGGACCTGGCGGGAGTACGGCCAACGCATCGGCATCTGGCGGATGATCGAGACGTTCGAGGAGGCCGGCGTCGCTCCCTCGTGCACGTTCAACGGCCTGCTGGCGATGGAGCGCCGCCGGATCTTCGACGAGATCGTCGGCCGTGGCTGGGAACTCGTGCCGCACAATTGGGCGCAGAACGATCTGCTCACCTACTACGCGGGCAAGCCGGACGAAGAGCGCAAGGTCATCCGACGGACGCTGGAGATCTATCGATCGATCGTAGGGCGCCCGGCGAAAGCATGGCTTTCATCTGCGATCAGAGGAACACGGCATACCCCGGCGATCCTCAAGGAACTCGGCATCATCGCCTACTGCGATTATCTCAACGATGAGCAGCCCTACCTGATCGACACCGTCAATGGCCCCATCGTCTGCGTTCCCTATTCGAACGACGTGAACGACTTCAATATGTTTGCCCGTGGCGGCGCCTCGACACGCGAGGGCGTGGACATGCTGAAGGCGTGTTTCGATCAGCTCTACAAGGAAGGCGCGAAGACGGGCCGCATCATGAATTTCGGCCTGCATCCGCACGTCATCGGCCAGCCACACCGGATCGCCGCGCTCGCGGAGTTCCTCGCCTACGTGAAGGCCAAGGACGATGTCTGGTTCCCGACCCGTGAGGAACTGGCAACATGGTATCTCACGGTCGCATCGGATCACATTGCGCCGTGAGTGACGCGCGTCCGCCCCTATGGGAGTGGCGCGATCGAGTGGAGGGAGGTTCACGTGTCGGATCAGCGGCAGCCAGGGCTCGACACGTCCGGCCGTGCCTATGTGGTCACCGGTGCTGGAAGCGGCATCAATCTCGCCATCGCCCGCAGACTTCTGGCCGCGGGCAGCAACGTCGCAGCCTGGGATCTGAAGCCCGGAATGCTTGCCAGCGAGGAGAGCGACAGGCTGTCGTTCACTGCTGTGGACGTGCGCGATGCCGCTGCTCTTCGAAAGGCCGCCGAGGACACCGCAACGGCATCGGCAGGCATCGCCGGTCTCGTGGCGGGCGCCGGCATCATGATCAACGCACCCTTTCTCGAGATCCGGGAAGCCGACTTCGACCGGACGTTTGCCGTCAATGTGACGGGCGCAATGCTGACGGTCCAAGCCGTGCTGCCGTACCTCCGGAGAGACCGGCGCGGGAGTATCGTGATGTTCGCTTCGATGCTGGCGCGCAGCGGCGGTCCGAATGCGGCCGACTATATCGCCAGCAAGGGAGGCGTACTCGGATTGGCGCGCAGCCTCGCCGCTGAACTCGCCGCTGAAGGCATTCGGGTGAACACGGTTTCGCCCACCCTCGTCGATACGCCGATGCCGCAGCACGTCTACACCCGCGACCGGTTCGCAGCGCGAGGCAAGGCCGCACCGATGGGACGCCTGCCGGATGTCGAGGAGGTCGCAGCCGCCGCTCTCTACCTCCTCAGTGATGATGCATCTTTCGTCACCGGTCAGGATTTGCGGATCAGCGGCGGCGAGAGGTTGTTCTGATGGAAGCGTCCAGCACGACTCTCATCACGGGCGCTGCCAGCGGCATCGGCGCGGCGACGGCACTGCGCCTTGCCGCGTGGAGTGCCGTAGCGGTGGCCGACCGCGATCTTCAGGGAGCCGAGGAGACTGCCGCTCGCATCGTCTCCGCAGGCGGAAGAGCGATGGCTGTCGAGGTCCACGTCGAGAACCGCTCCTCCGTCGTCGCGATGGTTGAACGCGTCACCCGCGAGCTCGGCGCGATCCACGGTCTGTTCAACAACGCCGGGATCAATATCCGGCAGGGCATCGACAGTATCACCCAACAGGACTGGGACGCCGTGATCGCAACTCACGTGAAAGGCACGTTGCTCGTCAGCCAGGCTGTGCTGCCGCAAATGCTGGCGCGCGGATCGGGCGCCGTCGTGAACAGCGCGTCCGACTTTTCCGTCATTGGCGTGCCTGGGCTCGCCACATACTGCACAGCGAAAACAGCCGTTTATTCGATGACCAAGGCCATGGCGGTGGAGTTCACGTCGCGCGGCATCCGCATCAATGCAGTCGGCCCCGGGCCCATCGATACCCCGATGTTGCGCGTGGGTACGGAAGAAGAAGTGCGCAGTCGATTGGAAAACTACCGCGAGCGCATTCCGATGAAGCGGTTGGGCCGCCCCGAGGAAGTCGCGGCCGTCGTCGATTTCCTGTTGAGCGAACGCGCCTCCTACATCGCCGGACAGATTGTCCATCCCAATGGCGGAACGGTGATGTGGTGAAGCGGTGAGGCGGGCACGGGCCTGATCGCGACGGCTCGGCTCGGGTTCGTCAATTCGGGTGTGAGGAAAGCTGCGATGCGCTTCGGAATCTGGACACCGCTCCCCAATACCGTTCAACCCGAACCCGCCCTCGATGCAGCCGCCGAGCAGCTTTCCACCCATGGACGCGCAGGCGAGCCGGACCTCGCGCTGAATTTTGCGCTCGACACCCTCAGGCGTGCAGAAGCCCATGGCTTCGACCTCACCCTGATAGCTCAGCGCTGGCTCGGCAACGACCCCGATTGCTTCATGCTGGCAGCCGCACTCGCAGCATCGACGACGAAGATGCACATCATGCCGGCCCTCCACCCAGGCATCATTCAGCCGACTGTGGCTGCCAAGATGCTCGCCACCCTCGACCGGATCTCCGGCGGGCGCTCCGCCGTCAACATCGTCTCGGGCTGGTGGCGCGAAGAGTTCGATATGTTCTCGAACAACGGCTACATCGACGACGAGACTGCACGCTTCAGAAGAACCGACGAGTACGTGCGCGTGCTCAAAGGGCTGTGGGAGCAGCCCTCTTTCACCCATCGCGGCGAATTCTACCAGGTCGAGGACGCGAGGCTCCTCAACCGCCCCGCCCGACACCCACGCCCACCGATCTACGCTGCCAGCCGCCACGAGGCCGGCAAGGAGATCGTGGCGCGGGAATGCGATGTCTGGTTCGTACCGGTCGGCCCAGGCATCGATCGCTACGAGGAGAATTTCGCGCAGATCGAACGCGAGATCGGCGACATGCGACGCCGGGCAGCCCGCCACGATCGTGACCTCGGCTTCGGTATCTCCTGCCACGTCTTGTGCGCGCCGACCGACGAGGAAGCGCATCACCGTGCACTCGCCCTCGAAGCCTATGGCAAGCAGAGCCGTCTCGCGTTGATTTCGGCAAAGGCGCTCGGCGCGGGCCTGCTGGGCTCCCCCCAGCGCATCGCCGAACGCATCGAGCGTTACGAAGCCATCGGCGTTTCGACGCTGATGCTGCACTTCCACCCGATGATCGAGGGCCTCGATGCGTTCGCCACCGAGGTGATGCCGCTTCACTCTGCAGCCCACCCAGATCGCTCAGAGCGCTCAGGCCGTCAGTGCACGCGCACGGGCACGCTCGCGTAGGCATGGATGGTGCTGTTGAGCACCGTGCGCGGCGGCCCCGTCAGCTCGAACCGCTCGACCCGGGCCAGCAGCGCCTTGAACAGACACGTCATCTCGAGACGCGCGAGATGCATCCCCATGCAGGTGTGAACGCCGTGACCGAAGCCGACGTGGCCGCGGACATTGCGACCGATATCGAAGCGATCGGGATCGGGAAAGCGCCGCGGATCGCGGTTGGCGGCTCCGTAGACCATCAGAACGCGCGTATCGGCGCGCAATCCCACGCCCGCCACCTCCGTGTCTTCGGCGACGTATCGCGTGAAGGCGCGGATCGGCGAGTTGAGGCGCACGACTTCCTCGATGGCATTGCCGATCAGGGAAGGCTCCGCGCGCAGCCGCGCCCATTCCTCCGGATATCGCGCGAACAATGCGATGGCATAGCCGATGGCCGAGATCGTCGTGTCGAGGCTCGGCGCTATGTAGTCGCGCATCAGTTGCGCGCAGTGCTCGGGCATCAGGCCCTTGGCGTCGCCGATGTCGAAGATGCGCGCTGCCAGTCCGCCCGGCGCCAGCTTGTCGCGCGTGGCGTGGGTATCGAGGTAATCGCGAAGCTGAACCAGATCGGCGAAAGCACCTGCCCGGCGGTCGCGGCAATCCCCCATCAGCTCGAATGTCGCTGCGGCCCAGTCGAGCATACGCTCGCGACCTTGCTCGGAAAGGCCGACGAGATCGCGCACGATATTCAGCGGAAGATAGGGCGCCAGCTCGGCAGCGGCATCGAACGATCCCCGCGCGACCATGCGCTCCACCAGCTCGATCGCAGCGGCCTCGATCCGCGGCCGCACTGCTTCGAGCCCCTTCGGCATGAGCGGCGTCGCCGTGATCGCACGCGTCTCGTCGTGAATGGGTGGGTCTGAGTTGAGCGTGCTGCCGATCAGCTTGGCATTCACCTCCTCGTCCAGCGACACGCCTTTTCCCGAGATGAACACCTTCGTGTTGCGCAGCGCGGCAGTCAGCTCCGCGAAGTGCGTGATCGCGTGCAGACCGTTCCGCGGGAGCCAGACGATGGGACCCGCCTCCAGCATGGCTCGGTAGCAAGGCAAGGGATCGGCGATCGTCGTCTCGGCGTAGAAATCGATCGAGCAGTGCGGCGCGGCCGGCATCTTCAGGCGCTCCTTGCTTCGATTGCGCGCATCACCTGCTCGTGCGTCGCCATCATGCTCGGCATCGCCTGCGCGCTCATCCGGCCGAAGCCGCACTCGGTCGAGACGCCGAAGCCCTCGCAGTGCCGGCGCGCGGCATCGTAGCGGCGCATCGTGCCGGCAACGCCGTCGCTGTCGTGGATCAGGCCCAGGTACACCTCGAGACCTGCCGGCCGCTTCAGCTTCTCCAGCGGTGCGAAGTAGGCATCGTCGTCGCGCTCGACCGGCACGGGCATGTGGATGAAATCCATCCTCCGCTTCAATCCCGCGAGCACCGCATTGGTCAGCTCCACCATCGCCGCCATGCTCTCGGGCTCGATGAAATGCCGCCCGCCATAGCTGCCGTAGCAAAGGTGATAGCCCAACTCGACGTCCGCGGGCACGAGATCGCCGAGCCGAACCAGACGGTCGACGATGCCCTGCTTGGCCGGCGTGAACCACGGTTTGCGCAAGTCGGCCGACGGAATGCGTCCGGAGGCGACCGCGGCATCGAGCGACGCGATATCGAACGCCTGCAGGTCATGCACGACGTCCCATTGCAACGAGAGCTCCTCGTGCGGGATCGCATCGAGAATCTTGTCGAGTTCAGAGATCAATTGCCTTTCGTAGATCGCCTCGATCGCGGCAGCGGACTCCTGCATGACGCAGAAACTGATCACATTGTAGGGCGACGGAAGCGCGACCATGTACCGGCAATCCCCGGCGATCGCCCCGTTCGACCGCAAGGTCGCATAGTCGTTGTAGGACTCGATCGCCGCACGCGCATAGCCGAGATCACCGAGCATGTCGGCTGTCAGCCGGGTGCCGGCGGGAATGCGGAACTTGCCCGTGTGCGCGCGCTTTGCCGTGCCGCTGCGCATGTCGCCCGTGCCGCCTACCTTTTCCGCTCCCGGCAGCCGCGCGATCACGTCCTCCTGGTACTGTATCCAGTTGGTGCGCTCGCCCGTCTCCCCGTCAGGGATGCGCGGCAGCCATGGCCCGAAGCGCGCCGAGAGAGTCTGCATCACCTCCATGGCGTTGCTCAGCGGAATGCTTCCGACGAAGTGAAGGTCGCAGGCGCAAGTCCTGGTGCGCGTGTTCGCCATGGCGTCTCGTCCTTTCACGCTGCCTGAATGCGGACAGGAATACTCTCGTACTTCATGACGGTGTTGTTGACGCCGCGACGCGCCTCTCCTGCCGGTTCCATCCCCACGACGCGATCCACGAGGGCCTGCAACATGCACCCGACCTCGAGCCGCGCGATGTTCATGCCGACACAGGTGTGAACACCGCGGCCGAACCCGAGGTGACCGTATGTCCTGCGGCTGAGGTCGAAATCGTCCGGCTTCTGCCATTGTTCGGGATCGCGGTTGGCAGCCGCGATCGACACCATGATCTTGGTGTCGCCGCGAACCGGTTGGCCGCCGATGCTCGTATCGGCCGTTATCGTCCGGAACAGCGACTGCAACGGCGATGCGTGCCGTACTGCTTCCTCGAACGCGCTGGAGGAGAGGTTGGGATCAGCGCGCAGCGCTTGATACTGCGCGGGATTGCGGGCGAGGCACAACAGCACATGGCCGAGCGCCGTGATCGTCGTATCGACGCCTGCGGTGAGTTGTCCGCGCATCACGTTCCAGGCTTCGGCAGCGGTCAGCAGGCCGCTCTCCGAAAGTGCGTGCAGGCGCGCCCCGATGCTGCCCTCGCGCACAGCGCTGCGCCGGGTGCGCTGCATCATCCACTCGACTGTGCCTGCCTCCCGCCCGACCGCCATCGACTTCTCGAGCACCGCGTTCTGAGGACCGAAATTGTTGAAGCCCATGTCGCCGAATCTCAGCAGCTGCTCGCGATGGTCGGCATCGATGCCCAAGGCATCGCCGAACACTTTGAGCGGATATGCCTCCGCAATGTCGCGATGGGCGTCGATCTCGGCACTGTCGAGCAGTCGATCGAGCAGGGAGTGCGCCTGCGCCGTGAAATCGTCCTTGAAGGCGGCGACGCTGCTGGGAGCCAGAACGCGGCCGACCAGCGCGCGGATCTCGTTGTGGCGCGGCGGATCTGATTCGATCAGCACCGCCTTCTCGCGCCACCACGGCTCGGCCTTAGCGAAATCGAGAATCCCGACACCGCGCGACGACGTGAACCGCTTCCAGTCCGACAACACTTCGCCCGCCGTCTCGAACCGTCCTGTCGCATAGATGCCGTATCGGGCGAGCCAGGCGACGCACCCCGCTTCGCGCAACTGAGCGTGGAAGGGGGCCGGATCGCGCAATGTATCCTCGGTGAAGGGATCGAGGTCGATTTCGGGGATGACGTCGGGGGCCGGAAACGTGGTCATGCATCGCCCTCCTGGAGGGTCAGACCCAACGCGTCACACATGGCGAACGCTCCCTTGCCGCCGTCGACGTTGATATCGACGCCCTTGATCCAAGCACTCGCGCGCGATGCCAGGAAGGCGACCAGCTCGGCCACCTCCTCCGGCTTCCCCGCTCGGCCGGCCCGCGCGATCTGCCTCGTTGCCCGCTCGCCGAACGCATTGATGAAATCGTCGTAGATGCGCGTGGTGATCGCGCCCGGGCTGATCGAGTTGATGCGCACGTCGCGCTTCAGCAGGGGCTCGGACTGCGCCAGGGTCCAGACGATGATCGCCTCCTTGGAGAGATCGTAGGCGCGAACGTCGTCGATCGCCTGCGCCTTGCAGAACGCCGCCAGTTCCACACTGTCGTCGAGCGCAAGCAGTGCCTTGACCTGCGGAAGATTCTCCCGCCATCGCGAGCCTGCACGAGAAGCCATGTTGACGATCGACGCCCCCTTCGCGAGCTTCGGCAGGAGCGCCTGCGTGAAGTGGCGCGTGCCGATGAAATTGACGCTCAGGATGCGCCCGGCCGACAGCGATCCCGACTTCGGCGGCAGTCCGGCAATGTTGCACAGTGCATCGAAGTTTCCCGCTGCGGCATCCACCGCTCGCGCAATCGACTTCGGGTCCGACAGATCGAGCGGGATGTATGTATCGACGAGACCCGATGCATCGGCCACATCGAAACCCGTCACGTGGGCGCCGCGTGAGCGCAGGATGCGGGCGCTTTCAGCCCCGATCCCGGTTGCACATCCGGTGATGGCGATTGTCGTCATGTCATCCTCCCAATCGCTCGATCTCTAGACGAGTTCACCCGGCGGAGGCTGCTGCCCGAGCAGCACCTGCCCGTAGACGGAGTTCATGCGATCGACGTCGTAGAACGCGTGGCTCGCGAGCACGCTGATCTCGCGGTGGAAGCGCTGCAAGGGATTGTCGCTCTGGAACGAGGCGGTTCCCGAGAACTCGATCATCTCACTGGCGACCTCACGCGACATCTTCGCGATCCAGGTGCAATTGGCACGCGCAGCAGCGCGGTCGCGCATGTCGAACGGCTCGCCTGAAAGCGCCGTTGCCCAGACCCGTTCGCACTCGCTGGACAACAGAGCCGCCGCAGCATTGAGCCGCGCGTAAGCAGAGCCCAATCGACCCTGGGTGGTGACGAGATCGGCTGCCCGCGCGCCGCCATAGGAGAGCACACGCGACTTGAGCTTTTCGGTTACGAGCGCGGCGACGCCTTCGGCCGCGCCCAGCATCATGGCGCACATATTGGGGTAGTAGAACGACAACAGCGGAATGCGCCACAGCGGACCGGTATTGACCTCGGTTCCGGGGGCCGTCGCGTCGAGCAACGATGCGGAGCGAAACGACCGGTGGTCCGGCACGAACACACCGTCGAGCAGGCAATCCCAGGTGCCCGTTGCCGCGAGCCCCGAGACCTGCCAGTTGTTCTGCGGTGTGCAATCGGCAACGGGAAGTGCGAAGCGACGCAGCGGACCGGTCGTTCCATCCACGACCTCGGGCGAACCCAGCAGTATCCAGTCGCCGTGTGGATAGCCGCTGCCCATCCGCCAGTGCCCCGTGAGGCGCCAGCCGCCATCGACCTTCACCGCCTTTCCCGCCGGCACGATATAGCCCGGTGCGAACTGGCTGGGCCCCTTCGCCCAGAATTCGTCCTGCGCATCCAGCGGCCAATAGCCGAGCTGGAAGTTGTGTTGCAGCAGGATGCCCATCGTCCACGACGTCGCGAGGCAGCCGCGGCCGAGCATGCGCGAGACCTGCGGGATCACCGGGAACGGCAGCTCGAGACCGCCGTATCGCGACGGCACGGCGAGCCGCATGATACCGGCGGCGACGACCTCGTCGATCGTCTCCTGCGGCAAGCGGCCGGCCTTCTCGGCCGCAGCCCCCCGCGCGGTGAGCCTCCCCGCGATATCGGCCGCACGCGCGATGATCTCTTGGCCGTCGATGTCCTTATGCCGTGCGCCGTCCATCACCGTGCTCCTCACCAGCGCCCTATGACGATGCCTGCCGCCATTTCGCGGTTCCGTGCACCGAGAACCCAAGCGTCGTCGGTGGTAATGCGGTTGCGCCGATCGGTCAGCCGCTCGAGCAGCCTGTCGTGCATCTCGCGGCGTACACCGTCGAAGCCGGCGTCTCGGCCCAGATCGACGAACTCCGAGGGATCGTTGCGCAGATCGAAGAGCTGCGCGGGATAGCCCTTGTAGAAGACGTACTTCCAGTCTGTCGTGCGCAGCATGAAGGCACGCGCATCGTTCGCACCTTTGCCGGTCAACTCCCGCGCTTCGTAGAATGCATAATCGAGCTCGGAGAGCACCGCGTCGCGCCAATCCGTGATCTTGGCGCCGCGAATCATCGGCAGCAGCGAGCGGCCTTCGAGACGGTGCCGCGAGACCTTCGATTGGTAGGCATCGAGGAACGTCGGCACGAGGTCGATCGCCTCGACCAGCTCGCTGCGGACAGTACCGCGCGTAGCGTCTGCTGCCGGGTCGGGATCGACGATGATCAAAGGCACGCGCACGGAAGGCTCGTGGAACAGCTCCTTCTCGCCCATCCAGTGATCGCCGAGATAGTCGCCGTGGTCGGAGCCGAACACGATCATCGTATCCTTCATCCGGCCAGAACTCTCGAGCCACGCCAGCACGCGGCCGAGATGGTCGTCGATCTGCTTCGTGAGCGCCATATAGGCCGGTATTACCGCGTCACGAACGTCGTCACGTGCGAACGACTGGCCGATCTCCATGTCCATGAACGCTTTGTAGACGGGATGCGGGTCCTTGCGCTCGCGCTCGTGCTTGATCGCGGGCAGCATGTGATCGCGCGTGTACATGCCGAAGTAGGGACGCGGCGCGATGTAGGGCCAGTGCGGTTTGATGTAGGAGAGATGCAGCAGCCACGGCTTGTCGCCGCATTCGGTCATGAACTCGATGCCGCGATTGGTGATGTACGGCGTCTCGGAGTGCTCTTCCTTGATGCGCGCGGGATAGGTCGAGTTGCGCAACTCCCAGCCCGAGAGGATCTCGCCGTTGGGGCCCTCGCCGGCATTCGCCCACGTGTCCCAGGGGTTGTCGCCGTCGTAGCCGAGCTTGTTGAGCCACTGGTTGTAGGCGAGCCCGCGCTTGTCGACCTTCGGCGGATGGATGCCGTCGTCGCGCTCCCACGGCTCGATGTTGCCTTCCGACACGATGAGGTCGATGTCGGTATGCTGTGTGAGGCCGAGCCGCGCGCGACCTGCCGCGTCCTGCGTGATGTGCGTCTTGCCCGCGACCGCCACGCGAACGCCCTGCTGCATGAGGTAATCGCCGATCGTGAACTCACTGATCGGCAACGGCACGTAGTTCCAGGTCGCACCATGCGAGAACACCGTGCGCCCGGTGTAGAAGCTCATGCGCGAGGGGCCGCAGACAGGCGCGTTGACGAAAGCCCGGTCGAAGCGGACCCCCATTTTCGCCAGGCGATCGATGTTGGGCGTCTTCAGATGCGGATGGCCACTGCAGGACAGATAGTCCCAGCGTAGCTGATCGCACATGATGAAGAGGACGTTGCGGACCCGGGTCATGTCTCGGCTTTTCTTGTTCGAGTGCGGCTAGGCTAGCCGCACGAAATGAATTCACGGGAGAAGCGGCGTTCAGTCCGGCGATAACGCGGGGTTATTGCACGGCCGTTCCGCCTAGCACGGCGCGCACTGCAGCAACCAGTGCCGCAGTGGGATCGTCGGGGGCTTCGATGCGGCGCCACCCGACATGCCCGTCGGGCCGGACGAGCACGGCGCCGGTCGGATCGACTTCGCACAGCCGCCGCCAGTCGCCTTGCGCGTCCTGCCAGCCGTCGTCGCAGCCCATAGCGGCAATACCGATGGGAACGGCGAGCAGCTCCGCTGCACGGCGCGCGGCATCACGCCAAACATCATTCTCGCACAGCAGAAGAAAGCTGCCGCACTGAATCAGGTCATGTGTGCTGCGCCGGTCGCCCCGGTGTGTGACCCATGCGTGCGGCAGCCGGCTTCCCGGCCTGGTCGTAGGCCGGTAGATTCCCGCCAGCGGATCGCGCTCGTGCGGCGGCGTGCCGTCGGGAAAGAGAGCGCCACGCTCGTAGGAATAGCCGATCTCCATGTCGTGCGCCTGCGGACCGATGCGCTGGATGTGCATCGCCTCGGCCAGAATCGCCCGTGCCGTAGCCCCTCCCGCGGTGTCGGAGAACAGCCGCTCGAACGCGGCGCGGTTGGCCTCGCTCTGCCCCGGCGCGAGCCCGATCGCGGTGTCGATGAGGCTGCGCATGCGAAATCCGTTGAGCGCCCATTCGGAGACGCGCGCACCGACCGGCTGGCGTTCGCTCTCATAGGTATCGAGCAGCGCGTCGCTCGCCTTCCCCGTCATCATCAGCGCCAGTTTCCAGGCGAGGTTGTGCGCGTCGCCGACAGCCGTGTTGAGGCCCAATGCGCTCACCGGCGGATGCCGGTGCGCCGCGTCTCCAGCCAGCAGTACCCTGCCGAAGCGATAGTGCCGGGCGACAACCCCCTGCACGTCCCAGCGGCCGATCATGTGCACCTCGATGTCGAGATCGGGCAGCCGCAGCAATTCCCGGATCCGCGACTTCACATTCTCATCGTCGATCACGTCGGGATCGTCCGGCAGCAACTCGCGCATGAAGACCCAGGTTTCGGAGTGGCGGTCCCAGCGTGTCGGCCCGGTCTTGACGAGCCCGCCGCCTGCCCACTGCCCATGACCGTCCGGATTGATGAAGTAGGTGATGAGCGCTCCGTCGTCGTCGATCCACGGCGACAGGTCGGCGGTGAAGTAGGTGTTGACCATCTTGCGCAGACGACGCGGACCGATCAACTCTGCGCCGAGAGTGCGGCCCACGGTCTTGCCGCCATCGGCCGCGATCAGAAAGCGTGCGCGGACCAGATACTCGCGATCGGCGTCGTGATCGCGGATGCGCGCGGTGACGCCGGCGTCATCCTGTTCGAACGACACCAGCTCGTGGTGGAAGCGAACACATCCCGGTGCCCGCTTGTCGGCCTCCTGCCGCAGCAGTGGCTCGAGAAGGTTCAGTGGCAAGTTCGTCGCGCGGCTGGCGCTGTCCGCTTCGTAGCGCTCGCGCAGACTGCCGCCGCCATACCCGTCGAGACTGCCGATGATGCGGCGGTCGAGCGGCCCGTCGCCCCCGAGCGACGTCATGAAGACGATGCGCTCCATCTCCTCGAGCTTCGCACCCCTGGCATAGACGAGATCGGCGAGGTCGTGCTGACGGAAGATCTCCATCGTACGCTGGTTGAGGATGTGCGCCCGCGGGTGGTCCGTCGTCACGGCATTGCGCTCGACCGTCAGAAAGCCCACCCCGAGGTCGGCCAGAAAGATCGAGAGAGAGAGCCCGCAGCCGCCACCACCTACGATGAGGACCGGCACCTCCAGCGGTTGCTGCATCTGATGTTCCACCCAGAAAAATTGGTCTTGGTGAGATGTTCTGGGGCAGACGTCCCGACATCGCCAGAAATCCGGATGCAAGGGGCGAGCACCGCAGGTTATCAGTCCCGCTAGTCAGTACCGCTCATCAGACCCGCTTGAGTCCTGGCGATCGCCCCTCCCTATCGCATTGGCGCGTCGGCGAATGTATGTCGCCAGCGCTTCCGCTGCCGGCGTCAACGGCACGCCCGGCCGGCGCAGCAGCAGGACCTTGACGCTCGGAAGCTGGACAGAGAGCGATAGCGCCCGCAACCGATCCCGCATTCGCGGCAGATTTATCAACCGTTGCGGCAGGATCGACAGCATATCCGACGCCTCCAACAGAGCCATCGAAGAGGCGAACGATTCGGACTTCACCATTGCTTCCGGAGCCTTCAGCCCCTCGCTGAGAAATGCGTTGACGAAATAATCGCCCGGGCCTCCCGCCGGCCCCAGCGTCATCCATTGCGCGCCCGCGAGATCGGCGAGCTGCCGGGCCTTCGCATTGGGGTGACCGACCCTGCCGACGACCACCAGCTTCGTCTCCAGCAACTCCTCGACCTCGAATTCGCCGCTTATGCGATCGGGAGGTCCGGGCCCGATCGTGAAATCGAGGACGCCTTCGCGGATCAGCGGCAAAACGGTAGGATAGATGCCGTCGACGACGCGAACCACCACCTCGGGATACTTGGTGCAGAAGCGCGGCAGCACTTGCGGCAGGATCATCAGCGACGGCAACGGCGCCACGCCGATGCTCACCGATCCCCGCATCCGGCCGGAAAGCTGGCCGACCTCCTCCTGCATTTTGCGCAGTTCCGCATCGATGCTGCGCGCGCGAACGAGCACCGCGCGGCCGTATTCCGTCAGCACGACGCCGCGCGGCGTTCGCGTGAGCATCGGCACATGGAAATCGCTCTCCATCTGGCGCACTGACTTGCTGAGCGCGGGCTGCGAAAGACCGAGCTTGCGCGCCGCGGCCCGAAGGCTGCCGCTCTCCGAGACCGCTACGAGAACCTGGATGTGGCGCAGCCGCATGTGAAAACCAATGTTTATCGCCCCCGATAAAACGATAGCTTGTGTCGATCGGTAATTCCAGCTTCGATTGACCTCGATCAATGCGCAGGTCGAACAGGCGCTGGCGCCGAGATTGGGTGCCGAAGTGGATGGCAGGGCTGGTTCGACCGAACCAGATCGCGTCACACGCGCCGCAGGGAGGGTTCAATGCAGGACGTGCCTGCAAAGGGTGGCTCGCAACGCAGCCATTTCGAGCACCTCGTCGACCTCACGCGCGGCGAGATCGATCGCTCGATCTTCACCGATCCGGATATCTATCAGCGCGAACTCGAGGCAATCTTCGCCAAGTGTTGGCTGCTGCTGGGCCATGAGAGCCAGCTTCCCAAGCCGAACGACTACATTTCCGCCTACATGGGCCAGGATCCGGTCATCGTCACGCGCGGCGCCGATGGCCAGATTCGCGCGTTTCTCAATATGTGCCGCCATCGCGGAAACCGTGTCTGCCGCGGCGATGCGGGCAATGCGACGACGTTCACCTGCCCCTATCACGGATGGAGCTTCCGCAACGACGGAGCGCTCGACTTCGTGCCGGCCCACAAGGAAGCCTATCTGGAGCGCCTCGATCTGGCTGCTCACGGCTTGGTGCCCGTCGCCCACCTCGACGTCTACAAGGGCCTGATCTTCGCCACGTTCGATGCGAATGCGCCGTCGCTCGCAGACTACCTGGGCGACATGGCGTGGTATCTCGACATGCTCCTCGACCGCCGCGACGGCGGCATCGAGTTCGTGCCCGGCGTGCACAAGTGGCGCCTCAACTGCAACTGGAAGCTGCCGACCGACAACTTCATCGGCGACAGCTATCACGGGCCGGTGTCCCACATATCGGCCTGGCAGAACGGCTTCGAGGGCATGCCGCGCCGCAAGAAGGGCTACGGCTACGAAGGCTTCCAGATCTCCCCCGGCGGAGGGCACGGCTTCGGTACCCGTTGGGCCGAAGACATGGACCAGATCTACGAGATGGCGCTGCCCGAGTTCCTCGACTACGAAAAGTCGCGAGCACCCGAGACGCGCGCCAGGCTCGGTGATTTCCGCGGCATGCATCTGTCGCCGATGCACGGCTCGATCTTCCCCAACGTCTCGCTGCTCTGGCAGGCAGGCAACCTGCGCGTCTGGCATCCGCGCGGCCCTACCCAGACCGAGGCGTGGAGCTGGTGTTTCGTCGACAAGAAGGCGCCCGCAGAACACCGCCAGATGGTACGCATACACGACCTGCAACGGCACGGCACGAGCGGCACCTGGGAGCAGGACGACGTCGACAACTGGGCGCAGACGATGAGCGCGTCGCTGGGCTATGCGGGGCGCCAGATCCGCCAGAACCTGTCGATGGGCCTCGGCGACGAGATCGACGATCCCCGCTCGATCCATCCGGATTTCCGCGGTCGCATCGGCAAGCTGCAATCCGAGATCAACCAGCGCGCCTTCTACGGCCAGTGGTCGCGCATGATGTCCGATCCGCGCGAGCCGGCCGTTCCGCGCCGGAATGTTTGAGGCAGGAGCGGACATGACGACTGACTTGACCGCCCTCCAGCTCTGGCACGACGTGCACCAGTTCTACAGCCGCGAAGCGCGCCTGCTGGACGATCTGGACTTTCGCGCCTGGGTCGATCTCTTCACCGACGACTGCTCGTATTGGGCGCCGATCGCCTCCAACCGCATCGGGCGCGGCGTCGGGCTCGAGCGCACGAAGCCGGGAGAACTCGCGCATTTCGACGAAGACAAGGCGAGCTTGCGGAATAGGGTCAAGCGGCTCGATTCCGGGCGTGCGTGGGCGGAGACGCCACCCGGCCGAACGCGCCACTTCATCACCAATGTGGAAATAGAAGGCGAGACTGCCGGCGAGTTCGGCACCAGATCGAACTTCCTGCTGTGGCGCTCGCATCTCGAGACCGATCAGGAGATCTTCTCGGGATGCCGCCGCGACGTTCTGCGCCGTACTGAAGCCGGTTTGCGCATTGCCCGCCGCGAGATCCTTCTCGATCACGCGGTGCTCACTCAGAAGAGCCTCGGCGTATTTTTTTGAGGACCCCGCGTGATCGACGCAATGAGATCGGATGGTCGAGCAAAGCCCGTGGCCGTCGTTACCGGCGCGGGCTCCGGAATCGGCCGCGCCATTGCACGGCAGCTTGCGCGCGACGGACACGTCGTTGCGGTAGCCGACATCTCGGAGCAAGGCGCCGCAGCCACCTGCGCGCAGATCGAATCCGCCGGCGAGGGCGAAGCGGCCGCATTCCGCTGCGACGTCACGCAAGAAGCGGAGATTGCCGCGACATTCGCGGAGGTCCGCAGGCGCTGCGGGCCGATCTCCGTTCTCGTCAATTGCGCCGGCGTCGCCTGCGCTCCCGGCCTGCCCTTCACCAACAACACCGCCGCCGACTGGGACCGCGTCCTGTCCGTCAACGTGAAGGGGATGTTCTTCGCCGCCAAGGCCGCGAGCCCCGACATGATCGCCGCCGAGGATGGCCGCATCCTCAATGTTTCCTCGATCGTCGGCATCATAAATGCGCCGTTCATGCCGCCGTATTCGGTGTCGAAGGCGGCGGTGAACTCGCTCACCAAAGTAATGGCCAAGGACCTCGCCGCACACGGCATCACGGTCAACGCGGTGTGTCCCGGCTTCGTGTGGACCGAGATGTGGGACGACGTCGGCGCCAGCATGATCGACCGGCAAGGCGGCGGCGCCGGCACGACACCGCGCGAGATATTCGACGACCGGGTGCGCAAGCTCATTCCGATGCAGCGCGAACAGACGCCGGAGGACGTGGCGGCTCTGGTGGGCTTTCTCGCGTCACGAGCCGCCAAAAACATCACAGGACAGATCATCGCTGTCGATGGCGGCGTGACGATCTAGTAGGTTATCGCCTGACCAGAAAACTCGAGGGAGGAAAATGGAAATGAAAATCGCTCGGATAGCAATCGCCGCGCTGTCGGCTCTCGCCATGGACACAGCGTCCGCGGCCGCTCAGCAGACCAACCTCGTGTTCAACTCGTTCGTGCAGCCCAAGCACCCGCTCAATGTGCTCGTGCTTCATCCCTGGGCCGCCGACGTGGAGAAAGCGACGCAGGGCCGGGTCAAGATCACCATCCCGCCGACCACGGCGGCACCGCCGCCGCAGGTTATGGACGCCACACAGAAAGGCATCGTCGACGGCGGATATGTGTTCAACGGCTTCGTCGCCAGACAGATCAAGCTCGTGCAATTGGCACACCTGCCCTGGGGCAACGGACCGACGGAGGCCATGTCGGTCGCGCTGTGGCGCACGCACAACAAGTTTTTCGCCAAGGCGGACGAGTACAAGTCGGTGCATCTCGTCGGCGCATTCCTGCTGCCGCAGGGCGAGATCTACTCGATGAAGGCGCCGATCACCTCGGTAAAGGATCTTGCCGGCATCAAGGTATGGGCATTGCCGGGTACCGCTGCCCGGCTGATGGAAGCTCTCAAAGCCGGCGTCGTCGCCACGCCCGCCGTGCGCAGTCACGAGACGATTTCCGCCGGTACGGTCGATGCTTTCGCCGGCACCTCGGTGTCCGACAACCGCGCCTTCAACACGCTTCAATATGCCAAGTCGATCACCCAAATTCCCGGCGGCCTCAACTCGCCGTCGTTCTCGATGTTCTTCAACAAGGCCAAGTGGGCGGCGCTGAAGCCCGAAGACCGTGATGCGATCGTAAAGTTGACGGGCGAGAACTTCGCGCGCCGCTTCTCCGCCATCGACAAGGCCGAACGCGAGGCACTCACCGAGGCGACAGACAGGCTCAAGATTCAATTGGTGAAGGCTTCGCCCGAATTCGTCACCGACCTCAAAGCGGCGTCCAAGTTCCTCGAAGACGAATGGATCGCCGAAGCCAAGAAGCTCGGTGTCGACGGAGAGGCCGCGCTCAAATTCTACCGCGACACCGTTGCGGCGGGTGGCAAGTGAGCGGCAATTCGCCGACCGACCCGCAAGCGATCACGCAGGAGGTCGTTCAGGCCGGCAAGCTGCGCAGCTACGAGCTGGCGTTGGGTCTGGTCTGCAGCGTGTTGATGCTGCTGATCGTCGGCCTGACATTCGTCGAAGTCTTCATGCGATACCTGTTTGCACAGCCGATCAGGGGCGCGGAGGAAATCATCCAGTTCGCGATGGCGACGATGATTTTTGCCGCGCTCCCGCTGATTACGGCCCGGCGCGGCCACGTGACCGTCAGCCTGATCGAGAACGTGGTGAAGGGCGGCCTCGCGCGCTTCGTCGATATCGTCGTCGACCTGTGCAGTCTCGCCGCCGTAACGCTCATCGCCTGGCGGCTGTTCGTCGATGCGGGCGGGCGCATCGAATCGGCCGATTCCACTGTCGTGCTCAATTGGCCGCGCGCGCCGCTCGTCTACGTGATGGCGGCGCTCGCCGCCGTCACCGCGCTCGTGCAGCTCGGAATGCTGTGGAAGCGCATATCGGGGGCGAGCCGATGATTACGGCCTCATTCGGGTTCGCCGGCGTTCTGCTGCTGGCATTCCTCGGCGTGCCCCTCGGCTTCGCCATGCTGTTCGTCGGCGTCGGGGCGTTCGCCTACATGCGCGGTTGGGAAGCCGCATTCGCCATGATGAGCCAGCAGATCGTCGACGTCTCGTCGAACTATGGTCTGAGCGTGCTGCCTATGTTCATCCTGATGGGGGCGCTGATTCACAGGGCGGACCTCGCGGAGGACCTTTACGACGCCGCCTACGCATTCCTGGGCCATCTTCGCGGGGGGCTCGCGCATGCGACGGTCATGGCCTGCGCCATGTTCGCGGCCATTTCCGGCTCCTCGATCGCAACCGCCGCCACGATGAGCAAGGTTGCACTGCCGCCCATGGCGAGGCTCGGATACAAGCAGGGCTTCGGCGCGGGTTGCGTGGCCTCCGCCGGAACACTCGGGGTGTTGATCCCGCCATCGGTGCCGCTGATCATCTACGGCATCATCGCCGAGCAGGATATCGGCAAGCTGTTCATCGCAGGCATCGGCCCCGGGATAATCCTTGCGATCCTGTTCATGCTGGCGATCACGATCGTCACGACACTGAAGCCGGAGCTTGGTCCCAAAGGCGAGCGCACGCCGTTTGCACAGCGTATGAAAGCGTTGTCCCGCGTATGGGTCGTCGTCCTGCTCTTCGTGCTTGTCGTGGGCGGCCTTTATACGGGCCTGTTCACGGCGACCGAAGCCGCAGCGATGGGGGCGGCAGGCTCGCTGATCTTCTGCTGGGCGCGCGGCAAGCTGGGTGGGCGCAACCTGCTCAACGCGCTGATCGACAGCGCGATGACGACGACGATGATATTCGCCATCCTGTTCGGAGCGCTCGTCTTCGCCAACTTCATCAACTTCACCGGCATGGCGACCGAGCTCGCCGACTATGTCAAAAGTCTCGGCTTCGGCAAGCATGGCGTGCTGTTTGCGATCTTCGTCATCTACCTCATTCTCGGCTGCCTGATGGAGACGCTCGGCATGATGCTGCTGACGGTGCCCGTATTCGTGGCGCTGGTGCAGCCGCTCGGCGTCGATCTCATCTGGTTCGGCGTCTTCGTCGTCGTGATGGCGGAGATCGGGATGCTGTCTCCCCCGGTCGGCATGAACGTGTTCACGGTCAAAGCGCTCAATCCGCACATCCCGCTCGGCGAAATCTTCTCCGGCGTCCTGCCGTTCCTGTTCGCGAACCTGTTGCTCGTCGCGATCATCATCATCTGGCCGAGCACCTCGCTGTGGCTCGTCAAGCTGATGGGGGGGCCATGAAGCGCACCCGGACCGATCAGACGAGGCCGAGATGAGACCGAAGGGAAAGGGTGAGCTGGAGTCGCTGTACTTCACGTACCCGCACTTCCCGCCGCCGGATCGGCGGGTGGCGCAGACGCATCGGCTCCCGGTAGCCATCGTGGGCGGCGGCCCCGTCGGCATGGTTGCCGCGCTGACGCTGGCCTATTACGGCGTTCCCTGCGTTCTGCTGGAATCCAAATCGACCTTCAACGACGGCAGCCGCGCGATCTGTCTGGCGCGGCAGACCATGCACATTCTCGAGGCGCTGAACGTCGCCGAACCGTTCGTGAAGAATTCACTGCACTATCTGTCGGGCCGCACCTTCTTCCGCGGAACGCAGATCCTGGAATTCTTCATGGCCGACGGCGATCATGAAAAATATCGCCCGATGTACAACCTCGAGCAGCAGTACATCGAGCAGTTCCTGCACCAGGGCGTCGCGCGTTCCGATCTCGTCGACATGCGCTGGCAATCTCGCGTCGTCGTTGTTCACGACACACCGGACGGCGTGAAGCTCACCATCGAAGATCCGAACGGCGCCTATCACCTCGAAGCCGCCTGGCTCCTCGCTGCAGATGGCGCACGCAGCACGGTCCGCTCGCTGCGTGGCCTTCGCCTCAGAGGTGAGAACTACGAAGGCCGCTACGTCATCGCCGATATCCGGATGAATCACCCCCACAAGGTCGAGCGGTTCGCATTGTTCGATCCGGCGAGCCGGCCGGGCGGCACGGTGCTGGTGCACCAGCAGCCCGAGAACATCTGGCGGATCGACTATCAGCTTCGCGACGGCGAGCGCGAAGAGGATGCGCTGAGCGAGACCTCGATTCGCGATGGCGTCGCAGGCGTTCTGCGGGACATCGGCTTCGATACGCCGTGGGAGCTCGAGTGGTGGAGCATCTATTCCGCCAACACGCTGCTGCTCGACGACTACCGGGATGGCCGCACTTTCTTCATCGGCGACAGCGCCCACATCGTACCGATCTTCGGCGTTCGCGGCTTGAACAACGGCATCGCCGACGCCCACAACATCGGCTGGAAACTCGCTCGTGTCGTCAACGGGCAGGCCGATGAAGCGCTGCTCGACAGCTACACGCCGGAGCGACGGGGCGCGACCCTCGACGTGTTCGCGAATGCCTCGAAGTCCGCCCGCTTCATGACGCCACCGACGCGCGGCTGGGCGTTGATGCGGGATGCCGCGTTGCTGCTCGCGCTGAAGCATCCCTTCGCCGGCGAATTCGCCAATCCCCGCAACATGACGCCCTATACGTACGCGGCGAGCCCTATCACACGCCCCGACGAGGCTGCCTTTTCGTGCGGCCCGATCCCCGGCGAGGTCGCGCACAGCGTCAAGCTCGATGACGGACGCTTCCTCCACGATCTCTTCGGCGACGACTTCAACGTGCTCGTGTTCGGCGATGCAGCCCGGTTCGAGAGCTTGCGCCTTCAAGCCCCGGCACTTCGGGTGCTCGATTTTCCAGCCGATGGCCCGGTCGCGCGAGCCTACGGTGCGGATGAGGGCGCCGTGTACGTCATTCGGCCGGATCAGCACGTGTCGGCGCGTTGGAGGTCGGCGAACGGCGAGACCGTTGCCGCCCACGTATCGGCCGTGCTTGCAGGAGGAATGGCACAGAGATGACCAAGGTGACGCTCGAGGATGTGTATGCAGCCGTAGCGGACGGAATTGACGACGCAGGTCCGCAAAGGGAAGCGCTCTATCTGTCCAAGGTCGTCCTGCTGCTCGCCCACGCGCTCGATGACCCGGCACAGGCCCTCGCCCTCGTGCGGGAAGGACTGGATGGGCTGGACGGCATGACCGAAGGTGCGAACAAGTGAGCGTTCAGACGGGCGATCATCCGGTTCGACAGCGCAGATGAGCCGATTGAGAGAGACAATGGCCGAGGTTCGCAACGTCCTCTTCATCATGTGCGACCAGCTCCGCTGGGACCACCTGTCGTGCTACGGCCATCCCAGACTGCACACGCCCAATATCGATGCGCTTGCCGCTCGCGGCGTGCGTTTCGACCGCGCCTACGTTCAAAGCCCCGTGTGCGGCGCCTCGCGGATGAGTTTCTATACCGGACGCTATGTGCACTCCCACGGCGCGAGCTGGAACTTCGTGCCGCTGAAAGCCGGCGAGATGACGATCGGCGATCATCTGCGTCCCCTCGGGGTGCGCTCGGTGGTCGTCGGCAAGACGCACATGCGCGCCGATACGATCGGCATGGCTCGCCTCGGCATCGATCCCACCTCGATGATCGGCGTCCGCATCTCCGAGTGCGGCTTCGATCCGTTCGAGCGCGACGACGGCATCCATCCCTATTCCGGCCACGATCCACACCCGCGCTACAACGACTATCTGCGCGATCACGGCTTCGGCGGCGACAATCCGTGGGAGGAGTGGGCGAACGCCGCCGAGGGCGACGACGGCGCGTTGCAGTCCGGGTGGTTCCTCGAGAACGCCGCGCGGCCGGCCCGCATTCCCGACGAGCACTCAGAAACCCCCTACATCACGCGTCGCGCGATCGATTTCATCCGCGAGGCCGGAAAGGACGCACAGCCCTGGTGCCTGCATCTGTCATACATCAAGCCGCACTGGCCCTACATCGTGCCCGAGCCCTACGCCTCGATGTACACCGCTGCCGATGCGCTGCCTGTCGTCCGCGACGCGCGCGAGAAGGCAGATCCGCATCCCGTCTATCATGCATTCATGAACCACCGCGTCAGCCGGGCCTTCAGCAGGCAGGAGGTGCGCGACACCGTGATGCCGGCCTACATGGGGCTCATCAAGCAGATCGACGATCAGATGGGCGTGCTGTTCCGGTTTCTGGAGGAGCAGGGACTGATGGACACGACGATGATCGTGTTCACATCGGATCACGGCGACTACCTCGGCGACCATTGGCTCGGCGAGAAGGACCTGTTCCACGAGCCTTCCGTGCGGGTCCCGCTCATCGTCTACGATCCCGACGAGCGCGCGGACGCCACGCGCGGCAGCGTGTGCCGCGAGCTTGTGGAGGCGATCGACCTCGCGCCGACGTTCATCGACGTCTTCGGCGGCGCAGCGGTCCCCCACGTCATCGACGGTAGCTCGTTGCGCCCGTTCCTGTTCGGAAATGCCCCGGAAAGCTGGCGCCGGCATGTCGTCAGCGAGTACGACTATTCCTTCATGGATGCCCGCATCGAGCTCGGCACGAAGGCTCGCGATGCGTGGCTGCGTATGATCTTCGACGGCCGATACAAATACATTCTCGCCGAGGGCTATCGGCCGATGCTCTTCGATCTCGAGAGCGATCCCCACGAGCTGTGCGATCGCGGTGGCGATCCCGCACTCGAAGATGTCCGTGGCCGGCTTCACGAGGCTCTTTTTTCCTGGGCGCGAAAGCCTCGCCAGCGTGCCACCGTACCCGACCGGCTGATGGAGACGACGCCCGTCCAGCAGCGCATCACGCAGTCCGGCGTGTTGATCGGCTATTGGAACGCAGCCGAGCTGATCGAAGCGAAGCAGTCCTTCCGCCCCCTCTTTGCCGCCCACAATCCGCTGGTCCGCCCGACGCTCGACAAGCTGACGAGCCCGCCGCGCGCAGTGCCCCGCCGGACCAGCAGCACCACGACCGATGGAGATGACACATGATGGCGCTGCCCGAATTCGAGAAGCCCGGCATCACCGCGGCAAACCAAGGTCTCGATGGAATTGCGTGGAACGTGCTCGGCCAATCGTATGTACCGAAACAGCTCACCGAGCAGAGCTTCGCCTGGCACGCGGTGCTGCCGATCGAGAGCTTCGTGCCGCCCCACATCCACGACACGCAGGACGAGTACATCTTCCTGATCGATGGTGCGCTCGATCTCCTGCTGGACGGCCAGCGGCATGCCGCCAGGCCCGGCGATCTCGTGCGCATGCCCCGCGGCATTCCACACGGCATCTTCAACAACGCCGGCTCGATCGCCGTGTGCCTGTTCTGGGTGACCCCGACGGCCAAGCTGTTCGACTTGTTCCGCGCGATTCACAACGTCGCCGATACCGGCGAGGTCGTCAGGATCTCCGCCGCCCACGACGTTCGCTTCCTGCCGCCGGCGGCTTAGATTCGAGTTATCAGCATATGCCCTTGCCGACCGAGCGCGACGACGATGACTATTTCGCACAGCCTCGCCATCCGGATATTCCGAGCGATCAACGGCTACCACAATACCGCAGGGAAATATCGACATGCTCATCGACAGCTTCGGCTATGCCGGCATCAGGTCAATGAAGCTCGATGACTGGGTCGATTTCGGGCGCGACATCCTCGGCCTGCAGCTCGCCGAGCGCACGAGGTCGGCGCTCGTGTTTCGCGTCGACGACCGCAAGCAACGCATCGTCGTCGAAGCATCCAACGCCGATCGCGCCTGCGTCTACGGCTGGGAGGTCTCCGACGAGGCGGCACTTCAACGGCTTGCAGCTACGTTGGACAAGGCCGATGTCGCGGTGAGGCCGATTGCTCGATCGACTGCCGATCAGCGGATGGTGGCCGGCGGAATCGTATTCGAGGACCCGGCCGGAAACACGTTGGAAGCGTTCTACGGCCCCGATATCTCGCCGATACCGTTCGAGCCCGGCCGCACCATGTCTGGCTTCCGCACGGGACCGATGGGGCTCGGCCATTGCGTGCTCGGCGTCGAGCGGCTGGAGGACGTGATGCCCTTCTACACCGACGTGTTGGGCTTCGAGATCAGCGACTGGATGCACCGCCCCTTCACCGGCTACTTCCTGCACATCAACGAAAGGCACCATTCCCTCGGCCTGTTCCAGCTCGGTAAGAACAACTGCCATCACCTGATGGTCGAAGCGCTCAGCCTGGACGATGTCGGCCAGTGCTACGATCTGGCAACCGCGAAGGAGGGTACGGTCAACGTCACTCTGGGACGCCACTCGAACGATTTCATGACCTCGTTCTACGCCAACTCGCCTTCGGGCTTCCTGTTCGAGTGCGGCTGGGGCGGACGCTCACTGGAGGTCGGCAATTGGGAGCCGTTCGAGTTGACGCGCGGCGCGAGCCTGTGGGGCCATGATCGTGCGTGGCAGACACCGGAGATGCGTGCCGAAACCCGCGAGCAGCGCCTGCTCGCCGCGCGCGAAGGCATGCGCGAGCCGGTTCACGTCCTGCCGGGAAATTTCAAGGTCGGTAGCGGTTTCTGTCCGTGGTGGGACGGCATGAAGAGCAAAGCCGGTTGACCCGCTGAGCGCCGGTCATCTCTCCACGTCTCGGTCGCCGCCCCGCTGACCAGCCCCATCTTCCACGATGATCTTGCATTCCGGCGTGAAATTCCAAGACACCACGAGATCGTCCCGCGACATCGCCGGCCCGATGCCGGCAGCCGCCATCGCGACCAGCGCACACGCGCGAGAAACGGCGGAAAATCCGCCACGATGACGCCGTCGCCTCTTGGCCGCCTCTTCATGCCGAGGGCGGCGGCATCGCGCCCGTGGTTCACAGTTTTGTACCGAAATGGCGCACCGGACAGGATGAAACTGCGAACCAGTATCTCATTGAAGTGACGTTGTAATTCAGAAGCATGGGGCAGCCGCAGTCCAGCGTCGCCTTCGTGCCCTGATCTCCCAATCCAAACCCCGAACTTATCCCCGCGCGCCCGGCATCCTTCATGCTGTCCCAATCAGCATGCTTACGAAGGGTGTCGAATGCCAATCCCGGTTGGTTGCCCCGAATGCGAAGGACGTGAGGCAGCCCTTGTCGAGCTGCGATGCCGCCTCGCCTACATCAGGCTGTTGGTCGCCGACCTCCGTTTGCACCTCGCGCTCAAGGCCGGCTTCAATTCTGACCAGCCGCGTGATGATCGCGGCCGCTGGACGGAGACCGGCGCCGGAACGCAAATTGCGCAAGCTGAAGGGGCAGGACGGTACACAGTCGTTCTGCCGGAGGAAGAAGCCCGCGGCGGCCATGCCATCCGAACCCACGTCGGCAAGAGCGACGCCGAGCTACTCGCGACTTTGCGAGCGATGCGGATCGATACACCGTTTGTTACGATTGCATAGGATGCACATGGCTCTTTCCCCTCTCTCGAGGCGGCCAATGATTTCGTCAACCGAGTGCTCGACTCGCATGCGCCAACGGTGGATCTGGTTGCAAGCGGGGCAATGAAAGAAGCTTGGCTGCCGCAACGATTCGGATACCCGACAGGCAGGATATCGACCGGATGCATTTGCCGAGCCTTACATGCGCCCCACGTACGAAGTTGGCGTGCTGATCCGGAATGATACCCGCTCGCCGCGCGGCTATACAGTGATAACGGCCTACCCTCGCAACGAGAAACCGGGGAAATAGGAGGTTTGCTTGAATATACCAAAGGAGTTCGACTATCTGGTCGGATGCTTCTGGGATGGAAGCCATGCCGAGGCGAAATCACTCGATGAGTGGGTGGGTAACGCCGTACGTTTGCTCAATGCTCACCAGAAAACGGTGGTCAAGCCATTTATCGAGGACATTTTGCGCCGCGACTTGTCCGACAAGGAGTTGTACCGGATCTGGAACGAGGCAGGTGCGGTTTACGGCTTCCCCGACACCAACGAATTGCGCCGCGTACTACGCACGATCCACCAGATACTCTCGTAAGCTTCTGGTGGCTGACGCGGTCACCATGCACCTGGCACACGCGTCTCCGAAGACTATTGCTTGATTGCCGCCCAAAGCCGGTTCAAATCCTGCTTGGTCAAATGGCGCGCCCGGCAGGACTTGAACCTGCGACCACAAGATTAGAAATCTCGTGCTCTATCCAGCTGAGCTACGGGCGCTGGAAAGCTGTCGATACCACGCCCCGGATAACCACGAAATGCGGCACTCCCCGGGCGCGGCGATGACGAACGAACCTCAATGCGTCCAGGCGCCGACGCGGCCGTACTTGAAGTTGTCGGCGTAGGCCTTGCGGATGGTCTTGCGCGGCTGAGGCTCTTCGATCGTGTAGGCGATGCCCGCGCGAACCGCGTAGGCGACCGCCTCCTCCTTGCTGTCGAACGTCAGCTTCAACTGTTGCTTCGTATCCCCCGAACTCGTCCACCCCATCAGCGGATCGACCTCGCGCGCGGCTTCCTGCTCGTGCTCGAGCACCCAGTCCTTGGTGCGGCCGAGACCCGATTGCATGGCGGACTTGGCAGGCTTGTAGATGCGAGCTGTCATGATGGCCTTCATGCGATGGATGCGGCTCTGCGTTTACACCCGGATACGAGCCGGGTTGTACCCAACCCGCTCATTCCTGTCCACGGGGCCGACACCGCCGCCGAGAGCGGCCCGAGACGGGGCGCGCACGCGCATCGCCGCTGTCACATGGCCACATTGAGCGGCTTTTCGCCGTTCAGCGTTCGCTCCACGTTTTCCCATGACGACCGGAACAGGATCGCCGACGCCTGACGCGACACACCCGCGATATGCGGCGTCAGCAGCAGTCGGCTCGCAGCCTCGCCCGCCACGTTCAACAGAGGATTGTCCGCTCCAGGTGGCTCGGTCGAATAGACGTCCACCGCCGCGCCGCCGAGATGGCCCTCCCCGAGACTCGCCGCCAGCGCCGCCTCGTCGACGATGCCGCCGCGCGCCGCATTGATCAGGATCGCGCCCGTTTTCATGTGAGCGAGCTGGGCAGCCCCGATCAGGCCCGCCGTCGCAGGGATCAGCGGTACGTGCAGCGTCACGATATCCGCCTGCGCCAGCAGAGCTTCCAGCGACGACGCCTCATAGCCTGCCTTCGCAGCAGCATCCGCCATCGGCGGCTTCGGATCGAAATAGACGATCCGGCTGCCGCGTGCCGCGAATGCCGCCGCCACCGCCATGCCGATCGTGCCGAGCCCCACGACTCCCACGGTCTGCCCGTCGAGCCCCGCGAGATTGTCCGCCATCATCCGCGCGCGGAACTCGACGTACCGGCCGGCCTTGATCTCGGCACTCGACCACGACATCCGCCGCACGAGATCGAGCGCTGCACCGACGCAATACTCCGCCACCGCATTGTTGCTGCCTCCCGGCACATTCGCCACGGGAATGCCGAGCCGCTTCATGGTGGCGGCATCCAGCCGGTCGAGGCCGGCGCCGGTCACCTGCACCAGCTTGAGCCTGGTCCCCTCGAACAGCTCCGGCGCGAGCTTCGGCCCGACCGCTGGAATGACCAGCGCGTCCGCGGCCTTCATCGCAGCCGCCAGCGCTGGATCGGCCGGTCCCATGTAGCGAATGTCGAAGGCCTTGGGCGGCACCACGCCGATCCGCAGAAAATCGGCCTCCGGCCGCAGGCAGAGAACGGAATGGGTCATGATGGAAAGCCACACCTCGAGATGGAACCGACCGTGACTCATGCCCTGCGACCGGCGGCGGATCAAGCCTCGGTGCCACTGCGAGGCGCATTCGCCGGCCTCCCCGCTTCACGCGGGGAACACATCGGCGTGATCTCGTAACGAATCACACCATGGCGCCGAACCCTCCGTGTGCTGCCGAGAAATTCGATGCGTGGCATTCACGCGCGGCACATGCCTGTAGCCAACCAAGGAGCTTCCTACATGTTCACGCGCCGCACGCTCGTCGCTCTCGCCCTTGCACTGCCGGTCGCGGCTGTCATTCCCGCCATCGCCGCCAGCAAATATTCGCCAGCCGTGCTTGCCGAGGCGCAAAAGGCCGGCAAGCCCATTCTCGTCGATGTCACGGCGCCATGGTGCCCCACCTGCAAGGCCCAGAAGGTCGTGTTGAAAGAGCTCGAAAAGCAGGCGCGCTTCAAGAACTTCGTGACGATCGAGATCGATTTCGATACGCAGAAGGATGCGATGAAAGCTCTGAAAGCAACCACCCAGAGCACGCTCATCGTCTTCAAGGGCGACAAGGAAATCGGCCGCCTCGCCGGCGAGACCAAGAAGGAAGCGATCGAAGCCCTTCTGGCAAAAGCGCTCTGATAGCTACGCACCGGATCGCTGCTCATGACGATTGCAACACTCGGCCTGGCTCTTCTGTCCGGCATCCTGTCGACACTGTCGCCATGCGTCCTGCCGTTGTTGCCGATCGTCCTGGGAACGGCTGCTTCTCAACATCGGCTGGGTCCGGCAGCACTCGCTGCCGGACTGGCACTGAGCTTCGTCGCCATCGGCATGTTCGTGGCGACTGCCGGCTTCGCCCTCGGTCTCGATGCCGGCATGTTCCGATTGGGCGCCGCAGCGGTCATGATCGCGATCGGAACTGTGCTTGTCGTGCCGCGCATGCAGGAACAATTGGCCGTTGCAGCTGGTCCTGCTTCGGGCTGGGCATCCGACAAGCTCGGCACCGTCGATCAGGCCGGCCTTTCCGGTCAGTTCCTCGTCGGCATTCTCCTGGGAGCCGTCTGGAGCCCGTGCGTCGGCCCCACGTTGGGCGCCGCCTCACTGCTTGCAGCCCAAGGCAAGGATCTGCCGCAGGTCGCACTCACGATGCTCGCCTTCGGCATAGGCGCGGCACTCCCGCTCCTGCTGTTGGGTCTTTTGTCGCGGGAGGCGCTGCTGCGGCTTCGCGGTCGCATGATGAGCGCGGGCAAGACGATGAAGTCCGCGCTGGGAATCGTTCTGATCGCGATCGGCGTCATGGTCGCGTCCGGCTTCGACAAGCAGGTCGAGGCCAAGCTCGTCGATTGGTCCCCGGCCTGGTTGACCGATCTGACGACGCGATATTGAAACGGGGAAGCCTAGTGTGGCGACGCGCTTTAATTGACCTGTTCGTGCGGCACGGTTGGAGTCAATTGAAGCGCGATGAACGCCACACTAGGCTCATGATTTCTCTAGTGGCCCTTGTGTCGCGCCTAAATCGTCACCGGTTCCGGCCAGGACAGCGATTTAGGCGCGACGGGCCACTAGGGCCTACCGCCGCGCCCTCTCGTCGAGCGGCGTCAGCCCCAACTCTTTCCAGCGCGCGTGCGCCGCCTTGCGATCCTCGTCCGAAGGCCAGATCAGCGGCGGGAAACGCGCGCCGTCGAGTTCCGGATCGGGATCGTAGTCGAGGTTCATGGTCGCATCGATGAGCACGCGCGCCCACTTGCCCGTGCCGAACTGAGCCGCATTGCGGTCGCGCTTTCGCGTCGAGGGATCGAGGCCCGCGCCGAACGTCGAGGGAGCGATGAGCACATCGTCCTCGCCTGCGTTCACGCGATAGGCGATGGCCCAGTCGACCGCACCGTAATCGTGGATGTCGATGTCGTCGTCCACCACCGTCACATGCTTGTAGCGCACGTGGCCCGCCGCCGAGCCCCACAACGCATGGCCCACCTGCTTGGCCTGGTTGCGATAGCTCTGCTTGATCGCGACCGTCGTATTGATGCCCATCTGAACCGGCGGACACCACACGTCCACGATGCCCGGCACGCCGGCGCGGTCGAGCACGTTCCACGCGACGCCTGCGCGCATGATCGAAGAGCAGATTCCGTTCTCGGAATAGCTGCCCGGCAGCGCGCCCTCGATGGCGCCCGTCAGGATCGGGTTCTTGCGATGCGTGATGCACGTGATCTTGATGCAGGGCTTCAGGCTCTTGTCACCGGCGACGTAGCCGGTGAACTCCGCGAACGGCCCCTCCATCACGTAGTCGGCCGGATCGAGCGTCAGCTCACCTTCGATGATGATCTCGGCGGACGCCGGCACCATCAGGTCGTTGGTTTCGCATTTCACGAGATCGATCGGCGCGCCGCGAATGGCGCCCATCACGTCGTACTCGCACACGCCGCGCGTGATCGGCGCCGAAGCGCAGAACCCGAACGTCGGCTCACAACCGATGGCGACCGCGATCGGCATCCGCTTGTGCCCCTGCGCCTGCCAGGCTGCAACATGATGCCCGACGTTCTGTGCACGCCACATCAGCATCGGGATTTCGTTCTTGCTCGCGGCCATGCCGCGATAGATGCCGATGTTGTGAACGTGCGTCGTAGGGTCTTTCGAGATGATGCCGGCGTAGGTGAGAATGTAGCGGCCACCGTCGGGGCGGTTCCAGATCGGTGACGGGAAATCGTCGAGGTTGACGTCCTTGCCCCTGACGATCACTTCCTTGCAGGGAGCGTCCTTCACCGTGCGAGGCGCGATGCGACCTTCGAGCACGGACCGGCCGAGCTTGACGAGTTCGCGCGGATGCGTGTCGCGCGGCAACCCCATCATCATGGCGACGCGGCTGTACGAAGCGAGGCCCGAGACGAACATCCGCCCGCAGCGGCTGTCGGGCTTGTTGTAGTCCTTGATGTTGTTGAACATCAGCGCCTTGCCGGTACCTGGCCCCAGTGCCAGCCGCGTCAGCGTGCCCAACTCGTACTTCCAGTCGACCTCGCCCTTGACCTGATCCAGCTCGCCCGCCTTGTCCAAGGCTGCAACCCAGCCCCGCAAATCTTCGTATGCGACGGGCTTGCGCTTGACTTCCATGGATGATTTTCCTCGATTGTACGCAGTGAGACGACGTTTCACGCGCAGCTTCCACCAGCCTCGTCGTGAGCCTTTGCACAAGGCAGCGGCGGCTGTCAAAGCATGAACAGCAGGCATGAACATCAGGAAGCGCAGCAAGACTTCCATACCCGAGGAGCAGCCTAACGATGGCCAAGTCGCCCAGCCAGTCGCCGAGCCAGAAATCCCAGTCGAAATCCCAGGAGGCCAGACAGGAGGCCAAATCAGACGCTAGCGCGGCCCATCCCGCCCCCGGCTCCAACGAGCCCAAGCCGTTCGGCGACCTTCGCGGCTGGATCGACGCGCTCCGCCGCGAGGGCGAAATCCACGATATCGACGCGCTGGTCGATTGGGAGTGCGAGCTCGGCACCATCACCCGCAAAGCATTCGGCAATGGCGACGGCCCCGCGCTGATGTTCAACAACATCAAGGATTACAACAAGGCCGGCGCCCGCTGTACGAAGCTGTTCACCGGCGGCCTCTCCAACTACTCGCGCGTCGCGATGATGTTCGGCCTGCCCAAGGACGCCTCGATCACCGAGATGGTGAAGAGCGCGCGCAAGGCCTACGCCGGGCGCATCCCTCCCGTCACCGTCAAGACCGGGCCGGTGAAGGAGAACATCATCACCGGCGACGACATCAATCTGCTCGATTTCCCCGTGCCGCTGCTCAGGGCGTGGCTCTTCATGACGATCGGCCTTGCGATGCGGCTCCTGGACCGGCGCATCTCGCCGTGGCTCATGCTCTTCATCACTGCTACTATGATCGAATTG